>WTIO01000032.1 GCA_011526365.1 Flavobacteriales bacterium
TAGGACGCCAGGTTTTCATCCTGGAAAGAGGGGTTCGATTCCCCTACGGGCTACTTGAATTTAATTAAAAATTATGGCGAATCACAAATCCGCTTTAAAACGCATTCGTTCCAACGAAAAGAAACGCTTAAGAAATCGTTTCCAACACAAAACAGCACGTAACGCTATCCGTAAGCTACGCGCTACAACCACAAAGAAAGAGGCCAATAAGCTGTTCCCAGTAGTGGTCTCCCTCATTGATAAATTGGTGAAGAAGAACATCATTCATGCCAACAAAGGGGCTAACCTAAAGTCTAAATTATCCAAGCACGTTGCTTCGTTATAGTTTAGATGTACACCAAATAAAAAAGGCGTTCAATTGAGCGCCTTTTTTATGCTGTTTGTTCAGCTTAGGAATTCATTGAAATTAAGAACTCTTCGTTGCTAGTTGTTTTTCTAAAGCGGTCATTAATAAATTCCATGGCTTCCACAGGATTCATGTCCGCCAAGTACTTGCGCATGATCCACATGCGTTGAATGGTGTTTTCATCCAGTAATAAATCGTCGCGACGTGTGCTGGAGGATACCAAATCAATGGCAGGGAAAATGCGTCGGTTGGCAATACGGCGATCCAATTGGAGTTCCATATTTCCTGTTCCTTTAAATTCCTCAAAAATCACTTCATCCATTTTCGACCCGGTTTCGGTGAGTGCCGTGGCAATAATGGAAAGCGACCCTCCGCGTTCAATATTTCGCGCAGCCCCAAAGAAACGTTTGGGCTTGTGAAGGGCATTGGCATCTACACCACCACTTAATATTTTCCCAGAAGCGGGTTGAACGGTATTGTAGGCACGTGCCAAACGTGTGATGGAGTCTAGCAGTATCACCACATCGTGTCCACATTCTACCAGGCGCTTGGCTTTTTCAAGTACTATATTGGCTACTTTCACGTGGCGTTCTGCAGGCTCGTCAAAAGTGGAGGCAACAACTTCTCCGTCCACATTACGCTGCATGTCGGTAACTTCCTCGGGACGTTCATCAATCAATAAAATCAATTGGTACACCTCGGGGTGGTTGGCTGCAATGGCGTTAGCAATGTCCTTAAGGAGCATGGTTTTCCCAGTTTTTGGTTGGGAGACAATCATTCCACGTTGGCCCTTTCCTAGGGGTGAAAAAAGATCTATAATACGTGTTGAAATGGTGCTTTGCTTTTCGGCAAGCATAAATTTTTCTTGGGGGAACAGGGGCGTTAAATGTTCAAAAGACACCCGATCTCGTACCACTTTAGGGTCTAAGCCATTGATGTGGTCTACTTTGATGAGTGGAAAATACTTTTCCCCTTCTTTGGGCGGACGCACAGTACCAAGCACCGTATCCCCAGTTTTTAAACCAAACAAACGAATTTGTGATTGCGATACGTACACATCGTCGGGAGAGGAGAGGTAGTTGTAATCTGAGGAGCGCAAAAAACCGTAGCCCTCAGGCATAATTTCCAATACGCCCTCGGATTGAATGATACCGTCAAACTCAAAGTCCGGTTCACGGTAGCGGTTTCGGGTATCACGGTTGTGGTTAACTTCACCGTGTTGCCCTTTGCGCTGGTTGTTGTGGTGGCTTTTGTGTAGTTGCTGGCCGTTGTGTTGTTTTTTAGCGTCGTTCGACTTGAAATTTTTCTTGTCTTTTTGTCCTCCGTTGGAAGGTTCTTTTTGCGACTGCTTTTGCTGGTCGTGTTGGGGGGCTTTTTTCTTTTGTTGAGCCTCTTTTTTTGGCGCTTCTTTTGCCTTTTTTGGCCCCGGGGTCTTAGGTGCTGCCGGAGTATCTTCTAATACTTTTGGGTTGGCAGAAACCGTATCAATAATTTGATAAATAAGATCTAATTTTTTTTGCCCTGTGATGCGTTTTACACCTACAGCTTTAGCGATTTCCTGTAATTCGGGCAGTTTTTTGCTTTTTAAAGCAGCAATTTCGTACATGTTGGAAGAATAAAAATGATTTCTTGGTTCGTTCAGGGCGTAACCCTGCGTTGAAGAATATGAGCAATTATACAACTTTTTTTGAAATGAAAGAAAATTTAAAAAAACTTATTTTTGTCCCATGATACAGCGTATTCAAACCCTATTTTGGTTGATAAACCTTCTTCTACTGCTTCTTGGCTATTATTTTTTTCCTTGGCCTGATAGCGCCTTTCCTTTTGATGCCACTGCGGTTCCTGTAAAAGAAATTTTTGTTGGGGGAGTCGCTGTAATACAGTTGATTACCTTATTAGGATACAAAAAGCGTTTGCTACAATTGCGCTTCACCTTGGTACTACAAGGACTATACGCCCTTGTTTTTGGGCTTTTTGCCTACCATTGGTGGCAAAGCCAGCAGTACGATTCCTTGGGTTGGGGAGGAGTGTTGGCAGTGTCAATGCTGTTGTTAGTACTTGCTTATCGTGCCGTACAACGGGACGAGCGTTTGGTCCGTTCCGTGGATCGCATCCGCTAAAGGGCGCCGCGTTTTCCCAGTTCAATAACTTCTAAATTCTGAATTTTTTTCCCGTCAATGCAAAACCGCATCATGGTACGCATTTGATGAAATCCTTGTTTTCCTGCCGCACCGGGGTTCAGGTGAAGCAATTGTCGCTGTTTGTCGGGCATGGCTTTTAAAATATGCGAATGGCCACAAATGTAAAGCTGTGGTTGTTCTTCTGCTAACAGTGCGTTAACGTGGGCATTGTATTTAGGAGGATAGCCCCCAATGTGCGTCATCACCACCTTTACATCTTCACACCAAAACAATTGATTTTCGGGAAACTCCAATCGCAACTGCTGTCCGTCGATGTTTCCAAAAACAGCACGCAAGGGGCCAAGGGTTTTTAGTTGATCGGTTACTGCGGTTGTTCCAATATCTCCGGCATGCCAAATTTCATCGGCCCAACGACAATGCTTAACAATGGCAGCATCCATGTGTCCATGGGTGTCCGATAAAAGTGTGATTTTTTTCACTCCACATTTTTGCGATTCAAATTACTAAACTATTCCTTTTCTAAAGGGGCGGAGGAAGATTTGTTTCTGCAAATCAATGGAGAAACAATATCTTTGAAAAAAAATTTGTGCGCTACTTCATCGATTTGTGTTACGACGGAAAACCCTACCACGGCTGGCAACGCCAACCCAATGCGGTATCCGTACAACAAACCCTAGAAGAGGCTTTGAGTACACTGCTGCGTTTGCCTATGGCTGTAGTGGGGGCGGGGCGAACAGATACCGGTGTACACGCCTTACAGATGATTGCACATTTTGATACCCCAGCGGCCTTGGAAGCCCCAGAACAACTGTGTTATCAACTCAACCAATTTCTGCAGCCAAGTATCGCCCTGCGGTCCATTCGTCCGGTGGAAGCAACTGCCCACGCCCGATTTGATGCTGTGTCGCGCAGCTACGAATACCGCATTGTACAACAAAAGGCTCCTTTTCAGCAGCACACCGCCTATCAATTGACCACTCCTTTGGATGTTACTGCAATGAATGCCGCGGCGGAGCTGTTGCTATCGCATACCGATTTTGAATGTTTTTCAAAAAGTAAAACCGATGTTAAAACTTTTGAGTGTAACATCACCCATGCCCGTTGGGAAACCACCGCGAATGGTCTTATCTTTACCATTGCTGCGAACCGCTTTTTACGCAATATGGTTCGGGCAATAGTGGGCACCCTTATTGAAGTGGGGCAACACAAAACCGATCTAAAAGGAATGCAACAGATTTTAGCTTCAAAAGACCGCAATGCTGCAGGCTATTCCGTTCCAGCACACGGCTTGTTTTTAACCGCTGTTGAGTATCCTAAAACAATTTACTAAGCATGGCCAAAGCAAGCGGGAAAATATTTGACTGGGGACTCTACAAAAAATTGATGCGTTATGTTCGCCCCTACCGTGTCACTTACTATTTTGTATTGTTGGCGGCCATTTTGCTATCGGGTTTTTCTACCCTTACGCCCTACTTATTAAAAGTTACCGTGGATGACTACATCCGTCCTAAAGATTACGACGGCATTGTACTTTTTACGGGTTTTATGCTTGGCGCCCTTTTGATGGAGGTGTTGTTTCAATTTTTATTTGTGTTTTTTGCCAATTGGATGGGACAACAAGTGATTAGGGATATACGGGTGAGTTTATACCAAAAAATTATCCACTTCCGCATGGCGTATTACGACAAATCAGCGGTAGGACGTTTGGTTACTCGATCCGTAAACGATATTGAAACGATCGCCAGTATTTTTTCGCAAGGCTTGTTTATGATTATTGCCGATATCCTTAAAATGCTTTTGGTGATCGGTATTATGATTGCCATCAATTGGCAGTTGTCCCTCATTGTATTTTCCATTTTGCCCATTATTATGTACGCTACGCGTTTGTTTCAAAAGTCGATGAAGAAGGCCTTTGAAGAAGTACGCCTACAAGTGGCAAACCTAAACAGTTTTGTACAGGAGCGCATTAGTGGGATGAAAATTGTGCAGTTGTTTCACCGTGAGCAAGAGGAAATCAGCAGTTTTATGCAGATCAATGAAAAGCATAAAAAGGCCTGGTTAAAAACGGTTTGGTACAACTCCATCTTTTTTCCTGTGGCCGAAATATCATCCTCGGTTACCATAGGACTGCTGGTGTGGTATGGTGGGCTTCGCGTGGTTACAGACGGCAGTATTTCTTTGGGAGAAATTTTTCTTTTTATTCAAATGTCGCAAATGTTGTTTCGCCCCTTACGGCAAATTGCCGATAAATTCAATTCCCTTCAAATGGGGATGGTTGCCGCAGAACGCATTTTTGATATTTTAGAAACTGAGGCTCAAATTCCCGACACCGGGCAACATACGGCGCTAAGTGTTCAGGGAAAAATTACCCTAAAGGACCTTCGTTTTTCCTACCTGCCGGGCGAAGAGGTACTCCGCGGTATATCTGTTACCATACAACCTGGTGAAACCGTTGCCATAGTAGGGGCAACGGGCGCAGGAAAATCTACCATTATCAACTTATTGTCCCGTTTTTATGATTACGACTCGGGGGACATCCTTATAGATTCCTATTCCATTCGCGATATAAAGTTAGACGCTTTGCGTCAACATGTTGGGGTGGTGCTTCAGGATGTGTTTTTATTTTCAGATTCCATTTTTAACAATATCACCCTGCACAATCCCGAGATCACCGAAGCGCAGGTGATTGCGGCTGCCAAGGAAATTGGAGTTCACGATTTTATCAGTTCCTTGCCCGGAGGCTACCATTATAACGTGAAGGAAAGGGGGGTGATGCTTTCCGCCGGACAACGACAATTGATAGCCTTCTTACGCGCCTATTTGTCCAATCCAAGTATATTGGTGTTGGATGAAGCCACGGCAGCCATAGACTCCTATGCAGAAGAGTTAATACAAAATGCCACTGCAAAAATCACTGCTGGGAAGACCTCTCTTATTATTGCACACCGTTTGGCCACGGTTAAAAATGCCGACCGTATTCTGGTGATGGAGCAGGGAGAAATTGTAGAATCGGGCAACCATAAGACCTTGTTGGAAATAGATGGTGGGGTGTATGCGCAGTTGTACAAAGTACAGTTTTTAGAAGCTGAAGAAGCCGCAGTTTAAATGGCCAGGGCTTCGGTGAGTTGTATGCGTAAGTCTTCAATATTTTTAAACTTACAAAAGGCGCCGTCCTTAATAAAGCTAATTTTTCCTGTTTGCTCAGAAACCACCAACACTAGGGCGTCGGTTTTGTCACTAATACCTACCGCGGCTCGATGCCGCAGTCCAAAACGAGAAGGAATAGAACGATTTTCTGATACGGGAAGAATGACCCTGGTGGCCACAATTCTGTTTTTTTTGACGATTACAGCACCATCGTGGAGGGGGCTGTTTTTAAAGAAAATGGTTTCTAGGAGGGTCCCCGTAAGTTTCATATCGGTTTTGTGCCCGGTGTGGTGGAGGAAGTCCAAATTATTGGTGCGCTCAATAACTATAATGGCCCCGGTTTTTTCTTTTGCCATTTTTTCACAAGCCTCTAAAAGGGCTACAATATCCAAGGAGGTAGGCCCTGCATTTTGATTTAAAAACCGAAAATAGCGGATAACATTTTTTCTATTGGTAAAATTGGTTGATCCCAGTAGGAGGAGGAATTTTCGTATTTCTTGCTGAAAAACCACAATAAGGGCAAAAAAACCAACGCTGATAAAATTTCCTAAGATGTTACTCAGCACGTCCATTTTAAGGATGTCGGTGAGCTTCCAAATTAGGTAGATGATTACTATTCCAATAAAAATATTGATGGCTACTGTGCCCCGTACCAGGCGATAGAAAGAAAATAAAAGCAGGGCAACCAAAAAAATATCAATGATATCAATGAAAGAAATCGCCAAGAAATCGAGTTGTTGCACTGCTAAATTTTTATAAAAATAAAAAAACTATTGCAGGGCTTGCCACAGCTGAACGCATTCTTTTGCATATTTCACATCATGCACCCGTAAAAGGTGGGCACCTTTTTGGAGGGCAAGGGCATGCAGTACAGTAGTACCATTAAGGGCTTCTTTGGTACTAATGTCAAGCAGTTTATAGATCATAGATTTTCTTGAAAGGCCAACCATTACGGGGCATGACAAGCTATGGAAACGGTCTAAAGCTTTTAATAAGCTGTAATTGTGTTCGATGGTTTTTCCAAATCCAAAACCCGGATCTACAATGACGTCATCTATACCTGCGGCATAGGCGGTTTGCACTTTTTCTGAAAAAAATTGAAGCACTTCGGTAACCACGTTTTCGTATTGGGGCTGCTGCTGCATGTTTTGGGGAGTTCCTTGCAGGTGTGTCATTATATAGGGAACCTTTAATTTCCCCACAGTAGACAACATTTTAGGATCCATAGTACCCCCCGAAATATCATTAATTAGCGCTGCACCACGGGCCACACTTTCTACCGCAGTACCACTGTTGTAGGTATCCACACTAAACAGGGTATCGGGAAAACGAGCTACTAAAGCCTCTAAAATAGGGTAGAGGCGTTGGCCTTCTTCCTCGGCAGTTAGAACAGCCGCTCCGGGACGACTGCTGGCTGCTCCCACATCTATACAATCGGCACCTTCTTCAAGGAGGGTGTCCACCTGTTGTAGGGCGGTGTCACGTGTATTGTACCGTCCACCATCGTAAAAGGAATCAGTGGTAATATTTAAAATCCCCATGATTTTGGGAACTTGAAAATCGATTAAACGGCCCTTACATTGTATTTTCATTGACTAGCACTAAATTCGCATTCGTTGTACAAGAACACTTAAAAAAATTTAGCGAAATTTACCCAAATTTAAGGGACTATGGAAAACACAGCTGCTGCCTATCATAAAATCATTGGGAAATGCCAATCCCTATTTTCCAAAAAAATGCAGGATTACGGTACCGCTTGGCGAATTTTACGCCTGCCTTCACTCACCGATCAAATATTTATTAAAGCCCAACGCATTAGAGGACTACAAACCAATACCGAACAACGTATTGATGAAGGTCAAGCAGCGGAGTTTATGGGTATTATCAATTATTGCGTGATGGCGTTAATTCAAGTTGATAAGGGTGTGGCCGAACACCCCGACCTAGATCCTGATGCAGCCAATGCTGCTTATACCGAGCACATACAAACCACCTTCCAACTTATGGAAGATAAAAACCACGACTATGGTGAAGCGTGGCGGGATATGCGCGTGAGTTCCCTTACGGATTTAATTCTTCAAAAATTATTACGCGTAAAGCAAATTGAAGACAACAACGGAAAAACACTTGTAAGCGAAGGTATTGCCGCCAACTATCAGGACATCATCAACTATGCTGTGTTTGCATTAATTCATCTTGAAGCGGCGTAATACGTGATCTACTTTCTACAAAAATTGCGCTCGGGACTATTGACACTTTTTGGTGTAGTCACCGTAGTGTTTTTTATGTTTACAGTTTTGCCGGGTGACCCGGCACAAATGATGCTCGACCAGCAGCAAAACCCCGAACAGCTCGCTGCTCTAAAGAAAAAATTTGGCTTCAACTTGCCCATTCACCAGCAGTACCTATATTTTTTAAACGACCTGTCTCCCTTGTCGATGCACAGTACTTCCCCCGAAGATTTTACCCATTACACTTCTGAAAAATATGGCGGATTGACGCTTTATACTGGGGCTTCCAACCAACTGGTACTGAAATGGCCTTACCTGAGAACCTCCTACCAAAAGCGGGGTAAAAAGGTAGGTAGTATCATTGCAGAAACGTTGCCCAACACCTTTGTTTTGGCGTTAGCTTCTTTGTCCATTGCCATCCTGCTAGGCATTGGTTTAGGGATAGTAGCAGCACTCACCAAAGACCAGTGGACCGATCGTTGCCTGCGTTTGTTGAGTACATTAGGCATGAGTGTCCCCTCTTTTTTTAGCGCCATACTTTTTTCTTGGTTGTTTGGATTTGTGTTACACCGCTATACCGGTTTAAATATGACGGGGAGTCTCTATGAAATTGATGACTTTGGTGAAGGCCAAATCATACAATGGAAAAACTTACTACTACCTGCATTGGTATTGGGCATTCGTCCTTTGGCTATTATCATCCAACTGATGCGCAACAGCCTTTTGGAAGAACTAACCCAGGATTACATTCGTACTGCCCGTGCAAAAGGATTGCCCCTTTTGGCCATCATTTTTCGCCACGCCCTAAAAAATGCATTAAATCCCGTGATAACTGCCGTATCGGGCTGGTTTGCTTCCTTATTGGCTGGAGCTGTTTTTGTGGAGTATATTTTTGGTTGGAAAGGTTTGGGGAAAGAAATTGTCACTGCGCTTAACACCCTTGATATACCGATAATTGTAGGTGGGGTACTCACAATAGCCACCTTGTTTATCCTGATAAACATAATTGTGGATTATATTTACACCCTCTTAGATCCTAAAGTAAAATTATATTAAACAATGAGAACTAAAATTGTTGCCGGTAACTGGAAAATGAATAACGATAAAAAGGGGACGGCCGCCCTTATTGGAGCACTACAACAAAACGGGAATTCAACTGCTCGCGTAATTATTGCTCCTGCATTTACCCATCTTGCACAAAGTGTTGCACTCACCGCTGACACCTTTCTTGAGGTTGCTGCACAAAATATGCATCAGGAAACCTCCGGGGCCTTTACAGGAGAAATTGCTGCACCCATGTTGCAGAGTATAGGGGTGCGTACGGTGATTCTCGGTCATTCGGAACGTCGTACGTATTTTAATGAAACCGATGCTGCGTTGGCAGAAAAAGTAAAAACGGCCTTGGACTACGATATGGAAATCATTTATTGCTTCGGAGAAGTACTCGAAGATCGCAAAGCCAACCGCCATTTTGAAGTGGTAAAGGAACAATTGGCTACGGCTTTGTTTTCTTGTAGTGCGCAGCAATGGTCAAAAATTATTTTGGCTTATGAACCTGTGTGGGCCATAGGAACAGGGGAAACTGCCAGTCCAGAACAAGCCCAAGAAATGCACGCCTTTATTCGTCAATTGATTGCTGAACAGTACAGCGCAACGCTGGCGGAGGAGGTTTCCATCCTCTATGGTGGGAGTGTGAAGCCCGCAAATGCTGCCGACTTATTCCAGCAAACCGATGTAGACGGCGGTCTTATTGGAGGTGCTGCCCTAAAAGCAGAAGACTTTTTGGCGATTGCAAAAGCCCTCTAATGGTACGTCCCTACCTTGCTTATACCTTTACGATTAGTCCTTTAGAACCTACACGAGAAATCCTTGTTGCCGAATTGGCCCAACTGGGATTTGAAAGTTTTGAAGAAACAGCAACAGGCCTTTTGGCTTATATCCCAGAAGACGAAGCACCAGAAAATATTTCTGAATTGTATGTAGTGCAACAAGCTGAAAACAGCATACGATACACGACAGAAACCATAGCTCCAAAAAATTGGAATGCCCAATGGGAAGCCGATTTTAAGCCTGTACATGTTGGCGATCGTTGTGTTATTCGTGCGCCATTTCATCCTGAGCCCAGCTGTGACTATGATGTTGTAATCCAACCCAAAATGAGCTTTGGAACGGGACACCATGAAACCACTGAGCTGATGGTACAATTGCTTTTGGACATGGATTGTAGCGGTAAAAAGGTGTTAGACATGGGAACAGGTACTGGGGTGCTAGCAATACTGGCGGAAAAAATGGGAGCAGCTTCGGTAGCTGCTTTTGATATTGATTCCTGGAGCTATGAGAATTCAAAAGAAAATTGCACACTCAACCACTGCTCAAAAGTGGAGGTGCACCTTGGCGATATTAATGCTGTAACGGCTACTGATTTTGATATTATCATAGCAAACATCAATAGAAACGTCCTTTTACAACAGCTTCCCGATTACGCAAAACACCTTAGTCCTTCGGGAGTACTTTTGCTTAGTGGATTTTATTTAAACGATCTTCAGGTATTAAAAGAAAAGGCTACATTTAATGGACTTAATTGGGAACACCATATTGTAAAAAATGATTGGACAGCAGCAATATTTAGGGCATAATTCTGCCCCAGAAGCCGATCCCCTAGAAGATGTCGCGGTTGACACCGCTACTCCCGAAGAGAATGAACTGATTCTTTACAATGATGATGTTAATACTTTTGAACACGTGATTACTACTCTTATCGCTGTTTGTGATCACACGGCACAGCAGGCCGAACAATGTGCTTATATAGTACATTTTAATGGAAAGTGTACGGTGAAAACTGGGAGCTATGCGTATTTAGAGCCCCGTTGCACACTTTTGTTGGAAGCGGGACTTTCGGCATCCATTGCCTGATTATAGTCTAAAAATTGTATTTTGCAACGCAAAAAAAAGAAGAATGAGAAAAATGATTGTCGGTCTTTTGCTACTCTCCACTTTTGTAGTACAGGCACAAAACAACAACGCTATGGAAAACACTATTTATCAATTTAAAGTCACTGATATTGAGGGTAACACCTTTGATTTCAAGGAATTGAAGGGAAAGAAAATTATGATTGTAAATACCGCTTCAAAATGCGGTTTAACGCCACAGTACAAGCAGTTGCAGACGCTCTATGACACCTATGGCAGTGAAAAGTTTGTAATTGTAGGTTTCCCAGCAAACAACTTTATGGGGCAGGAGCCCGGAACAAATGATGAAATTGCTACTTTTTGTCAACGCAATTATGGCGTTTCCTTTCCTATGATGTCAAAAATTTCTGTAAAGGGGAAAGACATGCACCCACTTTACGCCTTTTTAACAGAAGCGCGTTTAAACGGAGTTCGTGATTCTAAGGTCACCTGGAATTTTCAAAAGTACCTGATCGGTACCAACGGACGTTTAGAAAAAGTAATCGCACCGCGTACCCTTCCCAATGATGAAGAGGTAGTATCGTGGATAACTGGGGAGTGAATGGCGCGTAAATTTTCAACAAAATGTGTTCATGAAGGCGGGTTAGAAGACCAGCAGTACAAAAGTGCTATATCTCCTTTGTACATGGCGACCAACTATGCCTTTGAAGACGTTGCTGAAAAACGGTATCCAAGGTATTTTAACACACCCAATTTAGCTGCCGTAGGGCAAAAAATTGCTGCACTGGAAAACGCTGCTGCAGGATTAATTTTTAGTTCTGGGATGGCCGCTATCAGTACTACTCTGTTGAGTTTTTTTAAAAAAGGTGATCATATTGTATTGCAAAATGAAATTTATGGGGGGACCCGAAATTTTGTAAAAACTGAATTCCCCAAATACGGTATTACCTACAGCTTTACTTCCGGTTTGGAAGTAGCCGATTTTAAAGCTGCAATTCAGCCCAACACCAAGGGGATATACATTGAAACCCCCAGTAACCCACTTTTAAAAATTGTAGATATGGGTGCTGTGACGCAGCTTTGTAAGGAACACCAGTTGCTGAGTTTTATAGACAATACCTTTGCAAGTCCTGTAAACCAAACTCCTATAGATTGGGGGATTGATATTGTAATGCACTCTGCCACAAAATATTTGGGTGGGCATTCGGATATCAGTGCTGGGGCTGTAGTGAGTTCACAGGAACACATAGATACCATTCACGGTACTTCCATCAATTTAGGTGGGAACCTCAGTGAGTTTTCGGCTTGGTTGTTAGAACGAAGCATGAAAACCTTGGCCTTGCGTGTCGCCGCACAAAATGCCAATGCCCTTGCTTTGTCCCAGTGGCTTACTGCACAAGCAGAAGTTACCCAAGTGTACTACCCTGGACTGGAAACCCACCCCCATCACCAACGGGCTACGGCACAGATGAATGGTTTTGGTGGGATGCTTTCGTTTGTATTGGACGAGCAGTATTCAGTTTCAAAATTTTTAGCAGCCCTAAAAATTATAAAGCCTGTAATGAGTTTAGCCGGTATTGAAAGCACCGCGCTGTCCCCCCGACTTACCTCTCATGCCTTGCTTACCGAAGAAGAGCGTCAAGCTCAGGGAATCAGTGCTCAGTTGATTCGTTTTTCAACAGGAATAGAAGCTTTAAGTGATTTGCAAGACGATATCGCTAACGCCTTAAAAGAATCGGTATGAGTAGTCCTGTAGCTCTTCTCGCTTTTGGTGCCCATCCTGATGATGTAGAGCTGGGTTGTTCTGGTACCCTTATTAAGGCCGTAGCAAATGGAAAACGGGTGGCTGTTATAGATCTTACGCAAGGAGAATTAGGGACGCGCGGAGATGTGCCTACCCGCCAAAAGGAAGCCGCCGCAGCGGCATCCATCATGGGGCTTGTAGCCCGGGAGAATTTGGGGTTTCGTGACGGTTTTTTCACCAATGACGAACAACACCAACTGGAAGTGATAGAAAAAATACGCTACTACCGTCCCGATGTGGTGCTTTGTAATGCTGAATCCGATCGTCATATAGATCATGGGCGTGGGGCTGCCTTGGTAGCCGATGCCTGTTTTTTAAGTGGATTGTCTAAAATTACAACAACCCATCAGGGGATACCACAACAAGCCTGGCGTCCTCGTTATGTATTCCATTATATCCAATGGAATGAAGTGGTTCCCAATTTTATCGTTGATATCAGTGGTTACCTCGAGAAAAAAATGGAAGCGGTACAGGCCTACAGCAGTCAGTTTTACACGCCTAATTCTAAAGAGAAAAGCACACCAATTAGTTCAAAAAACTTTTTAGCAAGTGTACAGTATCGTGCGGAAAACTTTGGTCGCCTAATTGGTGCCGCAGCTGGAGAGGGCTTTACCACCCAGCAACCTTTGGCCATTGACGATATCAACAGTTGGTTGTAAGGCTATAGAAAGCCAAAAAATTATTTTGCACGAAGAATTAATTCACGTAATTTTACGCCCGCAAACGGTGGTTGTAGCTCAGTTGGTTAGAGCGCCTGATTGTGGTTCAGGAGGTCGTCGGTTCGAGACCGATCTTCCACCCGAGTAAAACCAAGGGATTACAGTAATGTAGTCCCTTTTTTTATTTTTTTTTGCCCACAAATTTGCCCCTCAAATACCCTTCAAATATCAAGATCTGATGAAAATCAACCTGTTTCCTTGGTAAATTTGCTGTAATTCTATTCAAATAATCAATCCATAATAATGAAATATGTATAACCAGGCATAGTATGCCTTAATCCCTGCTATGTCCTAAACTTAACCAACATGTATGTAGCTAAAGATTACTCAGCATTTCTCCAGCATTACAACTGGAACTACTTTATCACCTGCAGAACACCTTACAAGATCCATACTATGACAGTGAGAAACTGGATAGGAAGGCTCTTCAATAGATCTCATAAGGTAGACAACGTATTCTTTGTTTCTGAGCGAGATAAGGGAGATTACTATAACCTACACGTCCATATGCTCCTTGATACTAATACAGATATGACCTATAAAGAGGTTAGATATGGCTTAGGAAATATCTCTGTGGGAGACTATCAACCTGTATACAATAACGAAGAGGTGTGTAAGTATGTGACTAAGTACATAGGCAAAGATGTAGACTATGACATTGTATTTAAAAGCTAAAAGGTATCAAGCACTCCTATAACAACCCCACCCCCTGGGTTTCAGGAAATGAGTTTTCTGTTGAGGTTGGGGGTTGTGATTTGATATGTAACCCATTCTCTATATCTTAGAGGTATATTAACCATAAATCTATTAAAATGAAGCGTATCCTATTTTATTTATTATTAACCCCATTAGTTGGATTCTCCCAGTATGTTGACATGTGGCATTTTTCTGTCCCTTATGATGAAACGGCAATTTATGAAGCAACTGAAAAAGAATGGTTTGCCAAAGTAATGTCAAAAGCAGCTGAAAATAAATTAATAAATGGGTGGGCAATGGCAAGAAGAGTTGGCAAGGATGAAAAGAATGTAAAATATATAACTTGGATTTCCTTTGGAGATATAGAATCTCGAAAGGAGGCTTATAATTCAATTGGAAAATACAGTAAAGAAACATCAAAACAATTGTTTACACCAGAATTAAGTAACCTTGGCAGAAACAAATGGGGATCATATGTTGTTGGGAATAGTAATTTTTATTTTGATGAATTTATTTCGGCACCAAAAGGTACAAATGTAAAATATACAGTCCATAACCTGGCAATGTCACCTGATGCAAAGAATTTTTCAATTCAACAAAAGACTATTTGGGCTCCATTTTTTAAAAATCTGATTAAAAGAAATCAAACAAAACAAAAAAACTGGGGTGTGGCACGAAGGTTAAATCCCCGCGGTCAAAGGCACGGTTGGAATGTTATGACAGTAGATGGGTTTGAAACGATTGAAGATGTATATGAATCTATTAATTCAGAAATTCCAGGGATATCTAAAATAAATTTAGAACCAATAGTAAAGTCTGCCCCTGAAGGTTGGTACGAGCAAATAATTTGGGAAATTCTTATTCAGGTAAACGATAAAGGTCAAATAATATATTAAAACCAACCCTCCCAAGTGGAGGGTTTTTCTTTTCCACCCATTCTCCCTAACTTAGAGGTATTATTAACCATAAATCCATTTACAATGAAGAAAATTCTTTATTTCTTAAGTTTTGTATTATTTACAAATAATGCATTTTCACAAAACACTTTTAGGTTGTGGCATTTCAATGCTAAACAAGGTACAGAAGAAGCTATTGGCAACATAATAACAGAACACAACAAGAATGCCGAATACAAGTCAGGAGGTGTCCAAATAGAAAGGATTACTTTTGGAGATAACGTTTGGACTCATAGAGTTGTAGCGTTTGGGGAGTTAGGAAAGCTTGGTAGAAATGATCTTAAAGAATATCAACAAGATCTTTTTCTTGAAAAATTAAATAATTATGTTGAAGAATGGGGGCCCTCTTATGCAGGTAGATTTCTGAGTTATGTAGGCTCAGAACCTAAAGACTACCCATTAATCCAAATTTATGATATAAAGCCAAACGACCCAGAAGCATTTAAAAAAGCTCACGATAAATACGTTAACAAGGTCTCAAAAGTTTTAGGTAATAGGCCTGTTGGTTTCGGTACTTATGATATTGGTTCGCCAAACGGTGCAACACATTGGGTTGTAATTGGCTCATCAGACTTTAATGATTTAATTGGTCAAAAGCAAAAAATGGAAAAATATACCAAAGAATGGGAAGAATGGGGTAAAACTAACGGAGGGGTAGAGATTAAATCTAACTTCACTATTTTAGTTCTTGCTGCGTTTGGAGGTCTTTAAAAGAACCTTTTTGTTTTTATTAATATCAAACCCTCCCAAGTGGAGGGTTTTTCTTTTACACCAATGCCTCCAATCTAAATCTCCTCTAACCCCTTG
>WTIO01000002.1 GCA_011526365.1 Flavobacteriales bacterium
GCACTAAAGGGCGAACATCGGTTTTAAAAGCATTTTGTAAGAGTTCTTGACACAAAACCACATCATTGTTTTGCTGCGCATGATGCAGCGCAGTTTGATCTACAAGCAAAGCTTTGGTGTAAGATTCTAAAATCGCATCTATAGACTGGAGCAAATCTTCTAGGGGATCCTTAGTGTTGTGACTGGCATCAATCATCCAGGCCAGTGGAGGATTGTTTTTATTGGTAGCCATACCGTATACTAATTCGTTGAATATCAAAAAGAGCTTATAGGGTTGTATGCTCCCTACAGTAAGATCATCGTCGCCATATTTGCTGTCATTAAAATGAAACCCACCCAATTTACCCTGCATCAGGAGCGTGGCTACAATTTGTTCGATATTGGTATTGGGGAGGTGATGACCAAGATCGACAAGGGTAAAGGCTTTGGGGCCACAGGCATTAGCCAGCAAAAAAGAGGTGCCCCAATCTTGAATTACAGTACTGTAAAAATTGGGTTCATAGGGTTTGTATTCTATAAAAAGACTCCAATCATCAGGCATTGCTTTTGTAATTTCAAGCAAACTGTCTTGGGTGTAGTGAAGCGCTTTCTGAAAATTAGTTTGTCCTGGAAAGTTGGAACCGTCTGCAAGCCAAACGGTAATGCTTTTAGATCCTAGGGCTTCTCCAATTTGAATTACCTCTTTGTTATGGGCAATAGCTTGATCTCTTACGGCTTTATCGACATGGGATAACGAACCAAATTTATACGAATTTTCTTGATGAGCTTGATCTTGAAAGGTGTTTGAGTTTACTGCATCAAAAATAAGTTCATTGGCCCTTGCCACTTCCTTAATCGCGTTAATGTCTTTCGGCACATCCCATGGAATGTGCAGTGAAATGGCATTGCTATTTTTAGTGAGGGCATGGAGTAGGCCCACATCTTCAATTTTTTCTAAGATTGTTCTGGGAGCTCCCCCAAAGGCATATCTGCCAAATCTCGTCCCTCCTGCCCCTAAGGCCCAGCTTGGAATCGCAATTTGGAATTTTTCAAGCTTGCCTAAAAGCTGTTCTGGGTCAATTCCTTGCGCGTTTAATTTTTCAGCTAAGGCAAAATATTCCTGAGCATGATTATTTTCTTTTGTTTGATTTACTTGATGTATTGCTTCCTTTGTTAACATAGTTCTACTTATCTTACAAATGCATTAGCCATTCCACCGTCTACGTTAATTGTATTACCTGTAGACTTATCCAACAGCGCTACCAATGAAAAAACAGCTTGTGCAATATCTTCGGGTGTGATGATTTGATTCAAAAGGTTTCTTTTGGCGTAAAAGGAGGGGAGCTCTTCCACTTTAATTCCATTGGCAGCGGCCCTACCTTGCGCCCAGGCTCCTTCCCAAATTTTACTTCCCACAATCACCCCATCGGGGTTGACGGTATTCACGCGAATTTTTTCCGAAGCCAATTCGGCAGCCAACAAGCGCGTCATGTGCTGCTGAGCCGCTTTTGCAGTTCCATAAGCTACATTATTAGGTCCAGCCACGAGGCCATTTTTACTGGCAATTGTAATAAAATTACCTCCCTTTTCTTGAAGTTTAAGCACTTCTGCAGCCTGTTTGAACAGTACAAATTGCCCTTTGACTAAAATATTTTGAAGCAAGTCCCAATCTTGAGTGGTTGTTTCGGATAGGGGCTTTGAAATGGCAAGTCCTGCACTGTGAACCACAATATCTAATCCTCCAAAATGCAGACAGCTTTGTTGTATTGCTTCTTCAATGGCTTTTTGATCGTTGATGTCACAGACTACGGAAATGGCGGTATCTTTGGCAAAATCTTTTGCTGCCTCTTTTAGATTATCTTCAGAAATATCTAACAAGACCGCTACAGCCCCTTCCGCCACTAATTTTTTAGCGATCGACATGCCGATGCCTCCTCCTGCACCGGAAACCAAAGCTATTTTTCTAGACAAAAGTTTTTCTTTGGGGAGCCGTTGTAATTTTGCTTCTTCCAAAAGCCAATATTCAATATCAAAGGCTTCTTGAAGGGGCAAGGAGGTGTAGGAAGAAATGGCTTCTGCACCTCTCATGACATTTATAGCGTTTAAGTAAAACTCGGACGCCACACGTGCCGTTTGTTTGTTTTTAGCAAAACTGAATAGCCCAATTCCAGGATAAAGTAATATAACAGGATTGGGATCGCGCATGCCAGGACTGTTCTCTTTTTTACATTGGTTGTAATAAGCGGCATATTCATTTCTATAGGTTTCGAAATGAGGGGCTAAGCTTTTTTTGATCGTTTCTAAATTCGAAAGATCCTCAGCTACTTCTAGGGGAAGGATTAAAGGTTTTATTTTGGTTCTCAAAAAGTGGTCGGGGCAGGAAGTACCCATAGGAGCGAGCCTTTCAAGGTCTTTGCTGTTTACAAATTCGAGTACTTCAGGACTGTCGTTAAAGTGGCCGACCATATTTTGTTCTGAACTACACAACGCGCGTAAAACGGGCATAAGTTTGGCTGCTTGCGCCTTTCGCTTGGAGGTATCAGGCGATTCGGTTCGTGCCCCTCCAAATACCTTTCCATTTGCTTTGATTTTTGCGTCTATATAGGCTGAGGCTTGTTCTATCACTTCTAAACTGTTAAGGTAGCACTCTTTAGATGTTTCTCCCCAGGTAAACAATCCATGACTGCCCAAAACTATTCCCTTGATTCCTGGATTGGAGTTTAGGCATTTTTCCAATTGAAGCCCCAGATCAAAACCCGGACGCTGCCAATCGACCCATCCTATGGTATCGCCCCAAATTTCTCGAGTAATTTTTTTACCCTCTTTAGCCGCCGCTATGGCGATTAGGGCGTCGGGATGCAAATGATCGATGTGGGGAAAGGGAAGCAATCCGTGCAAAGGGGTATCTATAGAGGGAGCCCGACTGTCTAAGTCAAAAATGCAATGGTTGAATAAGCCAACCATGCGGTCCTCATCCGCTAAGCCTTGATAAACATTTTTAAGATTTCGCAAGCGCTCGGTGTAGAGTCCTGCGATTCCGGATCGGTCTAGGGTGCCGATATCGCCTCCTGACCCTTTGATCCACATAACTTCACACTTTTCACCCGTAAGCGGATCTTGTTCTATGGTTTTACAACTGGTATTTCCACCCCCGTAATTGGTGATCCGGAGGTCAGCTCCCAGTATATTGGAGCGGTATAAAAACAGAGCTACTTGATCTGCTCCCAAGGCGTTGGCATGTTTGTCATCCCAGAGGTAGTTTACATGCTTAAAAGAGTTTATTTTAGAGTGATCCATATCACGGGTACTTTTTTAAATTTAATTCGTTTGCTTTCACGGTTAAATAAATTCTAAAGGCAAAGATATTTAAAGCTTTAGGCTAACTGTCAACACCTTACTGTTTGAATTTGTTGTATAGATAATGATACCTCTAAGATATGGAGAATGGATGCAAAAGAAAAACCCTCCACTTGGGAGGGTGTTATCTTATCCTATTCTTTTCATTAAAGCTGTAGCCTTAAAAACAACACCCTTAGGACCAACCACAG
>WTIO01000040.1 GCA_011526365.1 Flavobacteriales bacterium
GAATCGATCTTCCACAAAATGCGATGGTTTAACAAAACCATCCTTAGGCATGAGCGCGCCCCTGCACTCAATCAAAAAGTGAACTGAAATGAGCCAGGACATACTCGACCAAAAGAACTGTACAAGTGCAGCATATATCGATGCGGTCGCCTCGCATTTTGCATCAGTCTGCGTTGTGACAACAGAAATTGATGGCGAATACTTTGGCTTAACCGCGACCGCAGTCGCCTCAGTCACTGCTGATCCACCCAGATTACTTGTCTGCGTGAATAAATCAGCCTTCTCCCACGATAAAATAATTCAATCAGGTCGTTTTTGCGTGAATGTTCTATCAACTGCCCATGAAGATATTGCAAAGCGTTTTGCAGGTCATACTGATCAGTATAAAGAGCGATTTACGACGCAAAATTGGATAAAATTATCCACAGGCGCACCAGCTCTTAAAAACGCGTTGGCAAGCTTCGACTGTATTTTGGGTGAATTATCCCCGCAAGCCACGCATTCTGTGCTATTTGGAGATGTGATCGCGGTATCTAAAGATGAAACAAAAGATCCATTATTGTACGGGGAAAGACAGTATTGGCCGCTGGGTGACCTTGTAGACACGGAGTCAGACGATGGCAGATAAAAAAAATGTACTATGGATTATGTGTGATCAACTGCGATTTGATTATATAAGTTGTTATGGCCACCCACATCTCCACACGCCGCACATCGACAAATTGGCAGAACGAGGTGTGCGTTTCACGAACGCCTATGTTCAGTCGCCCTTTTGCGGCCCAAGTCGCATGTGCGCGTACACTGGGCGTTATTGTCGTAGCCATGGCGCCACTTGGAATTTTTTTCCACTGCGCATCGGAGAACCAACACTCGGAGATCATTTGCGTCCTTTAGGTGTCCGTCCAGTTATCATTGGCAAAACTCACATGAAACCCGACCTACAAGGGATGGAATGGCTAGGCATACCAAAAGACAGCATCATCGGCGTCCGTCTGTCCGAATGTGGCTTTGATCCATATGAACGTGATGACGGCCTGCATCCGATAGGCAAAAATCGCCATGGTGGCGAAGCATATGAAGGCTATTTGCGCGAAAAAGGCTATCCAAGGGATGCCCCATGGGACAGTCATGCCAATTCCGCCATTGGGAATGACGGAGAGGTATTATCAGGTTGGCTGCTAAAATATTCTGATCTACCAGCCGATATCGCAGAAGAAGATAGCGAAACTCCCTATATGACGCGCCGCGCCATGGAATTTATGAAAAACGCAGGTGATGAGCCATGGTTGTGTCACCTTAGCTTTATCAAACCACATTGGCCTTACATTGTCCCTGCCCCCTATAATTCCATGTATGGTCCGGAACACGTCATTCCGCCAATTAGATCAGAGGCAGAAAAACAAAATGACCACCCTGTCTTTAACGCGCTTATAAATACCAGGGTCTGTAAAACCTTTGCACGAGACGATGTTAGGGAAAAAGTCATTCCAGCATATATGGGATTGATAAAACAAGTCGATGATCAAATGGGCCATCTCTTCAAATGGATGGAAGAAAACGGACTGATGGAAAACACTATGATCGTCTTTACGTCAGATCATGGCGATTACCTTGGGGATCACTGGATGGGTGAAAAGGACATGTTCCATGACCAAAGCGCTAAAGTTCCAATGATCATTTACGATCCCTCCTCCAAGGCCGATAACACCCGCGGCATGGTGCGCGATGAACTAGTCGAGATGATTGATCTAGCTCCGACTTTCCTAGAGTATTTTGGCGGAGACCCTAAGCCCCATATTCTTGAAGGACAGGATCTATCGCCATTGCTTTACAGCCCACAAGAGCCAAAAAAATGGCGAACCCATGCAATCAGCGAATATGACTATGCCATTCGAGAAGCTCAAGTCATTCTCCAACAAGACCAAGCAGATGCACGGATCTATATGATCCGAGATAAGCGTTGGAAAATGACCTATGCCGAAGGACATCGCCCGATGCTATTTGACATGGAAAATGACCCAAATGAGCTAATTGATTTGGGGAATGCACCTGAAACAGCTGAGATACGCGCAGGACTAGAAGCCGCATTATTCAAATGGGCTCGCCAGCATCATAATCGGACTACTGTCACACCAGAACGCCTAGCATCGATGGCAGGAAAGGAACCCCCAGGCATCATTATTGGAGTCTGGGATGAGGCCGACTATCAAGATGCATTTGGGCATCCCTTTGATCAAAGAGACAAAGCATAGTGGAGACGATAAAAAGGCAGACTCTGCCTTAGTAAGAGAGTACATTCCTTCCCTTCCACCAAAAAACTTCGCGGATAACTGAAAGAAAAAAATGGCACACTTCTTGGATGAAAAAAACTCTGCCGAGACGGTAATCGGTCGAATTAATGACGATGAATGTACCCCTCGGTTTCGTCAAATTATGGCAGGTCTCATTAATCACCTACATGACTTCATCAAAGAAGTTGAGCTGACCCAAGAAGAGTGGGAAATTGCCATCGATTTTTTAACTCGTACCGGTCAAAAATGCACCAATGAACGGCAAGAGTGGATTTTGATGAGCGACACACTTGGCGTATCGATGTTGGTCGATGCTATTAACAATCGGCGCCCAGAACACGCGACCCAAACCACCGTACTCGGTCCTTTTCACGTTGTTGGTGCGCCAGAGTTGGATATGGGCACAAACATTTCCTTGGATGGCAAGGGGGAAAGCTGTCATTTCACGGGGCGTGTGCTGTCGACAGATGGGACTCCAATCGCAAATGCACGAATAGATGTTTGGTCTGATAATTCTGATGGGTATTATGACGTCCAACAGCCAGACATCCAACCCAAATGGAATAACCGGGGAATTTTCACCACTGGTGCCGACGGAGCATATAATTTTCGGGGCATCAAACCCGTATCATACCCAGTGCCAACTGATGGACCCGCTGGCGAAATGCTCAACGGCATGGGGCGCCATCCATATCGCCCCGCACATACGCATGTGATCGTGACAGCACCCGGTTTCCAAAAACTTGTCACCCATATTTTTGATGGTGAAGATCCCTACATCCTGTCTGATGCGGTTTTTGGTGTAAAAGAGAGTTTAAAAGCGCCGTTTACGAAAAACGATAACAACGATTGTGAGTGGCACTGCGCTTTCGATTTCGTTCTGTGCCCTGATTAGGACTTGAAAATTAACGCAGTCACCACCCATCCATTAACTACCGTCAGACAAACGAGCCCAAGCATCAGGATTTATTTGACGTGTATGTCGATGAAGTCACTAAAGAGCGCCACTCGGTGAGAGCGGCGTCACGGTTTAGTTTGAATATACTGCGTTTTGAGTGTGACCTTTGAGAGTTGAACAAATTGTGAAACGAGACATGGATTGAGGCGAACTTCTGTAGACTGTGCACGCGCCTAAGCCGCTGCATCGTAGGCT
>WTIO01000068.1 GCA_011526365.1 Flavobacteriales bacterium
CACAAGAGAATAGTTCCGAACACCCCAAGCTTTTTTCTCACTGACAGTGCGACTAAAGAAATTATTATTGGAGCGAATTGCACAGACTGTAATCGGGGCAACGTTGTTGTTGAGCCGAGTATTGATGAAACTAAAGTTTCAGAGAAAAAAATGTGGGTAGAGAACCAAAAAAAGAGGTTTAAGATTACACCTGTAACAGCGGCAGAAACCATTGAGAGCGTGTATTCTAATTTGGGTTGCTGCGTTATCCAGTCCACGTAGGGAGCGCCTAAGAATATCCATAAAAAGCAAGGAGCAAATGTTGCCCAAAGCGTGACACTGCCTCCTAATAAGCCGCGAGTGATACTTATCTCTTCATTTGACAATGCCGCAGAAACTATACCTACAAATTCTGTTACTAGTATTAAGGGTCCAGGGGTTGTTTCAGCTAGGCCTAAACCATCCATCATCATTTCAGGTGTTAACCACTGATTATCGACCACAACCGTTTGAGACATGTAGGCTAATACTGCATAAGCGCCCCCAAAACTAAGGACTGCAAGCTTTGAAAACAACCAAGCTAGTTCAACAAAAATACTGTCGAAGAAAAGTATCGAAAGTACAATCAATGGCAGTAACCAAATGCCAAGCCAGGTTCCGCCAGTTATCCAAATTGCCTTATGCCCAATTTGTTCAGTGATCGTCGGGTCAGATTGTAGTTTCTCCTTTGAAAAAATGTATGCAGTTAAACCGACACCCAATATTACCAATGCAAACGGAGCCTGATAACAGTATAGCAGTATAAATGTTACAGTAGCGGTCGCAGTCTTTGATAGGGAGTTAACACTTCGTTTCGCGAGCTTTACTAAAGCGTCGATGATTATGATGACGACTGCTGACTGAATCCCTAAAAAGACAGACTTCATGTAATAGTTGGTTCCATAATAGATATAGATGACGCTTAAAATTCCTACTACAAATGCCCCTGGTAAAACAAATAAGAGCCCGGCAACTAAGCCACCTAAAACACCATGTGTCCGCCACCCCAGATAAGTGGCGAGCTGCATCGCTTCGGGTCCAGGAAGGAGCATGCAGAATGAAAGTGCACTATTGAAAGCTCTTTCTTCCAGCCATTTTCGCCGCTCTACGATCTCATTAAACATTAATAAGATTTGAGCCGCAGGCCCACCAAATGACATAGCGCCAATTTTTGCCCAAATAAAAATTAATTCTTTGTACGAAGGTTTGATCATAGCCTTGTGTTAGCCTGGACCGCTCGACTGTTAAACCTTAAATGTGCGTTAATTATGTTCTTAACACCCTACAAATAGCCTTTGGATGCTGGACATCCTATCGAGCTTCATCCGGTCTTGTTTTCTGTTACAGGTATAACAAACAGCGCTAAACTTAATTGTCATTTGAACTCATTTGGACAAATACAGGTCCGTCGATTAAACAGGGTGCAAGAACATGCATTCGCCAAGGCCCGTATGAAGTATTTCGCAATAAAACTGTTTGAATTGTTCCGATTGATGTTGTTCCGACCTCATCAAGTACAGATTGCAGCTTTGTGTTATCGTAAAACCAAACAGGGTGAAGTTGAATTTCTTCTCGTTACTAGTCGCGAAACTAAACGTTGGATTCTTCCCAAAGGCTGGGTGATGAAAAATAAGAGCGGAGTACAAGCTGCTATTCGCGAGGCATGGGAAGAAGCAGGTGTTGCAGACGTGATTGAGACGAAGGAGCCGATTGGTTTTTATCTTTACCAGAAAATATTAAAGTCTGGCATTACATACAAAATCAGGACTTCCGTTTATCCACTTCTAGTGAAAAAGATTGAGGGAAAATATCCTGAGGCCCATCAGCGAGAACGTAAGTGGTGTTCTCTAGGTGAAGCTGTTGAGCTGATCGGTGAGCCCGACTTGGCGCGCTTAATATCGAACATTTCTAAGGAAGAACTTTTCTTTGAGCAAATCTCATAAATTCTGTTATCCACGTTGAAAAATGTAGGGAATCAAAATGAGTCAACGGGATATTGAACCATCACATTTGGAAACCTTGGATCGTGATCTAGGTCGAGTTTCATCATTAGAGTTAGCAACTGCATACGTTGCAAAGCCATTGGTCGCTCCAGCGCTGGCACTCATATTCATTGTCCTTGTTGGTGTTATAGCGGCTAGTACTATGAGCGCGCTAAATAACGCGGTTGTAATTGTAATAGCTGCTGTCTTGGGTGCTTACATGGCGCTTAATATCGGCGCAAATGATGTTGCAAATAACATGGGTCCTGCAGTCGGGGCAAAGGCGCTTACAATGGCGGGTGCGATTGCCATTGCTGCTGTGTTCGAAAGCGCTGGTGCGATCATTGCAGGTGGTGATGTTGTTTCCACGATTGCAAAAGGGATTATCGCGCCAACTACCATGCAATCCGCTGACGTTTTTATCTGGGCTATGATGGCAGCACTGCTGTCTGCTGCCTTATGGGTCAATCTTGCAACTTGGGTCGGTGCGCCGGTCTCTACTACTCATTCTGTAGTTGGTGGTGTCATGGGCGCTGGGATTGCAGCTGCTGGTTTCAGCGCAGTCAATTGGGGCACGATGAGTAAAATTGCGGCAAGTTGGGTGATTTCACCTGTCCTTGGTGGCGTAATCGCTGCTGCGTTTCTTTGGTTCATCAAAACACGCGTGATTTATCAAGACGATAAAATCGCTGCCGCAAAAAAATGGGTACCAGTGCTTGTAGGAATTATGGCAGGTGCCTTTGCCAGTTATTTAGCACTTAAAGGTCTTAAGAAAATTATAAAAATTGACCTTCAGACTGCTATTGCGCTGGGTTTGATCTTTGGTGTGATTACATGGGCTGTTACCAAGCCAATTATTGCAAAGCAGTCAGTGGGCATGGAAAACCGAAATAAGTCGCTGAAAAAATTGTTTAACATCCCATTGATTGTATCTGCAGCGCTGCTGAGCTTTGCACATGGTGCGAATGATGTTGCGAATGCTGTGGGTCCATTAGCAGCAATTGTGCAGGCATCATCTTCGGGCGAGTATACTGCAGCAATTTCCATTCCACTATGGGTGATGATAATCGGTGCAGCTGGTATTTCTTTCGGGTTGTTTTTATTCGGTCCAAAACTGATAAACGTGGTTGGTAATCAGATAACAAAACTTAACCAGATGCGAGCGTACTGTGTAGCATTGTCTGCTGCAATCACTGTGATTGTTGCAAGTTGGCTAGGCTTACCGGTTAGTTCTACTCACATCGCAGTGGGCGCAGTATTCGGAGTTGGTTTTTTTCGTGAGTGGGATACGGCGAAACGTATGCGTTCTGCAAACTTGAGTGAG
>WTIO01000073.1 GCA_011526365.1 Flavobacteriales bacterium
ACCCGCGACCCTCACCTTGGCAAGGTGATGCTCTACCCCTGAGCTACTTTCGCAAGTGGTCAGCAAATGTAATTATTTTTGATAAAATAGCGTAGGCCCCACAGGAAATTTAGTTGGCTTTTTTGGAGGGATCTAACCTGCGCTTTAGGGCATTTAAAGTCATAAGGGCTTCAACAGGGGTTAGGGTATCAATATCTAAGTCGTTAATTTCTTCTCGTACAGCTTCCAACAGGGGATCGTCCAAATTAAAAAAGCTCAATTGCATGCTATCTTCAGTATCGTTTACGGCTGCCGTACGCGCTTCACGGTCGTGAGTGGCCTCTAGGGCTTCCAGTTTTTGCTGGGCTGTAGCAAGAACAAACTTTGGCATCCCAGCCATTTTTGCCACATGAATCCCAAAACTATGGGCACTCCCTCCCGGGGCCAGTTTCCGCAAGAACAATACCTTGTCATGCAATTCCTTAACAGAGACATTGTAGTTTTTTATCCGTTCAAAACTCGAGGCCATACCATTTAATTCGTGGTAGTGGGTAGCAAACAATACCTTCGGACGGGTAGGGTGTTGGTGCAAGTATACGGCGATGGCCCAGGCAATAGAAATCCCGTCGTAAGTGCTGGTGCCGCGCCCAATTTCGTCGAGTAGCACCAAACTGTTTTCGGTGATATTATTTAAAATTGAAGCAGTTTCATTCATTTCAACCATAAAGGTAGAAGCCCCCATAGAAATATTATCACTTGCACCCACACGGGTAAATACCTTGTCAATTACCCCCAATTGTAACCGCTCCGCAGGGACATAACTCCCCATTTGTGCTAGCAACACTATTAAGGCTGTTTGGCGTAAAATAGCAGATTTTCCTGACATGTTGGGACCTGTGATCATCATCAACTGCTGACTGCTACAGTCCAAAAACAAGTCGTTGGGCACATAGGGACTTTCGGGAGGCAACTGCTGTTCTATGACGGGATGGCGCCCCGCCACAAAAGTTAATTCTTCGCCCTTGGTAAACTCAGGGCAGCAATACTTGAATTTTTGTGCTGTATAAGCAAAACTCCACAAGCAATCCAATTGCGCCAATTGTTGGGCGTTGTGTTTTAGGGTGGCCAAATGCATTTGCAGCTGTTCTAAAAGCTGTTGGTATAATTCCTGCTCAAGGGCCTTAATTTTTTCTTCGGCCCCTAAAATTTTGGTTTCATAAGTTTTTAACTCCTCGGTGATGTAGCGCTCGGCATTAACTAGCGTTTGTTTGCGTACCCAATTTTCGGGAACCTTATCCTTGTGGGTATTGCGCACCTCTATATAGTAGCCAAACACATTGTTAAAGGCAATTTTAAGCGAGGGAATCCCGGTTTGCTTGCGTTCTTTTTCGCCCATTGCATCCAACAACTCCTGCCCCGACTGAAGCAATTCGCGAAGCTCATCGAGCGTATCAGATACGCCAGCGGCAATCACATGGCCTTTGCTAAGCAATACCGGTGCTTCGGGCATCAATTGCTGTGTGAGCAATTGTTGTAAGGTGTCCATGGGCTTCAAGCCCTGAGTGTACTCTTGCAAAGCCTGCTGCTTGGAATTTTGTAACAGGGCGGTCAAGGCAGGAAACTGTGCCAACGTATTTGAGAGTTGTACCAGCGCACGAGGACTCACCTTGTAGGTTGCAATTTGAGCCATTATCCGTTCTATATCAACCGTCTGCTGTAGAAGTGATTGCACGGCCTCATGGGCAGCAGGATCTGCCAAAAACCCTCCTACAACCTTTTGACGAAAGCAAATGGCTTCTTTGTCAAGAAGCGGAAAAGCCAACCACTGCTTCATCAAACGTCCCCCCATGGCGGTTTGACTGCGATCTATAACTTGAATTAGAGGTACCCCATCGGGGCTATTGGGTTGAAACAATTCGAGGTTACGCACCGTAAAACGGTCCATCCACACGTAGTCTTCTTGCACCACACGACGGATGGTATTGATGTGGGTCAGCTGTTCGTGTTGGGTTTCCGAAAGGTAGTGCAATATTGCCCCGGCGGCACTTTGGGCTACTTGTAAATCAGCAATTCCAAATCCACTCAGGGACTGGGTTTCAAAATGACGGGTGAGCTTCTCTTGTGTGAAATCTGGAGCAAAGGCCCAGTCTTCCAAATAGAACACATTAAACTGATTTCCGTAGCGATGTAGGAAATCCTTTTTGTGGGGTTTGGCTACCAGCACCTCACTGGGTGCCAGGTTTTGCAATAGCTGTTCCATCCATTCTTCGGCCCCTTGGGCCACCCAAAAATCTCCTGTAGAAATATCTAAAAAGGCAATACCGCTGACTTTTTTTCCTGTAAACACAGCTGCCAGATAATTGTTTTTTTTGCTGTCGAGCACTTCATCATTAAGGGCTACTCCTGGGGTGATTAATTCGGTTACACCCCGTTTGACAATTTTTTTTGCCAGCTTAGGATCTTCTAGCTGATCACAGATGGCCACGCGACAGCCCGCCCGCACCAATTTGGGCAAATAGGTGTTAAGGGCATGGTGGGGAAAGCCTGCCAATTCTGTTTCGCTGGTGCTCCCTGCACCGCGTTTGGTGAGCAGTATTCCTAGAATTCCAGCTGTTTTTACCGCATCGGCCCCAAAGGTTTCGTAAAAATCTCCCACTCGAAACAACAACAACGCATCGGGGTATTTCCCCTTAATTTGGTTGTATTGCTTCATTAACGGCGTTTCCTTTATTGACTTAGCCACAGCTTTGCATTTGTACGAATGTAAAATATTAGCAGCAGAAATTACTGCTTCTTTAAGCATTTCTCCGCAAGAAGAAAAGCTTTATTTTTGTCCCGATGCGTAAATTAAAAAATGAAGAGCTGGGACGCAAATCCATTGCTGCTTTTAAGGCGGCGCCCAAGCTGCCCCTCACCATTATTTTAGACAACATTAGGAGTTTAAACAATGTGGGGGCCGTATTTCGTTCTGCAGATGCTTTTCGGGTGAAGGAAATTATTCTTTGTGGGATCACTGCAACCCCACCGCATCGCGATATTCAAAAAACAGCTTTGGGCGCAACGGAATCTGTCGTCTGGCGGTATGAAAAAGATACATTGGAAACCGTTAAAGCCCTGCAGGAAGAAGGGGTTCACGTTTGGGCCGTAGAACAAGCCGAGGGAGCCCAAGAACTCCACCGTTTTACACCTGCAAACAACACCGCCTACGCCTTGGTTTTAGGGCATGAGGTAAAAGGGGTTGCGCAGGCTGTGGTGGATGCTGCAAATGGAGTGCTGGAAATTCCACAAGAGGGTACCAAACACTCCCTAAATATTTCGGTGGCTGCCGGGGTTGTCCTTTGGGACTTTTTTCAAAAATTTAAAGCAACATAAGAGATACCAACAGCTGCTCATACACCGCTGCTTCACCCACAAAATCAGCTACCCCTAAATCCAACCGTACTACGGGACAGGACAACTCCGCTAAAAACGCCTCATACTGCTGTGCAATCTGCTCCAAGTATTTCGCTGAGATGCCTTGCTCATAAGAACGCCCACGGGCTTTAATTTGCGCTAATAGCACTGTTGTTGGACGGTGCAAATACACTAAAACATCTGGAGCTTGCAGTGAAGCTGTTTGGGCCCTAAAATTATTTATATAGGTCTTATAGTCTGAAGAATTCAAGTTGAGTTCTGCAAACAATATGGACTTTAAAAAGCTATAATCGGCTACAGCCCCCTGCGGAGGTTTTCCCTTGGCAAAAAAATTGGTGTAGGCCTCTATGCGGTCCTCCATAAAATGAGTTTCTACCGCCAATGCGTGGGCTTCAGGGTTTTCATAAAAAGCCGGCAGGTGGGGATTGTCAGAAAAATTCTCGTAAAGGGCAGGAACTTCAAATTGCGCTGCTAGTTTTTGGGTAAGCGTGGTTTTTCCACTTCCGATGTTTCCTTCAATAACAAAAAATTGCTTTTGGGAATCAAAAAGTTGTGGCACCCAGGAGGCAGGATATTTTTGTTTTAGTTGGGCCGTATCTGGGCTTTCCTGAAGTAGGGTTTCTAACGACTGCTGCAGTACAGGATGACGATACTCGGGCGCTATAGCTACCAAGGGTTGTAAAACAAAATTTCGAAGATGAAGCTGTGGGTGGGGTACCGCTAAACTAGGCGTAGTAATACTGAGATCCCCATAAAACAACAGGTCTAAATCCAACGGGCGGTCTTCATAGCCGCTACGAGTTTTAGGCTGTCGCCCCAGCTCTTTTTCTATGTTTTGCATACAATCCAGTAGGTCTTGTGGAGGTAAATGGGTCTCTAAGAGCAGGCAGGTATTGTAGAACGGTTGGGACTGATAGCCCCACGAAGGGCTTTCATAAATTGGGGATTGATGCAGTACTTTTCCCGCTCGAAGACACAATAAAGCCCCTGCCTTACGCAAGGTCGCTCTACGGTCGCCCATATTGCTCCCCAAACCAATAAAAACCCTTGTTTTCTTGCTCGCTCCCATGACCACAAAACTACAAAACCCTATCTTTGTTCTGCCAATTGGTTTATTATGAATTTTCTTAAAAGTTTCTTTGCGACAGTTTTGGGCACCCTCTTTGGACTTGCCTTGTTTATGATACTGCTGGGCTTTGTATTTGGAGGAATTGCGGCCCTAGGCGAAAATGTCCCTGTACAAATTGGTGCTAATTCGGTATTGGAACTCCGTCTAAATCGCCCGTTGCAGGATCGTGCTTCGGCAATTGAGGAATTCAGTAGTGCTTTGGGTTTAAAAGAAGGTTCGCAAGGACTCAACACCCTGCTCAAAGCTATTGGAGCTGCTAAAACCGACGACCGCATTAAGGGAATCAGCCTACATGCCGCTACCCCACAAGCAGGCTGGGCACAGCTCTATGAACTGCGCGAAGCCCTCACCGAATTTAAAGCCAGTGGGAAATGGGTGTATGCGCATGCCGATTTTTATAGTCAAAAGGGGTACTATTTGGCCTCGGTGGCCAATCAAGTTTTTCTTCACCCTCTTGGAAACCTAGAGCTAAAAGGTTTGGCCACAGAAGTACTCTATTACAAAGACTTTCAAAAACGCTTTGGCATTGAAATGGAGGTGGTGCGTTTGGGGAAATATAAGAGTGCTGTAGAGCCCTATTTAAATGCCACAATGAGTGCCGAAAATAAAGAACAAATTGGTGCATTGCTCTCTTCCCTCTGGGAACATATTAGTACAGCTATTAGCGAAAATCGCAACCTGACGCCATCCACCGTAGAAAAAATAGTGGCCAACTTAGGCGCTCAACAACCTGAAGCAGCTTTAGATCAGAAGATCATTGACGGGCTGCTGGACGAAAGTGATTACGAGGCTTTTTTAGAAGAACAACTCCCAAATTTTGACCATGTAGATGCCACGGCGTATGGAAATCAAGTGGATACAAGCAGCGCCAATCGCATTGCTGTACTATATGCTCAAGGCCCCATAATATATGGTGAAGGTGGAGAAACGTTCATCGGACAAGATGCCATGCTCGAAGCAATAGAGGACATCATCGCACACCCTATGATTAAGGCCGTAGTACTACGAGTGGATTCTCCCGGAGGGGTTGCCCTCACTTCCGATATCATTTGGGCCCAGTTACAGCGAATTCCTGAACACAAACCACTACTGGTGTCTATGGGGAATGTAGCGGCCTCTGGAGGCTACTATATCGCCTTACCCGGCAAACAACTTGTGGCTACTCCCCTAAGCATCACAGGGTCTATTGGTGCCTTTGCAACCATACCCAACATCAAAAAACTCACCGCCGATTTAGGCATTAATGCCGAACAGGTAAGTACGCACCCCAATGCCTTAGGCTACAGCCCCTTTAGTGCTCTAAGTACTGGGGTTAAAACCCAAATTCGCAAGGGCCTAGAAACCACTTACTCCACCTTTAAATCCCGTGTTGCCCAAGGCCGTAAAATGGACGACGATACAGTGGAAGCCTTAGCACAAGGCAGGGTGTGGAGTGGAACGCAAGCCAAAGCAAATGGCCTAATTGATTCTTTTGGTGGACTTACCACTGCCGTTGCTAAAGCTGCTGAAGCTGCAAATTTGGAAAATTACACCACCGTGGCGTATCCCAAATGGACACCCGATTTAAAACGTTACCTCGCTAGTGTACTATCGGGAGTGAAGCTTCAATTGCCCTTACAACTCTTTGAGGCCCTATTGCCTGCTTCCAATACGACATTACCCCAAGCAACACCCCAAAACCAACCCCATGTACAAACGGCCTTACCTTTTCAACTAAACATTAACTAATGGACAGCAGCTTGCGTGCCACGGCAGATCGAATTTATTTGTTTTTGGCTGCTTTATTCATCACCTCTTTGGTGGTGTCCAACCTCATTTTTCAAAAGTTTTTCTACTGGTACCCTTTTTCAGTTCGTCTTTTTGGAAGCAACCTTTTTGAATTGTCAGTGGGGATCCTGCCATATCCCATTACTTTTTTAATCACCGACTTAATTTCTGAAATTTATGGAAAGAAAAAAGCGAATCAGGTGGTGACGGCAGGAATCTTTGCGTCATTTTTTTCCATTGTGATTTTACTCATTGCCCAAGCTGTTCCAGCAATCCCTGCCTCCCCAGTGGACGATGCCACCTTTGATAAGGTATTTGCCCTTTCCCCCCTTGCGGTGTTAGCCTCTATGCTTGCTTATTTATTCGCACAGTATATAGACATTCGTATTTACCACTTTTGGAAAAATTTGACCCGCGGAAAAATGTTGTGGCTACGCAATAACTTTTCAACCTTCGCCTCCCAATTTATTGACACCTTTACGGTGATTATGCTCCTGTGTAGTTTTGACGTTTTGCCCTGGTCGTTGTTTTGGGGGCTTTTGGTATCGGGAGTGCTGTTTAAAATACTAGTAGCTGCTTTAGATACGCCCCTGCTCTACCTATTGGTTTTCCTGTTTCGAAAAAAATTCAACCTCAAAGAAAACGAAGAAATTCATTAAGGCCCTATGGAGGAAAAAGCCACACGAATCAACAAATACCTTAGCGAAATTGGCTATTGTTCCCGTAGGGAAGCAGATAAGCTTATAGCCGCAGGACTTATAAAAATCAATGGAAAGGTGGTGGCTATGGGGCAAAAATTACTCCCTGGTGACGAACTTAGCGTTAATGGAAAAAAAATTGATGCGCCCCAACAAGAACTGGTGTACTTGGCCTTTAACAAACCCCGAGGTATCGTGTGCACTACAGATACTCGGGTGGAAAAGGACAATATCATTGACTATATCAACTACCCTACCCGTATTTTTCCTATCGGCCGTTTGGACAAAGCCAGTGAGGGACTCATTTTTTTAACCAATGACGGCGATATCGTTAACAAAATTCTTCGCGCACGAAACCAGCACGAAAAAGAATATATAGTGACTGTGCATAAGCCCGTAACTCCTGCTTTTTTAAAAAAAATGGCCAAAGGGGTGCCCATCTTAGGCACGGTGACCCGTAAATGCACGGTACAACAAACCCATAAAAATCAATTCCGAATTATTTTAACCCAAGGGCTTAACCGCCAAATACGACGCATGTGTGAGTATTTGGGCTATCGGGTTACCCAATTAAAACGCGTTCGCATTATGAACGTAGAACTCGATTTAAAAGTAGGTGCCTACAGGCCCTTTACGGCTAAGGAACTTACGGTGTTAAAAAAGCGTATTGCCCATTCTAAAAAAACAGCTCATTGAATTTGAAGGCGTACTACATGGCCTTCGTTGGAGCGAATATTACATACCGAGTGATCTGCAAAAAGTAAGTATTGCCCTTTAATACCTTTAAGTACCCCTTGGTACTCCTGCACCTTTGAAAAATTAATGCTTTTTACCTTTTCGGGATATTGCACTACAGGGTATTGAATTTCATAAGGCGGCGCTGGGTCTACAATGTAGGGGCGAACTTCTTCGGGCAATGCTGCCAATGCTTGTTCTCTTGCGCTGTTCCAGTCTACCGGTTCATAGTGGTTTTGCAGCATTTTACGCCAGTTGGTTTTATCGGAAAAATGGGCTTTTAAGGCTACCTCCCCAACACCTGCCAAGTACCGATTGGGAACTTCTACCAAAGGTATCGCCGCATGTGCCCCCTGATCTATCCACCGTGTGGGTACCTGTGATTTTCGGGTAACGCCAACTTTTAAATGACTACTTAAAGCCAAATACACTATATGGGGTTGCAGCTGTACTTTCTTTTCGTAGGCCAAATCGCGGTCTTCAATATCCAAGTGGGCCTGACTTTTTTCTGGATGCATCACCCAATCAGCGGCCTGCGGCACTTCAAAAAAACAAGACTGACAAAACCCTTGACGAAAGATGGGCTTAGCCCCACCACAGTTCACACATTGGGTGCCTATAACTTCAAATTGCAGTTGATGCTCTAAGCACTGCCGCAGCGCAATAAAGTCGTTTCCCAAAGACAAAAAATAGCCCACAGGACTGCTGGCTTCCGTTTGCATTTTTTTTAGTACACCCTGAAACATATGCTAGAAGTTTTCTAATTTTAGGCCTCTAAAGATAACAAAATCTTATGCCCATACCCCTATTCAATTCCATAGCTTCCTGGTTTTTAAAAAAGCGAATCCATCAAATGGATCTTTTTATGAAATACCCCCACGAAGTTCAGCAAGAACTACTTTACAGTCTTCTGCAACAAGCCGCCGAAACAGAGGTTGGTAAAAAATATGAGTTTTCTAGTATAAAAAACTATGAGGACTTTTGCGAACGCCTCCCCGTAGTGCAGTATGAAGACATTTCCAATGATATAGAACGCAGTCGACAAGGCGAACAAAACATCTTTTGGCCTTCGCCCATAAAATGGTTTGCAAAATCGAGCGGTACCACCAATGCTAAAAGTAAATTTATTCCTGTAAGCACAGAAGCTTTGGAGGACTGCCATTACAAGGCGGGAAAAGACATGCTTTCCCTGTACTTTAACAATAATGAAGATTCACAATTGCTCAGTGGAAGGTGTTTGCGCCTGGGGGGAAGCTCTGAACTCTACCACAACAACACCTCTTATTTTGGCGACTTATCGGCTATAATAATTGACAACCTTCCGTTTTGGGCCGAATTGAGCAGTACCCCCAGTCAACGCGTATCGCTAATGCCCGAATGGGAAACCAAAATGGAAGCGATTATAAAAGAATCGCTTTACCACAAGGTAACCAGTTTGGCCGGGGTTCCCTCATGGATGATGGTGCTCTTGCAACGGGTGTTAGCACAAGAAAAAAAGGCATCTGTACTTGAAATTTGGCCACAGGCCGAAGTGTATTTTCACGGGGGAGTAAGCTTTGCACCCTACCGTGAGCAATTTCAAAAGATATTCCCCACTTCGGAGTTTAAGTTTTACGAAACCTACAACGCTTCCGAAGGCTTTTTTGCCATACAAGACCGCAACTACGCCCGCGATTTATTGCTAATGTTAGACTATGGGATTTTTTATGAATTTATTCCCCAACAAAACGGCACCTACACCGGAACTCCCCTACCGCTACATCAGGTGGAAAAGGGGGTAAACTATGCTGTGGTGATTACCACCAATGCAGGGCTTTGGCGCTACCAGCTCGGGGACACGGTTCGGTTTACAGACCTCAACCCCTATCGCATTCAAATTAGCGGTAGAGTAAAACACCATATTAATGTGTTTGGAGAAGAATTGGTAATTGAAAATGCCGAACAAGCCCTTAGTGCTGCTGCACGTGCCTTTAGTGTAGCTATTGTAGACTTTACCGCAGGCCCCATATTTATGGACGGAAACAAAAAAGGAGGGCACGAGTGGTTGATTGAATTTAAAAAGGATCCTGAAGAGCTAGCAGCTTTTACTGCTTTTTTTGATGCTGAATTACAAAAACGCAATTCCGATTACGAAGCCAAACGTTATAAAAATATGACGCTATTACCACCTAAAGTTCATGCAGTACAACCAGGATTATTTTACCGTTGGTTGGCGTCAAAAAATAAGTTGGGAGGCCAACACAAGGTCCCACGACTTTCCAACACAAGAACATTTGTGGAACATCTGCTGGAAATGAATGTTTAGGATACCGCTTTGAGTTTGGGCAGTTCTATTTTACTGAGTTGCTCCTCAGCATAGGTTTTGGTGATTTTTAACGCCTTGGTATCTGTTTTTGGCAATTCAAACATGGCTTCATTAAGGATGGCCTCACACAAGGAACGCAGTCCACGTGCACCCAGCTGATAGGTCACTGCCTTTTCAACAATATAATCCAGTGCTTGTGCGGTAAAATTTAAATCAATTCCATCCATTTCAAACAAGGCCTCATACTGTTTAATGAGTGCGTTTTTAGGCTGAGTTAAAATGGCACGTAAGGCATTGTTATCCAATGGCTGCAAATGGGTTAACACAGGCAAACGACCTATAATTTCGGGGATTAAACCAAAGCTTCTAATATCTTTAGGGGTAATGTATTTCAACAAATTTTCTTCGCTAACCTGCTGGCGGTCTTTTTCGTTTTTATAGCCTATAGCTTGTAGGTTTAACCGCTTACTAATGAGCGGTTCTATACCAGCAAAAGCACCTCCAGCAATAAACAGGATGTTGGAAGTATCCACCTCAATAAACTTTTGATCGGGGTGCTTACGCCCACCCTTTGGGGGAACATTCACCACGGTACCCTCTAACAATTTTAACAGGGCCTGTTGCACTCCTTCGCCAGAGACATCTCGAGTGATAGAAGGATTGTCACTTTTACGAGCAATTTTATCAATTTCGTCAATAAACACAATTCCCCTTTGAGCGCGTTCGAGGTCGTAATCTGCTGCTTGCAACAAGCGGGTAAGAATACTTTCAACGTCTTCTCCTACATAACCGGCTTCTGTGAGAATAGTGGCGTCAACGATGGCCAAAGGAACATTGAGAAATTTTGAAATTGTTTGAGCTAAAAGGGTTTTTCCTGTTCCTGTTTGCCCAACAATTAGCACATTACTTTTTTGAATTTCAACATCGGTATCTGTGACTTTTTTAGTGATGCGCTTGTAGTGATTGTAAACAGCCACGGACAATATGCGTTTGGCCGTATCCTGCCCCACCACGTATTGATCTAAAAATGCCTTAATGTTCTTGGGCGGTTTAAGGGTAAAGTCGATCTGTTGATCCGTTTCGCCCTGTTGGTTTTCTTCCACCACAATACCGTGGGCTTGTTCAATACATTTATCACAAATGTGTGCATCGAGTCCTGCTACAAGGAGTTGGGTTTGTGGCTTAGAACGGCCACAAAAGGAACAGCGCAATTCTTCTTTACTCATAAAGGGGGGGTGCTTTAGGATGCCAGCACTTCGTCTACCATGCCATAGGCCTTGGCTTCTTCGGCACGCATCCAGTAGTCGCGGTCACTGTCGTTGTGTACCTTGTCTACTTTCTGCCCCGAGTGCTTGGCGATAATTTCATACAACTCATCTTTGAGTTTTAGGATTTCCCGAGCAGTGATTTCAATATCTGAAGCCTGCCCTTGCGCACCACCTAGTGGTTGGTGGATCATCACACGGGAGTGAGAGAGTGCCGAGCGTTTCCCTGCAGCACCTGCACACAACAATACGGCCCCCATAGACGCCGCCATTCCTGTGCATATGGTTGCAACATCAGGAGTCACAAACTGCATGGTGTCATAAATTCCCAAACCTGCATATACCCCACCTCCTGGGGAGTTGATGTACATTTGAATATCGCGTTTGCTGTCGGTGCTTTGCAAAAAAAGCAACTGGGCTTGAATTACATTGGCAACCTGGTCGTTGATTTGGGTTCCTAAAAACATAATACGATCCATCATCAAACGGGAAAACACATCCATTTGAGCTACATTTAGCTGGCGCTCCTCGATAATGTAAGGCGTTAGACTACTGACAATTTTGTCGTAATACATGGCGTTTACCCCGTGGTGTTTGGTCGCGTACTTTTTAAATTCTTTTCCGTAATTCATTTTTTTCTGTTGTTATTTAAAGGTAAGCAAAAAATACTTAGTTGCATTTAGGCCTGTCCATAGGCTTCCTTAACAAAGGCGCCAAAATCTACTTTTTTAGCTTTTAAAGGAGCGTTTTCTTTGTAAAAATCCAATAGTTTTTTACTCATCAATTGCTCCGAAAGGCGGCGCGTTTCTTCTTGGTTAGAGAGCACCCGAGCAACGATACCTTCCAATTGTTCTTCTTCTGGGGGGAGCTGGCCGTATTGTCCCATCTGTTGCAACAACATGGCTTTAGCAAAGTCTTTTAATTCGTCAAACTGAATTTGCAGGCCGTTGTCGGCTATAATTTTTCCTTCAATCAACTGATAGCGGATCCCTTTTTCAGACCGCTCGTATTCAGCATCAGCTTCCTCGGTACTCAAGGGTTTTTCACCAGAGGTTTGCAACCATTTTTTCAAAAATGTGTCGGGCAGATCAAATTTGGTGTTGTCAATTAAAAAGTCGGTAATATCATTGAGAAGTTTTTGATCCGATTGCTGCTCAAACTGTTTTTCTATACTCTCGCGAACTTTGTCACGCATCTCCGACTCTGAGGTTACTGTTCCAGCTTCATATACTTTGTCAAACAACTCCTGATTTAAAGGCGCTAAAATACGCTCGTTAATTTCTTTAAGCGTTATACTTACCTCCCCGGACAATTCTTCTGCTTTCTCCTTAGAAATTCCTAAATACCGTTGTGCAACACGAGGCTCTGTAAATAAATTTTTACTCTTTAGTCTTAGTGTATCCCCATTTTTTGCAGCCTTTAAAGAGTCTTTGTTCTTTTTCCCTTTGATCACCTCTAAAGCGAAAGTACTGGTGGTATCCACTTCTAGTGCTTCACTTACAAAATGAGCTGTGATCTCATACCCATCTTTAATTTCTGACTGGGCAACTATTTTTCCAAACTGCTTTTGGATTTGCGTTACTTGCTCCTCAATCATTTTGTCCTCCGCAGTGATTACGTAGTGGGTAACTTTCTTTCGGGTTTTTAAATCGACCTCGAATTTAGGAGTCAAGCCCAATTCGAATTCAAAGGATTGCTGTGCCGCACCCCAATCAATAGTGTCCCGCATTTTAGGAAGCGGGTTGCCCAAAATTGAGAGTTCTTCTTGCTTTAAATAGCTGTCCAATTGCTCCTGCAATAGTTTGTTTACCTCATCTGCAGTAACAGCCGTTTCGTATTGCTTTTTAATGAGCCCCATAGGAACATGTCCTTTGCGAAAACCAGGAATATTGGCTTTTTTTCTGTAATCTTTAAGAATACTGCTCACTTTTTCCTGATAATCTTCGCGATCGATTGCTACTGTAACCAGGGCGTTAAGGGCGTCAATTTCTTTATGGGAAACTTTCATAGGAAATTTCAAAATTAGTGCGCAAAAATAGGATTTTTTAGAAGGATGCACAAACCTTTAACCTTTGAATATCAACTACTGAAGAAAAGTTAATTTTTTGGGACAAACCTTAATCTTAAAACCTATGAAAACACAACACTACACTTCATTTTTTCTAATTAGTTTCCTTTTACTAAGCAGCCCAATGCAAAGTTAGAGTCAAGCTTTTTTTCATGTTAATCATGTTGGGTTAAATGCCCTTTAAAAAAGCTTGAAAACTATTTTTAATCCCTTGATTGAAAAGAAATTCCCTTCGTCTTTTCCATCACTAAAAAATAAGGAGTAATTTGGGGCGGTATATTAAAATAAGTATTTAAGATTAAATCTTATCTTTTATGAAACATCTACTTTTTACAATAGTAATTATTTGTTTTTTGTATTCCTGTCAAAACAATTCAGGAAGTACGACTACAATCACCCATACAGATGCTAACGGCTTCCAATACGAAACCGTTACAAATGATCCAACAGGATTACGCCTTTACACTCTAGACAATGGACTCAAAGTGTATTTGAGTAAAAATATCGATGAGCCAAAAATTCAGACATTAATAGGGGTTCGTGCCGGATCGGTATACGACCCAACAGACAACACCGGCCTAGCACATTATTTAGAGCATATGCTATTTAAGGGCACGGATGAAATTGGCACTTCGGATTGGGATAAAGAAAAAGGCTACCTGGAACAAATAGAAGCCCTTTACGAGGAACATAAAAATACCCAAGAACCCAAGGAAAAAAATAAAATTTACAGGGAAATTGACCGTGTTTCACAAGAGGCCTCAAGATATTCTATCGCCAACGAATATGATAAAATGGTTGCTTCGTTAGGTGCCGAAGGGACAAATGCATGGACTTGGCATGAAGAAACCGTTTACACAAATAAAATTCCTAGCAATCAATTTGACAAATGGTTAACTCTTGAAAAAGAGCGTTTTAGTCAATTGGTATTGCGTATTTTTCACACTGAGTTGGAAGCTGTTTACGAAGAATTTAACCGTGGACAAGACAGTGATAGCAGAAAGCTAAATTACACTTTAATGGATGCTCTTTTCCCTGAACACCCCTATGGACAGCAAACCACCATAGGTACAGCTGAACATTTGAAAAACCCTTCCTTAAAAGCAATTAAAAACTATTTTAACACCTACTACGTTCCCAACAATATGGCCGTAATCCTTGTTGGTGATTTGGAATTTGAAAGTACTATCCAAAAAGTGGATGCCGCTTTTGGAGAGTTTGAAAGTAAAGAATTACAACATCCCAAGCTGCCCAAAGAAACCCCGCTTACAGCAGTAAAAACAGTGGAGGTTTCGGGCCCCGATAGTGAGGTGGTTAACATTGCTTTTCGCACTGCAGGTGTAGGTAGTGACGAAGAAAAGTACATGACACTTATTGATATGATCCTATCCAATTCCACAGCAGGGCTTATTGATTTAAACTTAAATCAGCAGCAAAAAATATTGGGTGGTGGTTCCTCAAACAGATTCTTTAAGGACTATGGAATGTATACCATGTATGGTAGACCAAAACAAGGACAAAGCCTTGAAGAAGTAAAAGATTTATTGCTCGGCCAAATTGAAGAAATCAAAAAAGGGAATTTTGACGAATGGTTAATTGAAGCTGTAGTGAATGATCTACGCGTAAGTCAAATTCGGGAATTTGAAGACGCTAGCTCTCTCGCAAGAACACTCATAAACACCTTTACTACTTTCCAAGATTGGGAAGATCGGGTGCGCTTTTTAGATGAAATACAACATATCACCAAAAAGGATTTAGTGGCATTTGCCAATACTTTTTTTGGGGACAACTATGTTGTTGCCTACAAACGTCAGGGGGAAGCAACTAGCCTGGTAAAGGTTAACAATCCTGAAATTACCCCAGTACAACTCAATCGCGACAAGCAATCGCCTTTTGTAACTGCTTTTTATGCCAAAAAGGCTGCTGAAACTCCACCCGTTTTTGTGGATTTTAAAAAAGAAATTCAACGCTTTAAGCTCAATAACGGCATCGAAATGGCCTTTGTTCAAAACCCAGTTAATAGCCTTTCTAGCCTGTATGTCATTTTTGATATGGGCAGTGATCACATCAAAAAAATACAATACGCTATTTCCTATCTGGATTATTTGGGGACAAGCAAGTATTCCGCTGAAGAACTGAAAAAAGAGTTTTATAAATTGGGGATAAATTTCAATGTAAGTTCCGATGACGAACAAATTCGGTTTAATATTTCTGGTTTACAAGAAAATATGGCCGATGGTTTAGCCCTAATGGAGCATGTCATTTCCAATGCAAAAGTAGACACGGAAGCTTATGACAAATATTTGGATCGCTTGGCCAAATCGCGTGATAATACTAAAAAAAGTAAACAAAATATCTTGTGGGGCGGCTTGATGTCCTTCATCCAGTATGGAGAAAACTCCCGACTACGCAATGTGTCCAAACTTGAGGAATTAAAAAATACCAATCCGCAAGAATTGGTGGATCTCATTCACAACTTACCTAATTTCAAGCACCGCTTCTTTTTCTATGGGAAAGATGCCAAAGAAATGCTAGCCAGTACCAACAGAATTCATCAAGTCTCTGAAAACTTAATGGATTATCCCAAGGCAGCTAAATTTATGGAGCGTGAAACTTCTGGAGAAGTATATTTTGTCAATTATGACATGGTACAAGCCGAAATTCTATTACTGCATAAAGGCCGTAATTACGATCCTGCAGTAAGCGCAGCAGCACGTATGTACAACTCCTACTTTGGCCAAGGACTTTCTTCCATAGTGTTCCAAGAAATCCGTGAGTCGCGCTCGTTAGCCTATTCCTCGGCCTCCATTTACAGTCAAGGTCGTAAAACTGCTAAACCCGATTATATTTTAAATTATTTAGGAACACAGGCGAATAAAATCAACCAGGCTGTGGATGCCATCGTAGGACTCTTAAACAATATGCCAAAAAACGAACAACAGTTTGACAATGCGCGCTTAGGACAACTCAAGCGTATTGAAGCAGAACGCATTACCAAAGAAAATATCTTCTGGCGCTACGAAAGCAACCGCAAAAGAGGTGTTGACTATGACTTCCGCGAAAATGTATACAACAGTTTGAAAACCATGAGTTTGGATGATTTAGATTCCTTTTTTAAAAAACAAATTGTAGGCAAACAATTTGATATTGGCGTTATAGGGAATGAAAAAGATATCAACTTTAAAGCCCTTTCAAAATTCAATACGGTTAAAAAACTCGATGTAGATTACCTTTTCAATTTTTAAAAAATATAACCTCACAAACAATTTATTGACCCTCAAAAACCTTTAGAATGCTCCAACACCAACAGGTGTTCCTGTTTGGAGCACCCCAAACATAAAGCCAAACACATTTGCAGAGTAATGCTGAGTCATTTTCCACCAAGAACCTCTTAAATCCCAGATAATTGTAGGGTAGCATGTAAAAAGAGTCATTTAATATTTAATTTCTCAACAAATAATTTTACTTTTGCCCACTAATTAATTAATAACCGAGGTCGAGAACCTCAAAATTTAATCGCTATGCCAGTAAAAATTCGCCTTCAAAGACACGGAAAAAAAGGAAAACCATTCTATTGGGTTGTTGCTGCTGATGCACGTGCAAAACGTGATGGTCGTTACTTAGAAAAAATAGGTACTTACAATCCAAATACCAACCCCGCTTCAGTTGATATCAATATTGACCAAGCCGTGAAGTGGCTAGAAAATGGTGCACAACCTACCGATACTGCCAAAACTTTATTGTCTTACAGAGGAGTATTGCTAAAACATCACCTCAACGGAGGCGTTCGCAAAGGGGCCTTTTCGGAAGAAGAAGCTGAAAAACGTTTTACTGCATGGCTAGAAGAAAAACAAGCCAAGATCCAAGCTAAAGTGGACGGTTTATCAAAAGCCGAAGCAACAGCACTTGCTGAGCGTTTAGCTGCTGAAAAAGAGGTTAACGAAAAACGTATCGCTGCGCAACAGGCTGCTGAAGCCCCTGCTGAGGCACCTGCAGCCGAGGGAGAAGAAGTTCCTGCGGCAGAAGTAGCGCCTGAAACGGAAGTGGAAGCGGAAGCACCAGCTACAGAGGAAGCACCTGCATCCGAGGGAGAAGAAGCTCCTGCGGCAGAAGCAGCGCCTGAAGCGGAAGCGGAAGCATCAGCTACAGAGGAAGCACCTGCAGCCAAAGAGGCACCTGCAACTGAAGCTGAGACTGCGCCCGAAGAAGAAGCACCAGCAGCAGAGGAGGCACCAGCAGAAAATGCTGCTCCTGAATCTGAGGACTCGTCGGAAGGTAAGGCCGAAGACAAGACTGAAGACAAAGCTGCAGAGTAACCCGTACAATCCACCATTACATGCACAAGGATGATTGCTTTTTTTTGGGCACCCTTGTGGCTAAATACAGTTTTAAAGGAGAACTCCTAGCAAAACTCGACACGGACCAACCCGATCAATACTCGGGTTTAGATACCGTTTTTGTTGCCCAGCCCACAGGCTTAATTCCTTATTTTATTGAGCGCTGTCAACTCCATAAATCCAGTTTATTGCGAATAAAATTTGAGGATGTTGATGATGAAGCTGCTGCAGAAGCACTACTGAAAAAAGAACTCTACCTCCCGCTTTCGGCCCTTCCACCCTTAAGTGGCAATCAGTTTTATTATCACGAAATTATTGGTTTTCAGGCTATTGATGAAAAATTAGGTCCTATAGGCAAAATTATAGCCATTGATGATCGTGCTGCACAAGCGCTTTTTAAAGTGAAACTTGAACAAAGAGAGGTTTTGATCCCCGTGCATGATGATTTCATCCAAAAAGTAGATCGGAACAACAAGCTACTACAATTTAATTTACCCGAAGGCTTACTCCAACTGTAGCCCTTTTTTCTCTAAGATAAATTACTAACTTTGAGCAAGATATTTGTTCTATGAAGCCGGATGTATTTCAGTCTCCAGACTACTACCAAATTGATGATTTACTCAATGAAGAGCACAAACTTGTACGCGAAGCTACCCGTGACTGGGTAAAAAAAGCTGTTAGCCCTATTATTGAGGATCACGCTCAAGCCGCTACTTTTCCAAAAGAAATCCTTCCTGGACTGGCAGAAATTGGTGCTTTTGGCCCCTATATTCCCGAAAATTACGGTGGCGCCGGGCTCGATTACATCAGCTATGGGCTCATTATGCAAGAAATTGAACGTGGAGACAGCGGGATACGCTCTACCGCTTCGGTGCAATCTTCACTAGTTATGTTTCCCATTTGGAAGTACGGATCTGAAGCACAGCGCGAAAAATACCTCCCCAAATTAGCCAGTGGAGCACTAATGGGTTGCTTTGGACTCACCGAGCCCAACCACGGCTCTAATCCGGGTGGAATGACAACTAACTTCTCAGATCAGGGCGATCATTACCTGCTTAACGGAGCTAAATTGTGGATTTCTAATTCTCCCTTTGCAGATATCGCTGTGGTGTGGGCCAAAGACGAAAACAAACGTATTCACGGCCTAATTGTGGAACGCGGTATGGAAGGGTTTTCTACTCCGGAAACTCATAACAAATGGTCGTTACGTGCCTCGGCCACTGGAGAACTTATTTTTGACAATGTAAAAGTTCCCAAAGAAAACCTACTTCCCGGACGTTCGGGACTCGGAGCACCCCTCTCCTGTTTAGACTCGGCCCGTTACGGCATCGCCTGGGGTGCCATTGGTGTTGCTATGGATTGTTATGATACCGCCTTGCGCTATGCAAAAGAACGGGAACAATTTGGCAAACCCATTGGAGCCACCCAATTGCAGCAAAAAAAATTGGCTGAAATGATTACTGAAATCACCAAAGCCCAACTGTTAGCATGGCGTTTAGGAACGCTTAAAAATGAAGATAAAGCCACCTCTGCTCAAATTTCAATGGCCAAAAGAAACAATGTTGCTATGGCAGCCGACATCGCCCGTGAAGCACGGCAAATCTTAGGGGGTATGGGAATTACCGGAGATTACAGCGTGATGCGCCACATGATGAACCTCGAATCTGTAATTACATACGAGGGTACTCATGACATTCACCTGTTGATTACAGGACTGGACATTACGGGTTTAAACGCCTTCAAATAAACTTTAAAAATCCAATACAATTCCAAAGGTAGGAATCGGAATGTTGTTTTGCTGATCGTTGGATATTTCCACCAATCGACGAGGTGTTAATTCTATTCCCTCACTATTTCGTGCTAACCCATACTCTTCGGGAAGCGGAGTGGCTTGTGCCAACACGTTTTGAAAATCAAAGTACAGGTTAAAGGAGTACTTAGAAAAATTCCATTTTTTATCCACGCGAACATCCACCAAACTAAAAGGGTTCAGCTTTTTAGCACCCAATTGGCTGTAGTCTAAAATAATTTCAGGGTAAGCCCTTAATGAGGCATCAACGTCTGTTGGAACATAGGGAGTTTTCCCTGCGTAACGCCAACGGGCACTCAGCTCCCAATTTTTTTTAAGTTTGTACCCTCCAGAAAACGAAATTAAATGACGGCTGTCCCAAACTGAAGGCAAATAGTTACTTCCAATACCAGTGAATTCACTAAAAAAATAGGTGTAGGCAAAAATGCCATAAAAGTTTTTAGTGAGCTTTTGTTGGTACAACAGCTCCATCCCATACGATCGGCCTTTGCCGTCATCGGTGATGGCTTCGTTTCCTAATACCTCAAAGCCTCCCCCCTTGTTCGCCAAAGCCACACCATCAAGTACCGAAACGGGATAATTACTGTACTGCTTTAAAAACCCTTCTGCGGTTAATCGGGCCGCTGGGCCAATACGGTATTCAAGTCCAGCTACATAATGGTTGCTTCGCGCATACCGCGCGTTTTGGTTTACAAACACCCCATTAAGGCCCTGAAAGCCTAACATGGTATAGGTGGGTATTTTGTAATAGCGCCCCACAGAAGCATTAAAACGCCATTGGTCATCTGGAGTGAGTTGGTACGATAAGGAAACCCTTGGCGACAAGGTGTCAAAGAAACCTGATCCTGTGGAAAAGCTGTCGGCATCGGCTCGTAAACCCATTCCTACATCCAATCGTCCATCAAAATAACTGGCCTGCCCTTTGGCAAAGGCCCCGTATTTCATGAAATCTACAGCAGTGCCGTAATCCACTCCATAAAATATACTTGAAGTTGTATTGGCATAATCAGAATATTGGAGGTTAAATCCAAAGTTCCATTTCCAACGTGGAGAAAACACCGTTAAATTGGTTCGAAGCTTGGTTTCCCATTCATAGGAATCATTTTGAAAAAGTAAGCCCTCTTGGGCCTCATTATCCTTATAACGCGAAAATAAATTGTTCAATCGGTTGGTACTCAATGCCGTTTCTAACAGTCCTTTACTGTCAGCCAGTACACGTTTCCAAACCACTCCTGTGGTAAAGCTTTGCTGCTTGATAATGGGCACCTGTTCTAGTCCCGCTTGCTGGCGTTCGTCGTAACTGTCAGGCGCCTTTACAGAAAAGTCATCTACTGAACCGATCCCCAAAAAGGTCAAGGTGTTATTGGCATTGATTTTATGCTTCACCTTCCACTGAAAATCCCAATAATCTGGGCGTATGGGCAGTCCAATAAGTTCAAACAAAAATTGTAAATAACTGCGCCGTACTGAAGCAATAAAAGTCGTTCGTGCTGACCCTTCTTTTGTAGAACTCAGTGGTCCTTCAAGCGTTAGGGCTGCCTCACTAGCACCAAGGCGAAAATTTACACCAAAACCATTAGGGTTTCCTTCCCTTTGCTGAAAGGAAAGCACCCCCGACAGTGGATTGTCGTATTCGGCACCAAAAGCAGAGCTGGAAAGCGTAACATCTTGTATAAAGGAAACGTTTATTAAGCCAACAGGGCCCCCTGCACTCCCCTGTGTGCTAAAGTGATTTATGTTGGGAATTTCGATACCATCCAAATAATACACCGTTTCATTTGGGGCGCCACCGCGAATAATAATATCATTCCGAAAGCCTCCAATAGAAGGGGATATCCCTGGCATACTTTGTACCACCTTAGTAATATCATTGTTCCCTCCAGGATAGGTTTCAATTTCTACTGCAGAAAAGGTTTGGGTAGACAACGGTGTTTCTTTGGTTGTTTTAAAGGGATTAGACTGCACAACCACTTCTTCAAGGGTGTCCTCTTGCGGTGTAAGTGCAATTTGTTGCGGTGCTGTCCCCACCGATTTTATAATCACATTGAATTGTGTGTAGGTTTCAAAGCCCAAAAAGCTAACGACCACATTGTAGGTCTTTGGGGGAATATTTTTTATGGTAAAATACCCAGATGCATCTGTACTAGCACCCAAGGCTGTGTTTTCTAAGAGCACTGTTGCTCCTTCCAAACCAACACCAGTTTGAGCATCAACCACTTGGCCACTAAGAACCCCCAAGGTTTGTCCATAATTTAAAAATGGCATAAAAAATAACAGAAGAAAAGTAAGTTGTCGCATGTTTATATTAAAATGAGTACAAATTTAGTTTTGTTTTATTATTTTTATTAAAAATTAAACAAAAATTTGCGATGGAAAATAAAAGAAGACAATTTTTAAGACAGGCATGTGCTCCTGTTTTAATGGCTGCACTGGGAATTCCAGTACTTGAAGCTTGTAGCAGCGAAGAAGATGAAAGTCCTTACGGTGCTTCAGCAAACCCAGAACCAAAAGGACCCGTTAGCATAGACCTAAGCAGTAGTACTTTTAGCAGTTTGAATACAGTAGGAGGCTGGATGAATTATTTGTCTGAAAATTTATTACTTATACGTATTAGTGATACTGAAATTCGCGCTTTTGACAATGCTTGTCCGCATCAAGGCAATCGCGATGGATGGTCATTTTCAGACAATACATTTAACTGTAAATATCACAATAATTCGTATGAAAATTCGTGTAGTGGAAGCTTAACCTGTTACCAAACTTCAATTTCAGGAAATACACTTACAGTAACGCGTTAATTATTTTTACGTCTAAATTTACGCGCTCTTTTAGCAGCAGCTTTTTTTCGTTGTATTTTTTTTTGTTCTTGCTCTAATTGTTTTTTTTCTTCTTGTTGTAAAGTGTATTCCTCCCTTAACCCCTGGAGTTCTCCCGATGTAATTCTGCTTTGATCTGCTGCTTGAATGGCGGTGTCTTCCTTTGTAAAAGTTGCCTTATCAGTTTGCTTCCTAAAAATTTCTTTGGCAGTTTTTAAACTTAAATACATACCGGGGTCTATCATTTTATTGGCCACGTAGTTTTCTTTTTTCTTTTTATCATAGCGAATAAATACAAAGCCTCCAGAAATGGAGTCTAACGTCACCCGAAATACCCGTGCGCTGTTTGGAAGGTTTTGATAAATCACAATTTTTTCTGGTGCATAGCCCGCCAAATCCATGAGTTCTTCTACAAAGTACATTTGACCTTCGGCTGAAGGATCGTTCAATGGGCTCAAGTATTCGTAGGAATAATCCTCTTCCTCAGCCTGCTGCGCATGAACAAAAGTTACCACAAAAAACAGCAGTATAGTTAGAAACCTTTTCATACTTTGAAGTTACGAATTGTTTATAAAATAGCCTATAATTAGACCCTGAGCCACGAGGTAAGTTGCCATAATTTCAATGGTGAAATAGTTGTAGTTTACATAAAACTGATTGATGGCAATCATACTATCCGAAAGAATAAACAAGGCAGCCCCCAAGAGGAGACCAACAGCCCTACGTGGATGGCCATAAAATTTTTGAAATGCCAGTATCCCAAAGCTGCAAATGGCAAGGGCATAAATGCTAACAGCAGCTGTAAAATCACCCAGGGTTGGGAAAAGAAAATAAAGAAATACCCCAGCATAGGTGCCAAAAACTATGGTGCCCAATAGGACTCCTAGTGGATGTATCGCGGAGGATTTTACAAGAGCATAGCTGTAAAGCAATTGTGTTACTAAAAAGGCTGCAATTCCAGAGAGAAAAAAAGCACTACTTGTTCCCAAAAGCAGCGCATCCCCTAAGAAGGAAAAAATTAAAGCGATAACTATCGCTTTTTTGGGCTTGGCATTGGATGAAGAAATATATACCAATAATAATAACGGAATCAACACTAGTTTGCTAAGCCTCCGAAGCAGTTCTACATCCCAATAGATAGCAGTTAAATGGAGTATCCCAAACGCCACAAAAGCTCCCCAAGCAAGACGATGCTTTTGCATTAAAATTGGTATTTAAGGTTCAGCTGAACATTGCGTCCCATTTCATCGGCATAAAACCGTAAACGATTTAAATAATTTCGGTAAGTAGTATCCAATAAATTACTTCCTGAAAGGTGTAATTGAAGGTATTTTCCTTCTTTAAGGAGCCACTTAAATTTTACTTCTGCATCAAAAAGTGTGTAGTCCTCTGGAGGTGTACTTAGATCAATCAAACGGTCAATATAAATTCCATCCTCTAGAAAAGTTTTCGTAAAATTATTATTGGGGTAATTGTATTGTGTGGCGGTGTAACGAACACTAAGCTTAAATTCTAAAGCCTTAAGACGCTTGGGCTGATAACTAATATTTTGAACCGCAGTATAGGGTGGAATATTAATTAAAGGGGTACCATTAGCATTTTGTTGTGCTGCAATCCAACTGTGCTGTTGGTGAAAATTTATTTGTGGTGTTATAGTCCATTTCCAATCAACATCTAAACCAAAAAAGTCTGCATTTATAGCTATATAGGACCACACTGGAAAAGCTCCTCGGACTGTTTGCTTTAAACCACTGGGCTGTAATTGAATAAAGTTTTTAATACGTGCAAAATGTGGTGTAAGGTTAAGTGTCACCCGCTTATTTTGGTAGGTTATTCCTGCAAGAAGTTTATTACTACTTTCTGAATCTAGACTAAGATTTCCATATTCAATGGTTGCTAAAGAATGGTGTAATCCATCACTAAATAGTTCAGCAGGGTTAGGGGGACGTTCACTATGATTTAAGTTGAACTGCAGTGTTAAAGCCTCTGAAAAATTGGCTTGTATCCCTGTTGTAAAGGATAGTGTTAAAAAGTCGAATTTAGGACGAGTCAGTATTTCTGTATTAAGCGTTCGCCTGATAAAATTGGGATAAACTAAATCGTAACCACGAGCTACCCAGTCTCTTTTATAATAATACTTTCGTGCATCCATTTGATTCCAATCCAAACGCATACCAATATCTGCGGTAAACAAATTATTGGGACGATAAGTGACACTACCATAGCTCCCAATACCGTAGGAAAAATAATCAGGAATTAATCGCTTTACCCCAGTTTTTGGGTTTGAAAAATTGTCCTGTAATTGCAACTGAATACCTGCCGTACTACTTAGTGCACTTTGCGGTTTCCAGGCTAAATGTGCATTGAAGTCATGAGTTGTTAATTGCATATCAATAGATGCCTTCCCACGATTTTCACCCCTTCGAATATCAAATTCTTCCCGTTGGTTCCTTTGTAAATTATACCGCAGTTCTAGTTTTGTTTTTTCAGCGAAGCGCTTAAAGTAAAATAATTGGATGCTGTGGTTTTCAGCCTGCTGCTTAGGGGGGCTAATGGTGTAGGTGAAGGGGGCAATACGCAGCGGTATTGGACTAATTAAAGCGCGATATAAATCCCCAACATTTCCAATGTGGGCGCCTCTTAAAATTCCAATGGTGGTGTCAAAAAAGCTGTATTTTGCTTCCCAGCCTTTAGTGTACGTGTTGCGTCCTGCAGTAAGTGAAAATGCCATTTCACGCCAACCTGTATTCGACAGCACGTAGTCTGGTGCTTGAACATCTCCTCTGTGTTTTAGGGTTCCCACTGTTTTAAAATAGGTTCCTTTGCTGAAGCCTTTGGTCACTTGTGCCGTAAGGTTCCCACCGCGACCATTGGTGTTGATTCCTGATATTACTTTCCCATGCAGGGTGTCAGCAGGCACATAGCGTTCTTGCTTAAAAAACAACACCCCGCCAGGGGTATCGCCACCATAGCGCAGGGCCGACGCCCCTTTGACCACGTCAATGGCAGCAACATCATTAAGGTCAATCGTTGGCGCATGATCGGCACCCCATTCCTGATCACGAACTCGCATTCCGTTATTTACCATTGCAACTCGCGACCCAAACATCCCATGGATAACGGGCTTGGCTATGACATTTCCGGTTCGTAAAACACTAACTCCAGCGGCTTGGTCTAAGGCATCTGCTAGGGTTAAACCACTGTAGGACTCTAAATCTTCGGAGTCGAGTTGTACTTCAGGGGTTGCCTTTGCCAAACCAGTGTTGCGCTGTTCTTCGAGTACCACCTCATTTAAGGCTGTAATGTGGTGCTCCATGTAAAAAGTATGTAGCTCAGGGCCAGGCAAACGGACAGCCTTTTCATGTGTTTTACAGTTGGGGTGGGTTATGGTAATGGTAAAATTCGTAACACAAAGGGATTCTAAAACGAACAATCCTTTGCTGTCCGAATAGGTAACAGCATCGCCAAAATCAATGCGTACAGCGGCTCCTTCCAGCGGGCTATTGTCATGAAGATCAATAATTTGTCCACGGAGTTCTTGATTGCAATCTTGTGCTTGTCCAACATAACAAAGGCACAATATAACTGCACTGAATATTCGATATGTTACAGCGCGTTTAATAATAAAAAAAACAGGCGAGGGGTCCCGCCTGTTTGTAAATTAGTTTACAGTGATCGCCAAATCAATTTCAACATCAGTCCCACCACCAATGGAACTTCTACTATTCGCTGTTTTATTATCTGGCATATGGATTAAATATAGCTTAGCATTAAAACTTTCAGATGTCGAAGTGGTCCAAGTTGTGGTTAAACCAATAGGAATTTGATTGCTATCTGTAATATCATTAGATGATGAGTTAACTTGTAAGTTCGCCGAGGTTGTAAAATCATAAAAAACCAAATGCTCGTCAGCTTCTTCACGTATTTCCTCGGTAATATTTTCAATATCACTTGGGTCTGATGCATTGTAGAAGAAAACTTTCACCTCATAATTAGTGTCTGAATTTAAGTTTACATTTAAGTTGTTATCACCTTCATTCCAAGTAAATGAATTAGTGCTTCCACCAGAAGGTGTTACTTCTAAGGTTACACGTGTAATCAATTCGTGTTCATGAATATGTTCTGGATCGTCCTTTTGACAACTTTGGAATACAAATGTTAATGATAAGATTATTAGGCAAAAAGTGGGGTAAATAGAAAATTTCATCATTTAAAATATAATGGTTAAATAAAGGAAAATGGGCTTCATGCTATTGAAGCAATAGGAAATCATGCTCTTTTTGGCGGTCCTCTTAAGGAGCGTTCAAAAGTGTAGAAAATGGAAAGTGATGGAGCATTGTAGGTAGTGCAGTGTCGAACTACATTAGGTTGTGGGGTTACCACGGAAGTTGAGATATCAATTGAATATGTGGGGCTAAGAGTATAATCTGGATAGCTACAGTCAATTTCAGTATGGTGTAAATGGTGGTCGACAATTTCACAAGTAGGGTGCTCGTGCGCTGCTAATACATGCTGAAATTGAATCAGCCAAGGCAACACAAGTAAACCTAAAAACAAAAAAACTACCGATGTCTTTTTCATTAAAACAAATGTATATCCTTTTTTTTTATTTTGAAAGAATGATGTAGGGAAGTACAATTAAAATTTAAGGACATAAGTGCTTGAGAGCAAAAAATTCTTTTGAGTTATTATATATTTGGGCCGAAGAAACCAAATTCAATGCTTTTTTTTAAACGTAGACCCAATAAAATTGCGGCCACCACTAGGTCTTGGCGCAAAGTGCATCGGGCTGTTTCTATTGTTTTGGTCCTCTTTTTTGCTGTGATCGCTGGCAGTGGCCTGCTCTTAGGTTGGAAAAAAAATATTGACTTACTCCCTAAAACAACTTTGGGCGTGGCCCCCAACCAACCGAACCAATGGCTGAGCATTGCCGCATTAACCAACATTGCCACAAATTATGTGGCGGATTCCCTTCAAAAATCAGCTGCAATCAGTAGAATTGATATCCGTCCCGAAAAAGGAACTGTAAAGTTTGTATTTAAAAATCACTTTACGGAAGTTCAGTTGGACTGTGCCACGGGGGATATTCGTTCAGTGGCCCAACGCAATTCAGATTTTATTGAAAAAATCCACGATGGCTCCATAGTAGATTTTTTTGTGAACAAAGACCAAAGTTTTTTTAAACTTAGTTATACCTCTATAATGGGACTAGGGCTGTTACTACTCAGTTTGAGTGGTTTTTGGCTGTGGATAAACCCCAAGCGCATTCGTCGATCAAAAAACAACGGCAACTAACTTACCATTGGAATTTTATTCCTGCAAAGAAATTCCGCTGCGCTGCAGGCTCATAATAGCGTTGGCCAAAAGCATTTAAGCGAATTGTATCAAAATACTGTTGATTGGTCGCATTCTGAATACCCACAAAAGGAATCCATCGCCAATTGTTTTTTTCATACTGCCGCTGTAGGTTGATATCTAGGGTGTGCCACGCACTAACCGAGGTGGTATTAGCATTATCAGCATATACATCCCCCGAATAGCGGAGTCCTAAAAGTCCCTGCCAGCCTGCTTTGGCATAATGCAACTGTAGTGCGCCAAAATGCTTTGGAATTCCAGGAAGTTGGTTTCCAGAATACACCGCCCGAGGAGTAATAAACCGCTCATACCTAAAGTTTGAATAGGTGTATGAAAGGGTGGCTTGCCATGCTGGGCGAAATTGATGTGCCACAGCCACTTCAAACCCCTCACGACTGCTGCTCCCTGCGTTCTGATAAAAGGTTCTCCCTTGAAATTCAGCCAATTCATAAGGAGTAAGTTCGTCGTTAGTGCGCATCCAGTAACTTACTATTTCAAACTGGGTTTTGGTGTTTTTCCAACGGAGCCCCAATTCATAGGATCGGGTTTTTTGCGACTTTAAGGCGCTATTAAAACCCCCGCTATTTTTTGGATCTGCAGAAAGCTCGCTTAAAGAAGGAGTCTCAAAAGCGGTGCTAATATTGGAAAAAAGCTGCCATGCTGGATATAAGGCGAAGGTGACCCCCAAACTGGGGTTTAACGCATTTAATACCAAGGTATCTGTAGCTTCCCCATCACTTAAAAAACGGTCGTTTACACGAAGCGTGTTCCAATCCTTACGGAGTCCCCCAACAAAATCAAAGCGATTTTTTTTCCATACCAACAGCAGATAGGTGGCGGCGTTAAAAAACACCTCTTGTTGGTCTAGTGTAGCTGCACCACGAACTCCCTCAGCGTTAACGAAGCGCTTCCGCGCATCGTTTTGATGGGCTACATCGTAGCCCCATTGCAGTTTTACACTACTGTTCGCCCTACGCTTGCCCCATTCCAAGTGTCCCCCTTGGCCTGTATAAAAACGATCGAGCTGTACTGCTCCTCCGTTGGCAAAAGGCAGTAGGGCTTCAAAATCACGTCCTGCAGCAAAACCGTACAATTGCCATTGTAGGCCTCCATCTTGCTGTGAGTACTGTAGTCCACTTTTCCATTGGTGGACGCTTTCTTCTGTTTTATAGGTTACATTTCGTTGCCGGGCTTGTGTTCGGTTTTGTTTTGCCTCCTCCAAGGTTAAGCCGCCGGCATCTTGAGCATAGGGGCTATCGGTGTAATTGAACTGCCATCGCCATACCCCTGAATTTTCAGCAGTGCGTTTTCCCCGGAGTTGTAATTGCCGGCTCTCCATACCGCTTTGTTCCCGATACCCATTGGTTTTGGTGCGCCCCAAATGGGCAATCCACTGGGAGTTGTCCTTTTGTTGTGCATAGGTAACATACTGCTGTTGTAGGCCAAAATCCCCAAAACGCAATTGTGCTTCAGCTTTTCCAAAAGGAAGTTGGTCCATGGTGCTTAATTGCAGCACCCCACCAGAAGCATTGCCGTATAAAGCCGCCTGGGGCCCACGGAGGACCGTAAGACGGTCCAACAAGGCTAAGCTTAAATTATCTACCTGACCTTGCCCGTCAGGTGTAGTCTCAGGGATACCGTCAACAATCAATTGTATCCCTCGAATGCCAAATGCAGCTCGACTTCCAAAGCCGCGAATCGCAATGCGTGAATCTTGAGCAAAATTTGAGCTGTTTAAAACATATACGCCTGGTACTGTTACTAAAAACGGATCTACTGTTAAAGTTGCCCTACTAGGTTGATCTTGCGTAAACGAAAGTTGCGTTACAGAAAAGGGAAGTTTTTCTTTCTGCGTAGTGATCCTAAAGGCCTCAAGAACGATGGTATCCAAGGCAATTTGGGGTGCTTGTTGTTGGGCCATTAATCCAATGGAGACCAATAAACAAAACAGGCTAAGCTTTTCTTTTTCAAACATGGTGTTAAAATAAAACAAACTGCAGCGATAAAGGAAATTTTTCCTAGGGAACTTGAATTGGCATGCCCGCGGGTAATGATAAAAAATTGTAATTTCCCACACTTTTTTCTTTTGCTATGGAATTTAAAACATTACATCAAAATCATCGTGCGTTCTTTCAAACGCATCAAACCAAATCAATTGCTTTTCGCAAGCAGGCCTTACGACGCTTGTTGAACACGCTAAAGAAAGAAGAGCAACAGGTGTATACAGCGCTTGAAAAAGATCTCAAAAAACCTGAGTACGAGTCCTACTTATCAGAATACTTTGTGGTGGTGAAGGAAATTCAATTGATGCTACAACATTTGAACGCGTGGGCCAAACCCAAACGCATTACGAGTAGCCCCTTGAACTTCCCTTCTAAAGACTATCTACTGGCAGAACCTTACGGCTGCACCTTACATATTAGCCCTTGGAACTACCCCTTTCAACTCGCTTTAAATTCTGTCATTGGAGCAATAGCCGCAGGAAACACAGTAGTATTAAAGCCTTCAGAAATGGCGCCGCATACTGCAGCCCTATTAGAAAAAATTGTAGCAGCAAGTTTCCCCCAAGAACATGCAGCTGTAGTACAAGGAGGTGCAGAAACAGCCCAATCCTTACTGGAACTGCGCTGGGATTATATTTTTTACACTGGGAGTACACGCATAGGAAAGATTATTGCTACTGCCGCCGCACAACATCTTACCCCCACAACCCTTGAGCTCGGTGGAAAAAGTCCTTGTGTGGTGGATGGCACTACCCCTTTAGAGCTAACCGCAAAACGTATTGTTTGGGGAAAATTTATCAACTGTGGGCAAACTTGCATTGCTCCAGACTATGTTTTAGTGCACGAAAAATACGGAGAAGCCCTACTTGAGCAACTAATTGCCCAACTTAAAAAGGCCTTTGGAACAAATCCTGAACAATCGGAAAGTTATGCACGTATCGTTAACGCCACCCATTTTGAGCGTTTAACCGCTTGGATGCAGGACAGTGAAATACGCTATGGAGGTCAAACCGATAAAAAAGACCTATACATTGCACCAACTCTATTGTTTGACCCTAAAGCAAAAGGGAAGGCCATGGAGGAAGAAATTTTTGGTCCCCTGTTGCCCGTTGTCACCTACCAAACTAAGGACGAAGCAGAAACCATTATGGGAAAATTTGAAAAGCCTTTGGCCTTTTACATGTTTTCTAAGGACAAGGATTGGATCAATTCACTCGCCTACAGATTTTCTAACGGTGGTATGGTGGTTAATGACGCTGTTGTTCAATTCATCAACAATAAACTTCCCTTTGGAGGTGTGGGACACAGCGGGCAGGGCAGCTATCACGGCAAATACAGCTTTAATACTTTTTCGCATTTTAAACCCATCGTAAAACGAGGCCTTTGGAATGATCCCTTTGTGCGCTATGCCCCTTACCCAAAAAAATACGACTGGCTAAAAAAATTTTTGTCTTGGGTGTAAGTCCCAAACACTGGGAATTCTTTCTTTTTAAGTATTAAAAAAATCAGCTTAAAGTCGTAATTTAGCAGCACTAAAACGAAACCAAATGGCCTTTGACATTGAAATGATTCGAAGTCACTATGCGCAACTTCCAGAACGCATAGCGGCAGCACGAAAAATCTTAAACCGCCCCCTAACTGCAAGTGAAAAAATATTATATACCCACCTTTGGGAAAAAACACCCAACACAGCGTATACCCGTGGCGCAGACTATGTAGATTTTGCTCCCGATCGCATCGCATGTCAAGATGCAACAGCACAAATGGCTTTGTTGCAATTTATGCAGGCAGGGAAACCCAAAGTAGCAGTACCTACTACCGTTCACTGTGATCACCTTATTCAAGCCAAAGAAGGTGCTGCAGCAGATTTACGCCAAGCCAACTCTGTAAGTGCAGAGGTATTCAATTTCTTAGAATCTGTTTCAAAAAAATACGGTATTGGCTTTTGGAAGCCAGGTGCAGGAATCATCCACCAAGTGGTACTTGAAAACTACGCCTTCCCTGGGGGAATGATGATTGGTACAGACTCTCACACCGTAAATGCCGGAGGCCTAGGGATGCTTGCCATTGGTGTTGGAGGTGCAGATGCCGTAGATGTTATGGCTGATATGCCCTGGGAATTGAAATTCCCCAAACTCATTGGTGTAAAACTCACTGGACAACTCAACGGGTGGACTGCCCCTAAGGACGTTATTTTAAAAGTTGCTGGTATCCTCACCGTAAAAGGAGGTACCGGAGCCATCATAGAATACTTTGGCCCAGGCGCCGAAGCCATGTCGTGTACAGGAAAAGGAACCATTTGTAATATGGGAGCAGAAGTAGGAGCTACCACCTCTACCTTTGGCTACGACGACTCCATGGAACGCTACTTGCGTGCTACCGATCGTGATGATGTTGCAGATGCAGCCAATGCAGTTCGTGAACACCTCACAGCAGATGCTGAAGTGTATGCCAATCCCGAAAACTATTTTGATGAAGTCATTGAAATTAATCTCAGTGAACTGCGCCCCCATTTAAATGGGCCATTTACCCCCGATTTGGCCACGCCGATTTCAGAAATGAGCGAAAAAGCCAAAGAAAACGATTGGCCGCTAGAAGTAGAATGGGGACTCATCGGATCGTGTACCAACTCGTCCTATGAAGATTTATCCCGTGCGGCCTCCATTGCAAAACAGGCCGTTGAAAAGAAATTAGTTACCAAGGCCGAATTTGGAATTAACCCAGGCTCTGAATTGGTGCGTTATACGGCAGAGCGCGATGGGTTGTTATCGATTTTTGAGGACTTAGATGCTAAAATATTTACCAACGCTTGCGGACCATGTATTGGACAGTGGGCGCGTGCTGGCGCCGATAAGAACGAAAAGAACAGTATTGTTCACTCCTTCAATCGTAACTTTTCTAAACGCAACGATGGAAACCCAAACACCCACGCCTTTGTAGCTTCGCCAGAAATGGTTGCTGCAGTAGCTATTTCAGGGCGTTTGGATTTTGATCCACTGCACGACACCCTCATCAATTCAGATGGGGAAGAAGTGCGTTTAGACCCCCCTACTGGGCACGAACTTCCCCCTCAAGGCTTTGACGCTGAGGATAACGGATATTTGGCTCCCCCAGAAGATGGTAGTGGTATTAATGTTAATGTTCGTGAGGACTCTGAGCGCCTGCAATTACTCACTCCCTTTGCACCTTGGGATAGTGAAAACCTTACAGGGGCCAAATTGCTAATTAAGGCTAAGGGAAAATGTACTACAGACCACATATCTATGGCTGGCCCATGGTTGCGCTTCAGAGGACATTTGGACAACATCTCCAACAACTGTCTTATTGGAGCTATTAATGCCTTTAACGACAAATCCAACTTTGTAAAAAATCAAATGGACGGAGAGTACGGAGGCGTACCCGATGTACAACGCGCCTATAAAGCAGCAGGAGTGCCAACAGTAGTTGTAGGTGATCACAATTACGGAGAAGGGTCGTCCCGTGAGCACGCAGCCATGGAACCCCGTCACTTGGGAGTTCGGGTAGTACTTGTTAAGTCCTTTGCTCGTATTCACGAAACCAACTTAAAGAAACAAGGGATGTTAGGGATTACCTTTGACAACCCAGAGGACTACGACAAAATTCAGGAGGACGATACCTTCAACTTTGTTGATCTCAAGGATATTGCGCCTGGAAAACCCCTCACTATTGAAGTGGTACACAGTGATGGCAGTACTGACACCCTAATGGCCAATCACACCTACAACGCGCAACAAATTGAATGGTATAAGGCGGGATCTGCGTTGAACCTTATTAAGCAAACCAACGCTGCTTAGGCTGTTAGCATTCTACCGCTAGGGCAGATGCTCCACCACCACCATTACAAATGGCTGCAATTCCTTTGTGGCCATTTTGTTGTTTTAGGGCATGAAGTAAGCTCACCACTATGCGTGCCCCAGAACAGCCCAACGGATGACCTAAGGAAACGGCTCCACCGTGTATGTTTACTTTTTCTGGGGAAAGCTGAAGTAGTTTCATGTTCACCAATCCAACCACTGAAAAAGCTTCGTTGAGTTCAAACAGATCAACATCTTCTCCCTTCCAACCTGCTTTGGCCAAAACTTTAGGTACTGCTTTAGCTGGTGCAGTGGTAAACCATTGTGGCTCGTGAGCTGCATCGGCATACGCTTTAAGCGTGGCCAAGGGAGTAAGCTTTAGGGCCGTTGCCTTGGCAGCTGACATCAATACTAGGGCCGCTGCACCATCGTTAATGGTAGAGGCATTGGCAGCAGTAACTGTCCCTTCTGGCGAAAAAGCAGGGCGCAAGCCTGGGACTTTTTCCATTTGAACGGCCGTATACTCTTCATCTTCTGCAATAACTATTTCGCCTTTCCGTTTGTCCTTAATGCTAACTGGGGCAATTTCTGCCTTAAATTTTCCGGCTTCCCATGCTGCTGCACTTTTAGTATAGGAAGCTACTGCAAAGGCGTCTTGTGCTTCTCGGGAAATTTGATGTTCTCGCGCTGTAGCATCTGCAAAATTCCCCATAGCCACTTGATCAAATGCATCTGTTAAACCATCTTTTTGCATACTGTCCTCAAAAGCCAGTCCACCAAATTTTTTCCCAGTGCGTAAAGGCGCCAAATGTGGTGCTAAACTCATGCTTTCCATACCGCCTGCTACTACCACCTCGGCATCACCAAGTGCAATCGCTTGAGCTGCCAACATTACCGCTTTCATTCCCGAAGCACATACTTTATTTACGGCAGTACAGGGTACAGAATCAGGAATTCCAGCTGTTAATGCTGCTTGACGGGCAGGCGCCTGACCTGTCCCAGCTTGTAACACATGGCCCATAAACACCTCCTCTACTTGGTTTGGTGCTACACCAGCCTCCGCAAGGGCAGCTTTAATGGCCACTGCACCCAAAGTGGTGGCAGGAACTGTGGATAAACTTCCCATAAATCGTCCTATGGGGGTGCGCTTGGCAGAAACAATGACTACATCTTGGTTTTTCATTATTTAGCGGTTTTTGTTGTTGTGTTTTTACAATTTAAAATTAGAAGAATCTAATGGAATACCCCGTTCTAAATTCACTTAAATAAAATAGTAGCCGGTTTTTAGGTGTCTAAATCTAAGCTTGTTGCTAATTGCACAAAGGCCTCCAATGCCTTAGGGTTCTTCATTGCTCCAGGACTCACTACTTCCAGTAATGATTGCCCACTAAGAATTTTTTTAACAGGGATTTCCATTTTTTTCCCGCTTATAGTATATGGTATATTCGGTACTTGAATAATCTTATCGGGGACATGCCTTGGGGAACAAGCGGTACGGATATGATGTATAATTTCCTTTGTTGTTGCTGCATCTAGCCTTGCTTCCATTGTAACAAAAAGTAGTAGTAAATCTTTTGAATTCACAGTATGGTCTACAACTATAAAGTCATCAAGAGTTGTTAGTACCTCCAAAGCACTGTAAATTTCAGCAGTGCCAATGCGAATACCGTTTTTATTTAGGGTGGCGTCAGAGCGTCCGAGTACCTCAATACCAATTCCAGGTTCCATTTTTATCCAATCGCCATGCGCCCACACTTCTGGAAATCGTGCAAAATAGGATTGGTGATAGCGGGAACGGTCTTCATCTCCCCAAAAATAGATGGGCATAGAAGGTAGTGGTGCTGTAATTACCAATTCACCCGTTTCGCCTTCTACAGCTTTTCCAGTGCTGTCCCAAGCTGCAATGGATGCACCAAGCATCACACATTGTAAATAGCCTGAATACACTGGTGCTAAGGGATTTCCCCCAAGAAAAGCTGAACAGACATCGGTACCCCCACTTAAGGAAATAATTTGTGTTTGTGGTAGGTGCGCTTGAAGAAATTCAAAGGTCGAAGCAGCAAGTGGCGCCCCCGTAGATCCTAAAGTTTTTAGTGCTGGAAAGTCTTCAGTAGTGAGCCCTTGGGGTGGTTTTTTCATACATTGGGTGTAAAATGGCGCTCCATTTCCAAAATGATTTATGCGATGCTCTTTAGCAAATCGCCACTGCTGGCCTAAATTGGGATAGTTAGCCGCGCCATCGTACAAACACAATACTCCGCCACAAAGTAAAGTGCCTAAGGCGTAGTTCCACATCATCCAACCCGTGGTAGTGTTCCAAAAAAAGCGTTCTCCCTCATGTACATCCTGATGCAAACAAAGTGCTTTATACTGTTCTAAAAGCATGCCCCCCGTACTGTGGGTGATTGCTTTTGGCTTTCCAGTGGTTCCCGAAGAGAACAATACCCATATGGGGTGTTCAAAAGGAACAGCAACAGGATTCAGATCAGCTACAGTAATGGCATTTAAATCCCACGCCTCAAAGTTACCTGAAAAAGTGATGCAGTGACTTAAACTGGGTAAGCCTTTTTGTAGGGCATATATTTTTTTTTGCTGTTGATAGTGCTTTCCATTGTAATTGTACTGCTCATGGGCTAAAAGCACCTTCGGTTTCAATTGTTGAAACCGATTGATTACACTTTGCACCCCAAAATCAGGGGAGCAGCAACTCCAAATGGCACCCAGGGCGTTTACTGCTAAAAAAGCTGCAATTGTATCGGGATTATTCAGCAAATACCCTACAACACGGTCCCCAACACCCACATTCATAGCAGCCAGTTGTTTTTTTAATGCATGTGCCCTGTGAAATAGTGCATTCCAGCTTATTGTTATGGTTTTTCCAGATTCGTTTTGAAAGAGTAGTGCGGGTTGTTGGTCTTTAAAATTTCGGGCGATGTGTGCGGTGTAGCTTAAATGCCCTCCTGTAAACCACTCAGATGTATAAAAGGGCTGTTTGGGATTAACAACGGTAGTGAAGGATGAATCAAAAGTTATGTTAAAATAAGCAACTACAGCTCCCCAAAAGCCTGATATATCGGAAATGGACCACTGGTGTAATTCCTCATAAGTGGTATACTTTTTATTTTGAGTAGTATTCACCAACCTTAGAAACTTTGCCATATGGGAAGCAGCAGCTTTATCTGTGTCTGGGCTCCATATTTTGTTGGGCATTAAATCTGAATTTGATTACTCAATTTAGTCTTTTTTTAATTTTTAGAAATCAACACAATTATTAAGTTTATTGAGTCGATATAAATTTATTTTAATCTAAATTGGGATTTTGTATACCGAGTATTTAATTTGACTGATATTTTTTTTTAGTTTTAGGAAGAAGATGAAAGTTATATCAAACATTTTAATATCATTAATTGTATTACCATGGTTAGTCCAATTCCAACATTTATTTTCATCTCATAAAATTGACAATTGTGAAATTAGAATAGAACATTTACATGATCTAAATGACCTTTGTGAGTGCCCTGATTACAATCTAAACAAGACCATATCGATTCAGAATTATATTTCAGATATATTTTCTATTCACAACTTTGATAACAGGTTTGGAACTCCTTCATTAAGTATCAAAAAAACCTTCTTCAATAGAGTATTCAAGAGGGGACCACCATTAAATTTTAAATTTGAACCCATTAATTACCACATTAAACAAATTTAAAATTTAAATATTATTACGATGAAAAAATTTATTTCAATGGCATTTGCCACAGCATTTTTAGCAACAAGTTTAATTGCATGTGAAAAAGATGATGATCATGATGATCACGACGACCATGATCACGTTGCAATGAGTGTAACAGAAATCAATATCAATAGAGTATAATCTGAACTCTGTTGACATATATTTAAGCCACCTTACAGGTGGCTTTTTTTTAAAATAATTTAAAGATTTTGTGCATTTGTAGAATTCAAATAAAGGGTGTTAAGTAAGGTTTGGGACCAAAGTTTATTAAGCATTTGGAATAGATAAGAATACTTAAATGTACTGATTTTCGAAAAAAAGCGAAAACACTAAAACTGGAAGAAATTATTTTTGGTCAACTTCTTTTTCAAGGGCTTCTATACGCTGTAACAACATGTTAATTTGCGCTTGTTGTTCTTGAATGGCCTTTGTTAAAACGGGGATTAATCCGTTGTAATTAATGTTTAACAAATTATTTTCATCTTCCCCTTCTTGGACAAGACTTGGCAGTAATTGTAGTACCTCCTGAGCAAGAAAACCCAGTTCTTCTCCCAAAGATTCTCGTTTTTTAAGGGATGCATATTTTTTATATTGCTTGGGTTGGAGCTGAAGCACCTCTTCAAGCCCAAAAGGACTTTCTTGAATATTGTCTTTTAACCGTTTATCACTAGTTATTGATGCGCTACCAATTGTTCCCGATCCGTCTATCCTGATGTTACCGCTGATATCCACATCACCATCTTGCTCTACTTTCATTGCCCAACCAGACAAATCGGGGATAGCCTCTGTACTACTGGGATCAGCATAAACATAAAATGCCTGACTGTTCATCACAAGCGGAAATCTATCGTCGTTTAAATTTGGACCATAATGCTTGTGCCAAAAAATATACCTGTCATCTGTTCCATTGGTATTATCAGCTAAATGAAAGTAAAAATCAATTTTATCACTTGCAGGTTGAACTGCCCAAATTTTAGCCAAATCATTGTTCAGCCGCCAAAAGAAACCTTTGCCACTGGTAGGAAAAGTACCATTAAGGTCTTCAAAAGTAAGGTCGGAATCAGTGGTTGTTATATCGCCACCAAAACGGGAATCACCTTGAACTATTAAGTTAGATGTGGCGGTTACAGTTCCTGCTGAATACACCCCCAAAGATGCTGATACAGAACCGGTTGCAATTAAATTTCCACTGTCTAATTTTAATACTGGGGTAGATGTAATTCGGTTTGAAGGGCCCACTAATAATAGTTCATTTTGTGCCCCCAATGAACTATCTGTATATCCCGAAGATGAAACTGTCCCCGTGATATTGGCCGCACCGCTAACATTTAAATTATACCCAAGGGAAATGTCTCCCGTAGTGTTGTTTATAACAAAAGTATCGTCTTTCCACCCTCCCGTATCACGCACAGTAATATAAAAGTCGTCGGATATATTTTTTCCAAAAGCGTTAACTTCATTACCATTATTGGCAAAGGTTACAGTTGCAAAACCCCCATTGCTGTCATTTAAAAAAATATCAGGTTCCGTAGAATCTATACGTAAAGATCCCACACCGTCATTCAAGGAAGGGGCCTGTAAATTTAGTGGAGGAACTGTTTGAGCATTGCTATTGAATGTCAATTGGGTAGCAATTGACACACTGGTAGCCGAAACTGTTGATGCAGAAACTACATTGGTATTTACACTGTTTACTGTTATGCTATTGGTGGTGGTTGAACCTGCGGTGGTCACTTGGTCGAGCGTTGGAATAACAGCATTCTCAAACACCAACTCAGAGGTAGTAGTGGATACGGTTAAAAATTGCCCTGCACTTCCAGTAGTTGTCGGGAGCGAATAGGCTGAATTTATTGTCACCCCACCAACAGCAATACTATTTGTTGTAGTAGACCCCACCGATGACACCTGATCTAGTGTTGGAGTAACCGTTACGGCTAGGCTACTTAGATCAATATCTTCTGAGGCACCGTCTTCAATATTAATTGTTAAAATATTTGAACTAGAATTAAAACTAGAACCGCTGATATTCTGGTTGTCGGTATCTGAAAAGGCTGTGGTCAGCGTCCAGGTTGAGATTCCTGTAGAGTATATGTATACCTTACCGTTTTCGCTAGCGACTGCATCGCCCTGAACAATATGAATCAATCCATCTGTTGGGGATATCGTTGCAGTCCTAGCTGCTTGATCTCCTGTTTGTGTGGCTGCAAATACTAAATTTACATTTCCATCTGATGCGGGTGTATTTCCATTTACACTTTTAACACTAGTTAAATTTTCCCATACAGAACCGTTGAAATAATAAAACCCTGGAGTATTATCGGTCTGAAAAATCAATAATCCTAAGGCTGGAGTACCAATTGCATTTCGCTGAGCTTGTGTCAGGCGTGGAATCAGTAGTCCTTTATTATTTGATGTGGCCCTAATATCTAAGGCTGCGGAGTTGTCTGGAGAGGTTGTTCCAATACCTACCTGACCATAACTTGCACTAAAGCAAGAAAGGAACAACAGGAAGAAACCTAATTTACACCCTAGAAATTTCAAATTTTAAAATATAGAGACTTAAAAATAGTTAAAATCAATGAAAAACTGTGCGCGTTATTCAAAGACAGCGAATGTTAGTTTAGTACTTCGTCAAGAGCGTCTTCCAACAAAGGTTCAATGTATTTATACCCTTCAAGTGTGAGGTGCACACCGTCATAGGTGTAGGGCGGTTGTATACCATTATTCCCGTCATCTAAAGCGTTAAAGTAATCGAGATAATACAGGTTGTTTTCCAAAGCATAAGCTTTTAACAACTGATTTAATTTAGGAATTTTAATATTTGGCTCTAGGCCTGGACGCCATGGATAATCATACGCAGGAAGCACCGAACACAAAATAACTTTAATCCCATTGGCCTTCGCAATTTCTGCCATGGAAACAATATTGTCAAAAATCATTTCTAAAGTCATGGGACCAGTATTTCCCGCTATATCATTAGTTCCCGCCAAAATAACAACGATATCGGCTTCAAGTTGGACTACATCTTGCTGAAAACGCAAAAGCATTTGTGGGGTAGTTTGCCCACTGATGCCTCTATTGACATAGGGTTTATTTTCAAAAAATTCTGGATGGGTTTGCAACCAGCCTATAGTGATGGAATTCCCCATAAAAACTACCCGCTGTTCTCCTTCTGCCTTTTTAGGAAGCTGTTTATTTTGTTCTTTAAAATGACTCAAATTGGGCCAATCTTGAGCGTGCAATGCTACACTAGAAAAAAGAAAAATTGCGGTACACAAAAGCGATCTCATATTTGTTTTTAAGTAAGATACAAAAGAAATTGTTTAGGGTGCTCAGAAGTTTCGTTGTGTGTGCAGTAAATGCCGGTTAATTTTTTTTTCCATTTCGTTATAAAAAAGGAATCTGCTATATTGTAAGGAACTCCTTCAAAAACCAATTGAATGAAAACAAAACAAAACCAAAGACGCACCTTTTTAAAAAATACCTTAATTGCTGCTGGGGGTATCAGCATTGTTCCTCGACAAGTTTTAGGAAAAGGATACATTCCCCCAAGTGATAAACTCAACATAGGAATCATCGGTTCGGGGACGCAAGCCCGAGGCCTTGCCTCTGTATTCATTGGCCTCAAAGAAACACAAGTAATTGCAGCCAGTGATGTGAACACTAAAAAAATGGATGCCTTCATTAAGAGCTATATTACCGCAACCACAAAAAACAATGCCCCAAAAACAGCCAAAGATCTCGCACAATATTTGAATTATGAAGACTTATTGGCTCGAAAAGATATTGACGCTGTTGTCATTGGTACGCCCGACCACTGGCACGCCAAGCCTTCCATTGATGCCATGGCGGCGGGGAAACACGTGTACTGTGAAAAGCCCCTCTCCCACACCATCGTTGAAGGTAGAGCCATGGTGAATGCAGCACGCAAATACAATAAAATATTACAAACAGGAAGCCATCAACGGTCTATAAAGGAATTTAGAAAAGCTTGTGAATTGGTGCGTAACGGTTATTTGGGGAAAATTAATAAGGTATCCGTATCCGTTGGCAACCCTTATTCCGAATGCAAATTGCCCTACCAACCTACCCCAGCCCACATCGATTGGGACCGTTGGGTGGGCCCTGCAGCCATGCGACCCTACCACGCTACTTTGGTAGATGCCGATTTCTTCCCACGCTGGCGCTGGTTTAAAGAATTTGGTGGAGGAATCATTGCCGATTGGGGAGCACATATGTTTGATATCGTCCAATGGGCCCTAGGGAAAGACGATTCGGGGCCCGTGAAGTTTACGCCTCCCCGAGAACCCAATGCTGTAAAAGGCTTGTCTATGATGTATGACAATGGGGTGGAAATGGTACATGAAGATTTTTGTAGAGGCAATGCCGTCCGCTTTGAAGGAGAAAAAGGTACTCTAAATATCAGCAGACACTTTTTTGACAGTGACCCAGAAAACATCATTTCGGCCACCATTGGAGCTAATGAAATTCAACTCTACAAATCCGAACACCATCAGTTGGACTGGATACAGGCTATAAAAGATAATAGCCTGCCGGTATGTGATGCGGAAATTGGACATCGTACCGCTTCAATTTGTCATATTGCCAATATTGCTTATGAATTAAACAGAACGGTGGAATGGGATCCTGAAAAAGAACGTTTTATCAATGACGATGAGGCCAATTTAAAACGCTCAAAACTCTATCGAAGCCCTTATAATATTCCACAATTAAACAGTTTGCTATGAGGTATTATCTAATTCTTTTGGCACTGTTCCTGTTTTCCTGCGAACAACAACAATGGGTGCCCTTGGTGGCAACTGTAAATCCAGAACAAGATTGGGTTCAATACGGCGGGGAAGCGCCTTATATTTTTGAGGGCAATAGCATTATAGGTACTTGTGTGGCCAATACTCCAAATTCTTTTTTAGCCACAAAAAAAGAATACGCCAATTTTGAATTGGAATACGAAGTGTTGGTAGCAGACAACATCAATTCTGGAGTACAAATCCGCAGTCACACCAAACCCGATTACCTCAACGGTATTGTACATGGTTATCAAATAGAAATTGACCCTAGTCCCCGGGCCTGGAGTGGAGGTATTTATGAAGAGGGAAAACGCGGTTGGCTGGCGCCCTTAAAAGATAACCCTGAAGCGCAAAAAGCCTTTAAACACAATGCGTGGAATCATTTTAAAGTACGTGCTGAAAAAGCCACTATTTCCACCTGGATTAATGGGGTAAAAGCCGCTTCTATTGTTGACACTATGGAAGCCTCAGGCTTTATAGCACTCCAAGTCCACAGTATTGGAGACAGTACTCAAATTGGCCAACAAGTGCAGTGGCGGAATTTGAAAATAAAAGAGCTAGACTAGTAGTGGATTGTTATCTTCCACCCTCCAAAACGTTCCACAGGAGCAAAAAAAGCAGTCTCCTTTTCTTTGCTTTTCTGTTTCTACTTCAAAGTTCTTGGTGCCTTTCTCAAGGGCAAAGAGCAAGAGACTATGGCATTGCAATAGGTGTTTTTGATACAGGAGCATTTAATGCCATTACAGATGTTGCTGGTGTAGCAGTGGGGCACAGCACGATAATAAAGGGGGATAGTGTCCGTACTGGTGTTACGGTCATTTTCCCACACCAAAAGGGAATGTTTCAAAACAAAGTTCCTGCGGCGATGTATATCGGAAACGGCTTTGGGAAACTTGCTGGCTACAGTCAGGTAAAAGAATTGGGCAACATAGAAACACCTATTGTTTTAACCAATACACTTAGCGTACCAACTGCAGCAGACGCTTTAATAAGCTACACCCTACAGCAAAAAGGAAACGAAAACGTGCGTTCCGTAAATCCTGTAGTGGGAGAAACCAACGATGGGTATCTTAACGATATCCGCGGGCGACACGTTAACGAAGAAGCAGTTTTTAATGCCCTGAAAAATGCCACCACCGGTCCAGTTGCCGAAGGGAACGTTGGGGCGGGTACAGGTACCATTTGTTTCGGATTTAAAGGGGGCATCGGTACCGCTTCGCGAAAAATCCCAAAAACATTAGGAGGTTACACCGTGGGTGTATTGGTGCAAAGTAATTTTGGAGGCGTCCTTCAAATCAATGGTGTACCCATAGGACAGGAGCTTAAAAAGTTTAGCTTCGACAAGGCAGTTTTAAACGACGTGGACGGATCTTGCATGATGGTAGTTATTACGGATGCTCCACTAGATGCAAGAAATTTAGAACGCGTTGCTAAAAGGGCCCTTCTAGGGTTAGCAAAAACAGGAGGCATTGCTTCTAATGGCAGTGGCGATTATGTAATTGCCCTGTCGGTAGATCAACAAAATATTGCAGCCCTAGCTTTGGATGCGCCCCTTTATGAACATCGACTACTTAAAAATGAAGCCATGAGCCCCCTATTTTTAGCAACCATTGAGGCCACCGAAGAAGCCATTATCAACTCTTTATTTGCTGCCAAAACAATACGAGGCAAAAATGAACGCCTAATTCCTTCGCTCCCAAAAAAGAGGGTGCTGGAGCTAATGAAAGCCTATGGTCGGATAAAGGAATAAATTTTTATCTTTTATTGATGTGTAGAAAAACCTTCTCTTGGGTGGGTAGCTTGAATTCCTAGGTGCTGATTAATTCCGCTTTTTAGAATATTTATTGGAACTTACTGAAGGAGGAAGGTTATACGACTTTTCATTTTGATCTTTTGCCTTAGAAGATGTTTTTAAGGCCCCACACGAATTGGTTACAAAAAAAAGTAACCCGATTAAAATAACAACTTTTTTCATCCTTATTCAAATTTTATGGTTTTATACCTTCTTTGGTACTGTAAAAATAACTTTTCAAATTCATTTAATGTAAAAAAATGGGGTATTTAAATTACAAACTGCTAACGATAGCTCATACTCTATTACGCTTACACCAAAACCCTATTGAAATAAAACAAAAAAACACAAAGTTAAAAAAGAAACACATTGCATTTTTCAAAAGTACCCTGGGTAGAGGGAGTTCTCTACAATTTTCACTCCCCCAAGCTTCGTTTAGCGAAATTTTTTGGCACAAAATTAGCCTCGCTTGCGAGGCTTTTTTTATTTTTAGGAAGATTAAATCATTATGAGAAGTTTAATTCTGCTTTTAGCATTTTCGTTTTTATCATGTAAGGCAGATGATTCTCGCGATGTAGACTTTGTTTGCACGGTCGACTATGTCGAGTTTGCATCCAACAATCTATCAATTGTAAAGTTTGATGTTGAACTTGAAGGTATAAAGGATTCTTACTTCGTAGAGCAAGCCTACACACAAGAAGGCTCAGATTTCTTCATAGGAGACGACTTAGTGAATATAAAATCCTTCACAGCAAAAGGGAATCAGGCAACTTTCACGTTTGAATACGGTGAAAACCTTGGGCCTTTCTGTGTTGAATTGTTCTCAGCTATGCCAGAACACACTCACGATACATTTGAAGCAGAAGCAGAAAAAGTTCTTTCTGACAAAGGCACAGGAAGGTGGAAAATTAGAAAGAGGAATTAATTTAAATTAAAATTCCTTTTCGATAACAGTAATTTGTCTGTAGCCACTCAGAGACAAGAGGCAAATCCTCTTCATTAAGTTTAGGGAGTAATTTGTATATTGACCATTACTAATCATTAATCAATTAAAATGAAAATTTAATTGTTTAATTGACTCGTAATAATCCCCACCACGTTACACAAAACCCCTTAACACCACACCCCTAAAACCACATCAGGGTATACCTGTATATAGCTATGAATAACAAGGGGTTACAGGAAATTTAGATTGGAGGCATTGGTGTAAAAGAAAAACCCTCCGATTTGGAGGGTCAGTAATAGTAAATTTTTAGAACTTCTATTCCTCTGATAATTCTGCTAATTTGCTTAGTAAACCTGAAACATCCATGTATTCATCAACTTCAATTATTTTATTGTTTTCATTGAATTTAAATACCTCATAAGCTTTAA
>WTIO01000059.1:0-15116 GCA_011526365.1 Flavobacteriales bacterium
GTTCGCCTTTCCAAAGGGGATTTTAATACGGCAAAAGTATATAATGAACACCCCCTAGAGGTGGCCAAAGCATTTGAAGCTCATGGTATTCAACGATTACACCTGGTGGATTTGGATGGCGCACGCGCCAAAAAAATTGTGAATTATAAGGTTTTAGAGTCCCTAGCCACGGCAACCAATTTGACCATTGATTTTGGTGGTGGCTTGCAGTCTGATGCCGATGTGCAAATTGCTTTTGACTGTGGAGCAGCACAAATAACCGGAGGGAGTATCGCTGTTAAAAACAGGGCACTTTTCCTGTCCTGGCTTTCGCGCTATGGCGCAGCACGTATTATTTTAGGCGCCGATGTCCACGGGGATTTTATCGCTACTTCGGGTTGGACAGAAACCTCACAGCAAGAATTGCAGCCCTTTATTACGTCCTATTTCGACCAAGGGATTCGCACTGTCATTTGTACCGATATCAGTAAAGACGGGATGCTGGAAGGCCCAGCAATAAATTTGTACAAGTCGCTTTTGGAAAGTTTTGAGTCCCTAGAGTTAATTGCCTCAGGGGGTGTGAGTAACTCCACCGATCTGGTTAATTTAGCTACCTTAGGTTGCCATAGCGCAATTGTAGGAAAAGCAATTTATGAAGGGCGCATCACGCTTAAGGAAATAGAAAATTTTATTCAAAATGGCTACTAACTTTTATACCGCATTTCAGTCCAGCTGTTGTTTCCGACTTAGTGAAAGTCAACGTATGCTCGCCAAGGCCTTGGCGCTGGTAGATGAAAAAATCTTATGGACACGCCCCAATACCCGTTCTAACAGTTTAGGGAATCAACTGCTGCATATGGAAGGGAATCTTCGGCAATACATTATTGCTACCCTTGGTGGAAAGAAGGACAATCGATTGCGGGAAAAAGAATTTGACACCCAAGGGGGAATGGCTATGCAGGAATTATGGACTGCTTTGGATGCCACTATTAAAGAAGCAATACTGACGATTAAAAATTGTGACGAAGCTATGTTTTTAGAAACCCACCATGTGCAAGCGTTTCGATTAAGCGGTGTAGATGTGGCCCTACACGCAGTGGAACACCTGTCCTACCATGTGGGGCAAGTTGCCTTTTGGATCAAGCAAAATACATCTACCGATTTGGGCTTTTACGAAGGCTTAGACCTTTCTAATACTAACACCGACTAATGCTAGGCAAACGAATCATACCGTGTTTAGACATCAAAGACGGACGCACCGTAAAGGGAGTGAATTTTTTAAACCTTCGTGATGCGGGTGACCCTGTGGAATTGGCCCGTCGCTATGCCAAGGAGGGCGCCGATGAATTGGTGTTTTTAGACATTTCTGCCACCGCACAAAAAAGGAAAACATTGGTAGCCTTAGTGGAAGCTGTAGCCAAGGCCATCGATATCCCCTTTACCGTAGGAGGGGGGATTACCAGCGTTGAAGATGTCCAACTGCTGTTACAACACGGAGCCGACAAGGTGTCCATTAACTCTGCAGCGGTAAAGCAGCCCGACTTAATTAACCAACTAGCCCACCATTTCGGAAGCCAGTGTGTGGTGGTGGCCATTGATGCCAAGTATGTTGTAGGACAGTGGAAAGTACATTTGGTAGGCGGTACGCAACCCACAACACTCGATTTATTCGAGTGGGCCCAAGAAGTGGAACAGCGCGGCGCAGGAGAAATTTTATTCACCTCCATGGACCACGACGGTACTAAAGAAGGCTTTGCCAATGCAGCACTCGCACAACTTTCCAACACCCTTTCAATACCAATTATCGCCTCTGGTGGGGCAGGAGAACAGCAGCATTTTAAAGATGCCTTTCTCAAAGGTAAGGCCGACGCTGCCTTAGCGGCAAGTGTCTTTCATTTTAACACACTTCCCATTCCCAAATTAAAAGCCTATTTAAACAAACATCAAATACCCGTTCGCTTATGACACCAAATTTTGAAGTTGCTCCGCAAGGATTGCTGCCCGTTATAGTTCAGGACAGCAACACTAAAAATGTACTTATGCTCGGCTATATGAATGCCGAAGCGTGGGCAACCACGCAGCGCACTAAAAAAGTGACGTTTTACAGCAGAAGCAAACAGCGACTGTGGACCAAAGGGGAAGAAAGCGGAAATTATTTACACTTCATAAGTGCTAATGTGGATTGTGATGCCGACACCTTGCTGCTACAAGCAGAACCCCAAGGCCCCACCTGTCACAAAGGAACGGATACCTGTTGGGGTACTGCGAATACTTCTAATTATGGCTTTTTATCCCATCTAGAAACCGTCATAACGCAACGAAAATCAGCCTCTGAAAGCGATAAAAGTTATGTGAAAAGCCTTTTTGACAAGGGGATTAATACCATTGCACAAAAAGTGGGGGAAGAAGCCGTTGAAACTGTAATTGAAGCAAAGGACAGTAATGAGGAACGTTTTCTTAATGAAAGTGCCGACCTTCTGTTTCATTTTTTAGTGCTACTTCAAGCCAAAAATGTATCTTTAGATGATGTAATTCAAATCCTAAAGCAGCGTCACACGACTTCCTAAGTGTTTTTAGCAGCATTTTAAAAATACTACTACCATGAAAATTAAATTATTACTGCTTAGCAATCTGTTTGTATTGGCCTGTGGAGCCCCAAAAGAAAAGGTTCAGCAAGAGTTTGACACCTTTTTAGAAACGTATCATGAAGATGTTTTACGTCTTTATCGCCTGCCTGCAACCTATTTAGGGGATACCCGCTACAACGACACGCTTCCCAATTATTTGTCGAAGCCATTTGTTGCGAAAGAAATGGCCTTATTGCATCACTACACCCAAGGGCTTTTAACCTATGATGCCGCTTTACTACGTGAGGACCAAAAAATGAGTAAGGCCCTATTACAATGGGAATTGGATCGCGCTATGGAAGGGACAGCATTTGACAAGGAACTGATGCCCCTAGACCAAATGTGGTCCTTTCATTTGAGTTTTGGCCAGTTGGCTAGTGGAGCAGGGGCACAGCCTTTTGAAACGGTGCAAGATTATCGCAATTGGCTGATTCGTGTGGAGGGCTATTTGGAATGGATGCAATCTGCAGAAGAAAACATGATTGAAGGGATTCAAAAAGGTTGGGTACTGCCCAAATCCCTCATTAAAAAAGTGGTACCACAGCTTCAACAGATGGTAACACCAACGGCAGAGGAGCATTTGTTTTATAGTCCCATAAAGCAATTGCCAGAAAGCTTTTCAGCATCCGACAAAGCGATATTGACCACAGCTTATCGCAGTCTAATTAAAGACAAAGTGATTCCTGCCTATGAGCGTTTGCACAATTTTATGGCAACCACCTATATGGAAGCCGGGCGTACTTCAAGTGGTTTTAATGCCCTCCCCAATGGAGCGGCCTATTACCAACACGCCATTAAACTGTACACTACCACTACGATGACTCCCGACGAAATCCATCAATTGGGCTTGGCGGAAGTAGCACGTATTCGCAGCGAGATGGAAAAAGTAAAGGCAACAGTTGGTTTTACAGGAGATTTAAACGCATTCTTTGAACATGTACGTAATAAGCCTGAGTTGATGCCTTTTGACGATCCCCAACAGGTTATCGATAATTTTAATGCCATCTACCAAAAGGTATTACCTAAAGTGAACGAGTTATTTTCCTTGCAACCCAAAACACCCTTTGAGGTACGACGTACTGAAGCCTTTCGTGAGGCCTCTGCTAGCGCCGAATATAATCCGGGAACCATAGACGGTTCGCGCCCTGGTATATTTTATGTTCCCATTCGCGATGTAAAAACCTACAATACCCATCAGGATGAAGATTTGTTTCTACATGAAGCCATTCCTGGGCATCATTTTCAAATATCCTTGCAACAAGAAAATACTGCCTTACCCTCATTTCGAAAAAACCTATGGTACAGTGCTTATGGCGAGGGGTGGGCGCTATACACCGAGTCTTTAGGAAAAGAATTGGGACTGTATGAAGATCCCTACCAATACTTTGGAATGCTGGCCGCAGAAATGCACCGTGCCATTCGCTTGGTAGTGGATACGGGCTTACACGCCAAAGGATGGACCCGTGAAGAAGCCATCGCTTATTCCTTGGCCAACGAATCTGAATCGGAGGTGAAAATTACTTCCGAAATTGAACGCTATATGGCAAACCCAGCCCAGGCCTTGTCCTATAAAATTGGGCAATTAAAAATAATTGAACTTCGAAAACGTGCCACAGCCGAGTTGGGCGAACAGTTTGATAACCGCAAGTTTCACGAAATTGTTTTGGAAGCAGGATGTGTTCCATTAACCCTATTGGAAGACAAAATCAACGCATGGATAACAAACACTAAAAAGCAGCAATCATGAGTGCTTTAAATTCCGATATATTTACCTTTTTTAAGGCACTAAAAGAAAACAACAATCGCGAGTGGTTTGCACCACAAAAAAAGCGTTTTAAGGCGTTAGAAGCAGAAGTTAAAGATTTTGGTGCTCGTGTACAGCACACCTTGGGTACTACCGAACACATTGATAGCTATAAATTGTTTCGAATTTATCGCGATGTGCGTTTTTCAAAAGATAAAACCCCCTTTAAAACCCATTTTGGGATGAGTTTTCACCGTCAAAAACCAGAACACCGCGGGGGCTATTATCTACATCTTGCACCAGGGGATAATTTTCTTGCTGCAGGATTTTGGAATCCCGACAAAAACGATTTGTTGCGTATCCGCAAAGAATTGGAGTTTGACGCTAAATCGTTTCGTGAGGTTCAAAGCCATCCCAAAGTTCAGCAGTACTGGGGTGATGTACAAGGCGAGGCCTTAAAAACTGCTCCCAAAGGTTTTTCTAAAGAGCACCCCGACATTGATTTACTGCGCTTAAAGCAATATTTGTTTATTCATAAGTTGGACGATGCTCAAGTGCTTGCCCCCGATTTTGAAGCGCATGTGATCCAAGCTTTTACGGCAATTCGCCCGGTATTTGATTTCTTCTCTCAGGTGTTGACCACCAATCTCAATGGAGAATCAATTCTTTAAATATTTAGAAATCCAAGCGCTTCGCGCTAGTTCTAACAACAGCCTATGTGGAAACTACACATTTTTGTAGTTTACTAGCGGCAATGGTAAAGAGGGGAGAAATAGCATACGAAAAAGTCGCAATCGCTTTACCACAAGCACAGGTTTTTTTAATTTAAAGGCTAAAATATCAATATTCTATGCTTCGCTATTTATTCATTACACTGTTCCTATTCTTTTCCTGTCAGTCCCCAAAGCCTTATGATGTGCTTATTACCAACGGCCGAGTTATTGACGGCTCTGGCGGTCCTTCCTACACCATAGACGTGGCTATTTTGGGAGATACCATAGCTGCTATGGGGAATTTGAAGGGGAAAAAGGCCCTGAAAATTATTGATGCTAGCGGCAAAGTAGTAAGCCCTGGTTTTATTGACGCCCACACACATGCCATTCGCGGGATCTATGATGTGCCCACTGCAGCTCCATTCATTTTACAAGGAGTAACCACCCTAACAGATGGAAATGACGGCACATCGCCTTTTCCAATTGGTACGCATTACGAAAAAATAGAAGCCACCACCATAGCGCCCAATTGGGCCGTATTTGTAGGACAAGGCACCGTACGCAAAGCGGTCATGGGACTTGAAAACCGCGCGCCTACCGATGCCGAACTCAAGCAGATGAAAGCCCTCACCCAACAAGCAATGGAGGAAGGGGCCCTAGGACTGTCCACAGGGCTTTTTTATGTGCCCGGGAGTTTTAGTACAACCGAAGAAATTATTGCCTTGGCCCAAGTAGCCGGTACGTATGGAGGTTCTTACATCTCCCATATGCGGGATGAAGCAGCAGCCATAGAAGCTTCTGTAGCCGAAACCATCGCCATAGGAACCGCAGCCCAACTGCCCGTACAAATCACCCATCATAAGGTAATTGGAAAAAGCAATTGGGGACTGTCCAAAAAAACATTGCAGCAGGTGGATGATGCGGTAGCAAAGGGCCAAGAAGTTTATATCGATCAATATCCCTACACCGCGTCCCAAACCTCCTTAAATGCTTTAATTCCCCAATGGGCACAAGCAGGAGGGCGCAACGCATTATTGGCCCGTTTGGACAATTCCAAAACGTGCGTGCGCATCAAAAAGGAAGTTGTACAACGCATTCTATACGATAGGGGTGGAGGGCATCCTAAAAACATCTTTATTTCAGAATGTACGTGGGCTCCTGAAAAAGAGGGTAAAAATTTGGCGCAACTTTTGGAAGATAAAAATTTGCCCCCCACACCCGAAAATGCAGCAGATTTAGTGTTTGAGCTATTGCGTGGAGGCTTTGTACGTGCGGTATATCATGCCATTAGTGAGGAAGACATCACCACAATCATGCAACATCCTTTGGCTGCTATTGCTTCTGATGGGCCGCTTATGGAATTTGGAGTAGGGAAACCGCATCCGCGCTCCTATGGTACCTTTGCACGAGTACTGGGGAAATATGTAGCTCAGGATAGCATTATATCTTTAGAAACTGCGATACGTAAAATGACCAGTTTACCAGCCAAAGCACTGTCCATAGAAAAACGTGGACTTTTAACCCAAGGTTACTACGCCGATATTGCCATTTTTGACCCGGCGACTATCATTGATCATGCCACCTTTAAAAACCCGCATCAATACGCTACGGGTGTAGACCATGTGTTTGTGAATGGTACGGCCGTGGTGGCGGAGGGGAAACCAACAGGATTGCGCCCGGGTAGGGTGCTTCGTGGCCCAGGCTTCACCAAAAACTAAGCCGTTTTTGAGGGTACAGTTTCCAACAGTTGGAGTTGATCCTGAATTCGGGTCATCACCATCTGCATCATACGTTTGTTGATGGAAGAAGAATTTTGAATGTAGTGCTCGTACTCCGCAACAGTAAACTGCCCAATAATAATGCCTTTTAGCGAATTGCGGAATTTTTGATCTTTATAGATTGCATTTTCAATGTAAGCCAGCCGCTTTTCGATCCCCAACTCATAAAACAAGCCCTTGTGCTTCTCGATATAATTTCGAAAAACAGCAAGTAATAAGGGGTTTTGGAGCTTTAAAATAGGGCGGAGGGTAGCATTCTGAAAGCGCTCTTCGGTCCCCATATTTGGAAAATCAATGGTTTTACTAATCTGGGGTCGTATACGGAGTAAATCGTTGGGTCGGTCGTTCATAATGCAGTGTTTTCTTAAAGTTACAAACTCCACCTAAAGGGATAACACATCATATTCTTCTCTTATTAACAAGCTTATAAACAGTCTTTTGAAAGGGTCATTGTACAATTTCTATGTACCCTCTAATGCCACAGATGAAGCTGTAAAAAAAGCTTCCACACTGCTACTAAATACTTAACACAGTTTTATCCTATAATTAATATTATGTTAAATAGTAATTCTTAGTTAATAGAAAGAACTCCCCTTTTGTTATTTTTACGGTTATAAAAAAGAAACGTGCGTTTAGATCGGACCACTATACAGGATCACCATTTTCTAGAATTGGTAAAAGCCTTGGATGCGAGTTTAAAAATTACAGACGGTGCCGATCATGCTTTTTACAATCAATTTAACAGTACAGACAGTTTAGATGCTGTTATTGTTGCCTACAGTGGTACTACGGCTGTGGGATGCGGAGCATTTCGAAGAAAAGAACAGCGTACCGTTGAAATCAAACGGATGTACACCCTACCCGAGTATCGTCAACAAGGTATAGCACGGGCTATTTTAGCCGCATTAGAAGCCTGGGCTGTAGAATTGGGCCATACCGAGTGTATTTTAGAAACCGGTGTAAATCAGGTAGAAGCTTTAGCGTTTTACCCTAAAGTGGGCTATGTTCCTATTCCGAGATTTCCACCCTATGAGAAGGCTGAAAACAGTTCTTGCTTTGGAAAAAAACTGTACATTTAATTCGTAAAACTAACACCTATGATCCTTGTAACCACTCCTGAAGTCCCCGGTCAAAAAATAAAAGAAACCCACGGTATTGCTCGTGGTAGCACAGTTCGTGCACGAAATGTGGGCAGTGATATTTTTGCGGGCTTAAAAAATATTGTCGGGGGTGAAATTAGTGAATACACCAAGCTACAAGCAGATTCTCGGGAACAAGCCATGCAACGCATGATTGAAGATGCCCAACGTATGGGCGCCAATGCCATAGTTAATGTGCGCTTAACCACTTCTATGGTCATGCAAGGCTGTTCAGAAATTTTGGCCTATGGTACTGCTGTAACAGTTTAAACGCGAATGATGACAGAGTTTTTTCTTCTTTTAGCTGCTGTAATACTGCTTATTGTTGCCATTGTAAATCGTGTGGAGGAACGCAAAAAGGAGAATTTCGAAAAACGCGATAATTAATAGGCCAGCAATTTTTGTAAGGCTTCAGGCAGGCGTGTTTCTGGCAAATAGCCCGCTTCTAATGCTGGTGCAAAGGGAATTGGTGTATCCATTGCCCCCACCCGAACCAGGGGGCCGTCTAAATATTCAAAACAGTGCTCCCCTATAGCTGCGGCTACTTCTCCCATAAAGCCCCCCGTTACACTGTCTTCCTGTAACAACAATACCTTATTATGGGTTTTTACGGCTTCAAACACGCCATCGCGATCCCAAGGTTGCAGGGTGTTTAAATCCAATACGCTTACCGAATTTTCGGGAAATTCTTGTAGTGCCTTTAATGCCCAGTGCACTCCTTGTCCGTAGGTAATGACTACAGCTGCTGTTCCTTTCGCCCGGAACTGCGCTACACCAAAGGGCAGTTGGTAAGGGGCTTGGGGGACCTCTTGTTCCGCAGAACGGTACAATTTTTTATGTTCAAAAAACAGTACAGGATTGTTGTCTTCTATAGCGGTCAATAAAAGTCCTTTGGCTTCATAAGGAAAAGCAGGATACACCACCTTTAGTCCAGGCACTGTGGTAAACCAGGACTCATTGGACTGTGAGTGAAAGGGCCCTGCTCCTACACCCCCACCACAGGGCATACGCACCACTACATCGGCAGCTTGCGCCCAACGATAGTGGGATTTTGCCAAAAGGTTAACTATAGCCGTGAAGCCGGTAGATACAAAGTCAGCAAATTGCATTTCCACCATGGCTTTTTGCCCACAAACCGCCAAGCCATAGCCTGCGGCTACTATAGCCGATTCACACAAAGGGGTGTTGCGTACCCGATCACGACCAAAAGTGTCTGCAAACCCTTCAGTAACTTTAAAAACACCCCCATAGGCTCCAATGTCCTGCCCCATCAACACCAGTTCGGGATACTGCTCCATCCCTTGATACAGGGCTTGTTGTACTGCATCTACAAAACGGAGGGTTGTAGTTTCGGGCTTTGGATGAAGCAATTGATGGCTTGCTTTTTTATAGACATCACCGAGCTCTACAGCAGCATCAAATGTCACCGTGGGAAGGGCTTTTACTTTTTCCCAGGCCGTTTGTATTGTTTCGTTGAACGCTGCTTTAACAGCATCGCGTTCCTTTGTGCTCAACAGCTTCTCCTTCACCAAAAACTGCTCAAATTGCTCCACGGGGTCTTTTTTCGCCCAAGTAGCCATCAGTTTTTTAGGGACATAGGCGGTACCACTCGCCTCCTCGTGGCCGCGCATCCGAAAGGTGTCAAATTCTACCAATACCGGGCGTGGCTGCTTGCGCATACTAGCGGTAAGGGCGGTTATTTTTTGATATACTTTTACAATATTATTCCCTTCAATACGGTGGCTTTCCATGGCATAGGCGGCCCCGCGTTCGGCCAAATGTTTTACCCTATACTGTTCACTAGTGGGTGTAGACAGTCCATAGCCATTATTTTCAATACAAAACAACACAGGCAATTGCCATACAGAAGCTAGGTTTAGGGCCTCGTGAAAATCGCCCTCGCTGGTGCCTCCTTCTCCAGTAAATACAGCACATACTTGTTGTTTTTCTGCCAAGCGCAAATGCAAACCAATACCACAAGCAATACCGAGTTGGGGCCCCAAATGGGAAATCATCCCTACGATGTGATGCTCCTGGCTTCCAAAATGAAAGCTGCGATCACGGCCTTTGGTAAATCCACTTGCTTTTCCTTGCCATTGCGCAAAAAGGCGTTCTAAAGGCACCTCGCGACCTGTAAACACCCCTAAATTACGGTGCATGGGCAGCACATACTCCTCAGGGCTTAACGCTGCAGTTACCCCTGCAGCTATAGCCTCCTGGCCAATGCCACTAAACCATTTGGAAATTTGCCCCTGACGCAATAGCAACAGCATCTTCTCCTCCACCAAACGCGGGAGTAGCATCTTTTTGTAGAGGCCTACTAGGGTGTCCTGTTTTATTTTTCCTGGTTTAAATTGCATAACGTGCTTCACAGTAAATGTAAAAAAGCTTTTGCGGATTTTGTACTTTTAAACGCAATTATGAAAGAAAAGAAATTAAATGCATTTGAGGATTTGGCGAAATTGACCTTTGACAACCTCGCCCCTGACCCCGATCCTGTCCCCGAAGCTGCACCAGAATTTGTCCCCCAACAGTTGGAGGCCCACTACAGTACTAAAGGTCGTGCCGGAAGGGTCGTTACCCTAATCAAAGGCTTTAAAGGCGATAAAGAAGCACTTAAAGCCCTTGCAAAGTCGCTTAAAACGGAATTAAAAGTTGGAGGAACTGTTAAAGACAACACCATTTTGATTCAAGGGGATTTTAGAGACAATATTATTGCCTGCCTAAAGGCAATGGGCCATCAAGTGAAACGCATTGGAGGATGAAAAAAAACACCCCCGCTGAGCTTATTTTAAACCCCGATGGCACCATCTATCATTTAGGGGTTACTGCAGCAGCCCTTTCTTCCTGTATATTAACCGTTGGTGATCCTGAACGTGTAGCTTCCGTAACTGCTCATTTTGACCATATTGAAATGGAGCATCACAAACGGGAGTTTACCATAGTTACAGGAAGTTATAAAGGAAAGCGACTTACAGTACTCTCCACAGGTATGGGAACCGATAATATTGATATCGTCCTCAATGAATTGGATGCTATTTTTAATATCAATCTGGAAAACGGAACTCCAAAAACAAAAATCACCCCCTTAACCATTATCCGTTTGGGCACCTCAGGTAGCATTCAACCCGATATCCCAGTGGATACCCTGCTTTTAAGTCAATGTGCAGTGGGTGTAGATGCTTTGCTTCAGTTTTATCCTCCACCTAAACCGTTGGCCTTTTCGGATGCTGTAGCAACCTATTTTAAAACACAATTTGATTTGGCCTCCCCCTACACTGTTGGAGGATCAGCGGCTTTATTGAAGCACTTTCAGGCGCCAGCGGTACAGACTGGTGTAACAATTACCCACCCTGGGTTTTATGGCCCACAAGGGCGTCAGTTGCGCACACCAATACGTTATCCCCAATGGATAGACCAGCTTCAGGCCTTTAAGTGGAAGGACAAACGGCTTACCAATTTCGATATGGAAACTGCTGGAATTTATGCCCTGGCAGAACATTTGGGGCATCGTGCACTTGCTGTTAATGCCCTGTTGGCCAATAGAGCAACAGGAGTGTTTAGCACACAAGCCGAGGGTACAATTGAACGCATGATCAAGTATGTGTTGGAGGCCTGCACTACCCTACCCGATTAAGGCAATTGCCAATCAATTGGGGCCTGTCCGTGGGCAGTTAAATAGGCGTTGCATTTACTAAAATGTTTGTTTCCAAACCAGTAGCCCCTGTTGGCGCTAAGTGGTGAGGGATGTCCTGACGTAAGAATGCAATGCTTGCTAGCATCAATTAGCGGCTGCTTCTTTTTGGCATAGCCTCCCCAAAGCATAAAAACAAGTTCTTTTTTTTGAGCACTTAAACATCGTATGACTTCTTCTGTAAAGCGCTCCCACCCCCTGCCTTGGTGGCTCCCCGCTTGATGCGCACGTACCGTAAGGGTGGCGTTTAACAAAAGTACACCTTGCTCCGCCCAGGGCGTCAGATTGCCAGAGGTTGGGTAGGAATGTCCCAAATCTGATTCCAATTCTTTAAAAATATTAATTAACGAAGGTGGATGCGCTATCCCTTGCGGTACTGAAAAACTCAAGCCATGGGCTTGTCTAGGGCCGTGGTAGGGATCTTGTCCTAGGAGGACCACCCGTATGTTATCAAAATGGCAATGATCAAAAGCTGCAAATATGGCTTTCCCTGGAGGATAACAGCGTGTTTGCTGGTACTCTTGTTTTACAAAAGCGATCAATTCCTCAAAATAGGGTGCCGCAAAACTGCTCTGCAGTACTTTTTCCCAGCTTGGATGTATGCGGACCCCCATGTTTTATTACTTTTGTAGGGCTAAAGTAAAGAAAAATTGCATGGGCTATATCCCCAATAAAACACTAGAAGATTTAGAGTTTTTTACGGTTTGTGAACAGCTGCCCCCCCATGCGATTACCCCATTAGGAAAAGCAGCGGTCTTGGACTTACGCCCCCTAGACTCCCCCGACGCCATTCAACAGGCCCTCAAGCAGGTATCCGAATACACTGCTTCCTTTGAAAATGAAAACCACATTCCCAACCACGGCTTCGATGATCTTGAGGCGGCCATAAAACTCTTAGGCGTAGAAGGCAGCGTTTTGGAAATTAATGCCTTCCGTACCATTGCAGCACAAGCTGAAACGGTGAATACCTTGCTAAAATTCTTCAAAAAATTTAACACCTACTATACCGAATTGCACCAACTGGGTGCAGCACTGGAAGTAGATGTGGAGCTTAAAAAAGCTGTGGATGAAATCATTGATCGTTTTGGTGAAATTCGCAACAATGCTAGTGAAACCCTGTACAGTACACGTAAACGGATTCAAACTGTACGTGGGAAAATAGGCAGTTCCTTTAACAAGGCCCTCAACCATTATCAAAACCTAGATTATTTGGATGAAATCCGAGAGTCCGTAATTGATAACCGACGGGTGCTGGCAGTAAAAGCCATGTACCGCCGAAAGGTAAAAGGGGGTATTATGGGCAGTTCTAAAACAGGAAGCATCGTTTTTATTGAACCAGAAGCTACCCAACAGTATTCCCATGAGTTGCAAAATCTACTGTTTGAAGAAGCCGAGGAAATAAAGCGCATTCTCAGTCAATTGACCGACTTTATGCGTCCCTCTCGTGAGGATATCGCCGCCAAGCAAGCCTATTTGTTGGCCCTGGACGTGGTGTACGCCAAAGCGCGCTATGCCGCTAGCATTAATGCGTGCATGCCCCAGTGGTCTGAGGCTACCGAAGTGGAGCTATTTGCAGCCTACCACCCTTTACTGCTTCAGGCCAATGCGGCAGAAGGGAAAACCACATTCCCGCAGGACATTCATTTGGACAAAGACCATCGTATTATCGTTATTTCGGGGCCCAATGCCGGTGGAAAGAGCATTACCCTTAAAACCGTAGGCTTGCTCCAATTGATGTGGCAAAGTGGCATGCTAGTGCCTGTGCATGAACGCAGTCGCCTCCCCTACTTCGATCGGATCCTAACCGATATTGGCGACAACCAATCCATTGAAAATCATTTGAGTACCTATTCGTACCGCCTAAAAAACATGAAGTCCTTTTTGCGAAAATGCAATGCCGATACCTTGTTTTTAATTGATGAGTTTGGTACGGGTTCTGATCCTGAATTGGGCGGTGCCTTAGCAGAGGCCATACTTGAAGATTTTTATGAGCGCGATGCCTTTGGTATTATTACCACCCACTACGCCAACCTTAAAGTGTTGGCCAATGAACTACCCGCAATGGACAATGCCAATATGCAGTTTGACAATAAAACCTTAGAACCCACCTTTACGCTGATTACTGGAGAAGCAGGAAGTTCTTTTACGTTTGAGGTGGCTCAAAAAAATGGCCTCCCCTACAGTCTTATTAATGCTGCAAAGAAAAAAATTGAACGTGGAAAAGTACGTTTTGATGCTACTATAGCAAAATTGCAGAAGGAACGCAAGCAAATGGCAGATAGTGGGCGCTCCATGCAGCTACAGGCGGATAAAGCCAAAAAAGAATCGGACCGCATGGCCGATTTAAATGCCCGTATGAAAGAAAAACTCACGCGCTATCAGGAATTATACGATCATAACCAGCGCATGATTGTATTGGGGAATAAATTGAATGCCATAGCCGAAAAATATTTTCAAGACAACAAGAAACGACCTTTAATTTCCAATGTGTTACAACTGGTGGAAGGGGAAAATGCCAAGCGCAAACGCAAATCGGTCAGTGTCGCTAAAAAAGAACGGGAAGACAAAAAGAAGCTTCAAGTAGAAATGGAAAAGGCCATTGCTCCCATTAGAAAAGCGAAGAAAAAGGCGAAAAAGGCGCCTCCACCCCCACCGCCAAAGCCCAAGGTGAATTTTAAATGTGGCGATCGGGTGCGAATTAAAGACAGTCGTTCTGTAGGGAGTATAGATACCATAGAAAAAAACAAAGCCATAGTAAATTACGGCTTGTTTACCACCCAAGTAAGTGTCGATCAATTGGAATTGGTACAGTGAAACTGCCCAAAGGTTATATTGTTTTTTACGATGGCTTGTGCCCACTATGTAATGCTGTAGTGCGCAAACTATTGGCCTACGACAAAAACGAGCAGCTGTATTTTGCATCGCTGCAAAGCCCACTGGCAGAAGAATTTCTCAAAGAACGCCGTATTGAAAATGAGGACAGTGTACTCCTGTGGCGGCCACACACTGCTTATTGGACCCGTTCAGCAGCGGTATTTCAACTGGCACTACTTCTCGGTGGGCCCTTCATTGTTTTACGTCCGTTTCGCTTTCTTCCTAAATTTTTAACTGATGCTTGCTATAATTTTATTGCACGACGCCGTTTTAAGTGGACTACCCCCTACGATTCCTGCCCAGCACCACCAAAAGCGTATATAAAACGTTTTTTGTAAACTAGAATTAAATTTTTTGCCCCCTATGAACGACAGTAACCTCTACCGTATCGCCAGGCGGCGTGTAGCCTTTAAAAATCATTTTCTTACGTACATCATTGTAAATGCTGTTTTATGTGGTGTAGACTATTATGACGACCAACGCATTGATTGGGTGTTTTGGCCCCTGATGGGTTGGGGAATTGGAGTGTTTTTTGATGGCTTAAATGCCTATGGAATTCACTTATTTT
>WTIO01000059.1:15216-114790 GCA_011526365.1 Flavobacteriales bacterium
GGAGCGCTATTGAGCTTTATGCTGACTACTACACTGTTACACTACCCTACGCATAGGTGTTACACCCAAGGACGTAATGACGGTAAAATTGAAGCTCGTGAGGCACTATTTGAAGTGTTAGCACAAACCTTCCCGGGCGACAGTGTGAGTTGTGCAGCACCCCTACATGTTCTGCTGGCAAACAAGTCGATGCAAACCATGCAGCTTGTGACCATCAATGGAGTGAAAACCATTAGAATTTGTGAGGAGTAGTGAAAAGGCTACTGCAAGGGCTCAAAATAACCGTGTGCGGTATTTTTTCGCACATTATCCCAATCAAAGCAGGCCCCATTCATGGCAACATATACCCCCTGTGGCCGTTGTTGTACAAAGGCAACGGCAATTCCTAAATTAAAAAAACCATCCGAAGAGCTCCCAAAAGCATAGGGAATCATGGCCCCGGTAAGGATAATGGTTTTATTGAGTTTTGCTTTAGCCAGGTAGGCCGCGGTTTCTACCATAGTATCGGTACCATGTGTAACAATAACTTGGGAAGCAGGATTGGTCTTAATTTCGTGCAGGAGCAGTTCACGATCAGCTGGGGTTAATTCTAAGCTGTCTTTCATCATGAGCGTATGCACTTCAATTGGAATTTTACAGCGGCTGCGCTCTAACATTTTAGGCAAATGGGTGGTGTTAAAAAACAACTGCCCTGTAAGCTCATTGTATTCCTTGTCGAACGTGCCGCCCGTTACAAAAAGTGCAATGGGTTGTGACATAGTAGCTACTCTTTGGGATAATGATCGTCCTACTGTTTTTCTACGGGTTCCTCTTTAAGCTTTCCAACAGACTTGGCTACCATCATGGATACTGCGGCATCCCCTGTTACATTGGTGATGGTTCTGCACATATCTAAAGGTCGGTCGATAGCAAAGATTAGAGCCAATCCAGCTTCGGGAATTCCTGCCTGTCCCAATACAATCACCAGCATTACCATCCCTGCACCGGGTACTGCTGCAGCTCCTATGGATGCTAGGGTTGCAGTTAAAATAATCCCGAGTTGGGTTCCCAAAGTAAGGTCTAAACCAAAGGCTTGAGCAATAAATACTGCTGCCACCGCCTGATAGACACTTGTTCCATCCATGTTAATGGTGGCGCCAATGGGCAGTACAAAGCTGGCAACTTCTTCATCTACCCCCAGGTGTTCCTCCACGCGTTCCATAGTAACGGGTAGGGTTGCGGCACTTGAACTGGTAGAAAATGCCAACAATTGTGCCGGAGCTATTCCATTGAGAAAAAAGGAAGGGGTTTTCCCGGTCACCAAACGCACCAAAATGGTGTAAACAACAATCATTAGGAATAGACCAATCAATAAGGTAATGGCATACATCCCTAGGGCTTGAAATAAATCTAAGCTAGGGGATTCTACTACTAAGGCGGCTAATAAGGCAAATACACCATAGGGTGCAGCGAGCATAATAAGATCAATGAGTTTTAGAATTACCTCGTTAAAGGCGTCAAAAAAAGCCTTTACAGGAGCTGCCTTTTCAGAAGGGATAAGGATGAGACCAATACCAAAAAACACTGCAAAAAAGATAACCTGTAGCATATTACGGTTGTTGGTAGTCGCCTTAAAAATATTGTCAGGCACAATATCTACTAAAGGTTGCAGGGGGCCAGCTTCGCGTTGCTGTGCTGCAGCTGCACGTTTTTCAGAAGCATTGTCCTCATAGGCCATCATGAGTTCCTGACGTGTTTCTTCTTGAATGCTTTTTCCTGGCTGTATGGTATTAACGAGTACCAATCCCAAAATAACCGCCAAAATGGTGGTAAACAGGTAAATACCAATAGTACGCCCTCCCATAGCAGACAGCTTTGAGATGTCCTTAAGGTCAGACACCCCCTTTATTAAAGAGGCTAAAATTAAAGGCATGGCAATTAATTTCAGCAGATTAATAAAGATCGTTCCAAAGGGTTTGATCCAATCTTTAATCAGCTCTGGTCCCCAATCGGTAAACGAAAGAAGTACTCCAAGGACTACTCCAGCGAACATTCCAATTAGGATTTGCCAGTGTAGGGCAAGTTTTTTCATAATGTATGCGAATTAGTGCGTTGTAATAAGGTAAAATCGGCCAATACTAGGGCAGTCATGGCTTCCACTATGGGAACTGCTCGAGGTACCACACAGGGGTCGTGTCGTCCTTTGCCTTGCATATCCACCATTTCCCCTAAGTTGTTTAGTGTTTCCTGAGATTGCATAATGGTGGCTACGGGCTTAAAAGCCACATTAAAATAAATGTCCATTCCATTGGTAATACCCCCTTGGATTCCTCCAGAATAATTGGTTTTTGTACTGCCGTCTTCATTGTATAAATCATTGTGTGCACTCCCCCGCATGGCAGCACCGGCAAAACCGCTACCGTATTCAAATCCTTTGACAGCATTAATGGATAACATGGCTCCTCCCAGTGCGGCGTGTAGCTTGTCAAAAACAGGCTCTCCCAATCCAACAGGAACGTTTTGCACCACACAGCTTACTACCCCTCCTACTGTATCCCCATCTTTACGAACGCTTTTAATGTAGTCCTCCATAGCGGCTGCGGTCTTTGGGTGTGGACAACGTACCGGATTAGATTCAATGAGTGAAAAATCTAAATTTGAATAGTGCTCTTCCAAACGAAGATCACCAACAGCACTTACATAAGCGGTGATAGTAATTCCTGAAAGCATTTGCTTAGCAACAGCACCGGCAACGACTCTGCTGGCGGTTTCACGGGCAGAGCTTCTTCCGCCCCCGCGATAATCGCGTACACCATATTTTTTTTCGTACACATAATCCGCATGGGAAGGACGGTAACTGTCTTTTATATGCGAATAGTCTTTGGATTTTTGATTGGTGTTGTAAATGGCAAAACCTATGGGTGTGCCTGTAGTTTTTCCTTCAAAAACTCCAGAATAGAAGTGTACTTCATCGGGTTCTTTTCGCTGAGTTACTATGGCCGATTGACCGGGTTTTCTTCTATTGAGTTCCTCTTGAATGGCCTCCATATCCAAGGTTATCCCTGCAGGGCAACCGTCAATAACACCCCCTAAGGCGGGGCCGTGAGATTCTCCAAATGTGGTTAAACGAAAAGCGTTTCCAAAAATATTTCCTGCCATAGTACAAACTCTACAGACAAATATAACCAAAGGGAGCGAATAGCAATTACACCATAGTACTTGTTTTACAGTAGAAAAAAATAGGTAGCGATAAAACGCACTACATTTTGTAATTTTGACCCAAGAAAGAAATTCTATGCTACGAACTATTTTTGGTGCCCTTTTTATGGCAACCCTCTTCAGCTGCAATGGTGGCAGTGCGCTTCAAATTAAAGGAACGGTAGATCTTCCTAACGGAAAAAAAGTATTTCGCCTTACCGTTGATGGAAACAATCAGGCACAAGTGGTGGATACCAGTACAGTAGAAAACGGATCATTTAAGTTTGCTGACGATTTAAAGTATCCTGAAATAAATTTCCTGCAACTGGAAGACAAAAAGGATAATTTTGTGTTGATTGCTGAAAAAGGGACAATTACCGTAACTCTATACAAGGATAGCTTAGCCAACTCCAAGGCGAAAGGAACCGTTTCAAATGACGATTTTGCTGCCTATCGAAAAGAAACAAAAGACTTTGTTACGGCAGTAAACGGGATTCGAAACGACATTCAGGTGGCTAGTGTACAAGGCAATCAAGCTAATGTACAAGATCTCCAAGAACAATACCTGGATGTGCAGGGGCAAATAAAAACCTATGAATTAGATTTTATCAATTCACACACCGACTCCTTTATATCCCTCTTAATTCTTGAGCGTTATTTGCAAACCAAATCCCTAACACAAAAAGAAGCCAAAGTATATTTTGATGCCCTCAGTGATCGCTTAAAAAATTGTAGTGTGGGAATTCGCTTGGCCAACACCTTAGCACAACCTGAAAACCCAGCTGCTATTGGTGCAGTAGCCCCGGATTTTACCGGCCCAACGCCAGAAGGCACTACGCTACAACTGTCTCAATCCCTAGGAAAAATAACCGTTTTAGATTTTTGGGCTTCTTGGTGTCGTCCCTGTAGGGTTGAAAATCCCAATTTGGTGCGTACATACAACAAACTAAAAGACAGAGGTTTAAAGGTTTTTAGTGTTTCTCTAGATCGAAATAAAGCCAGTTGGGTTCAAGCAATTAAAGACGACGGCTTACTGTGGGGGGAACATGTTTCTAACCTCCAATATTGGAATGACCCCATTGCAAGAGCCTACAAGGTAACTGCAATTCCTGCCACATTCATTTTAGATGAAAACGGGGTGATCATTGCCCGGGACTTACGCGGGCCCTTTCTAGAAAAGAAGCTGGAAGAATTACTTCCCTAAACCTTAAAGCAACTGCCACAAGAGGACCAATGTAACTCCTGTTAGGGCGCCTCCTAAATGGGCCGTATGCCCTATTTGATCATTCTGCTTACGCATGCCGTAAAGGGTGTAGCCCAAATATACGAGTGCGAAAATATAACCTGGTATAGGCACCGGAAAAAACAATAGTGCCAAGCGCATTTGTGGGAACAGCACTATAGCGGCAAATAATACTCCAACAACGCCACCACTGGCACCCACAGCACTGTAATGAGGGGTATTCCTATGGTAGCGCAACGCAAAAAGTCCACCACCAAGAACACTACCTATATAAAGCGTTAAAAAGCCTACCACTCCTAGGCCTCCTAAAACCACATCGCCAAAAAAGAAGAGGGTAAACATATTGAACAGCAGGTGTCGCATGTCTACATGTAACACGCTGGAAGTCAGCAAGCGCTGCCATTGGCCGGCAGTAATTTGCGCTACATTAAATTTTAAACGATTAAAAAAGTAAGGATCGCGAAAACCCCGGAGACTAAAAATTACATTTACAGTAATAAGCGCAAGCACTATTGGAGATGCAATCATATGCAAAGATATGACAAACAAAGCAGTATATTTGCACTGAAATTTTAGTCTGTGAACGCCCTCGTATTCGTATTATCCTATCCCTTTTTGTTGTTGGTATCACTATTGCCGCATCCCCTGTTTTACGGCTTTTCCAATGTTATTTGTTGGTTGATTCGCGATGTGCTAAAATACCGCAAACGGAAGATAGTGAAAAATGTTGCCCTCGCCCTACCCCAACGGTCCGAAGACGAACAACGTGCTATAGTGCACGCATTTTACCAACACATGTGTGATGTATTTTTGGAGGTCATTAAGAGTATGTCATTAAGTAACGCGGCAATACGGCGAAAGTTTGTAGCAAAAAATATTGAAGTACTCACAGACTTTGAAAAGCAAAACCGCAGTACCATAATAATTTGTGGGCATTATTCCAGCTGGGAATGGATGCTATCACTGGGATTACAGCTAAAGCAAACCCCATATGGCATCTATTCAAAATTAACAAACCCTTATTTCGATCGCCTCATCCGACGATTGCGCATGCGCTATAAAGCCGATTTAATCTCGCGTTTTGAGGCTATAGCCACCATTGCAAAGCATCAAAAAAATGGCGTATTGGGACACTATGGCTTTGCCAGCGATCAAGCGCCAAGGCCTAAAGCTAAAACCTATTGGCGCACCTTTATGGGGGTTGAAGCGCCCGTTTTTACCGGTGCAGAGCGAATTGCTAAAGAGTATGATTTCCCTGTGATTTTTGCTGATATACAGCGTGTAAAACGCGGGTATTACGAGGTGACCTTTGAAACCATCACCGACGCACCAAAAATCCAAAAGGAAAATGCTATTACCGATCGCTTTATTAACCTGCTAGAAGCACAAATTGAACGCGATCCTACCCAATACCTTTGGTCGCACAACCGTTTTAAGCACAAAAGAAAAAAGGCCTAAGCCTGTTCTTCTAGTTGGCGCACAAACGAGGCACTCAGCATGTCCGCTTGTTCCTGACTTGGAGCTTCTGTATACACGCGTACTATAGGCTCAGTATTCGACTTGCGCAGGTGTACCCAATAGTCTTCAAACGTAATTTTTAGGCCATCCGTAGTGTCGCAATCCTGCGCTGCATACTGCTTTTGTAATGCATCAAGTAGCGGTTGTGGCGCTACAGTTTCGGGTAAAGTCGCTTTATTTTTTGACATATAGAAGTTGGGGTAGCTGGCACGAAGTTGAGAAACAGACTGCTTTTGGGCTACCAAATGCGACAGGAATAAGGCCACACCTACCAAAGCATCGCGACCGTAGTGTAATTTTGGAAAAATCACCCCACCATTGCCTTCACCACCAATAACTGCTTGGTGCTTTTTCATGGCGGTAACCACATTCACTTCTCCCACTGCAGCGGCAAAGTACTTGCCCCCGTGTTTTTCGGTAATAATTTTTAATGCTGCCGTTGAGGATAAGTTAGAGACCGTAGCACCAGGAGTTTTACTGAGGATATAATCAGCGCAAGCCACCAAAGTGTATTCTTCCCCAAACATCGCTCCGTGTTCATCTACAAATGCCAAGCGATCTACATCGGGATCTACGACAATCCCAAAGTCAGCACCTTGAGCTACGACCGCTTTGGAGAGGGCCTCCAAATGTTCTGGAAGGGGTTCTGGATTATGGGGGAACTGCCCGTGTGGCTCACAATACAATGGAATCACAGCTACTCCCAGGGCTTCTAGCAGTCGTGGAATAGCAATCCCTCCTGTAGAATGTACACCATCCACAACCACCTTTAAACCTGCGCCGGCAATAGCTGGTACATTTACTTCCTCTAAGGCTAAAATGGCGTCAATATGTGCAGCAATGGCGTTGGTATTAGAAGTAATTCTTCCCAGCGCCTCAGTAGGTGCAAAATCGAAGGCTTCTGCTGCTGCCAAAGCGAGTACTTCTTGTCCGTCTTGCGCATTTATAAACTCACCGCGAGCATTTAAAAGCTTTAAAGCATTCCAAGCAATAGGATTGTGACTCGCAGTTAAAACGATACCTCCATGAGCCTTGGCTTCCGGGACTGCCATAGCCACTGTGGGTGTGGTGGACAAACCCAAGGAAAGCACATCGATTCCTAAACCTACCAAAGTTTGCTGTACCAACTCCTGTACCATAGGTCCTGAAGGACGAGCGTCACGGCCAACCACAACGGTAAGGGGCTCTTTTTCGTCTTTGTAGCGTTGTTGTAACCAGCTTCCATAAGCTGCTGCAAATTTTACAATATCAACGGGCGTTAGATTGGTGGCTGTAGGTCCGCCTAGGGTACCGCGAATACCTGAAATAGATTTGATTAAAGTCATGCTGTAAAGATAAAGTTTTCTTTAAAGTGGAATTATGCTTCTGACTGCTCCCCTAAAATTTTTAGCGTATTTTTCGGCATGAATTACTTGGCCCATTTGTATTTGTCTGGAGATGACGATGCCTTGCGACTCGGAAACTTTATGGGGGATAGTATAAAAGGCAATGCCTATACCAATTACCCAGAAAAAATTCAACAAGGAGTATTACTGCATCGTGCTATAGACAGTTATACAGACGCCCACCCTATCTATAAAGCCCACGTCCGCTGGTTGTTCCCTACACACAGGCACTACAGCAGGGTGATTGTAGATGTCCTTTACGATCACGTGCTTGCTGTGCATTGGCAGCGCTACCATGAGGACAGCCTGGCAAACTACACCCAGACATTTTACGCATATGCAACCCACCACAGCGCACTAATGCCCAAATCGCTCCACGGCCGTTTTGATGCTATGAAAAAATACAATTGGCTTTTGGGTTATGCTGACCTTAAACAATTGGGAGTGCTTTTAGAGCAAATGTCCATGCGCACGCGTTTTCCCTCGCAGCTGCACAAAAGCGTGGCACAACTACAAGCCAATTACACATCATTTGAATCGGACTTTTTTACTTTTTTTTCGGATATAAAAACCTATACTCAAAAGAAACTTGCTAATTTGTAAGCTTTATTTTTAGTAAAGATATGAAGCGAATACAATGGATTATAGTGGTGCTGTGTGGCATTATGATGGCCTGCCAACCCGAGCAACGCAATGTAACTGGAGCTGTAGTGAGCTCGCGAGAAGAAGCCTCTAAAATTGGCGTAGCCATAATGGAACAAGGGGGGAATGCCTTTGACGCAATGATTGCTACCGATTTAGCACTAGCAGTGTGTTATCCCTATGCCGGAAATATTGGCGGTGGCGGATTTATGGTGTACCGCACTCAAGATGGTGGTGTAGGAACACTCGACTACAGAGAGCGGGCGCCCGAAGCTGCCACTAAGGATATGTATCTCGACGAAGCGGGTAATGTGATTCCAAAATTAAGTACACTAGGTGGCCTGGCCATTGGTGTTCCGGGTACTGTTGCAGGACTGTTCGCTGTGCATGAAAAATTTGGTACGCTTCCCTTCGAACAACTCATTCAACCTGCTATTGATATGGCACGGGAGGGATTTGTAGTTACTGCTATGCAAGCAAAAGCATGGGCCAAACTGAAAGCGGTTTTTATTGCAATAAATGGTGCCGACACCCCGTATGCAAAAGAATATAAGGCTGGAGATCGCTTTGTAAATGAACCTTTAGCCAAAACACTTGAAGCAATTCGTGACCGTGGGAAGGCAGGGTTTTACAAAGGGCCCGTTGCAGCAGCTACTGTTGCGCGTGTACAGGAAGCAGGAGGCATTCTTTCCCTTGATGACCTGGCAGGCTATACTCCGGTGTGGCGGGATCCAATTACCTATCAATACAAGGACTTAAAAATCTATTCTATGCCTCCACCCTCCAGTGGTGGGGTCTGCTCAGGGCAAATTCTTCAGATGCTAGCCCCTTACGATATTGGTCAATATCCACATAACAGTCCCGAGGCCTTACAACTCATGGTAGAAGCCGAACGCCGTTCCTATGCCGATAGAAGCAAATACCTTGGAGATCCAGACTTTGTGTATAACCCCACAGCAGAACTTTTAGCGCCTACCTACCTAAAAGATCGTATGAAGGATTTTAACTGGGAGCAAGCCTCACAATCGGAGGCCATAGCCCCTGGAAGCGTTAGCTGGACCGAAAGTGATGAAACTACCCACTACTCCATTATCGATCGGTTAGGCAATGCAGTAGCCATTACCACCACCCTTAACGGCCAGTACGGGTCTAAAGTTTATGTTGGGGAAGCTGGCTTCTTTCTAAACAATGAAATGGATGATTTTAGCAGTAAACCGGGCACGCCCAATATGTTTGGTCTGGTGGGTAGCGAAGCCAACGCAATAACACCAAAAAAACGCATGCTCAGCTCTATGACACCTACAATCATTGAAAAAAATGGTGCCTTGGCATTAATTTTAGGATCCCCAGGTGGTTCCACGATCATCACCAGTGTGGTGCAAACCATTTTAAATGTGTTTGAATACAACATGCCCGTTCAAAAGGCCGTAGAAGCGCCACGGGTACACCACCAATGGTTGCCCGATGTTGTAGTGTTTGAGCCCAATCGATTTCCGCAGGAGGTGCTAGATACGCTAAAAGTAAAAGGATACATTATAGAAGAAAAACGCAGCAGGATTATGGGATGTGTGAACGCCATTCACATTGACACCGACGGAATCATACATACGGGAGCCGATCCCCGCAGGGAAGCGAAAGCAGCCGTATCCTATAAATGATGCAAGGGATTCCTTTAAAATCTTAGGCCTTAGCTGCTAGGAATAGACTAAATTTGTGCCGCAAAAAAAGTTTTGGAAAAAGAAAATAATATTGAAGTTTTTGGTGCTCGTGTCCACAACCTGGATCACATAGATGTCACCATCCCGCGCGAACAACTTGTAGTTATTACAGGCTTGTCGGGTAGTGGTAAATCGTCGCTGGCATTTGATACCTTGTATGCCGAGGGACAACGACGTTATATGGAAACTTTTTCCGCCTATGTACGCCAGTTTTTAGGAAATTTAGAGCGCCCAGAGGTCGATAAGATTGATGGCCTTTCCCCCGTGATTGCTATTGAACAAAAAACAACTTCCAAAAGCCCTCGTTCTACAGTAGGAACCATTACCGAGCTCTACGATTTTTTGCGTCTATTATATGCGCGCATCGGTACTGCTTACAGCTACAAGACACAAGAAAAGATGGTGCGGTATTCCGAAGATCAAATTCTTGAGTTGGTAAAGGAGGTATTTCGGGAGAAAAAAATTGCCGTGTTGGCCCCTTTGATTAAATCCCGAAAAGGACACTACCGCGAATTGTTTGACAATCTCGCACGTCAAGGTTTTATTCGTGTGCGTGTGGATGGTGTAATTGTAGACATCAAAAAGGGCATGATGGTAGACCGCTACAAAACCCATGATATTGAATTGGTTGTTGACCGTTTGATGGTTCACCAAGATGAAAAAATCTTAAAGCGACTACAGGAGTCTATTGCACTGGCCATGGATTATGGTGAAGACAGCATTATGATTCAAGATTTGGAGGCGAATACCAACCGCTATTTTAGTAAAAACCTGATGTGCCCCACCTCTGGAATTTCCTATGCAGTCCCAGAGCCCAATACCTTCTCCTTCAATTCTCCCAAAGGAATGTGTAGCGCTTGTAAAGGCTTGGGCACCGCCTTTACGGTAAACATCAATAAAATTATCCCCGATTCTTCCCTATCCATCAATCAAGGCGGAATACTTCCCTTGGGGGACAAAAAGAAAAGCTGGGGCTACCGGCAATTGGAAACCATAGCCACCTGCTACGAATTTTCCTTAAACGACCCTATTGCCAAAATCCCCAAAGCTGCGCTAGAGATAATTCTTCACGGGGGACAAGAACAATTTGAGGTTGCTTCTAAAACCTTGGGTGTCACCCGCAATTATAAAATTGATTACGAGGGTATCGTAAATTTTATTGCCCACCAATACGAAGAAAGTCCCACCATGGGTATTCGGCGTTGGGCAGCCGCCTATATGGACGAAAAAGAGTGTGCCAGTTGTAAGGGTACGCGCCTAAAAAAGGAAGCCCTAAACTTCAAAATAGACAACAAAAGTATTGCCGATTGTACCGCCATGGATTTGAGCGATCTTTACGACTGGTTTTCAAAATTGCACAAAAATCTATCGGAACAGGAGCAAACAATTGGAGGTGAGGTGATTAAAGAAATTAAGACCCGCTTAGAATTTTTGCTCAATGTAGGCTTAAATTACCTTACGTTAAACCGAAGTTCTAAGTCGCTTTCAGGAGGCGAAGCCCAACGTATTCGTTTGGCAACGCAAATAGGATCGCAACTAGTGGGAGTATTGTATATTTTAGACGAGCCCAGTATAGGACTGCATCAACGGGACAACTTGCGTTTGATTGACGCTTTGGAATCTTTACGAGATTTAGGAAATTCTGTAATTGTAGTAGAACACGACAAAGACATGATCCTCCATGCTGATCACGTGATTGACATGGGCCCTATGGCCGGGGCCAATGGCGGTAAAATTGTGGCGCAAGGAACTCCAAAAGCCATTCGCAATTCTTCTTCCCTTACAGCGCAGTATTTAAAGGATGAAAAAACGATTGAAGTACCCAAAACGCGGCGTAAAGGCAACGGGAAAAAACTGGGCCTCTACGGGTGTACTGGAAATAATTTAAAAGCTATTGATATTGAATTTCCTTTAGGCGTAATGATTGGTGTAAGCGGTGTTTCGGGAAGCGGAAAATCTACCCTAATCAATGAAACACTCTACCCCATTCTCAATAGCTATTTTTACAATGGCGTAAAAACACCACTGCCCTACAAGAAAATCAAAGGGCTAGAGCATTTGGACAAGGTGGTGGATGTGAATCAAAGCCCTATTGGCCGAACGCCACGGAGTAACCCTGCAACTTATTGTGGTGTATTTAGTGAAATTAGAAGTTTGTTCACCCAAACCCCCGAAGCACAAATAAGAGGCTACAAACCCGGGCGTTTTAGTTTTAATGTAAAGGGAGGGCGTTGTGAAACCTGTCAGGGGGGCGGAATGAAAGTTATTGAAATGAACTTTTTACCCGACGTACATGTAGAATGTGAGGACTGCCAAGGCAAGCGATTCAATCGGGAAACTTTAGAAATTAGATACAAAGGGAAATCCATTGCAGATGTATTGGAAATGACCATAAATACGGCCTGTAGTTTTTTTGAGCATATTCCTAAGATCTACAGAAAACTAAAAACCATACAGGACGTAGGCCTTGGCTACATTGCCTTGGGGCAGGCCTCCACTACCCTATCTGGTGGGGAGGCGCAACGCATTAAACTGGCTACAGAACTTACCAAACGTGACACTGGGAAAACCATCTACATTTTAGATGAACCCACTACTGGACTCCATTTTGAAGATATCAATGTTTTGATGCAACTCTTGCATGAACTGGTGAACAGAGGAAATACGGTACTTATTATTGAACATAACTTAGATGTTATTAAACAAGTAGACTACCTCATTGATATTGGTCCAGAAGGTGGAAAAAAGGGAGGCAGTCTCATTGCGGCTGGTACACCCGAAGCAGTGGCAAAAAATGCCCAAAGTCATACGGCTGCATTTTTAACTAAAGAACTAAATTAGCAGAACTAAAATCACCTACTATGTCAGCATTAAAAGCATCTAAAAACTGGGAATCAACAAAGGCCAACGACTCATGGGCATTGTTTAAGATCATGAGTGAATTCGTCAATGGTTACGAAAGTATGAGTGCCATAGGGCCTTGTATTTCCATTTTTGGTTCTGCACGAACCACTCCAGACGACCCCTATTATGATTTAGCCGTAAACACGGCCCGTGTCATTGCCGAAAATGGTTACGGCGTTATCACAGGAGGTGGACCCGGAATTATGGAAGCCGCAAACAAAGGAGCCCATCAAGCCAAAGGGGTCTCAGTGGGACTCAATATTAATTTGCCCTTTGAGCAGCATACCAATCCTTATATCGACGATGACAAGTGTTTGTTTTTTGAATATTTCTTTGTGCGTAAAGTGATGTTCGTGAAATACGCCCAAGGATTTGTAGTCCTTCCAGGCGGCTTTGGGACCCTAGACGAGTTGTTTGAAGCCCTTACCCTAATTCAAACCGAAAAAATTCAACGCTTCCCTATTATCCTTGTTGGGAAGGCCTACTGGAGCGGATTAATTGATTGGATTAAAAACACCTTGATTAACGAGCGTTACATCAGCAAAGAAGACCTCTTTTTATTTGAGATTGTTGATACCGCCGAAGAAGTGGAACAGGCCTTGGATAACTTTCATAAAAAAGGCCTTTTTAGACCTAATTTTTAATGGCTCAACCTACTGCACTTACCGTTTCCATTCGTCTGTTATTTATACTGATAGGCATTGGCGGCATCCATGTACACGGGCAACTGCAAACGGAATACACGCTTGATGTTCAATTGCTAGATCAATCAAATAGCTTGGCCATTCAGCAGGAAATTCAAATTTACAATGCGAGCCAAACCACGCTAGACACCCTTTATTTTAACGACTGGCCCTCTGCATTTCGCGATACAGACACACCGCTTTCGCAACGCCTAGCAGAAGAATTTGATCGCAGCTTTTATTTGTCCAATGCCTCTAAATTAGGAGCTACCAATGAGCTGCAGATCACGCTAAATGGTGCTTCACTCAAATACCGTAGGCTACCAGAACAACCCGATATTTTAAAGGTAGCCTTAGGTCAGCCGTTGGGCCAAGGACAATCCCTCCAACTGCAGCTGCAGTACAAGGTAAAGGTACCCAGTGCACGTTTTACCGGTTATGGGGTGAGTGGTAATGGAAAAACCTATGACCTTAGGCATTGGTATATCGCCTTAAGTCCCTACACCAAAGCTGGGTGGAAAAAATACAGCAATCTAAACCTAGACGATGCGAGCTTACTTCCTAGCAACTATAAGCTCAGCATTCAATATCCGCCTAACTATACTCTTTTTTCAAATTTAAAGACCAATGAAACGGCCCCTTTAAATGGAAGCCTAAAAACTGAGGCAGTAGGAAATTATGTTCGCGAAGCCCGCGTAGTGTTACAGCAAAAGCCAAATTATTTTCTCCTAAAAACTTCAGATGGTTTTGAGCTAATAACCAATATTAAAGAAGCTGACAACACGGTATCCCAACTGAATGTAAATTTTGAAAGAATCTACCAGTTTATTACGGATAAGCTAGGGCCTCCAAAACATAAAAAGCAGCTTGTCGCCCTTAAAGAGTACAATAAAAATCCATTTTATGGTTTAAGTCAGCTCCCCAGTATCTTGAGTCCTTTTGACAGTGCTTTTGAAAATGAAATCAAACTCCTTAAGGCCTTTGCCAACAACTACATAGATTCTAATTTGATTTTAGATCAACGCAACGAACATTGGATTATTGAAGGCCTGCATGTGTATTTAGCAATCAAGTACATGGAAACCTTCTATCCGGATAAAAAGTTTGTGGGACGCCTGCAAACCATGAAGCTGCTTCAGCCCTATGCGGTGTCTAAACTCTCTTTTAATGAAGGTTTTCAGGTGTTTGCCGAACAAATGCTTCGCGCAAACAACTACCAACCGCTAAACACCCCTAAAATCGACCTAATTCGTTTTAACGAACGTATCGGAAGCCCCTATATGGCAGGCTTGGCCTTTCGATATCTCGAGTCGTATATAGGTACAGACGCCTTTGAAAAGGTGCTTAAAAATATATTGCCCCTCACTTCTGCCGCAGCGGTTGAAGCATTAATTCAAGCGGCTAGCCCAAAAGATATCCGCGGTTTTTTTACTATTTATTTGAAAAAAAACCGCCCCTTAGAATTAAAACTGAAACGGCTTAGCAGCACTGCATCCAATTACCGTTTCGAAATACAACGACAAGGGTTCGAGGCACTCCCTTTGAAACTGGATTACCTGAAAAACAAGAAAACCACTAAAACTCAATGGCTTGCCCCAAATACAACAGTACTTAATATTCCAAAAACAGTTGAAGCTGACTATATCACCATCAATACGGCTCTTGGCTTGCCCGAAGTTAATAAACGCAACAACCGTGTTGCAGTATCCAAAAAACGCACCAGAAATCCGCTTAAGTTTACCTTTATAAAAGACATTGAAGACCCCCAATTCACTCAGGTATTTTACAACCCATTAACGGGGTTCAACTTGTATGACGGCCTGTCGTTTGGCGTGCGATTGAACAATAAAAAAATTGGAATTCAACGCTTTAATTTTGATTTTAGACCACAGTACTCTTCCTACGAAAACACCTTAGTGGGGAGCTTTGCCACTACCTATCGTCATTTTCATTACGACAAAAAACACTACCTCACGCTTTATAATGTTTTTGGGAATACGTTTCACTACGCCACCAACAAGCGCTATTATGTTATTGCACCCAATGTTTCCTTTTTGTTCCGGCCCCGATACCTGCGATCTAATAAAGTGCAGGCTCTCACTTTTTCGCTCTTTAAAGTGGAAAAGTTTGGAGCAATTACCGCAAGTGAAACCCCTGAATATTCTGTATTTAAAACCCAATATCAATACGCCAATAAAGGAAGCATCAACTATTTCACTGCAAATACTGGGGTTGAAGTAGCACAAAACTTTTCCAAGCTAGATGCCACTCTTGACTATCGCAAGCTTTTTCGCAGTGGGCGACAACTGCAAATCCGCACTTTTGCTGGGGTGTTTTTAGATAATAATACCGGGCCTACTTCTTATTTTGATTTCAACCTTAATCGTCCAAATGATTATTTGTTCCAGTATGACTTCTTTGGGCGTTCGGAATCAACTGGCCTCTATGGCCAACAATTTGTAATGGCAGAAGGGGGCTTTAAATCAATTATTCCTAACAGTAATGCCAACCAATGGATGCTATCTGCCAACCTTACTTTTGGTCTTTGGCGTTGGATTGAAGTTTATTTGGACGGAGCCATATTAAAAAACAAAGGCGAAGGGGTAGCACAGTATTACGATACAGGCCTACGCTTTAATCTTCTCCCCGATTACTTAGAATTGTTTTTTCCTGTTGCTTCCACTTCGGAAGTATCCCTCACAAGTCCCTACTATACCTCTAAAATTCGATTTGTGCTCTCCATACGTGGAAATCAACTTAAAGCCCTCTTTAGCCGGAGCTGGTTCTAATCCTCAAGTACTTAAAATTTTGTACATTTGAGCGCCAATGAAACAGCCCAAAGAAACAAATCAAATTGATTTTAAAACATTCAAAAAACAAGTTTTAAACGACTACAAACTCGTTTTTAGCAGTAGAGTATGTAGTGTTTTGGGCCGCCGCGAAGTACTTTCAGGAAAAGGTACTTTTGGTATTTTTGGCGATGGCAAGGAACTCCCCCAAATTGCCATCAATCGTTTCTTTCAAAATGGCGATTTCCGCTCGGGCTACTACCGCGATCAAACCCTGCTAATGGCACAAGGTTTTTTAGATAGTAATGCCTTTTTTTATTCCTTATATACCGATACTGAACCTGGACGCGAAACCATGTCGGGGGGACGCCAAATGTGTGGGCATTTTATGACTCCTCTAGTGGATGAAAATAAAGCCTGGCTTGACCACACCAAAAGAAAAAATCACATTGCTGACCTTTCACCTACAGCGGCACAAATCCCACGTATTTTGGGCTTGGCCCAGGCATCTAAACTCTACAGAACATTAAACATTAAGGGGGCAGCACAATTTTCTAAGGATGGAAACGAAATTTGTTGGGGTACCATAGGAAATGCAAGTACTTCGGAAGGACTGTTTTTTGAAACCATTAATGCTGCTGGTGTACTTCAAGTTCCAATGGTACTATCCGTTTACGATGACGGCTATGGTATTTCAGTGCACAACGAGCAGCAAACCACCAAAGCCAGCATTTCAAAAGCATTAGAGGGCTTCCAGCGCAACGAAAATCAAAATGGAATTGAAATTTTAGAGGTGAAAGGCTGGGATTATGCAGCCTTAATTAACACCTATGAACACGCAGCAAAACTGGCTAGAACTGCGCACATTCCCGTTGTAGTGCATGTAACTGAACTCACCCAACCCCTTGGGCACTCCACCTCTGGCTCACATCAGCGGTACAAATCCAAAGCGCGCTTAGAATGGGAAAAAGAATACGATTGTAATGTTCAGTTTAGAAACTGGATTTTGGCACAAGGTATTGCAACAGAAGGAGAAGTAGAGGCCCTTGAAAAGACAATAAACATGGAAGTCCGTGAAGCGAAAACCACTGCCTGGGCTGCGGTTAACAAACCCATAAATGAAGCTAAGGCTCAATTGCACCAAGTGCTTCATAAGGTGCTTGCGGCGTCTAATAACAACGTGCAAGTACGTCAAGCTCTCATGCAATTAGATGCGCTTAGTACATGTAACTATCGTGAATTGTTACAACTGGCGCGTACGGTACTTCCAGCTATTGCATCTACTCCTGCATGCACCCCATTAAAAGAGTGGTATAACGCCACTAAAACCGTCCTATCACCACGCTTTTCTGATGAACTTTATACCCAAGAGTTTAGCACATTAACCCGTGATGACATTCCCCCCACCTATCCCAATCAGGTTGAAAAAGTAGATGGACGTGTGCTCCTTCGTGATAATTTTGAAGCTCTTTTTTCAGCGCACGACAACCTTATTGTTTTTGGAGAAGATGTAGGAACCATCGGCGATGTTAATCAAGGGTTAGAAGGGCTACTAGAAAAATTTGGCCCCGAGCGTATTGCAGATACTGGAATCCGTGAAGCTACCATATTTGGTCAAGGTATGGGTATGGCCCTCAGGGGATTACGACCCATTGCGGAAATTCAATACTTGGATTATATACTGTATTGCTTACAAGGTCTTAGCGATGATTTGGCCAGTTTAAGTTACAGAACCAAAGGAAAACAAATTTGCCCCCTAATCATTCGTACCCGTGGGCACCGACTGGAAGGAATATGGCATTCTGGATCGCCTATGGGAGGTCTTTTAAGTTTGCTCCGCGGGATTTACATCCTTACCCCTAGAAACATGACGCAGGCGGCAGGAATGTATAATGCGTTACTGCAACAAAAACAGCCCGCTGTTCTCATTGAGTCACTCAACGGCTATCGTTTAAAAGAATCCTTGCCCTCAAATCTTGGTGCATTTACAGTAGCACTTGGCACTAGTGAGTGTACCCGTGCAGGGAGTGACCTCACCATTGTGAGTTATGGCTCCACCTTTCGGTTGGCTGAAGCTGCTTCTGAAAAACTGGCGCAGTACGATATTGATGTAGAATTAATTGATTTGAGAAGCCTACTTCCTTTTGATTTGACGCAAAACATTGCTAAAAGTGTACAAAAAACCAACCGTCTATTGATTGTAGATGAAGATGTTCCCGGTGGAGCTTCTGCCTATATTCTTCAACAATTAATTGAAACACAAGACCTGTACCACCACTTGGATAGTGCCCCAAAATTACTCAGTGCAGCACCCCATCGTCCTGCGGCAGGACCTGATGGCGACTATTTTTCTAAGCCCTCCATAGAGGATATCTTTGAGGCGGCTTACGCCATGCTCCACGAGGCAAACCCTGATAACTATCCGAACTATTTGAATTAAAGCCGCATTAAGCCCAAAAGCATCTCTTTAAGGATACCATCGGGTTGGGAAGCATCGCCTCCTACACCTTTACTTTTTACATCGGCATCGGCCAAAAGCGCTACAGCTGCACTGCATTGCCGCATAGTGTACAAACGACTTGCAGCGGTATATTGTCGTACAAAAAAAGGTTTAATTCCCAATACTGACGCCGCTTGCGATTTGTCGGCAAGACTGTGAAACAATAGCAAGCGTTGGAAAAAGGAAAAAACCGTACTCAGTGTAACTACAAGCGGATGCTGCTTGGGGTTTTGCCCCATATGCAGCGCGATATGCATTGCCTGTGTAAAGTTTTTTTCAGCGAGGGCATTCACCAATTCAAAATTATTGTAGGTTTTACTAAACCCAATATGCTGCGCAACCATTTCAGGGGTTATAGTAGCCGTTCCTGCCAGTAGCTTTAACTTTTCCATATCGCTATACAGGCGTTCTAGGTCCCCTCCTACGTTGAAATTCAATACGGCGGCACTTTGGGCTTCCAAATGAATCCCCATAGTTTTAGCGGTGCTCAAAATCCAGGGTTCAATTTGATTGTCATATAAAGGTTGTGCTTCGTAAAACACTCCGTGTTTGCTTACAGCTTTATAAAATTTTTGGCGTTTGTCAAACTTCTTATACTTGTAACAGAAAACAAGTACCGTTTGTGATTGTGGCTGAGCAACATAAGGGGCAAGCTGCTCAAATTGCTTGTTTAAATGCTGTGCCTCACGCACTAAAATAAATTGCTTTTCCGCTATCATGGGGTAGCGTTTTGCTGCTTCAATTATGGTTTGTGCCTGGGTATCCTTCCCGTAAAAAATAGAGGTGTCAAACGCTTCAGATTCTGGTGTGGAAAGCGCATTTTGAAGGGCTTCCGCCAAGCGGTCAATAAAAAAGCTTGTAGTACCCGATAATAAATACACAGGAGCAAATTCTCTTTTTTTTATGGCACTAAGAAGCTGTTCGTATGTTTGCAAAACTAAAATTATATGCACCTTTGTACCATGGAGCGGCTAAATTTTCCCCCTTTATCGGTACCCCTCAAAATTAAGGAAAATAAGCACCTTATTTGGGATCCGATACGTAAAAAATACATTCAAATTACGCCAGAGGAATGGGTACGCCAGCATTGCGTGCAATTTCTTATGTCAGAACTGCACGTACCTCAAAGTGTTATTAATGTTGAAAAACAAATACAACTGAACGGGAGAACCAAACGTTACGACATCGTTGTTTTTTCCTCTTCAGGAGCCATCCTTTTGCTCATTGAATGCAAGGCGCCTGCTGTAGCCTTATCTCAGAAAACCCTAGATCAAATAGCACAATACAACAGTGTTATTAACAGTAAATACCTAATGCTCACCAACGGTTTACAACACATTTACTGCAAAATAAATGACACCAAAAACGGTTATGCCTTTTTAAAACACCTGCCCCCCTATTCAAATTGGAGTCTATGAAAATTGCAGTAGTCATATTAAACTGGAATGGACTCAACTTATTAAAGTCCTATTTGCCAAAGGTAGAAGCCTACAGTGCTAAGGCCGATGTATGGGTGATTGACAATGGTTCCACGGATCAGTCTTTAACTTATTTAGCCCAGTCCCATCCAAATGTAAAAACAGTAGCATTGGACAAAAACTATGGCTTTGCCGAAGGGTATAATCGAGGGCTTAAAAATATAACTGCTGACCTTTATTGCTTGTTAAACAGCGATGTAGCAGTTACAGCAGACTGGCTTACCCCCATGCGCAAGCATTTCACAACCCACCCCAATACGGCTGCCGCACAACCCCATATTTTAGATTTAAAAAAGCCTACACATTTTGAATACGCCGGCGCAGCAGGTGGAGAAATTGATGCCTTGGGGTATGCCTTTTGCCGCGGTCGTGTATTTGCAACCATTGAAAAACAGCAAGAACAATACAAGGGTGCCACCCCAATACTGTGGGCCAGTGGGGCATGCTTGTTTATACGTTCAAAAGTATTTTGGGAATGCGAGGGTTTTGATCCCCTGTTTTTTGCGCATCAGGAAGAAATTGATTTGTGCTGGCGACTGCATCACAAAGGGTACGACGTAATGGCAGTGGATGAAGTTTCAGTATTCCATCTTGGCGGGGCTACTTTAGGCGTTTCCGCAAAAAAAACATTCTTAAACTTTAGAAACACCCTCTTTTTACTTTATAAAAACCTTCCAAAAACAAAACTTTTTACAACCCTGCTTTTTCGGTTACTATTAGATGGCGTAGCAGGGGTTTATTTTCTAGCACAATTAAAACCCCAACACTGCTGGGCCATCATCAGAGCACATTTCGCATTTTATGCAATGCTGTCCACAAAAAAGCTAAAAAGACCGAAACGCATTCGTCCATATTCATTCAAGGTGTATAGTGTAGTGTATCAATATTTTATTAAGAGAAATAAAATGTTTACCGATGTGGTTAAAAATTAATCTGATTTTTTAACTTTGGAACAATTAAAAACTTAAAATTGATATCATGAAAAAAAGTATTGTTCTTATAACAATTACTGCTGGTTTACTCACTTCTTGTGTCTCACAGAAGAAATTTAGTGAACTTGAACTACTACAACAGGAAACAAAGTCATTACTTGACACTACAACAATTAAATTAAATACTTGTAATGAGGAGAAAGAAGCTATGGAGGCTCAAATGGCAACCTTAACGCAACAAAACAGTTTCTTGCGTGCTAATAACCAAGACTTAATTAGCAACATTGGTAACCTAACCACCCTTTCTAAAAAAGGCGCAGACAACCTAGAGCGTTCATTGGAAAGCATGAAAGAAAAGGATATCAAAATTCAACGTATGCAAGATGCCGTTACCAAGCGTGACTCTGTAACTCTTGCACTAGTAACAAGTCTTAAAGGCGCCCTTGGAAACATGAGCGATGAAGACATTGAAATCAATGTTGAAAAAGGTGTTGTTTACGTATCCATCTCTGATAAACTTCTCTTTAGAAGTGGTAGCTACACAGTTACAAAAGCTGCTCGTGAAGTATTAGGAAAAGTTGCTAAAGTTGTAAACGACAAGCCAGAAATTGAGTTTATGGTTGAAGGTCACACCGATAATGTGCCAATCAAAAACGACGTATTGTTAGACAACTGGGATCTTAGTGTAAAACGTGCTACATCTGTAGTTCGTGTACTACAAAATGATTTCGACGTTGCGCCTGAGCGCATGACTGCAGCTGGAAGAAGCTACTACCAGCCACTATATGACAACAACACAGCGCAAAACAGAGCAAAAAACCGAAGAACACGTATAGTTGTACTGCCTAAATTGGATCAATTCTTTGATCTAGTAGACCAAGGTATGAAAGCAGCCAACTAATACTATTTCTTTTTATACTACAGAAAACACACGCTTCGGCGTGTGTTTTTTTTTATAGTGGAAAGGTACCTTTACCCTCTCGGAGGATGACGGCTTCTCCCCCAGTTAAGTCCACTACTGTGGAGGGAGTATTGCCTCCTGCCCCACAAGCGAGCATTACATCAATCTCGGACTCCCATTTTTCGTAAATCTCCTCAGGATCGGTAGTATAGCCCTTAATTTGATCTTCATCATGGAGTGATGTGGTAATCAATGGTGCGGACAATAAAGGCAATAATTCTTGCAGTACTGGATGTGCTGTTATACGAATCCCTAAGGCCTTACGCTTGTTAAAGGGCTTTGGAATACGAGGGTGTGCAGGTAAAATAAAGGTATAGGGCCCAGGCAACAAACGGTTTAAAAGGCGAAAGGTTGCATTATCCATAGGCTTCACATATTGTGAAAGTCCGCTAATATCCTCAAACAAAAAACTAAAATTGGCCTTTTCGAGTTTTACCGCTTTTATCTTTGCCAACTTTTTTAGGGCTTGCTGTTGGGTGCTTAAACAACCAATCGCATATACAGTATCGGTAGGGTAAATAAGTAAGCCACCCTTTTCAAGCACTTGAACGGCTTGTTGGATGTGTTTGGAGTTGACAGAATTGGGGTAAACGGTTAAATACATAATTAAGACGAAAGGATTTTCAATTTGGCAAAACGCAACAGCAGCTTCTTTTCCCCAGTCCCCTGAAAAGTGATGGTAGCTTTTTGATCGCTCCCATTGCCTTCTAAGGCCACTACCTTTCCTCTTCCAAAGCGATTGTGTTCAACAAGCATATCGACACGCACATCGGGCATAGGTGCTGCTGGTGATTCGTAGCGATTGGCCTGTAGTTTTTTTAAGCTTTTGCGTTGCGCTGCTGTGGGAGCGGTATTAATTCGTTCCTTTTGAACATGACCGTTGGAAGGGTTTCGTTTGGCAGATTGTTGGGGGACGTCAAAGATTCCCTGATCTACAAAGGGTTTAAATACATAATCGTCTTTTGTAGGTGCGAGGTCCACATAGACGGCATCTATTTCTTCAATAAAACGACTGGGTTCTGCATCTATTAATTTTCCCCAGCGATACCGTGTTTGAGTGTACGTTAAAAACAGGCGTTTCTCCGCACGTGTAAGCGCTACATAAAACAAACGGCGTTCTTCCTCCAGTTCGCTGCGCGTGTTTAAACTCAATGCGGAAGGGAACAAATCTTCTTCCATCCCAACGATATACACAAAAGGGAACTCTAGCCCTTTGGCCAGGTGCACCGTCATTAAGGCCACCCGGTCGGCATTTTCATCTTTGTCATTGTCAAAATCAGTAGCTAAGGCAACATCTTCTAAAAATTCACTCAAACTCCCTGTAGCATCGGCAATCTCTTTTTGGCCTTCGGTAAAATCCTGTAGTCCGTTTAACAGTTCATCGATATTTTCAATACGTGCAATACCCTCGGGGGTACCGTCGTTTTTTAGTGCATTGACAATTCCTGTTCGTTTAATCACTCGGTCAGTGATTTCAAAGGCCGTAGCACCTTGATTTTCAACTTTTAAAGAGGCAATTAGTTCATAAAAGGCCTGAAGTTTGTTTCGGGTTCCAGCATTAACCTTTAGTCCAATGCTGTCCATTTGAGCGATTACTTCAAATAGGCTTATTTTATGCGCGTTAGCAGCAATAATTAATTTATCAACTGTAGCCTGACCAATACCTCGTGCCGGATAATTGATAATGCGTTTTAAACTTTCTTCATCCCTATCATTTACCAACAAGCGCAAATAGGCCAAAATATCCTTGATTTCTTTGCGTTGATAAAAGGAAAGTCCTCCATACACCCGATAAGGAATATCCCGCTTTCGCAGAGCGTCTTCCATAGCACGTGATTGAGCGTTGGTACGATAAAGTATGGCAAAGTCTTTGTTGTTGCGTTGCTCCTGCATCTTAAATTCAAATATGCTAGAGGCTACGTAACGGCCTTCCTCTGCATCAGTGGCTACACGCTGTACGTTAATTTTTTCACCCGACTGGTTGGAGGTCCACACCGTTTTATCAATTCGAGATTTGTTTTTGACAATAAGTGAATTGGCTGCATTTACAATGGTTTTCGTCGAACGGTAGTTTTGTTCCAAACGATATACAGCAACATCTTCATAATCTTTTTGAAAATTCAAAATATTGTTAATGTTGGCCCCACGGAAAGCGTATATGCTTTGAGAATCGTCTCCCACCACACAAATGTTTTGAAACTTGTCGGCCAGGGTGCGAACAATGAGATATTGAGAATGATTTGTATCCTGATACTCGTCCACAAGAATGTAACGGAAGCGATTTTGGTATTTTGACAACACATCGGGGAAGCGGTTAAGGATTTCATTGGTCCGTAATAACAAATCATCAAAATCCATAGCCCCTGCTTTAAAACAACGCTCTACGTAGGCGTCATAAATTTCACCCATTTTGGGACGTCGGGCAGCGGTATCTGCCTCAATAAATTCGGGATTGTTATAATAGGCATTTACTGTAATCAAGCTGTTTTTAAAACTGGAGATACGGTTGCGTATCTGCTTGTATTTGTAAATGTCCTTATCCAATTCCATCTCCTTAATTATAGCGGCAATAAGGCGATCCGAATCCTGGGTATCGTAAATGGTGAAGTTGTTGGGAAAACCCAATTTATCGGCTTCTGCTCGAAGCAATTTGGCAAACACCGAATGAAAGGTACCCATCCATAGATTTTTGGCTTCGCTCTCCCCCACCAACGCCGCAATTCGAGTTTTCATTTCTCGAGCTGCCTTATTGGTAAAAGTGAGTGCCAAAATGGAAAAAGCATCCACACCTTGTTCCAACATATGCACTATGCGATAGGTTAGTACTCGGGTTTTTCCAGACCCTGCACCTGCAATCACCATCACGGCACCATCCTTGTGTACAACAGCTTCACGCTGGGATTCGTTAAGGGCATCCAAATAGTTAGGAGGTGTACTTTGCATGCCTAAAAATAGGTATTAAATGATTTCTGCTTAAGGGTTTTAGGTATTAATTATAAACATCTTATATTTAGCTTTAAAATTTAAATTATGCTACGCAAAACCTTAGTGGGACTACTTGTTTTTCCACTTTTTCTTCACGCCCAAATGCCGACAACAAAAGCCTTAGAAAAGCTCGAAAAAAAGGTAATCGAATGGCGTCATGACATCCACCAAAATCCAGAACTTTCCAACCGTGAATTTCGCACAGCCAAAAAGGTGGCGGATCACCTGAGAAGTTTGGGTATGGAAGTGCAAACAGGGGTTGCTCACACTGGTGTAGTAGGCCTATTAAAAGGGAAACGCCCAGGAAAAGTAGTCGCGCTACGCGCAGATATGGATGCCCTACCTGTGACCGAGCGCAATGCCCTCCCCTATCGCTCTAAAGTGATGGCCGAGTACAATGGACAAGAGGTTGGTGTAATGCATGCCTGCGGGCACGATACCCACGTAGCCATCTTAATGGGTGTGGCAGAACATTTAGCAAAAAACAATGATTTTGCTGGTGCGGTAAAGTTTATCTTTCAACCTGCCGAAGAAGGTGCTCCTGAGGGAGAAACTGGAGGTGCCAAACTAATGGTACAAGAAGGGGTGTTAGAAAATCCTAAAGTAGATGCCATTTTTGGATTGCACATCAATTCGGGGACACATGTAGGTGAAATTAACTACAAGCCCGGAGGAACAATGGCAGCTTCTCAGCGTTTTGTGATAAAAATAAAAGGGCAACAGGCCCACGGCTCTACCCCCTGGCAGAGTAAGGACCCCATTGTTACCGCAGCACAAATTATTGATGGCTTACAAACCATTATTAGTAGAAATGCCGAACTCACCAAAGAAGCTGCAGTAATTTCTGTAGGCTCCATCCACGGTGGTGTGCGTTTTAATATCATCCCCGAAACGGTTGAAATGATTGGTACCATTCGCACCCTAGACCGGGAGATGAAAGAAAAAATCCGCGAACGCATGCAGCAGTTGGTACCTAAAATTGCTGAAGCCTATGGTGCCGAAGCTACCATTGAAATTCAAGATGGTACAGACATCACCTTTAACGACCCCGCTTTAACGGCGCAAATGCTCCCCACGCTTGAAAAAGTGGCAGGAAAAGAAAATATTAACCTAATTAACGCCATTACAGGAGCCGAAGACTTTTCTTACTACCAGCAAAAAGTTCCCGGGGTATTTTTCTTTTTAGGAGGAACACCTTTGGATATGGCTGAAGCCGATGCACCTTCGCATCACACTCCCGACTTTATCATAGACGATAGCAGTATGTTGTTAGGGGTGAAAGCCTTATCGCAAATGGCCTTGGATTATTTGTCAAAATAAACCCGTAGCATTAATTGGCGGGCAGGTGTTTTTTATGCGCATACTGAACCCCTTCCTGCCACCATTGCTCCATCTCTTTTCGGTTAAAAATCAAGGAATTGGTGGTTAGTACTCGTGGTGTATGGTAAAGCGCTAGTGTGCAATTGTTTTGCTGGGCCTCCAAACTGCCAATTTTAATGTTTTGTCGCTCTATGCGATCAAGCATAAATGAAAATGTTGCACCTAATAAATCAAATGCATTTCTAGAACGCATACGGTTGAACTGCTGCGTGGCTGTAGTAAGTACTATGGCATCTATATGCGTAGCACCACGGCGAATGGCCTCCTCGATGGCTACCACACAACCCAAGCCCCCATCGGCATACTCGTATTTATTTTTTATCACCAGGCTCATAAAGGGCACATAATTGCAGGAAATCCATATCCAATCCAAGTAGTCTTCATAGCTGACCTCCTGCACACTCTTAAATTCTACTGTATTTAAGGAAAGGTTAGACACGCAAATAACAATCTCTTTTGATGCTTTTTGTAATTCGGCAAACATAGCACGTGGAATTTCCCTCGCTAACAAGCGGCGTAAATTATTGCTTTCCCCAAAAGTTTTTTTGCCGCGTAAAAAGTTTTTTAAAATATTCCAGTGGTGCATTTTTATTTTTTGTGTCCCCTTATGGTCATAAACTAAAAAGGGACTATTGTCAAAAATACTCCTGTGGCTCACATTAGTATAAGCATGGTAAATTTCATCGAGTTTTCCCAAGGCCAAATGCGACACCAACAAACTGCCTGTAGAAGTTCCTAAAAACATATCGTATTGGTGTTTTTGATGTTCAATGAGGTATTGGGCTACACCCCCGGCAAAGGCGCCTTTACTTCCGCCTCCTGAAATTACTAATGCACGCATATAAAAACAATTTAGCTTAAATTTAAATACTTCTTCTCTGCTCCATAGGATAAAATGCTAATTTCGTAATGAGCTATGGATCCCTTGCAAACTCACATAACGTATTTAAAAGGTGTCGGTCCTAACCGTGCCCAGTTACTCCAATCGGCTTTGGGCATAAAAACCTATCAAGATCTATTGCATTTTTTTCCCCACCGTTATGTGGATCGGAGTCAGTTTTACAAAATCAATGCCCTGCCCAACAATAGTGTAGAAGTGCAGGTAACTGGCACCCTCATTGATTGGGAGCTAATTCCACAAAAACGTGGGAAACGCTTGGTTGCCTATTTGGAGGATGATACTGGAACCCTTGAATTGGTATGGTTTAGAGGACACAAATGGGTAGCACAACAATTTAAACGCGGGGCAGCTTATGTAGTTTTTGGCCGATTAAACTGGTTTAATCGTAAGGCCAGTATGCCGCACCCCGAATTAGAGCTGTTAGAAACTTTTCAACAGGGACCAAAAATTGTCCTAAAAGGAATTTATCCCTCCACAGAAGAATTGGTGAATAAAGGTGTTTCTCAAAAGGTGATTGGGAAAATGCTACGCAATTTATTGGACACCGTAGGTGATGCATTTAAGGAAACCCTTTCGCCCCAACTCCTGTCCAATCTGGGACTTATTTCACGTTCTGACGCCCTGCGCGAAGTGCACCTGCCTACAAGTCAAAATGCTTTGGCCAAAGCACTACACCGATTGAAATTTGAAGAGTTCTTTTTTATTCAGCTGCAACTGCTCAAAAAGAAGCTGCATCACAAACAGAAGTTTAAGGGTTTTGTTTTTGATACCGTCGGGACAACGTTTAACAATTTCTATAAAAACAGTTTGCCCTTTCCCTTAACTGGTGCACAAAAACGAGTAATTAAGGAAATTCGAAGGGACATGGGGACAGGTATGCAAATGAACCGCTTATTGCAGGGGGATGTTGGTGCAGGAAAAACCATTGTAGCACTAATGACTATTCTTATTGCTATTGATAATGGTTTTCAGGCCTGTTTGATGGCCCCCACAGAAATATTGGCCCAACAGCACTACCAGGCCCTAAAGGAGCTGCTGGCGTCCACTTCGTTGGAGGTAGGACTGCTTACAGGAAGTGTTAAAAAGCGTGAAAGACAACCCTTGTTGGAGGCCTTACAATCGGGGGAGTTGCACCTGCTTATTGGTACTCACGCACTCTTAGAGGATGCGGTAGTATTTCACAATTTGGGTGTTGCTATCATTGACGAGCAACACCGATTTGGTGTGGCACAACGAGCAAAATTATGGAAGAAAAACACCCGGCCTCCCCATGTTTTGGTGATGACCGCCACCCCTATTCCCAGAACCCTAGCCATGAGTGTCTATGGTGATTTAGACAGTTCTGTAATTGATGAACTCCCCCCCGGCCGAAAGCCTGTAAAAACGGTACATCGATTTGACAACAACCGCCTAAAAGTGTTCCAGTTCCTGCGGGAGGAAATCAAAAAGGGCCGACAGGTGTACATTGTGTATCCCTTAATTCAAGAGTCCGCCAAAATGGATTATAAAGACCTTATGGACGGCTACGAAAGCATTGCGCGTGACTTTCCCCAACCCAACTATCAAATAAGCATAGTTCACGGGCAAATGCGTCCAGAAGACAAGGCCCTGGAAATGGAGCGTTTTGTACAAGGAAAAACCCAAATAATGGTGGCTACAACTGTTATTGAAGTCGGTGTAAATATTCCCAATGCCTCTGTTATGGTGATTGAAAGTGCAGAGCGTTTTGGACTTTCACAATTGCATCAATTGCGGGGTCGTGTTGGGCGCGGCAATGATCAGAGTTACTGCATACTGATGAGTGGAGCAAAACTTTCTGAGGAAGCAAAAACCCGACTGCACACTATGGTGCGCACCAATGACGGTTTTGAAATTGCAGAAGTAGATTTAAAGCTTCGTGGCCCTGGGGATTTAATGGGGACCCAGCAAAGTGGAGTGCTACAACTTAAAATCGCCGATTTGGTGAAAGATCAAAAGTTATTACAACTTGCCCGTTCCTGGGCGCAGCAACTGCTAAAAGAAGATCCCGACTTTCAGCAACCGGACAATGCCCCCATCCGAAATGCCTATGCTGCCCTAGGTGGTTATAAAAACATTTGGAATTACATCAGTTGACCTGTTCCTAGTCGCAATCTTTGTATATTTGCTCCCGAAAATTCAGCATTAAAAAGCGTTAGAAGTGAAAATATCCCACCAGTGGCTCTCCGACTTTCTTCAATTTGAAACAACTGTAGCGCAATGCGCTGAAATGCTAACCGACCTTGGACTTGAGGTGGAGGGCACTGCACCCTACACCAGCATTCCCGGCAATTTAGAAGGGATTGTTGTGGGAGAAGTAGTGGCCTGTAGTCAACATCCTAATGCCGATCGATTAAAAACCACCAAAGTGGACATTGGCACTGGAGATCCGCTCCCCATAGTGTGTGGCGCCCCCAATGTGGCCCAAGGGCAAAAAGTGTTGGTGGCAACCGTGGGAACTACCCTATACCCTACGGGCGGGGAATCCTTCAAAATTAATAAGAGTAAAATTAGAGGCGAAGTGAGTCAGGGAATGATTTGCGCTGAAGACGAAATAGGAATTGGAACCGACCATTCGGGGATTGTTGTTTTGGATGCAAAGCACAAATTAGGTACCCCAGCAGCGGAAATTTATGAAGTAGTTACCGATACGGTATATGAAATTGGACTAACCCCCAACCGTGCGGACGCCATGAGCCATATGGGTGTAGCCCGCGACTTAAAGGCCGCCTGCATGCACCAGGAACTGCCCTTCACTTGGAGCAAAAGTGAATTTAGCATTCCCAATTCTTCCACTGAAGAACGCATAATTAAAGTGGACGTGAAGGCTCCAGAAAAAGCCCCTTATTACTATGGCATTACCTTAAGTAATTTAAAGGTTAAGGCCTCCCCTGCTTGGATGCAACACCGACTGAAAGCCATTGGCATCCAGCCCAAAAACAATATAGTGGACATTACCAACTACGTTTTGCATGCCTATGGACAGCCACTACACGCCTTTGATGTCAACACCCTTAAGGGAGACGTAATAGTACAAACCTTACCCGAAGGCACGGCATTTACCACCCTTGACGGTGTAGAACGTAAACTGAGTGCCGAAGACCTGATGATTTGCGACCAACAGCAACCCCATTGTATTGCGGGAGTATTTGGTGGCTTGCATTCTGGAGTTACAGAAAAAACCACTGCTATCTTTTTAGAAAGTGCCTATTTTGACCCAGTAAGCATCCGTAAAACGGCCAAACGCCACGGGCTAAACACCGATGCTTCATTTCGCTTTGAACGCGGTATAGACCCTGAAATTGGGCGAACAGCATTGGCCTATGCCGTAGAACTCATTTTAGAATATGCAGGTGGAGAGTGCAGCAGTGAAATTCAGGAAGTGTGTGCAGCCCCAAAAGAAGCTGTCGAATTGTTCCTTCAATACGAGTACATTAAAAAAACATTAGGTCTTGAAATTCCATTAGAAAACCTAAACACCATTTTAAGCGCCCTAGATATTGAAGTGAAGCAGGTGACCGATACTGGCTTGACCTTAAAAATTCCGACCTATCGCGTGGATGTTACCCGTCCTGCTGATGTGGTAGAAGAAATACTTCGCGTGTACGGATACAACGCTGTTCCCCTGCCTGAACACACCAAAATGCAATTGCCCGAATTTCAGGCTGTAACACCGGCTTCCATCAGCCAAGGGCTGGCCAACCAACTGGTGCATAAGGGCTTTTTTGAGGTGAAAAATAATTCTTTAACACGCCCTGGTTACCAAGCATTGTCAAAAGATTTGAGTAGCCGCCCAGCGGTAGCCCTCTTAAATCCTTTGGGGCAAGAACTTTCAGTGTTGCGCAGCAGCCTGCTGTTTGGATTACTAGAAAACATTCAGTACAACGCAAACCGGCAACAAAAACACCTAAAGTTTTTTGAATTTGGCACGGTGTATGAAAAAACAGCTAAAGGCTATAAAGAAAGTCCCAAACTCGGTATTGTGGTTATGGGAACGCCTTTTAAAGAACACTGGCAAACTGGCGGACAAGATCACCCCTATTATTTTCTAAAAGGAGTGCTTGAAAACCTATTAGTACAACTAGGCATCAACACTAATGCTCCCGTATCAGATGTACCCGATTTTTTGGCAGAGGGCCTCACCGTTACTTCTGGAAAACAACCCTTGGCTTATTTGGGGCTTCCAGCACCTAAAATTGTCACTGCTTTCGGTATTGAACAAGCGTTCTGTTACGCTGAATTTGATTTAAATCATCCTGCATTTAAACCTAATAGCACCCATAAAACGGTGTCCCCCATTCCAAAATTTCCCCAAAGCCAACGCGACTTTTCGTTACTGCTAGATACTGCAGTAACCTTTGAAGACATTAAACTACTCGCACAGCAAACATTAAAAAAGCAACTAGTAGAGGTAGCACTTTTTGATGTGTACACTGGGAAAAACTTGCCCAAAGGGAAAAAATCCTATGCGGTGCGGTTTGTTTTTCAAGACTCTAACAAAACCCTTACCGACAAAGCCGTAGACAAGGCTATGGAAAAGTTGCAACAGCGTTTAGAGAAGGAATTGGGCGCGCAACTACGTTAAATTTTAAAAAATAGCTTTTGGGACGTTGGATAAGCTAGGGATTATTTCTAATTTTACAAGTAAATGAAAGGGCTTTATGATGAAGAATATATTCTCTCCCACAAATATTGAAACTGCCTTAGGCGAAACAAAAGCTACCACAGTCAATACTTCTGATGTAGCCAATTTACTGAAAGGCATTACACCACAAAACCAAAGTGTCAATGCTTTTATTTTTGATGCCTTAGAAACTGATCGCATTTACCATATTGACACCATCAAAAAGGTGTGTGTGGATTACCGCCTGCGGTTTTTAGATAGCAAATACTTTAAGGGAAAAGTACCCCAAGAAGCTTTTGACAAAATAGAAGCCCTAGAAAATGAACACCACACAAAACTGGATCACTTTAAAATAATGGCGCCCTCTGTGTTGTTTGTTTTAGAGCGTACCGATGACCCCTTGTTGTTTGTGCCATTAGGCAACGACTACTTTTACCTTATCCACAAATGGGGTACCGATTTACACCCCTTCCGAAAAGCATTGGTGTGGCCTTTCCGCTCCTTGCTAAACTTGAGCCTAACAGTTCTGTTGATAAGCTATGCACTAACGCTTATCACTCCCATAAGTTTGTTTACGCGTACCCCTGACGCTACAAGTTTTTGGTTGTTGTTCTTTTTCATGTTTAAATCCATTGCCTCTGTAGTACTATTTGTAGGCTTTGCTTTAGGGAAAAACTTTAATCCCGCCATTTGGAACAGCAAATACAACAAAACCTAAACTCGCCCTACATGAGCCAAACCTTTGTACACATCTTTTCTGGATCTGCTGTAGAAGTGTTGGCTTTGCGTGATGCCCTTCAGGCGGTGAACATTATTCCTGTAATTAAAGATGAGGCTGAGTCTGCCCGGCTGGCTGGTTTTGGTGCTACCCCAAACCTACAACGTGTTTTTGTGCACCCCGATGAAGCGACCGAAGCCCAACGCATTTGCAACAAATTATTTGCGTAAAATTACTTTTTAGGGTTTCAGTATTCCCCAACATTTTCTATTTTTAGACGAACCAAATTGAATGGAACTGTAATTGTACAGTGGCATTCCCTAATTTTTATGTTATGAATACGAGCTTTGAGTCGCTGGATTATATCATTTTTGCGCTTTACGCGGTTGTCATCCTTGGTGTAGGCCTTTGGGTATCTCGCACCAAAAAAGGAGAAGAAAAAAATGCTGAAGACTATTTTTTGGCAGGAAAGTCCTTGCCCTGGTGGGCGATAGGTGCTTCTTTAATTGCGGCCAATATTTCGGCAGAGCAGTTTATTGGAATGTCAGGATCTGGCTTTGCCGTGGGACTGGCCATTGCATCCTATGAGTGGATGGCGGCCATTACCCTACTTCTTGTCGGGAAATTTTTCCTCCCTATTTTCATTAAAAAAGAACTCTATACCATTCCCGAATTTGTTGAAAAACGCTATTCCAGTCAACTTAAAACCATCTTGGCCTGTTTTTGGATTGGTCTCTACATTTTTGTAAACCTCGCCTCAGTACTCTATTTGGGGGGACTGGCACTCAATACCATTTTGGGAATCGACATGCTAACGGGTGTTATTTGCCTGGCCTTGTTTGCAGCAGCCTACTCCCTTTACGGAGGACTCTCTGCTGTAGCATGGACAGATATTATTCAAGTAGTGGTGCTTATCCTTGGGGGATTAATCACTACGTATTTGGCCTTAGATACCGTTTCTGGGGGTGCTGGGTTTATGAGTGGCTTAAAAACTGTTTATGCTGCTGTACCCGAAAAATTTGATATGATTCTTGAAAAATCCAATCCCGAATATATGAATCTCCCAGGCATAGGAGTTTTGGTTGGAGGTATGTGGATTGCCAATGTGTATTATTGGGGCTTCAATCAATACATTATTCAACGTACCCTAGCAGCGAAGTCACTGGCCGAATCCCAAAAGGGAATTCTTTTTGCTGCTGGACTTAAAATGATTATTCCTTTAATTGTAGTAATTCCTGGTATTGCTGCCTATGTAATTACCAACGATCCTGGTCTATTAGGTAGTTTAGGAGAAGCTGGAACGGCCAATATGCCTACCGCAGGGGCCTCAGACAAGGCATTTCCTTGGTTAATGCAGTTTCTTCCTACGGGCTTAAAAGGGGTCGCCATTGCTGCACTTGCTGCGGCTATAGTGTCCTCTTTAGCATCTATGCTAAATTCTACAGCAACCATTTTTACCATGGACATCTACAAGCCGTTGATTAATACCAAGGCCTCCGACAAGACTACGGTTAATGTAGGCCGTATCTCAGCCTTAATTTCACTTGTTATTGCTACCATCATGGCACCCTTGTTAGGTGGAATAGATCAAGCGTTTCAGTTTATCCAAGAATACACCGGTGTTGTTAGCCCCGGTATTTTAGCCGTATTTGTGCTAGGGCTGTTTTGGAAAAAAACCTCTAACAAAGGAGCCATTTATGGTGCCTTGGCCTCCATTCCCATCGCCTTATTCTTTAAAGTAGGACCCAAAGGTTGGGCGGCTTCTTCGGCATTGGCGGACTGGTTCCCCACCCTCCCTTTCTTAGATCAAATGGGTTTAACAGCCTTACTATCCATGTTGGTGATTGCCATTGTAAGCCGACAGGAAAACCGTAGTGGCGATGACGCCAAAGGAATCCCATTAGAGAAAGGCATTTTTGCTACCCCTGCAGTATTTAATGTTGGTGCCTTTGCACTACTACTTATTACTGCTGCTTTATATGCACTTTTCTGGTAATAATTGTAAAAGGTGGCTTCGACAGGCTCAGCCACCGGGTTTTATAAAACAAATGCTCCAAGGGGGGTGAGCTCATCGAACCCCAGTAATGGGTGCAAGAAGGCTTTCGGGAAGATTAGTCACCGGGCTTTGGAAAAGCTCAGCGACAGGAATCTCGGAATTACATAGGTACAACAAAACAAAAATTTAGTACAATTCAGAAAGATTTTTTCATGAAAAAAGTACTCTCCATTTTCGTTCTAACCCTTTTTTGGGCATGTCAACAACCTGCAGTACTAACCTATCCTGAAACCAAAAAGAAACCTGTAGTAGACACCTATTTTGATACAGAAGTGGTGGACAATTACCGCTGGTTGGAAGACGACTTAAGCGAGGAAACAGCGCAATGGGTAGAAACACAAAACAAACTTACCTTTGGAGAGTTAGAAAAAATTCCCTTCAGAGCAGCGCTCCAATCACGCCTCGAAAAATTGTGGAATTATGAAAAAATTGGTGCCCCGTACAAAGAAGGTGAATACACCTACTTTTCAAAAAATGAAGGGCTACAAAACCAATATGTTATTTACCGCTATAAAAAAGACAAAGCAGTTGCTGAAGTTTTCTTGGACCCCAATACTTTTTCAGCCGATGGCACTACTTCACTTGCGGGATTAAGCTTTTCAAAAAACGGTAAAATGGCCGCCTATGCTATCTCAGAGGGAGGCAGCGATTGGCGCAAGGTGATTGTAATGAATGTAGAAACCAAAAGCATCACCGAAGACACCCTTACTAACATAAAATTTAGCGGGATTAACTGGCGTAATAATGACGGCTTTTTCTATTCGAGCTATGACAAACCAGAGGGCAGCGAATTATCCCAAAAAACGGATCAACACAAATTGTATTATCATAAATTGGGTAGCTCACAACAAAACGATGTACTCATTTTTGGCGGCACAGAAAAATACCGCTATGTGGGCACTCAAGTTACTGACGATGGCAGATACTTACTGATTTCTGCAGCTACTTCTACTTCTGGAAACAAACTTTTTCTTAAAGACCTAAGCAAAAAAAATGCCCCTTTAGTAGTAATGGCAGCTGACGATGAAAACGACCACTACCTCCTTGAGAGTGAAGGCAACACCCTATTTCTTGTAACCAATTACAAAGCACCCAATCAGCGACTGGTTAAGGTGTCAGCAAAAAATCCTGCCAAAGAAAATTGGAAGGATGTTATTCCCAATAAAGAACACGTACTCAGTGTGACTTCTGGAGGAGGGTATTTTTTCGCTGAATATATGATAGATGCAGTATCACAAGTCTATCAATACGATTTTGATGGTACTAATTTGGGTAAAATTGAACTCCCAGGCGTGGGATCTACTTCTGGGTTTTCAGGAAAAAAAGAAGATAACACCCTCTACTACCGCTTCACCAATTATGCTACGCCTGGAGTAATTTATGCCTACACACCCAAAACTCAAGAAAGCAAGCTCTACTGGGAGCCCCCAATTGATTTTACCCCCAGTGATTATGTTTCTACTCAGGTGTTTTACACCTCTAAGGATGGTACTAAAGTACCAATGATTATCACCCACAAGAAAGGACTAAAACTAAACGGAAAAAACCCTACAATTCTGTATGGTTACGGAGGATTTAACGTCAGTTTAACCCCGCGATTTAGCACACAAAATGCGGTGTGGCTGGAACAGGGAGGAATTTATGCCGTGCCCAACCTCAGAGGGGGTGGCGAATACGGAAAAGCATGGCATAAGGCCGGTACACAAATGCAAAAGCAAAATGTATTTGACGACTTTATTGCTGCTGCAGAATACCTAATTGAAGAAAACTATACGTCATCCGACTATTTGGCCATTCGTGGGGGATCCAACGGGGGGCTTTTAGTGGGTGCCACAATGACGCAACGCCCCGAATTAATGAAAGTAGCACTACCCGCTGTTGGTGTGCTCGATATGCTGCGCTACCACACCTTTACTGCTGGTGCAGGCTGGGCCTATGATTATGGTACAGCGGAGGGTTCAAAGGAAATGTTTGACTATTTAAAAGGGTATTCTCCTGTACATAATGTAACCCCCGGTGTGGCCTACCCTGCCACCCTAATTACCACAGGGGATCATGATGACCGTGTGGTGCCAGCGCACTCCTTTAAATTTGCTGCTGAACTTCAAGACAAACATCAGGGAAGCAACCCTGTACTCATTCGCATTGAAACCAATGCCGGGCATGGGGCCGGTACTCCTGTAAGCAAACGCATTGAACAAGCAGCCGATATTTTTGGGTTTACCCTATACAATATGGGATTTCGCGTACTCCCCGAAAAGACACAGGGAAAAATTAAGGGGTGATTAATTGCTAGGCGTACATCTTTTCCCGTAGGTCCTTCACTTTAGGGTCCTGCATATAATCGTCAAAGGTTGTGTAACGGTCAATAGCGCCCTGAGGGGTCAGCTCTAAAATCCTGTTCCCCACGGTTTGCGCAAAAGCATGATCGTGTGTGGCACACAACAGTGTTCCCTTAAAGTTTTTTAAGCTGTTGTTAAATGCAGTAATGGTTTCCAAATCTAAATGGTTGGTTGGCTCGTCTAGCATGAGTACATTGGCCCGCGTCATCATCATACGCGAAAGCATGCAACGCACTTTTTCACCCCCAGACAGAACGTTAGATCCCTTGAGTGCTTCTTCCCCACTAAAAAGCATTTTCCCTAAAAACCCGCGTAAATAGACTTCCTCGCGTTCTTCATCGGTTTTGGCCCACTGTCGCAGCCAATCCACCAAATTCATAGCGTCAGAAAAGTAATCGTCATGATTAAGAGGCAAGTAAGCGGTTTGTGTGGTCACTCCCCAATCTACTTTTCCTGTGTCGGGCTTTAATTGCTGGTTAATGATCTCAAAAAAAGCAGTTACAGCGCGGGAGTCTTTTGAAAATACAATCACCTTGTCCCCTTTGGCCAAATTGATGTTTACCTTGGAGAACAATTGTTCGCCTTCCATTGCATAGGAAAGAGATTCTACATTAAGGATTTGGTCTCCCGCCTGACGTTCCTGTTCAAAAATCAGTGCAGGATATCTTCTGCTGGAAGGCCGAATTTCCTCAATATTTAACTTTTCAATCATTTTTTTACGGGAAGTAGCCTGTTTGGATTTTGCTACATTGGCGGAAAAACGAGCAATAAATTCCTGCAGCTCCTTCTTCTTTTCTTCAGCTTTTTTGTTTTGCTGTGCCCGTTGACGCGCCGCCAACTGACTGGATTCATACCAAAAGGTGTAGTTCCCCGAATAGTGATTGATTTTTCCAAAGTCGATATCAGAAATATGGGTACACACGGCGTCTAAAAAATGACGGTCGTGCGAAACAACAATTACCGTGTGCTCATATTGGGCTAAAAAGGCTTCCAGCCAATTGATGGTTTCATAGTCCAGATCGTTGGTGGGCTCGTCCATAATCAACACATCGGGAGTACCAAACAGGGCTTGAGCCAAAAGTACACGTACTTTTTGTTTTCCGTCCAAATCGGACATTTGCCCATAGTGCAAACTTTCAGGAATTCCTAAATTGGACAATAAGGTGGCGGCTTCACTATCAGCATTCCAACCATTCATTTCTTCAAATTCTAACTGCAAGGCCCCCACACGTTCCCCATCGGTATCAGAAAAATCCTCCTTGGCATAAATGGCCTCCATTTCACTTTTAACACGAAACAGCTCGGCATTTCCCCGTAAAACTGTCTCCAGTACAGGAAAGGCATCGCAGGCGTTGTGGTTTTGTTCCAACACCGACAAGCGTTTGCCGGGTTCTAGCTGGATGTTGCCCGAATTGGGCTCTAAAACACCCGAAAGCACTTTTAAAAAAGTGGATTTTCCCGCACCATTGGCGCCAATTATTCCATAGCAGTTCCCCGCAGTGAAAGTAATATTGACCTCGTCAAATAAAATGCGTTTTCCAAATTGGACAGAAACGTTGTTGGCTGTTAACATTTGGTAATTTTTTCGCAAAAGTAAACAAAACCACTGGAGTGCCATGACTTTTTTTTACCTTCGAATGGTGTGCATAAGAACCCTTAGTATTTGATTGTAAGCCGATGAAAAATAGCCAGATTTCAACTTTCACCTTTCTTCTTTTAGCCTTTTTTATTTTCGGTAGCAGCTGTACACGAACTACCAACGAAGGTTTATTCTTTGGCGGGCAAATCATCAATCCAACAGCCCCCTATGTTACCCTCTACAAGGATAATGTTGCCATTGACTGCCTACTGCTCAATGAAGACAACCGATTTTTTAAGCAGTACGACAGTCTTGTGGACGGTATTTATACCCTAGAACACATCCCACACCACCAATCTATTTTTATAGAAAAAGGAGATAGTATGTGGGTGCGCATCAATACCAGTGCATTTCAGGAATCAGCAGTTTTTTCCGGTAAGGGGGCTCCAAAAAACAATTTCCTCATCGAATTGGAATTGCAGTTGGAACGGGAAAATGATTTTTTGGCAGGAATGTATTCTGAAAATCAGTTGGTTTTTAAGCGAATCATTGATTCATTAAAAGAAGAAAAACGCCTACTGTGGAAACAATTGGATAGTTTTAATGCGCAAACCACTTTTGCTAAAGACATCACCCGTTCTGCCTTCATTTATCCTTATGCTACGCGCTTGGAACGCTATGCCCTACTGCGTGGTACCCAATGGAATGCAGCGGAAGACAGTGTGTTTTTTGACTTTAGAAGTTCCTTAGACTTCAACGCCAACGATTTATCCTTTTTTGATCCTTACATTAATTACCTGCTCAATTACCTCAATCAGGAGGTGTTGGACAGTGGACAAAACTATTTCCTTGCCCAACAAGAATCGGAGCACAATTACAAGCGAATGCAGTTGATTGACGCTGCAATTAAAGGGGAAGACCTGCGCAATAACTTGTCGCGTGCTGTAGCCCTGGAAGAAATCTTAAATTTTGAAAATCACAAGTTGCACAGTGACTTTTTGGATTTGTATTTCAAGATAAACAGTTCGCCTTCATATTTAAAAGAAGTTACTGCAATCCATAAGGACATTGATGACTTGCGCATTGGGGCGCAACTGCCCGAGATCGAATTACAAAACAGCAGCATGAAAAAGGTTAAAAGCAATTTGCTTTTTGATGGACGCCCAGTAGTCATTTACTTTTGGTCGCAAACCGAAATGAACCACTACAGAAAAACCATAGCGCAAACCCGAAAACTAAGCCAAAAATTCCCCCAATACCGTTTTATAGGGGTTTGCATTCAACCGTTTAATGCAATGGCACTGCAAGCCAACAATGTGATGGGCTTAAATGCTCAAGATCAGTTTGCAGCTTTTGAATTTGAAGAAATTAGTAAAAAATGGGTAATAACCTTACTCAATAAGGCGATAGTTACCGATGCGCAGGGAGGCATTATTGACGGCTTCGCCAATTATTTAGCCCCCAATTTTGAGGAGGTGCTCAACAACTAATTCCCTTTTTTATAATCGGCTAAGAATTTTTCTAAACCAATATCGGTCAAGGGGTGCTTCAATAAACCAGTGATAGCAGACAAGGGGCCTGTCATCACATCGGCTCCTGCATGGGCACAGGAAATGATATGCATCGTATGGCGAACAGAGGCCGCTAAAATTTCGGTTTCAAAGGCGTAATTGTCATAAATGTTACGGATATCCTCAATCAATTGGATGCCGTCGGTAGAAACATCGTCCAAGCGACCAATGAATGGGGATACATAGGTGGCGCCCGCTTTTGCCGCCAAAAGTGCTTGCCCAGGAGAAAATACCAGAGTACAATTTGTTTTTATCCCTTTATCGGAAAAATACTTTAGCGCCTTAACCCCTTCTTTAATCATAGGAATTTTCACCACAATTTGTGGGTGCAAGGCAGCCAGTGCCTCTCCTTCTTTTACCATACCTTCAAAATCTACAGCAATTACTTCTGCAGAAACATCTCCTTCCACAGCTTCACAAATGGACACATAGTGTTTGAGAATATGCTCATGTCCAGTGATACCCTCTTTTGCCATTAAGGAAGGGTTGGTGGTAACGCCATCAAGAATACCGAGGTCTTGGGCTTCCTTAATTTGATCGAGATTGGCGGTGTCAATAAAAAATTTCATAAAGTATGGTGTTATAGTTTATAGTGATTGCGTAATAATTTTTCAAAAACTGTACTGGGTAAAATCCCTTTTAGAAAAATAGACAATTTTTGCATAAAAGGCCCCACGCGGTAATGAACTTTTCTTTTTTTAGTAGTGATGAGTTGTGCTATGACTTCAGCAACCTCCCTAGGGTCGTTGCCTTCGTCTACATGGGCATTCATAGTATCTAAAGACCATTCATAGGCTTTAAAATAAGGAGATTCTTTTTTTAGGGGGCTATAATAGCGGCGGTCTGCAATGGCAGTAGCATAGTCTCCAGGGGCTAAAGTAACCACATCAATACCGAAGGCGCGTACTTCCATACGCAGGGCTTCAGACAGCAATTGTAGCGCCCCCTTTGAAGCACTATAAGCACCGCGAAAGGGTAGCCCCATAGAGGCACCAATGGAAGTAATATTAATAATTAGCCCTTGCTTTTTAGCACGCATCAGCGGCAGTACCTGCTGAATGACAGCCAAAGGGCCAAAGCAATTGGTATTAAAATGTGCTTGCAATGCCGCTTGTTCCAATTCTTCTACAGGACCAGTTATTCCTTGCCCTGCATTATTAATCAATACGTCCACACGGCCGTATTCTTTTTCCAAGCGCTGAACACAGCGCACAATACTTTTGGAGTCATTTAAATCTAAAGGCCAAAGGCTGTAGGAGTCCGGAGCGGGATATTTTTTTGGGTCTCTACAAGTTCCAATTACGGTGTATCCTTTTTGGGCAAGGAAAGCCGCTGTAGATTTTCCCAATCCCGAGGAGGCGCCCGTAACGAATACTATTTTTGTCAATGGATAATTAAAAATGGGCAAGCGATCTGTATCACACCGCTACAACCGCCTACCCTTGCTGCGTTCCCGCCCTGGGGGGATTCGGCAGGAGCTGGTTGTACAGGACTTGCCCAGCACAAAAATACAGTTTTTAGCACGGGCCACAAAGATTGGATTACTGAAATTTATTAAATACCTTCGTTTAAAACTTGTGATGAAATACACGCTCCTCTTCTTGCTTCCCTGGCTTTTTTTAAAATGCGGTGATGCAAAAATTCCTTCCTATAAATTGCGCCTTAAAAGCAGTGCAAAACGCTTGAGCGCTGGAGACACCCTGCGCCTGCAAGTCCCTGATAAAAAACAGGTAATCGATTCAATACATTATTATTGGGACAGCACACCTATTGCGGCAGTATATGCAATTCCCAAACAAAACTTAGGATCGCATACCGTGAGCGCCAAAGTGTATGCCGAAGGAAAAGTTACCACTGTGGAAAAACCAGTACAGCTCCATGCCAGTAGTGCACCAGAGGTGTATACCTATACAATTAAAAACAGCTTTCCCCACGACACCGAGGCCTACACCCAAGGTTTAGAGTTTTATCGGGATACACTCTACGAAAGCACAGGTTTAAGAGGACAATCTACCTTGCGGAAAGTAGACTATATCACGGGAGAAGTGCTACAACAAGAAAATCTTAATAAGGTCTATTTTGGAGAAGGCCTCACCCTACTCAACAAGGTGGCCTATCAATTGACCTGGCAAGAAAATATCGCCTTTGTTTACAACCCCGAAACTTTAGAAACCCTGCGTTCATTTTCTTATGAAAACAGCAAAGAAGGTTGGGGGCTGTGCAATGATGGTACCTATTTATACAAATCCGATGGCACCAATAAAATTTGGAAGCTCGACCCCGAAACAGGAAAGGAATTGAGCCATATTGAAGTGATGACCAATAAGGCAGCCCTCAACAAACTCAACGAATTGGAATGGATAAATGGAAAGATTTATGCCAACACCTACCAGTTTAATAAAGAAGTAGCCGTAATTGTAAATCCTACTTCCGGAGCGGTTGAAGGGGTCATCGACTTTACGGGATTAAAAGAAAAGGTAGATCAAATCCCCACGTTAAATGTCCTTAACGGTATTGCCTACCACCCTAAAAAAAAGACCCTCTTCGTAACGGGAAAAAATTGGAGTAAACTCTTTGAAGTGGTGCTCGAAAAGAAATAATGGCAGCACCCAAAATATTTCAACAAACCTTAAAGGTAACAGCAGCGCATATAGACGGACTACATCACGTAAATAATGTACAATACTTGTACTGGGTACAAGAAATTGCCAAGGCCCATTGGCGTGAAATCACCAATAACACCGTCATGGAAGGCGTGTGGGTGGTACGACAACACAATATTGTTTACAAAAAACCTGCCTACGAGGGGGACATTCTAAAAATCAGCACTTTTGTTCGCTCTCTTAAGGGGCCACTATCGGAGCGGATAGTGCATATTCACAATACAGAAAACAATACCTTATTGGTGCAGTGTACAACCCAGTGGTGTTTTATAGAAGCCGCAACGCGTAAGGTGTTGCCCGCTCCTGCTCTTCTCAAAGAGTTTGTACTGCCAGAATAGTTTTAGACTTGAAATAATGGACGGTGCGACATAAAGGCATGCACTTCTTGTGCCACCGCTTCAATTGTGGCACTATCTTCAGCATTTTCAATTACCCGATCAACAAATGCTACCACTGTTTCCATATCTGCTTCAACTAAACCACGCGTAGTAATGGCAGCAGTTCCAAAACGAATACCCGAAGTCACAAATGGAGAGCGATCGTCAAAGGGTACCATATTTTTATTGGCGGTTATTTCGGCTTGTACTAAGGCCGCTTCGGCAGCTTTGCCAGTAATTCCTTTATTACGCAGGTCAATAAGCATCATATGATTATCGGTACCCCCAGAAATAATGTGGTAGTCTCGGGCCACTAGAGCTTTTGCCATGGCCTGTGCATTTTTTTGCACCTGTTCCATATAGCTTTTATATCCGGGCTGCAAGGCTTCTCCAAAAGCTACGGCTTTAGCGGCTACAACGTGCTCCAAAGGCCCCCCTTGATTGCCGGGAAATACAGCCAAATCTAATAAAGCAGACATTTTACGGAGACTGCCATTTTTTAAAGTAATACCAAAAGGATTGTCAAAATCCTGCCCCATTAATATCAACCCCCCACGAGGGCCACGTAAGGTTTTGTGGGTGGTGGTGGTCACCACATGACAATGCGGTAAGGGATTGTTGAGCAAACCCGTAGCAATTAGCCCCGATGGATGCGAAATATCTGCCAATAAGAAGGCGCCTATAGCATCGGCGATTTCACGAAAACGCTTAAAGTCAATATCGCGAGAGTAGGCCGACGCTCCTGCAATGAGCATTTTGGGTTGTACTTCTTCGGCGATTTTAGCAATCGTATCGTAATTTAAACGTCCTGTCTCTTTTTCTACCCCGTAAAAATGCGCTTTGTACAAACGTCCCGAAAAATTCACGGGAGACCCATGGGTTAAATGCCCTCCATGCGCGAGGTCAAAACCGAGGATTTTGTCACCAGGATTTAAAAATGCATGGAACACTGCCGTATTCGCCTGAGATCCCGAATGGGGTTGCACGTTGGCATACGCAGCGCCAAAAAGTTCTTTTGCTCGGTCTATAGCAAGTTGTTCGATCTCGTCAACTACTTCACAACCACCGTAATACCGCTTCCCGGGATAGCCCTCAGCATATTTGTTGGTAAGTACCGAACCCGTAGCTTCCATCACTGCAGGGCTTGTAAAATTCTCAGAAGCAATAAGTTCTATACCATTGCGCTGTCGTTGATCTTCTTTTGCGATTAAATCAAAAACCAGGGCGTCCTTCATCTAGTTCAAATTTTGTCAAAATTAGCAATTATCAACTTGTTGCACCCCGAAAAACGTCCCATTTTTATTAACTTATCCCAAATTAATTAACAGATGCCCAAATCGTTATACCTACTAACACTATGCCTATGCTTTGGCTGTGTTACCGTTCAATCTACCCAAAAACAGCAGCGGTATTGGGTGTTTACATTTATGGGCGTGCTGCAGACAACTTTGTAAAACGCTATCCAAAACCCCTACTCGCCTCGGCCCTACACCCGATTTGCTCGCTCCCGTAATTCATGAGCTAGAACAGGACAATATGTCTTGATTTACAACATATTAACCGCCATTTCGACAGGTTTTTTCGGCTGGAATAGCTTTTGATTGCTTCCGAACAAAAAACAACCCCATGAATACAAACCAGTTTACCCTAAAATCACAGGAGGTATTGCAAAATGCACAGCTGTTAGCCCAAAAACAAGGTCATCAAGCAGTGGATGAAGCCCATTTAATGCATGCTCTCCTCACCTCCGATGATACTGTTATACCTTTTGTTTTAAAGCAATTGGAAATCAAAAAAGAGCAATTGCTGGAGCAAACAGAAAAACTCCTAGCAACCTATCCTAAAGTCAGTGGTGCCCCCCAAAACATTTCCCAAAAAGCAGGGAATATCCTTTTAAGCGCTACTAAAACCGCCCAAAAAAATGGGGATGACTACGTAGCCACCGATCATTTGTTTTTAGTGCTGTGCGAAAGTAAGAGCCCCTTGGCGGATTGGTTAAAACAACAGGGCGCAACTGTAAAAAATTGTGCCGCAGCAATAGCAAAATTGCGCCAAGGGGAAAAGGTGTCCTCAGCTTCTTCCGAAGACACCTTTAATGCCTTAGAAAAATATGCTGTAGACCTAACCAAAAGTGCCCGAGAGGGAAAGCTAGACCCCGTAATTGGGCGTGATGACGAAATTCGCCGTTTGCTGCAAATTCTTTCGCGTCGCACCAAAAACAATCCCATACTTGTTGGGGAGCCCGGTACAGGTAAAACCGCTATAGCCGAAGGGTTAGCCCATCGTGTGATTGATGGAGATGTCCCAGAAAACCTCAAGGACAAGCGCATTTTTTCCCTAGACATGGGCGCCCTAATAGCAGGAGCCAAATACAAGGGTGAATTTGAAGAACGTTTAAAAGGGGTGGTAAAAGAGGTCACTCAAAGTGATGGCAGCATATTGCTTTTTATAGATGAAATACACACCCTAGTGGGTGCGGGTGGCGGTGAAGGCGCTATGGATGCCGCCAACATTTTAAAGCCTGCGCTAGCACGTGGCGAGTTGCGTGCTATTGGGGCTACCACCCTGGATGAATTTCAAAAGTATTTTGAAAAAGACAAGGCCTTGGAACGCCGCTTTCAAAAAGTAACTGTAGACGAACCCAGTGTAGATGATGCCATATCTATTTTAAGGGGCATTAAAGAAAAGTACGAAACCCATCATAAGGTACGCATTAAGGACGAAGCCATAGTGGGGGCTGTGGCCCTCTCCCACCGCTATATTTCCAACCGCTTTTTACCCGACAAGGCCATCGACCTTATGGACGAAGCGGCTTCAAAACTGCGAATGGAAATCAATTCTAAACCAGAAGAATTGGATGCCTTAGACCGAAGAATACGCCAATTGGAAATTGAACTGGTGGCCATCACCCGCGAAAAAGACGAGAATAAAATTAATGCCTTAACCAAAGAATTGGCGGATTTAAAAGAGGAACGCAGCAGTATTGCCTCCAGATGGGAGTATGAAAAAGGACTTGTAGATAAAATGCAAACGGCCAAACAAAACATTGAAACCTTTAAGCAAGATGCTTCACGAGCAGAACGCGAAGGGCGCTTTGATGCGGTGGCAGAACTGCGGTACGGGAAAATTAAGGATGCCGAACAAGAAATTGCCCAAATTCAAGAAGAATTAAACCGCATTGACAACCAAGAGGCCATGATTAAGGAAGAGGTAACCTACGATGATATCGCTGAGGTAGTTGCCAAATGGACGGGCATACCAGTGAGTAAAATGCTACAATCGGACCGAGAACGGCTGCTTCATTTAGAAACTCATTTACGCCAACGCTTAGTGGGGCAAGAAGAGGCTGTCCGAACGGTTAGTGATGCCATACGACGCAGTAGAGCCGGTTTGCAGGATCAAAACCGCCCCATTGGGAGTTTCTTGTTTTTAGGAACTACAGGGGTTGGAAAAACCGAATTGGCCAAAGCATTGGCGGAAGTGCTTTTTGACGATGCCAACAACATCACCCGTATTGATATGAGTGAATACCAAGAACGGCACGCTGTAAGTAGATTAATTGGAGCTCCTCCGGGCTACGTGGGCTATGATGAAGGTGGACAACTTACCGAAGCAGTGCGAAGAAAGCCCTACTCTGTAATATTATTGGATGAAATTGAAAAAGCCCACCCCGACACCTTTAACATACTGCTACAACTTCTAGATGAAGGCCGATTAACGGACAACAAAGGACGTACGGCAGATTTTAAAAATACCCTAGTGATTATGACTAGTAACTTAGGGAGTGACGCCATTTTAGCTGCGTTTACACGGCACAAATCCTTTCAAACAGCAGAAAACGAAGCTCGAAAAGCGGTACTTGAGTTATTGCAACAACGCATCCGCCCCGAGTTTTTAAACCGTATTGACGACATTTTACTGTTTTCGCCGCTAACACGGCAGGAAATCCAACAAATCGTTCAACTGCAATTTAACCGCATTGCAAGCAGCTTAAAAGCACAAAACATTACCATTCAAGCTACTCCAGCAGCTTTAGAACTATTGGCACAAAAAGGGTTTGACCCACAATACGGTGGACGACCAGTGAAAAGAACTTTGCAAAAAGAAGTGATTAACCCCTTGAGTAAGGCCATCCTGGCAAATGAATTGCATACGGACCAAACTGTGCTTGTAGCTGTTGAGGAAGACCGTATCGTGTTTAAAAACACACCAAAAGAACAGGAAAAAGAAAAATAATAATTTATTAAACAATCACTTCAAAAACTCTATTCAATACACTTATAATCAATATTTTGATATTTAAATATAAGAATTAATTATGGTGTCCCTACAGCTGTTTTTACCGTCAAAACACACTATTACCCCCACCTTCTGCCCCAGGGATTTCGCAATGAACAACAAGCAGTTGGCAGTCGGCATACCTTAAAAAAATTGTACCTTCGGCCTGTGCAAAAAGCCATAAACATACAAAACAAAAAAGCCCGTTTCGAGTACGAACTCCTCGATCAATACACCGCCGGAATTGTATTGACGGGTACCGAAATCAAATCGATTCGGAACAGTAAGGCTTCCATTGCAGAGAGTTTTTGTGAATTTAACGAGAAACAAGAACTTTTTGTGGTCAATATGTACATTGAAGAATACGCCTTTGGTGCGCGCTACAACCACCGCCCTAGAAGTACGCGTAAACTCTTGCTAAATAAAAAAGAATTAAAAAAACTCCACCGACAAGTACAGCTTAGTGGTCTTACCATTGTTCCACTAAAACTTTTCATCAATGCCAAGGGCTATGCGAAAATGATAATTGCACTGGCACGCGGAAAAAAACTATACGACAAACGGGAAACAATTAAAGACCGGGACAACAAACGCAATCTGGAGCGCATTAAAAAAAATTTTAAGTGATGCTGTAACCTTACTGTCAGCTTTTTCGTCTTAACAGTAAAACCTATTCTTATGCATCTTCAACTGACCCTAAAAACCCTCTTTTTATTTTTCTTGCCCTGTATTGCCTGTAGTTTATACGGGCAGCTTACGGGAAACATCACCGATGCTAACGGACAACCCCTGCAAGATGTAAGTGTACACCTTGAAAACACCTTTATTGGCACAGTAAGCAACCGCGAGGGAATTTTTTACCTCAATCCCAAAGGACAAACTAGCGGAACTATAATGTTCACTTATTTAGGCTATCAAAGACAAGCCTTCCCGTTTGACAGCACCACCGCTTCATTTGAGGTGGTACTGCAGCCTGAAATTGTTCAACTTGACGAAGTCACACTCAATGCGCAAGAAAACCCTGCACATGCCATCATTAGAGCAGCACAACGGGAACGAAAAAAGCATTTAGAAGAAAGCAAAGTGTATACTGCTGACTTTTATTCTAAAGGTATATTTGGCTTAGTAGACGTCCCCGAACGCTTTATGGGGCAAGAAGTAGGAGATTTAGATGGTGTTTTAGACAGTACCCGCTCAGGGATCCTCTACCTGTCGGAAACCAAATCGAAGATTTTTAGTGAACGTGGGAATTTTAAGGAGGTTGTGTATGCCTCAAAAGTAAGTGGAAACGACAATGGTTTTAGCTTTAATACTGCTGAAGATGCCGATTTTAATTTCTATAAAAACACCCTTGACTTCGGAAATCAATTGGTCTCTCCAATTGCTACCAATGCTTTTGCATATTACCGCTACACTTTGGAAGACAGCTTTTACACCAGTGACAGAAAATTAATTAATCGCATTGCAGTACAGCCAAAAACAGCCACTTCCCCGGCATTTGAAGGCATCATTTACATCGTTGAAGACGACTGGACCCTATATGGCGTAGATTTAACCGTTGAAGGAAAACGGACCCAGTTGTTAGGACTTAACAGCATGCAATTACAGCAACAATACCTGTATAACTCCAACTCAGCGCAATGGCGCAAGGCCAACCAAGTGCTTGATTTTACCTTTGGTTTTTTAGGATTTAAAGGCGATGGTCGCTTTTCAGCCGTGTACAGCAATTACAATACGGCGCCACAATTTGCCCCTAAAACATTTAACAGAACCATTCAGACTATTGAATCCGGTGCCAATAAAAAAAGTACCGCCTACTGGGACAAACAACGCCCCATTCCCCTACTTGAAAAAGAAATTCAGGATTATGTGAAAAAGGACAGCCTACAACAATTGCGAAAATCTGAAGTCTATCAGGATTCCATAGATCGGAAAAACAACCGCTTTAAGTGGAGCGATATTATCCAAAAGGAAATTCAAAACTCAAAGAAAAACAGCCGGGTTAAAATTGAATTTCCCCTGGCAAGAGCTGGCTTTAACCCCATTCAAGGAGGGGCTTATGGTCTGGGTGTCTTTTTGAGACGGGATTGGGAGGAAAAAAAATCCTATGCTGAGTTTGGTATAGCCAATGATTATGGGGTAAGCGATAAAAAGCACTACCCCAAAATAAATGCCAGTTACCGCTTTAACAGCACCAACTACAACACCCTAATACTTTCCGCAGGACGCTATTTGGAGCAATTCAACAACCGTCCAGCGGTATCCAAAACCATCAATACGGTAGCCAGCCTTTTCTTTAAAGAGCATTATGCCCGCTATTTAGAAAAAGAAAAAATAGAACTTCAATGGAGCTTATACCCAGTGGAAGGGCTTTTTACCAGCTACAGTGTGGGCTACCAACAGCGGACACCTAGGGAAAACACAAGCAATTTTTCCTACCGTTTTAAGGACAGGGACTATCTTGAAAATACCCCGCGCAATTCAGCTGTTGATTTCGAACAACACAACCTACTGTTTCAACGTCTGCTAGTACGTTATGCCTTTGGATATAAACTTTATAAAGAACCCAATAGAGTGTTTTATAATTTCGATAGCGCCTACCCCACCCTGCGCCTATTCCTGACCAACGGGAGTGGCAGCAGTGTTGAGCGGTATAATTTTACCAAACTCGATCTTCGTTTGTCCCATAAATTAAACTTTGGTGCACTAGGAAGCACTCGATATGCACTCCAAGTAGGAGGGTTTTTACAAAAAGAAAAACCCAGTTTTGATGATTTGCAACACTTTAACGGCAATGCAACACCCATTGCAAATGCTACCTACAGGGCATTTAACCTGCTGCCCTACTACGAACGGAGTACGGCAGAGCATTATGCTACCTTCCATTTAACGCATGATTTTTACAAATGGGGTGTGGGCTCGTGGCCCTTGATAAAGCAATTGCAAGGATCGCTGATCGCTGGAATTCATGGGCTGGCCATTACTGGTTCACGTCCTTATAGGGAATTCAACATTGGATTGGGCAACCTTGGATTTGGTCAAATACGCGGCCTGAGCCTAAGCTATGTGAGGGCCTTTGGTGCTGTAGATCGTCCGGACGGTTTTTTTATAGGCTTTAAAATGTAACAACTAATTCTTATCTTCCAATAAGGGCACAAAGCGAAAGACACCGAAGGTTTTTTTGTCAAAAGTAGTTTCTGAAGTACGCGTAAATCGAGTCATCACCTGCTCTTCAGCACCCACTGGAATCACCAAATACCCCCCAAGGGCGAGTTGAGCCAATAAGGCTTGAGGCACTTTAGGAGCGCCTGCGGTAACTAAAATAGCATCATAGGGTGCTGCTGTAGCTAGGCCTTTGTAACCGTCTCCAAACACCTGTCGCTTTGGGCGATAGCCGTACTGCCGAAACAAGCGTTGGGTTTTTTTAAATAGGGTTTGCTGTCGTTCTACGGTATACACCGTTGCACCGAGTTGTAAAAGCACCGCAGTTTGATAGCCAGAACCTGTTCCAATTTCCAACACCTTTGCTCCTGGCTGCAATTCCAATAATTGCGTTTGAAACGCCACTGTGTAGGGCTGCGAAATGGTTTGATCAGCCGCTATGGGATAGGCCTTGTCTTCATACGCAAAGGCGGTCAAGCCTTTATCCATAAACCAATGGCGCGGCACAATTCCCATAGCTTCCAAAACCGCTGCATCCTTTATGCCTTTCTGTTGTAATAGTGCTACTAGTTGCTGTCGTAATCCACGATATTTCGGACTGTCCTCCACTCCATAAAAGTAGGAAGTCTTTTCTAGTATTTAAAAAGAAGAATTGTATTTTTGAGAAAAACGCTTATGCTTAAAGCAGGAGTCATTGGTGCTGGGCACCTCGGAAAAATTCACCTTAAATTGTTGGAGCAATCCGAAAAGTACGAATTGCTCGGTTTTTATGATACCGACACTAAAAGTGCCAAGGCATTGGAACACAGTGAAGGCTATACCGCCTTTGAGAGTTTAGAAGCTCTTTTTGCCGCAGTAGACGTCGTAGATATTGTGGCCCCAACCCTAGCCCATTTTGATCTTGCCAAACAGGTAATTGCTGCGGGGAAACACTTTTTTATCGAAAAGCCCATCACCCAAACCCTAGAAGAAGCGAAAACCCTAACAGCACTAGCTGCTGCTCAAGGATGCATGGGACAAGTGGGACACGTAGAACGTTTTAATCCCGCCTTTAAAGCGGCAGCCCCTAGTATTACAAACCCCATGTTTATTGAAACCCATCGCTTGGCGGAATTCAACCCTCGTGGCACAGATGTTCCCGTAGTACTCGATCTAATGATCCACGATATAGACATTATTCTAAGTGTTGTTCCCGCTCCAGTAAAAAACATCTCAGCTTCTGGCGTTGCCGTGATTAGTGAAACGCCTGATATTGCCAATGCGCGCATTGAATTTGAAAACGGTTGTGTGGCCAATCTTACCGCCAGCAGAATTTCGATGAAAAACATGCGTAAAAGCCGGTTTTTCCAAAAAGACGCCTACATCGCAGTGGACTTTTTGGCTAAAAATGTAGAAGTCGTTAAGATGAAGGATGCCCCAAAAAACCGAGAAGAATTCGCCATGATTCTTCAAAATGCTGAAGGCAAACAAAAACAGATTTACTTTGAAAACCCTGAGATTAAAAGCTCCAACGCCATATTAGAAGAGCTGGAGTCCTTTGCTACTGCCATAGCAACTGCCACTACACCCATAGTGAGTTTACAACAAGGTACAAACGCTTTAGAGGTCGCGCACCAAATTATTTCATCATATACCAATGCTTAAAAACATAGTAGTTATAGGCGCAGGAAGTATGGGTAACGGAATTGCTCATGTTTTTGCGCAACATCAATTTTCCGTGACCCTAACCGATGTTAGTGCCACACAATTGGAAACAGCAAAAAATACAATCGCCCGAAATTTAGCACGAGGGGTAAAAAAAGAGCGCCTTACCGAAGCGGAAGCAGCAGCAATTTTAGCGGGAATACAGTATACTACCGATGCCAGTACCGCTTATAAAAACGCTGATCTTGTAATTGAAGCTGTTTCTGAAGATGAAGCCCTTAAAAAGATGATATTTAAGCAATTAGATGTATCATGTAAGGAGAATTGTATTTTGGCCAGTAATACATCTTCCATTGCTATTCATCAACTGGCAGCCGCCACTACGCGCCCCGAAAGAGTCATTGGCATGCATTTTTTTAATCCGGTTCCAGTGATGCCGTTAGTGGAAATTATTCAAGGGGATGCTACAGCAACAGAAGTAGTGCACACCATTCAAAACCTTACGCAAGTCATAGGAAAAACAGGGGTGCTAGCACGAGATGTGTCGGGTTTTGTAGCCAACAGGATTTTGCTCCCCATGCTTAACGAAGCCATAGGAACACTGGACCAGGGCGTAAGTGACGTTACAGGCATCGACACGGTAATGAAACTTGGTATGGGGCATCCTATGGGGCCCTTAGAATTGGCAGATTTTATTGGCTTAGACGTATGTTTGTCTATTTTAGAAGTACTCTACACTTCTTTAGGGGAAGCGCATTACAAACCTCAGCCCTTACTAAAACGATTGGTAGCCAAAGGCCATTTGGGTAAAAAATCAGGGCGTGGGTTTTACGATTACGCTGGAGAAGATAAAGTGGCCCTACAATCCTTTTAGGCCATGGCATTATTTGGTCCCATTTCACTTTATTTGCCCAAAACTCCAGAAGCTTTAGTTATTCAAGCTTATGCCAGTTATAGTAAGGAAAAGCGTGCCGTAGACCTCCAATTGCGCCCAAATTCATTTTTAACTATTCTACGCGCAGGCACTGAAGCCAACACCCAGGAGGCACAATGGCAACACATTGCCGAAGCTTTTCAAGCAGCTTGTAACGCCAAACGTTTTGTCGCCCATCCAGCAAACTATTGGGTGTTACGTCGCAAAAGTAAAAGAGGGGTATTTACAGGTTTAATTACTGGAATGACTGCCGCAGCAGTAAAAGCAGGGAAATTGCGCCCCCATGAAGCTACATTACCTGATCGGGCCGCTACCCTAGGAGGCTATTTGACTGCCGTAAAAATTCAGGCAGAACCTGTGGTGGCGGCTTTTTCATCTGCCCCACCACTCCAAGATCTTTTGGAAGAAGCAACACACCATTTGCCTTTGCATGAATTTAGCTATGATGCGGTAACCTACACGCTGTGGCCCCTAAATGCTCGTCAAAGTGCAGCATGCCATCACGCCTTAGCAGCAATAGACCACTGCGATTTGGTAGATGGCCATCATCGTGCGGAGGCGGTCATTCACTACTCAAATCAAACGGAGAATTCTTCAAATACCCAATTGCTCACGCTTTTAGTTCCTACTGAGCAGATTCAATCCGAAAGTTTTTTTTGGTCGCTGCCTCAACTCCCATCGGAAATCTCTTTGGAGGCCTTATCTCGTTTAGGAAGCCTACAACCACTTCCAAAACAACTAGTCCCGACTAAAAAGCATCCCCTACTGCTTCTGTTAGAGGGTACACCCTACAGTCTACATCCCCATAATTCAACTTTAGACAGCTTACAAAAGCTGTATCAAATGATAAGTGCAACTGAGGTTCAGCTGCGTTACCATCCCAGAAAAAAGAACCAAGCGCTAACCGATTTTACCGCTGTTACCCCCAGTGCGTTTTGTTGTAGCTATTTACCCCTCCCCTTTGCACTTGTGCAACAACTCACCGCCAACGGTAAAACTGTTCCTCCTAAAACCACCTTCCTTCACCCTAAACTCCTTACGGGGCACCTTGTTCACCCAATGCAGTAAGACGTTTTAATTTAAAGCGCCCTAGGAGCGCAGGGAGAAAATAAAACAATGTCCATGGTAATCAGGTAGCCCTATGGCCAAAAAAACGCTGCTTTTCAATACCTTTGTGGCCATGAGTATAGCCCACAACCTAAATGAATTAAAACACAGTCTCCCAAAGGCAGTAAGCTTGGTGGCAGTATCAAAAACCAAACCTGCTTCGGCCATTTTAGAAGCCTACGATACTGGTCACCGTATTTTTGGAGAAAATAAAGTACAGGAATTGGTGGGGAAATACGAAGAGCTTCCCAAAGATATCCAATGGCATATGATTGGGCATTTACAACGCAATAAGGTGAAGTACATTGCACCCTTTGTAGCCCTAATTCACGGTGTGGACAGCGAACGCTTGCTATTAGAAATTAACAAACAGGGCATCAAACACCAACGAAAAATTCCCTGCTTACTGCAAATGCACATTGCTACAGAAGCCACCAAATTTGGACTTTCTAATGAAGAATTGGAAGCCTTATTACCAAAGGCCGCAACTCTAGAGGGCGTTGCCATTAAAGGGCTTATGGGCATGGCTACGTTTACCTCTAATGAACAACAAATTGAAGCAGAATTTAATGCCCTCCACGCCAGTTTTCAAAAGGCACAGGAATCCCTACCCTTAGACATTCTTTCTATGGGCATGAGTGGGGACTACCCTATAGCACTCTCCTGCGGCAGTACCATGATCCGTGTTGGAAGTAAAATTTTTGGCGCTCGCCACTAGTCTATGTACGCAGTTGTAGACATTGAAACCACAGGAGGGCGCTTTAACGAAGAGGCCATAACAGAAATTGCCGTTTACCGTTTTGACGGTCACGAGGTGGTCGATCAATTTGCTTCGCTGGTAAATCCCGAGCGCCCCATTCAACCTTTTGTCCAAAAACTTACGGGGATCAATGAAAAAATGCTTCGCAATGCTCCGCGCTTTTTTGAAATTGCCAAACGGGTTATTGAAATTACTTCCGATTGTGTGATTGTTGCCCACAATGCAGAATTTGATTATCGCATGCTACGTACTGAGTTTCAGCGACTGGGGTACACTTACGAGCGTGATTCTTTATGTACAGTGCAGCTTTCGGAACAACTATTGCCTGAACAGGAATCGTATAAGCTCGGAAAACTGGTCCGTTCCCTAGGGATTCCTATTAGCGACCGTCACCGCGCACATGGCGATGCCCGTGCCACGCTTAAATTGTTTCAAATGCTGCTAGAAAAGGACAGCAATAAATCCATAGTACAAACTCAAATTAAGACGCTATTTAAAAACAATTTAGCGGACAAACACCTAAAAATTCTGGAAGAAATGCCCACTGCCACAGGGGTGTATTACTTTTACAACAAAGCCAAGGAACTGCTGTATATCGGAAAGAGTAAAAACATCCAAAAACGCGTACGAACCCATTTTACCAGTCCTAAGGGAAAAAGTTTAAAACTTCAAAAGCTGGTACACCAAGTACGTTTTGAAAAAACCGGTAATGAGCTTCTGGCCTTACTTAAAGAACAGAACGAAATAAAAATCAATCGCCCTAAATTCAACTACGCCTTTAAATTTCGCTTGTTTCCTATGGGAATTCGCATAGAAACAGACAGTACTGGCTACCAGCAACTGCACGTAGAACAAGCCCGACAAGAACAAGATTACCTGATGGTGTTTAAAAATAAAAAAGCAGCAGTAGGTCGATTGTTTCACTGGATAGAGCACTACCAACTGTGCCAAAATAAAACCTCTTTAGCAAATGGAAAAACAAGCTGCCCCACTTTTTCTTTAAAACAATGTGCCGGGGCCTGTACGGGGAAAGAAACGCCAAAAGCCTACAATGCTAAAGTAGAAACACTTTTAACGGACCTTTCTTTTCCACATCCTTCATTTTTACTCATTGATGAAGGCAGAACCAAAGGGGAGCAAAGTTTTGTGTGGGTGGAAGAAGAACGTTTTAAAGGCTATGGCTTTTTTGAACTGCACCATCAAATTAAAACTGTAGATCGCATAGCACAACGCTGTATTGCAGTAGAACACAACCCTGATTGTGCCGCCTTAATTCGAAGTTTTTTAGGCAAAAAGAAATACCAAAAACTGATTCCCCTCTCTCCCGATGGGGAACAAATTTAATTTTGTACCTTGAAATATGGATCCAAAGTCTCCACAACCTTGGCGCAATCGACTCCACGAAATTATTTATGAGGCCGACACCCCAAAAGGCAAAGTCTTTGACGTGGTGCTACTTTTTTTCATCCTCCTCAGTGTGGTATTGGTGGCCTTGGAGAGTGTGCCTTCCATAAATTCTTCTTACAAGGATTTTTTTCATTGGGCCGAGTGGTGCATTACCATTTTGTTTTCTGTAGAATATTTGCTCCGCATCATTGCAGTAAAAAAACCCTGGCGCTACATCACTAGTTTTTATGGCATCATTGACCTGTTGTCTACACTACCAAAATATGTAGCTATTTTCTTTACAGGAACCCAATCCCTAATTGCGCTTCGGGCCTTGCGTTTACTTCGTGTTTTTCGCATCTTAAAACTCACACGCTACATTGGAGAGTCCAACACTTTGGTACGCGCTCTAGTGGCTTCCAGAGCCAAAATTTTAGTCTTTATGTTTGGGGTATTAATTTTGTGCATCATTTTTGGAACCATCATGTATTTGATAGAAAGTGACGCCAGTGGATTTACCAGTATCCCACGAAGTATCTATTGGTGCATAGTTACCCTTACTACGGTGGGGTACGGTGACATTGCTCCTACCACCAATTTAGGGCAGTTTATTGCCGCAATTATTATGATTTTAGGCTATGGCATTATTGCTGTCCCTACAGGCATTGTCACCGCCGAATTTGCCGACCAAAACCGAAATTTAGATACTAACACTCAAGCCTGTCCCGAATGCATGAACGACCAGCACAAAGACGAAGCGGTGTTTTGTCATGCCTGTGGCGCACGATTAAACCATGAATAAAACACTACTCTACATCGCAGGGCCTACAGCCTCGGGAAAAACTGCCGCAGCACTAAAAATAGCAACACATTTCAACACTGAAATTGTTTCCTGTGATTCGCGGCAATTTTATAAGGAAATGAAAATTGGCACTGCCCCACCTAGTCCCGAAGAACTCGCGCAGGTTCCACATCATTTTATCCACAATAAAAGTTTGGCTTCCCCCTATACGGTTGGCGCCTATGAAAAAGAGGCGTTCGCCTGTGTGGAACGTCTATTTGAACACCAAGATGTGGTGGTGCTGGTAGGCGGATCGGGGTTGTATGCCGATGCGCTTATTGAAGGCCTAGATCAATTCCCAGAAGTACCACAAGCCCTTCGCGATCAACTGGAATTATTTTACCAACAGCACGGCTTAGAGGGCCTACAAGACCTGTTAAAGCAAAAGGATTTAAAGTACTATCAACAAGTGGATCGGAACAACCCGCGCCGTATGCTTCGTGCCTTGGGGGTGTGTATTGTCGCTGAGCAACCTTACTCCTCGTTTTTGCAACAAGAAAAGGTCCCGCGAAACTTCACCACACGTTACCTTGTGCTTATGCCCGAAAGAGAAGAATTGTACCAGCGTATCAATAGCCGTGTAGACAGCATGCTCGATAATGGTTTGGAAGAAGAAGCTGCAGCTTTAGCCGATTATCAAAACCACCCAGCCTTTGCCACGGTAGGCTATCAGGAGTGGCTTCCGTTTTGGAATAGGGACTATGATCGGGACACGGCCATAGAACGCATCAAGCGCAACAGCCGACGGTATGCCAAACGACAAATAACCTGGTGCAAACGCTATGGCGCAGCACATTTTTACACGCCGCCAATAGAGTTGGAGGCGGTGCTTAAAAAAATCTTCTAGTGTTTTTCCAAATAGGCCAACACATTTTGTTCTATTCGCTGGTGTAAGTTATTTATGGGGGCGGGAACAAACGTTTCTCCTGTAATTTGCTCGTACAATTCTATATAACGCTGAGAAACTTTTTCGGTGAAGGCTGTAGTGATTTTGGGCAGCTGCTGACCTTCTAATCCTTGAAAACCATGTTGAATCAACCATTGGCGCACAAACTCCTTTGAGAGCTGCTTTTGTGGTTCACCTGCTGCTTGTCGCTCGGCATAACCCTCTGCATAAAAGTAACGCGATGAATCTGGGGTGTGAATTTCATCAATCAAAACGATACGTCCATCGGTGGTTTTTCCAAATTCGTATTTGGTATCTACTAAAATTAAACCGCGTTCCTTTGCTAAGGCAGTACCGCGTTCAAAAAGCGCTCGTGTATACTGCTCTAGTTGGATATAATCTGCAGCACTTACGATGCCTTGAGCAATAATTTCTTCTTTAGAAATATCTTCGTCATGGCCTTCTTCTGCCTTGGTGGCAGGCGTAATAATGGGGACAGGAAAAGCATCATTTTCACTCATACCCTCGGGCATGGGAACACCGCATAGCAGGCGCTTTCCTGCCTTATACTCCCGAGCGGCATGCCCGCTCATATACCCACGAATTACCATTTCAACCTTAAAAGGGGTGCAGGCATGTCCTATAGACACATTAGGATCGGGGCTAGCCACAAGCCAATTGGGAACAGTATCCGCAGTTGCTTGCAGCATATGCTGTGCTATTTGATTGAGGATTTGCCCCTTGTAGGGAATGCCCTTAGGCATCACCACATCAAAGGCCGATAGTCGGTCGGTGGCCACCATCACAAGGAGATCTCCTTCCAAACGGTACACTTCCCGTACCTTGCCCTTATAATAGCTTTGTTGGCCAGGGAATTTAAATTCTGTGTGCATTAAGGTTTCCATAGCCTTAGTTTTGATGTTCTATACGCTTGTAAGCCTCCACCACTTCTTTTACCAATTGGTGCCGAATAACATCTTTGTCATCCAAATATACCATGCCGATACCTTTGGTGGCTTTTAATATTAACAAGGCTTCTTTCAGTCCAGAAATCACCCGTCGGGGAAGGTCTATTTGCCCGGGATCCCCGGTGACTAAAAATTTGGCGTTGGGCCCCATACGGGTTAGAAACATTTTCATTTGAGCGTGGGTAGTATTTTGCCCTTCGTCTAATATTACAAAGGCATTGTCTAATGTACGGCCACGCATAAAGGCTAAGGGAGCTATTTGTATGGTTCCCTTCTCCAAGTGTGTTGCGAGCTTTTCGTAGGGGATCATATCCCGGAGCGCGTCGTACAAGGGCTGCATGTAGGGATCTAATTTTTCTTTAAGGTCCCCAGGAAGGAAACCTAAATTTTCTCCGGCCTCTACCGCAGGACGCGTTAATATAATACGCTTGACTTGCTTTTCTTTAAGTGCCTTCACTGCCATAGCCACTCCTGTGTAGGTTTTTCCTGTTCCTGCTGGACCGATGGCAAACACCATATCGTTTTTCGATATTGCATCCACCAGCTTTGCTTGGTTAGGTGTTTTGGCTTTAATGATTTTTCCTCCAACACCGTGCACTATTACTTTCTCTGTAGCGCTATCAAAACCCAATTCGGCTTGGGTTTGGGCAGTAACAATACGTTCAATAATTTTTTCATCTAGGGTGTTGTATTTCCCCAGGTGTATTTGCATAAGGTCTACTCGTTTCTGAAATTCATCCAGCACCTCTGGAGCGCCATAAGCCTTAATGGTACTGCCTCTGGCTATAATTTTAAGTTTTGGATAGAAGGATTTGAGTTGTTCGATGTGGGCATTCTGCTGCCCAAAAAAATCTCGGGGGTTAACCTCTTGAAGGTCTATTTTTATTTCGTTCAAGTACTTTTTACTTTAAAATCCGTTAATTTACAGTGTTGGGGGTTTACTCAAAAATACATAAAAATTAAATTTGCAGTGCGCTTTTTAAAAAAGCTATGTCAATAATAACATTAACAACTGATTTTGGAAACAAAGACTACGCGGTAGGAGCTGTAAAAGCGGCCTTGATTTCTGCCATTAGTCCACTACAAATTGTTGATATTAGCCATGAAATTAGTCCCTACAACCTGACGGAATGTGCCTATATTTTAAAAAATGCCTACCTCGTTTTTCCCAAAGGAAGCATTCATATTATTGGAGTAGAAAGTGAACAAACCCCAGAGAATAGGCACCTTGCCATGCGCTATAACAACCACTATTTTATTGGAGCTGACAACGGTATTATGGCCCTCCTCCTTGACCAACATCGCCCCGAAAAGGTGGTGGAAATAAACATTCACAACAATGTGGTCACCAGCTTTCCAGTACTTGATGTGTTTGTGAATGTCGCCGCACATATTGCACGTCAGGGGCAATTGGAAGTCATTGGAAAACCCATTACAGTCATTAAAGAAATAAAAGAACTACAACCTGTTATTAATACCGAAAAAAATCAAATCTTGGGTGCAGTGATCTACATCGACAATTATGGCAACGTTGTGACCAACATCACTCAAAAACTCTTTGATGAAGTAGGGATGTCGCGCAATTTTACCATTTTTGCACGTAACGAAAAGTTTCGCCAAGTGTACACCGCTTACGGTGAAGCCATTGATTTTACAATTCCCGTTGGAAAACGTGCTGCTGATGGCAAAAAACTAGCGTTATTTAATGCTGCAGGTCATTTGGAAATAGCTGTATATAAAAGTAATCCCAACACCGTGGGTGGTGCCAACACCCTGTTTGGCTTGAGCTACAGGGATCCCATCACCGTGGTATTTGAATAGTATGTGGACAATAGTTAAAAAAGACATCCTCGGAATTTTCAGTGTGCCTTCAGGCGTTCTTGCCTTGGCCTTGTTTTATCTTGTGAGCCTGCTTTTTTTATGGGTGTTTGAATCGCCGTTTAACATCATTAATTCAGGCTTTGCAGATTTAAATGTGTTCTTCAACCTTGCACCCTGGCTGTTGATGTTCCTAATTCCTGCCCTGAGTATGCGCAGCTTTGCTGAAGAAATCAAGTCGGGGACTTTAGAAGTACTGCTGACCAAACCCATAAGTGTATGGCAGTTGGTGCTTGGAAAGTTTATGGCCATCGTTGTGGTGTTTACATTTGCTTTGCTTCCCACAACCATACATCTTTGGGGCCTTCAAAAACTTATGCAAGCAGGAACTCCACTGGACTGGGGAAGTATCGTAGGCGGCTACCTGGGATTAGTGTTTTTGTGCATCTGTTTTGCTTGCATCAGTAACTTTGCTTCTGCAGCTTCCAAAAATGCCGTCACTGCTTATCTTGGGGCCCTACTACTTTGCTTTTTACAATATTATGGTTGGGGGCAACTCGCGGTATTAATCCCTGATTTTGGATGGTTTGGTTTTATACGCGACTTGGGTATTGAAGCCCACTATATTGGCATTAGCAATGGGGTGGTACAGGTGTCAGACCTTGCCTATTATATTGGGCTTAGCCTTTTCTTTTTAGCCCTAACACAGCGTGCGTTACAAAAAATAAAAGCCCAATGAAAAGAAAAAACACACTGTTTTGGACTGTTGGACTGGGGCTAATACTACTGCATTCTTATTTCCCTGGGCAAATAGATTTTACTGCAGATCAACGCTACACACTTTCACCTACGGCCCTAAACACACTGGAAGTCACCACAACACCCCTGCGTGTTGATGTGTTTTTAAGCGGTGATTTGCCCAACAATTTTCAACGGCTTCGCCAAGAAACTCAAACCCTACTCGAGCAGATGGCCCGAAAACGCCCGCTGCTCCTCAACTATATCAACCCATTTGAAGACAGTGACAATGTGACCGCCATTGTAGAAGAAATGCTGCAATACGGACTACAGCCCCACAATGTAGTAAACGCAAACACCCAACGGATGGAACAAACAGTAGTTTTTCCCTGGGCGATTGTTAGTGACGGTAGTCGTTCGGTACGCGTATCCCTCCTTAAAAAAACCTTGGGCGACAGCCCCGAACAACAACTCTTACGTTCCATCAGACAATTGGAATATCAGTTTACCGATGCTATTATTCAATTGCAAACAACTACGAAGAAAAGCATTGCGGTATTAACCTCTCACAACACCAGTAGTGCCGCCAGTACAGCAGACTTATTGCAAAGTCTAAAACCGTACTACAACCTTGCCGCCTTTGATTTAAAAGCCTTGCAAAATGACCCCATCACAACCTTAAATAACCTGAAGCGTTTTGATGTATTGTTTATTTCGAATCCTAAAGCTCCCTTTACAGCTACAGAGAAATTAGTATTGGACCAATACCAAATGCATGGGGGCGCAAGTTTGTGGGCCATTAATACCATACAAATCAACCGCGATAGCTTGTTTAATAGTTCCGGTAGTGCCTTAGCCTATCCTAACCCCCTTAATTTAGAAGACTATTTCTTTAAGCGCGGACTGCGTCTCAATAATAACCTGGTTAAAGACCTGTATGCAGCTCCTATTGTTTTGGCGCAGGGCAGCGGAAATCAATCGCAATACCTCCCCTACCCTTGGAGTTACTATCCCTTGGTCCCTGCAACCACTTCACATCCCATAGCAGCAGGAGTAGGCAATGTGTGGTTGCGTTTTACATCGAGTATAGACACCTTAAAAAATGCTGCCAAAAAGCAGTTCTTGCTTACTTCATCTCCACTTTCAAAAGCTGTTACTGCGCCTTTTATTGTTCGTTTGGAAGAAGCTAACCAAGCGCCAAACCCAGAGGCCTATAATCAAGAAAGTTTGGGCACAGCAGTATTACTAGAGGGAGCTTTTGAATCCCTGTACAAAAATAGGGTGCTAAACGTAGACTCACTCCCCTTTAAGGCCAATGGAAACGCTAAAATGTTGGTGATCACCGATGGAAACATTGCAGAAAATCAGTTGGACAAAGGACAACCTGTGGAACTGGGCTACGATAAATGGACCAACAATTTCTACAATAACAAAAGCTTTTTGCAAAACGCCTTCCATTATTTGATGGGAGAAGAAGCCCGTATCGCGCTACGTGCCAAAACCCTGCAAGTCGCCCTTTTAGATCTTCAACGCACTAAAGAAAACAGCACTTTAGTACGGCTTTTTGTCGCGTTAATCCCTCTGCTATTCTTAGGGGTATTAATAGTGTTCACGCGCTTTTGGCGTATGCGCATGTTGCGTTAACAATTGTGAATAAGTTTCTTTCCGTAGTTGAGGCATTTCAAATATCTTTGGAAAAAGCGCATTACCTATGAAATTTATAGTCTCGAGTTCAGCCCTTTTAAAAGAATTACAAACTCTTGGCGGTGTTATTAATGCCACCAATACTCTACCCATCTTAGACAATGTTTTGTTTCAGCTCAATGAAAACAAGCTCAGTCTTACGGCATCGGATTTAGAAACCACACTGTCCACAGTAATTGCAGTAGAATCTACCGATACTGGACAAGTAGCCCTACCTGCACGACTGCTTACAGACATGCTAAAAACGTTCCCTGAGCAACCGCTTACGTTCATTAAAACCGACCAAAACACCTTTGAGATTAGCGCTAATAACGGGAAATATGCATTGGCTTATGTTGAAGCAGAAGAATTTCCCAAGGCACCCCACCTGCCCGATCCCTCTAAAACAGAATTACAGGGAGATGTGTTAGCAACCGCTATCAATGCTACCCTATTCGCATCTGGAAATGACGATTTACGTCCTGTGATGAGTGGCGTGTTTTTCCAATTCAGTACCGATGCCCTCACTTTTGTAGCTACAGATGCCCATAAGTTGGTGAAATACACACGTACAGACTTGACTGCCGCACAGAGTGCCGAGTTTATTATGCCTAAAAAACCCTTACAGGTTTTGAAAACTCTTTTGGCAGGAACTACAGACACGGTTACTATCGAGTACAACGAAAGTAATGCACAGTTTAATTTTGGGGCCACGTGTCTTACCTGCCGTTTAATTGATGGAAAATACCCCAATTACGAAGCAGTAATACCAAAGGAAAACCCGAATGTAATGGAAATTGAACGCGGCACCTTTTTAAGCTCTGTTCGCCGTGTAAGTATTTTCTCTAATAAAACCACCCACCAAATTCGTTTAAAGCTCGCAGGAACTACTTTACAAATTTCTGCGGAAGATTTCGACTACAGTAATAAGGCCGAAGAACATCTGGATTGTGAATACAAAGGGGACGACATGCAAATTGGCTTTAACTCAAGGTTTTTGGTAGAAATGCTAAATAACCTAACCGCCAATCAAGTGCGCCTAGAACTATCGCTCCCCAACAGAGCAGGAATCATCACACCACAGGATGGCGGTGTAGAAGGTGAGCATATTACCATGCTCGTTATGCCCGTAATGCTTAACGATTAATTGGTGCTTCCAACAGTTTTCGCAGCCATTTGATACACACCTTGCTCTAGTTTAGAACGTATTTGTGCAAAGGCATCTAGCGTAATTTCAATATCTTCCATAGTGTGTGAAGATGTTGGAATCAAGCGCAACAGGATAAGACCTTTGGGAATTACCGGGTACACTACTATAGAACAGAAAATACCGAAGTTTTCGCGCAAATCCTGAACCAGTGCCATAGCTTCTGGAATGCTTCCTTTTAAATACACGGGGGTAACACAGCTTTGGGTTTTACCGATATCAAAACCGTTGTCTTTTAATCCCTTTTGAAGTGCGTTTACGTTTTCCCATAGTTTGGCTTTTAACTCGGGCTGTGTGCGTAACATTTCCAAGCGCTTTAAGGCGCCAACAACCAATTGCATTTGCAAGGATTTTGCAAACATCTGGGAGCGCATATTGTATTTTAGGTAGTCTATGATTTCTTTATCTCCGGCAATAAATGCACCTGTGGAGGCCATAGATTTTGCAAAGGTGGCAAAGTACACGTCAATTTCATCTTGTACGCCCTGCTCCTCTCCTGCTCCTGCACCGGTAGCACCTAGGGTACCAAAACCATGGGCATCATCTACCAGGAAGCGGAAGTTGTATTTCTTTTTAAGGGCTGCTATTTCTTTTAGCTTCCCTTGTTCACCACGCATTCCAAAGACCCCTTCAGAGATTACTAATATACCTCCTCCCGATTGTTCGGCCTGTTTGGTGGCACGTTGTAAGTTTTTTTCTAAGCTTTCGATGTCGTTGTGTTTGTAGGTAAAACGCTTTCCTAAATGCAAACGCACCCCATCAATAATACAGGCGTGAGCATCCACATCATACACTATAACATCATTTTTTGACACCAAAGTGTCTATAGTAGAAAGAATCCCCTGATATCCAAAATTTAACAGATAGGCGGCTTCTTTATTGACAAAGGCTGCCAACTCCTCTTGCAACTGTTCGTGCAGGGAGGTGTGCCCAGACATCATACGGGCGCCCATAGGATAAGCTGCACCATAAGCTGTGGCGGCTTCAGCATCCACCTTTCGCACCTCGGGGTGATTTGCAAGGCCTAAATAATCATTAACACTCCAGGTAATTACTTCCTTCCCTCTAAAGTGCATACGGTTGGAAATAGGCCCTTCGAGTTTAGGAAAAACAAAATAGCCTTCCGCTTGGTCGGCCCATTTTCCCAATGGCCCCTTGTTTTCAGTTATTCTATCAAATAAATCACGCATCATACTGTTTTCAATTAGCTAATGAATTCCGTTGTTTTTGGAGATTTGGTATAGGTATTGTCAAAAAAGCCTTGGGCTTCCATCCATTGATCGTCATAAATTTTACTCATATAGCGCGAGCCATGGTCTGGAAAAATAATTACCACCTTACTATTGGCGTCAAAGTGCCCTTGTTCGTGGAGTTGTTTCACCGCTTGAAAAGCCGCTCCTGAGGTGTAGCCAACAAACAAACCTTCTTGAAGGCTAATGGTCCGTGCGGTGTGTGCACTGGCTTCATCGGTTACTTTTTCAAAAAGGTCGATACTGTCAAAATCAGTAGCTGTTGGAATAAGGTTTTTGCCTAAGCCTTCAATACGATAGGGATAAATTTCTTTGGTGTCCAATTCTCCCGTTTCGTGATATTTTTTTAAAACGGAACCATAAGCATCTACACCAAAAACTTTAATGTTGGGGTTTTGTTCTTTTAAATATTTAGCACAGCCTGAAATTGTTCCTCCTGTTCCACTACAGGCCACCAAATGAGTGATTTCTCCTTCGGTTTGTTTCCAAATTTCGGGACCTGTACTCAAGTAATGTGCCTCAACATTTAATGCGTTAAAGTATTGATTGATATAAATAGAATTTTCAATCTCGCTGTGTAAACGCTTGGCCACTTGGTAGTAGGAACGCGGATCATCAGCCGCAACATTGGCAGGACACACATACACTTTAGCTCCCATCGAGCGCAGCATAGCAATTTTATCTTTTGATGATTTTGAACTAACGGCCAAAATACATTCATATCCCTTAATTAAAGATACCATGGCCAAGCTAAAACCAGTATTCCCAGAGGTGGTTTCTATAATGCAAGAATTGGGCTTTAATAACCCCTTTTGTTCTGCAATTTCAATGATATGAAGGGCAATACGATCTTTGGTAGACTGTCCGGGATTGAAGGCTTCAAATTTTGCAAAGTAGTTTCCCTTTAGGGATGCAGCAACTTTGTTTAGTTGAATTAATGGCGTATTGCCAATAAGTTCTAAAACGTTTTGATGGGCCTTCACAAGAAGTTTTCAATGGTTTCTAGACGCTGCAAAGCTAAAAAATTATTTCGACTTTGCCGCTGATTCCAGGGCTAAGAAAAAAGCATACTCCCGTGCAATTTCCTTTAATGCCTCAAATCGACCTGATGCTCCACCATGCCCCGCTTCCATATTGGTGTGGAACAACAACACATTCGCATCGGTTTTGCTAACACGCAACTTTGCCACCCACTTTGCCGGCTCCCAATACTGTACCTGAGAGTCGTGATAGCCTGTAGTCACCAGCATATTTGGGTATTGCTGTGCGCGCACCTGATCATAGGGAGAGTACGACAGCATATAGTCGTAAAAATCCTTTTTATTAGGATTGCCCCATTCATCATATTCAGAGGTAGTTAGTGGAATATCGTCATCCAGCATCGTGGTTACCACATCCACAAAAGGAACCGCAGCTACAACACCATTGTAAAGTTCTGGAGCCATATTAACCACAGCACCCATTAGTAGCCCCCCTGCAGAACCTCCCATTGCGTAAAGATGGTCAGCAGCTGTATATGCTTCGGCAATAAGGTGCTTAGAAGCATCGATATAATCGTAAAAGGTGTTTTTCTTTTTAAATAATTTTCCGTCCTCATACCAGTGACGCCCCAGGTACTGTCCGCCTCGTATATGAGCAATAGCAAAAATAAAGCCTCTGTTGAGCAAACTTAAACGGGTGGAAGAAAACCTTGGATTGGTAATACTTCCGTAAGATCCGTAAGCATACAGCAATAAGGGCGTGTCCTTACTAGGCATTGTATTTTTGTGGTGGATGATAGAAATAGGTACCTTGGCACCGTCACGAGCTGTGGCCCAAATTCGCTTTTCCACATAATCTTTAACGGAAAATTCTCCTAAAACAGTTTGCTGCTTGAGTTGGCGTTGCTTTTGTGTGGCCATATCAAAGGCATATACCGTTGCTGGGGTGCGCAAAGAATTGAAGAAATAGCGCAATTCTGTAGTGTCAAATGCAGGGTTAAAGCCTATACTGGCACTATAGGTTTCTCCGTCAAAAGGCAAATAGTAATCCTCAGCTCCGTCCCAAGATACCACACGGATTCTAGTGAGCCCCTGCTCGCGTTCAGATACTACCCAATAGTCTTTAAACAATTCTAAATCCTGCAACAACACTTCGGAACGATGGGCTAAAAAGGGCTCCCAATGTTCTTGCGCTGGGGTACTTACAGCAGTTCGCATTAATTTGTAATTCTGTGCCTTGTCTTTATTGGTAAGGATATAAAAATGTTCCCCCATATGTTCGGCATAATACTCCAGTCCGCGCTCCCGGGCTTGAAGTACCGTAAAACTACCTTTAGGATCATCGCGCTTTAAAAACTTTTGTTCTGAAGTAAGGGTACTGTAGGAAGAAATAAATAAATAGTCCTCTGATTTAGAAGTACTTATAGAAACAGAAAACGTCTCATCTTTTTCTTCAAAAACTAAGGTGTCTGGGGTTTTGGGGGCACTGAGGTCATGGCGATATATGGCTGCTGAACGCAGTGTTTGTGGATCTTTAAGCGTGTAAAACAAATGCTGATTATCGGCAGCCCATGCGCTGCTCCCTGTGGTGTTTTTAATTTTTGTGTCCAGTAGCTTTCCTGTGGATAGGTCTTTTATATACAGGGTGTATTGTCTTCGAGACACCGTATCTAAGCCAAAAGCAACCTTGGTGTTATCTGGACTCACACTAATGCCCACCAATCGGAAATACTCCATGTCTTTTGCCATTGCATTACAATCGAAAAGAATTTCTTCTGCAGCAGTTAGGCTGTCCTTTTTTCGTGTGTAAATAGGATAATCTTTGCCCGTTTCATAACGAGTAATGTACCAATACCCATTGTAAAAATAGGGTACTGTGGTGTCATCCTCCTTGATGCGGGACCGCATTTCTTGAAACAACTCCTTACGAAGCGGTTCTTGAGCGGTTGTCATCCCATCGAAATAGGCATTTTCTCGCTCGAGATAGTCAATAACTTCTGGATTATCGCGTTCTCGAAGCCAATAGTAAGGATCTACTCTAATATCGCCATGCGTTTTAATTTGATAGTGTTGACGATCAGCTATGGGCGGGGTTGTTGTCGTTTTGTCAGACATTTTTTTTGGTGGATTACAAGCGGCTACAAAAATAAAAGAAACCGAATGGAAAAAAAGGGAGATGGGAGATTTCATTGAGGCAACATTTAGAACTTAAGCTCCTTCAATATACGCATAAAATAAGAATGCTGAGTGGCGGTATAATCCCTGTGTGTAACGATACGTAGCTTCCCTTTTCCTAATTGAATTATCCGTATACCTTTGGCCTCAAGCGCAGTAATAAATGCCATTTCGTCTATGGAAGATTGTACTGCAAAAATGATAATATTGGTAGACACGGGTTCCACATTCTCCACATAGGGCAATTGCAACAAGAGCTGTTCTAGTTCTTTTGCTTTTTTGTGATCCTCATTCAATTCCTTGCGGTGGTGCTGCAAGGCATAACGTGCTGCTGCAGCCAAATAGCCCACTTGGCGCATCCCACCGCCCAAAACTTTTCGTATTCGGAGTGCTGCTGACATCGTAGCTAAATCCCCTATTAGCATTGACCCAACGGGACAGCCTAAACCTTTACTAAAACACACAGAAATGGTGTCAAATACTCTACCGTAGTCTTTGGGAGTAGCCGAAGTAGCCTCCAAAGCATTCCACAACCGTGCCCCATCTAAATGCAGGCTCAGTTGGTGCTGCTCGCAAAGCGCCTTTATTTCTTGAATATTCTTAAAATCGTAGCAGGCGCCCCCCCCTTTGTTTGTAGTGTTCTCCAAGCTTACCAAACGCGTTTGCGGACTGTGATAAAAGTCTGGAGGATTTATAGCTTCTGCCACCTGTGCTGCTGTAATTCGACCACGATCTCCAGCAAGTAATTTACAGGACACCCCGCTGTTAAAGCTTACCCCACCTCCTTCGTAGTGATACACGTGGGAATAGTGGTCGCAAATTAACTGATCTCCGGGACGGGTATGCGCTTTAATGGCAGTTTGATTTGCCATGGTGCCCGATGGAAAAAACAAGGCCTTTTCCATTCCAAACAGGTCGGCCACCTCTTCTTCCAAGGCATTTACTGTGGGGTCTTCTTTAAAAACATCATCTCCAACAGGTGCCGCCTGCATGGCCGCTAGCATCCTCTCACTGGGCTGCGTTACTGTATCACTAATAAGATTTACTTCCATAAAAGATCAAAATCACAAGCCATGCTTCCAATTGGAGAACCATCGGGGATTTTAGGCACTCCTAGGGCATCAATGGCACTTGCGGTTTGCAAATAATTTTCAATCATCATCTTAAAATAAGGAGCTTGTGCTACAGTTTTATTCTTGTTGAGGTGTTGGTGTAAGTTTTCTAAGCTACCATACACAGTTGCACGAACGGCACTGGGTACATTAGAGGCTTTACCCAACTGCATTAAATGTTCTAGCAAATTGGCCTGCACCGTTTGCTGTAAGCCTCCAGCATAGCCTTTTTGTTGTGGCCCCTTAAAATTGCGCGCCACCAACTGATCGATATATTGTGCGAGATTTAGCTGCTGTGTGTCCATATACCCCTGCTGTAGTATTCGGGTTGCCCGTTCGGGGTGAAGCATCATTCCCAATATAGCATTGGAAGTGGTGTGTGCTATGGCAAAGGGATCAAAGGTAACCCCAGTTTGCGACTGAAAACTTTCCCGTGTCCGTGGCGTATTAAACGCTCTGGGCGGAATACGTTCTAACAGTGTGGCAGGAATTTTTAACGCTTCAGGACTCAAGGTTTGGAGTAACGCCTGTGTAGCGGCTTTTTGTTCAGCGGCAGGCACGGCACGCACCTTGTAGGGTATCCCGCCTTTTACAGCGTAATCATAGTCTTGCCCACCAATGAGTTTTACCACTGCTTCCACTTGATAGCGGTGCAGGAGGTACATGGGCACCAAACGATCTTCCAATTGTGAATAGGTTTCTTGGGCACGTAAATGGTCTAATGACAAATTGTTCATGGCCTTGTTACGAATTTGCATTAACTGCTTTAATTCGCCTACGGCAGAAGCTCCATTGTCCCATAAATGTGCAATGGGATGTGCGCCACCAATTGGGCGGGCGTCACGATCCGAAATAAATCGAAAACCATCACGGGCACTTTGCTCGATAATTTTAGTTAGCGCTGCATCTTCATTTACGCCTTCTGGAAAGTCGCGATAACTGTACGCCACACTCACCTTATCCCAGTCTCCTATACCTGTATCATAGGCATTGGCATAGGAAATGTTGTCGCCATCAAGCGTTAATGTGGGATGGGGATAATCCATTACCGAAGCACGGTTTTTTGCACTTGCCGCAAAGTTGTGCGCAAAGCCAAGTGTATGACCTATTTCATGAGCGGAAAGCTGTCGGATGCGCGCTAGGGCCATTTCCAAAGCATCGGCATTTGTTTTCGGATCCGCTGCAAAAGGTTGTTCGGTGAGTCCAAGGGCAATCATATAGTCCTGGCGAATACGCAAACTCCCCAAGCTTACATGCCCCTTAATAATTTCTCCAGTACGCGGGTCCACAACGCTGGCGCCATAGCTCCAACCCCGTGTGGAACGATGTACCCATTGAATAACATTGTAGCGCACATCTAGCGGATCGGCATCATCGGGAAGTATTTTTACCTGAAAAGCATTTTTAAAACCTGCAGCTTCAAAAGCCTGATTCCACCAACGCCCCCCTTCAAGTAAGGCCGAACGTACCGGCTCTGGAGTACCGTTGTCCAAATAGTATACTATGGGCTCCACCGCTTCACTTAGGGCCGCATTGGGGTCCTTTTTTTCTAATCGGTGACGTACTACATATTGTTTTTTAGTGGGCTCACTCACAGGAGTGGTATAGTCGTAATAGGTGAAGGCGTTGGCACCACTTCTAGGATCAAAACGCCGTGGGGTATAGTTGTTGTCCGGTAGTGCAACAAATGAGTGGTGTTGGTGAACGGTAACTGCCTCGGGGCTGGGAGTTACAGAGCGAATGAGACCGCCTTTGGGTTGGCCCGTAAAGGTGAGCAATACATCAAATTCTACATTTTTTGGAAACGCCTTTGTACGTGGAAGGGAAATGGCAGAACGGCTTTTGTCCACACGATAATTCCCCTGTTGTGCCCGTGCCAAGCGTTGGGAAACCCCGTGGGCATCCTCCATTAACATGGGAGTGAGATCTACAGTGATTCGTTCGTCCTTTTCTTCGACAATTGGAAAACCGTACAACACCGATTTGGCAAAGGCCTGTTCAATTGACTGCTGCTCTAATGGGTTGGTAGAAGTTGAACGGTAGCGATAGTTGGGCTGCACCAGCAACACCTTATTCCCAGCACGCTGAAACTTTACAATACGCTCATTGCCCAATTGGCCTCGGTCGAGACCGATATCATTGTTTCCTATCCCAGAACTCAAACTGTTGATATACAAAAACTCCTCACCCAAATTTGTAATTTCTAGGTGAATTTTATCTGCGTCGGGCAAGTAGTGAAAATTAAAAAAGCCTGAATAAGGCTGAGGTGCTGAAGCTGTTGCCCACAGCGGGCTAATGCTTAACAACAATAAGGCAATACGGCCAATTATGCTTCTGGTAGTGTTCATATCGTTCTAAGTTTTTTTAAAACTAAAAAATTAAATTGAATCATAGGAGGCGAAACTCCAAAACACTATTTTTGAAAAAATTATATCTATGCTAAGCCACGAGCAACTGAAAGCACTAGTGGAACGCCTGGGCGCGTTGAGGAGGTATCTTTGACATTGATGCCAAAAAAATAACTGCCACAAACAAAGAAGAACAGGCCGCTGCCCCAGATTTTTGGAACGATCCTAAGCAAGCAGAACAGCATATGCGCGAATTGCGTAGCATTCAAAAATGGATTAACGAATACCATGCACTCGCTACACAACTAGACGATTTAGAGGTGCTGTTGAGTTTCTATAAATCGGGAGAAGCTGAGGAAACAGAAGTCACCGCCTTACACCAACAGGTAGAAGAAGCGTTTGAAAGTTTAGAGTTTCGCAACATGCTCTCTGAGGAAGGTGATGCCCTAAGCGCAGTACTTCAGATTACTGCTGGTGCTGGCGGTACAGAAAGTTGTGATTGGGCGCAAATGCTTATGCGCATGTACCTGATGTGGGGCGAAAAAAACGGCTTAAAAATTCGAGAACTCAACCACCAGCCGGGGGATGTGGCAGGAATAAAAACAGTTACTCTGGAGCTGGAAGGCGAGTTTGCATTTGGGTGGCTGAAGGGTGAAAATGGAGTTCACCGTTTGGTACGCATTTCCCCCTTTGATTCTAATGCGAAACGCCACACCTCGTTTGCCTCGGTGTATGTATATCCCTTAGTGGATGAAAGTATTGAAGTAGTAGTAAACCCTGCGGATATCAGCTGGGAAACCATGCGTGCCAGTGGCGCCGGGGGACAAAATGTCAATAAGGTGGAAACTGCAGTACGTCTCCGCCACCACCCTACGGGAATTATGATTGAAAACTCAGAAACCCGTTCCCAATTAGAAAACAAAAACAAGGCCATGCAGCTGTTAAAATCGCAGTTGTATGAAATTGAATTGCAAAAAAAATTAGCAGCACGAGATGCCATTGAAGCTGATAAGAAAAAAATTGAATGGGGCTCTCAAATCCGAAACTATGTGATGCATCCCTATAAATTGGTAAAAGACGTTCGTACACAAACCGAAACGGCAGACGTGGACGGAGTGATGAATGGAAATATCGACCTGTTCCTAAAAGGCTACCTGATGGCTACAGGCCAAAAAGACAACGAAGAAAACAACTTATGACCACAGTAAAAAACATCATTTTTGACTTGGGTGGCGTACTCATCGACTGGAACCCTGAATATGTGTATTTGGACGTTTTTAATGGCGACCGTAAAAAGATGCAATGGTTTTTTGATGACATCTGCACCATGGATTGGAATGAAAACCAAGATGCAGGATACCCCCTAGCCCAAGCTACAGAGGATCGTGTGGCGCTATTCCCCCAATATGAGGAGTGGATTCGCATGTATTACGGCCGTTGGGAAGAAATGTTAGGAGATGCTATTGCGCCAACAGTGTCCATCTTACAGCAATTGGTTAAAGATCCACACTACCGTGTGGTGGCCCTCACCAACTGGAGTGCTGAAACTTTTCCAATAGCCCTGGACCGCTTTGAATTTTTACAATGGTTTGAAGGCATCGTAGTTTCTGGAGCAGAAATCACCCGAAAACCCTTTGCGGAAATCTACCAACTTACCCTGGATCGTTTTAAAATGCAGGCGCAGGAATGCCTTTTTATAGACGATAATTTAAGAAATGTTGAAGGAGCAAAAGCCTTAGGCATACAGGGCTATCATTTTACTACTCCACAGCAATTGAAAGAAGATTTACTAAAAGAAGGCATTCTAAAGTAGTCGTCACTTCGACATGGTCACTTCGACAGGCTCAGTGACGGTTTAGTCCAGTTTTTAACCAGTTGTAAAAAGTTTCCTTATCTGTATATTGAATGGGGGTATTGAGTAAACGCCCGTCTGGGGTGAGAAACACATAAAAAGGTTGTGAAGCCGACTGGAAGTTGAGCAATTGAAAACTGGCCCACTTCTTCCCTATTGTATTAATAGTAATAACAGCTCCGTTGCTTTGTTCAAATTTAAACTGCTCCTTTTTTGGTAGGGGTGTTCGATCGTCCACATAGAGGGACACCAACACCAATTCTTTATCCATCAACTTAAACACTTCTGGTGCCGACCAAATGTTTTCTTCCATTTTACGACAATTGACACAAGCCCAACCCGTGAAGTCCAGTAGCATGGGTTTGTTATTTTCCTCGGCCACCGCTTTTCCTGTTTCATAATCCTTGTAACAGTCAAGTCCTAAGGGACAATCGTTGGCCGTATCTTTAAGGCTGTAAAATTCTGGGGGTGGAAAGCCACTGAGGAACTTTAAACGGTTGTCCTCTGCCCATAAGCCTTGTACCAAATAAAGGCTAAACAGGGCCATTAAAACCCCAAATCCTTTACGTGTAGCAGAGATCCCCCCTTTCCCTTCGTGTGGGAAACGGTAAACCCCAAATAAATAAAGACAAAACAATAATGACAAGAGCAACCAAATTCCAACAAACACCTCGCGTTTGAGCAGGCCCCAATGCCCTACCAAATCTGCGTTGGAGAGAAATTTTAAAGCCAATGCTAATTCTAAAAAACCTAAACCTACTTTAAGCGTGGTCATCCATCCCCCTGATTTGGGCAAACGATCTAAGGTTTTTGGAAACAGGGCAAACAATCCAAATGGCAAGCCTAGGGCCAAGCCAAAACCTAACATCCCAAAACTCAATTGTAAGGCACCTTGGGTGCTGCTGATGGACCCTGCCAACAGTGCCCCTAAAATAGGGCCCGTACAAGAAAAAGACACCAAGGCTAGGGTAAGCGCCATAAAGAAAATTCCAATGACCCCTTTCCATTGTGAGGCTTCATCAGTACGCTGCGACCATTTGCTAGGGAGCGTCAGTTCAAAATAGCCAAAGAAAGAAAAAGCAAATACCACAAACACTATAAATAGCACGGTGTTTATAACCACATTGGTGGCCAATTGATTGAGTATTTGAGGACTTAAACCCTCTAGAAAATGAAATGGCAGACTTAATAAAAAGTAAATTAAGACAATAAAAAAGCCATACAATAGGGCCTTTAAGGTACCCCGTCCCTTGGGGCCTTGCTGTTTGACGAAATAGGACACCGTAAGTGGTATCATAGGAAACACACAGGGTGTTAGGAGGGCTAAAAATCCACCAAACATTCCCAATAAAAACAAGGTCAGTAAGCCACCATCTTGTGCCTGCTGTTGTGTGGGGGCATAAGCAGCGGTGTTTTTTAAATCTATCTTTAGGGCGGCGGCTTTAGCAATACTGGCGGCATCAATAGATTTTTCTGCTGCTTCACTTTTTCCATCCAGTGAAAAAGTGAAGGATTCCGTCCTAAAAATACACAGTTTATCATCACAAGCCTGATATTCAATTTCGCCGCTTATTTGTGTGCGTGTAGGATCAGTAACTTTAATGCGTTGTTCAAAGGTGGCTTGCCCGTCAAAATACAGCAATTCCATTTCAAAAATGGGGTCAAAAGCGGTAATGGGTTCACTTTCTGTCACAGGGCCAAGGCGGTTGTAGCCCTCACCTTCAAATAAAAATACAGTGGGAAGCGGACCATCTTCGGGCAAATCCTGTCCATAGAGATGCCATTTTTCTACTATACTGGCTTTAAAGCGCAGTACATATTCGGCGTTTCCAACAGCTTCCAGCTCAAAATTCCACTTTACCGGATCGGGCTGCGCCCAGCTGAAAAGTGAAACAAGAAATAGGGGTACTAAGAATTTATACATCGATCTGGGTTATTACAAGTTGTTCATTTGTAGATGAATTGGCTGCAAATCTGCGGTCACAACGTTTGCCTACCACCCAAACAATGGCGTCACCGGAACACAACAACCACTGGTTTTGTTTGGCATGGAAGGTGTATTTTTCGTCTTTAAAATACTTACTAAGCAATTTTTTACCTATCATTCCAGTGGGGTAAAAGTAATCCCCTTTTTTCCATTTTCTAAGCTTTAAGGGATAGTTTAACATTTGTGCATCTAAAATTGCCTGTTGGGGCTGGTAGGTTTGAGTGTTCGCCTTTGATGCGCTACTGATTTCCAACTTTATGGGCTGTGTTATGGCTGTTGTGCCTGCGTGTATAACTACACTGTCATCTGCAGACTGCAATACTTTTGGACGCAAAATCAACTGCTTCCGTTCTTTGTCCAACTGATGCGTGGCAGAAATCAATTGCTTCCCTGAGGTGGCCTGTAGTAATTTTTCAACTTCTACTGCGGCAAAGCCATAAGGGCTAAAAAGTTGGTGCAATCCAAACTGTGGGGGCTGCAGGGAGTTCAACGCCGACAGGGGAAAGTGCTGACCCGCAGCGTCTGTATGGGTATGTTCCTGCTTCCAGGCATTAAAATACTGTTGAACAAATAGCTCGGTTTGCTGCAAGTGCTTTAGCGTTTGCGCCATGCCTTGTTGGGCAGTAGGAATATGGGTAGTAAGCTCGGGGACTACGCTATTTCGAAGCGCATTGCGCAGGTAGGTGTTGGAGGTGTTGGAAGTGTCCTCTCGCCATGAAATCCCCTCTTTTTTTGCGTATTGGAGCAATTGAACTTTGGTATAGTGCCGCAACGGGCGTAACCGCCGCTGTTGGGCGTTGGGAATACCCAATAGCCCTTTAAGGCCTGAGCCTCTTAAGGCGTTAATTAAAAAGGTTTCCATTTGATCGTCCAAATGATGTCCTGTTACAATCCAATCTATTTTATAGTGGGTACACAGCTGTTCAAACCAGGTGTACCGCAGTTCTCTAGCCGCCATTTGAATGGACCCCCCCTGTAGCTTTGCAAAAGATGTAGTGGCAAAGCGGGTACTAAATAACCGTATGTTGTTAGCCGCAGCCCATTGCTGTACGAAAGCTGCATCAGCAGTACTTTCTTCCCCACGTAACTGAAAATTAGCGTGTGCTAAAACGATATGATGCCCTGTATTGTGCATACAATGTGCCAGTACCATACTGTCTACGCCTCCACTTACAGCAACAAGATAGGTGGTTTTGGTAGTACCATTTTTAGGAAGATCCAATTGGAGCATCACCTCGACTTTTGGTACAAAAATAGGGATTTCTACGGGCTACAAACCCTACCAGAAATTACATTCTTTAAAAACTATTTGTTGAAGTGAAGAAAAATGCAGTACTTTGGAACAATGAACGAAACACTGGTACATAACACACGTACTCCTAACGGACAAGCACCCAGCTTGCGCCGCCGCTTTCGTCGTCGCCCCTAGGGGTGTTCTAATTTTTTAGGAGCACGGTGCGTCCGGCTCCCTTTCCACAACCGACTTTTCCTTTTTTTATAACCAACTTTTTAAAGATGGAGCTATTAATTGCTTCTGCTTCACATCGTATTTACGCCAAAGAAATAGCTGACTGTATTGCAGCCTCCGCTGCAGTGCGCGGTACCGGCATTGCGCGCCGAACTCCCGAGTATATTATTACTAAAATGGAAAATGGCAATGCCATCATTGCTTTGGACAACAAAAAATTTGTGGGCTTTTGCTATATCGAAGTTTGGGGCCACGGGAATTATGTTGCCCATTCAGGATTAATTGTCAACGAAGACTATCGGGGCCAAGGCATTGCTAAAAAAATAAAGAAAAAAACACTGGCCTTATCCCTATCAAAATTTCCTAATGCCAAAATTTTTGGAATTACCACCGGTAAAGCCGTGCTTAAAATCAACACTGATTTAGGATATAAACCCGTTCATTTTTCGGAACTCACCGATGATCCAGAGTTTTGGAACGGCTGTCAGACCTGCAAAAATTACGATGTGCTAACGCGAACTTCAAGAACCATGTGTTTATGTACAGGGATGTTGTACGATCCTAAACGTGGAGCAACGAACACAAAAAAAACCGTTAAAGTCGCAACACATCTTCAATCCATTAAAAATCAATTCTTTTTAAAAAAAACCAAATGAAAAAACTTGTTCTCGCTTATAGTGGAGGCCTAGACACCTCCTACTGTCTTAAAAAACTCAGTCAGGAAGGACATGAAGTACAGGCTGTAACTGTTAATACAGGAGGCTTTTCGGCAGAAGAAATAGAATCCATGAAAGTAAAGGCGCTGCAACTGGGAGCAACACACTTTGAATGCATTCCCGCTGAGGACCAATTTTACAAGCAGATTATTAAATACCTCATTTACGGGAATGTGTTGCGAAACAATACCTATCCTTTATGTGTGTCAGCAGAGCGTATTGTTCAGGCCTTGGCCTTAGTAGCATATGCCAAAGCAAATAAGGCTGATGGCATCGTACACGGCAGTACAGGGGCCGGGAACGATCAGGTGCGCTTTGACATGATCTTTCAAATTAAAGCCCCTGAAATTCCCATCATTACGCCCATACGTGACGGAAAACTCCAACGGGAAGAAGAAATTGACTACCTAAAATCTCAAGGTGTAGTAATGCACTGGGACAAGGCAACCTACTCCATAAACAAAGGCCTGTGGGGAACCTCTGTAGGAGGAAAAGAAACCCTTACCGCTGATCAGCACTTGCCCGAAGCAGCCTATCCTTCTCCCTTATCAGCCATGGGCTCTCAAAACCTGTCAATACATTTTAAGCAGGGAGAACTTGTGGGCATAAACAACCAAAAAGGGGCACCCGTAACTTTAATCCAGAGTTTACAGGAAATAGCTTCTAAATACGCCATTGGTAGAGACCTTCACGTAGGCGATACCATAGTGGGCATTAAAGGACGCGTGGGCTTTGAAGCTGCTGCGCCACTAATTTTAATAAAAGCCCACCATTTATTAGAAAAGCACACCCTTAGCAAATGGCAACAGTTTCAAAAAGAACAGTTGAGTAGTTTTTATGGCATGCAACTGCACGAGGGGAATTACCTGGACCCTGTGATGCGTGACATTGAGCAGTTTTTAAGCAGCAGTCAAAAAACCGTTTCAGGTACGGTTAAAGTCCAATTGGCCCCCTACCGCTTTGAATTGCTTGGCGTAAAATCAAAACATGATTTAATGCAATCCGATTTTGGCCAGTATGGGGAAGAAAACACCCTGTGGACAGCCGCAGAAGCCAAGGGCTTTATAAAGGTACAAGCTACCACACAAAAAATCTATCAACAAGTCAATAACAAAGCATGACAACAGTAGGAATCATAGGAGGATCGGGGTATACTGGTGGTGAATTGGTACGCTTAGTACTACAACATCCAGCACTAGAATTAGAATTTGTTTACAGTCGTTCACAGGCAGGAAAAGCACTGCACGAGGTACATCCAGACCTTTATGGACAAAGTAGGTTGCATTTTACTCAAGAAATCAATGCAAACGTCAATGTCCTTTTCCTGTGCATGGGACATGGGAAGTCTCGTGAATTTTTATCAAACCATCCCGTATCAACTAAAACCATCATCATTGATCTCAGTCAGGATTTTAGAAATGCACCAACCAACGTTTACCAAGACAGAAACTTTGTTTATGGCCTCCCTGAATTGCAGGGCACTGAAATTGAAAACGCTACTGACATAGCCAATCCAGGTTGCTTTGCTACTGCCATAGCATTGGCCCTACTGCCCCTAGCAAAAGCGAATGCATTGCAGCAACAAAGCGTCCATGTGCATGCCACCACAGGGAGTACAGGTGCTGGGGTACTGCCGTCAGCAACGTCTCATTTCAGTTGGCGAACGGCAAATATGTCCTGGTATAAACCCTTTACACATCAACATTTAACCGAAATTCAAGCCACATTACAGCAGGACACGGAAGCAATCGATTTGATTTTTCTTCCACACAGAGGGCCGTTTGCACGAGGCATATTTGCCACGGCCTACACCCTATATAATGGGACTTTAAAAGACGCCTACAGCTTGTATGAAAACTATTATGCACAGGCCCCTTTTACGCATGTAGTGCCAGCGCCAGTTCATTTAAAGCAAGTAACAGGCAGCAACAATTGTATGTTGCACTTACACCTACACGACAACATTCTTCTCATTACCAGCGTAATTGATAACCTTATTAAGGGAGCCGCAGGCCAGGCCCTGCAAAACCTAAACCTCATCATGGGCTGGGAAGAACATTTAGGCCTTCAATTAAAAACCAACATCTTTTAAACTATGAAAATTGCCATCATTGGGACCGGAAATTTAGGATTGAGCATTGCCAAAGGCATCATGGATAACAAAAGTTTTACCACCTTGTATTTGACCAAACGCCAGCCGGAAACTTTAGCCCTCTACAAGGGAATCCCTAACCTACACCTTACTAGTTCAAACACGGAAGCAGCTGAGCATGCCGATATTTTAATTTTTGCTGTACAACCTCAAAATCTTGTCGCGGTAGTACTTGAAGTATTGGGTGTTTTACACGACAAACACGTGCTAATTTCCACCGCTACGGGAGTGAAAATTAAAACCATTGAAACCCTCACAGGAGCGAGTATCCCCATAATTCGGGCTATGCCCAATACGGCTTCAGCAGTAAGTCGTTCGATGACCTGCTTGTGTGCCAATAGCGTTGGAGAAAAATACCTCCCCATAGCAGAAGCGATTTTTAACAATTTAGGAGAAAGCATCACCATAGAGGAGTCTTTGATGCAACCTGCCACCGTCCTGTGTGCCAGTGGCATTGCCTTTTGGATGCGGTGTATCCGTGCCTTTACTCAAGGGGGCGTACAAATGGGTTTTGATGCGGATAAGGCCCTGCAAATGACAGCACACACAGCACTGGGAGCTGCCGCCCTACTCCTAGAAGCAGGGACCCACCCAGAACAGGAAATTGATAAGGTAACCACCCCCAAAGGATGCACAATCACTGGACTGAATGAAATGGAACATCAGGGCCTAAGCACAGCCATTATAAAGGGGCTTGTGGCCTCTTACCACAAAATTAACAAGATCGCAGAAGTATGAAATTGTTTGATGTTTATCCACGCTATGCAATTGCCCCAGTTCGGGCAAACGATGTATTTGTATATGACGCTGAAGACCAGGCCTATTTAGATTTGTACGGCGGGCATGCCGTCATTTCTATTGGCCATCAACACCCGCAGTTTACTGCCGCTTTAAAAGCACAAATGGAACAATTGATGTATTATTCCAATGCAGTGGAAAATCCTTTGCAAGAGGAACTTGCCCAACGCCTAGACAGTGCCTGTGGAATGAAGGACTACCAGCTGTTCCTGTGTAGCACAGGAGCAGAAGCCAATGAAAATGCGCTTAAACTGGCTTCTTTTCACACTCAAAAAAGTCGTGTTGTGGCGTTTTACAACAGTTTTCATGGAAGAACTAGTGCTGCAGTAGCGGCCACCGATAGTCCCAAGCTTCGGGCGCCTATTAATACACATCATAAGGTAGATTTTCTTCCATTTAATGCCCCTCAAAAGTTAGAAGCCCTGCTTCAACAAGGGGATGTTGCCGCAGTAATTATAGAATGCATTCAAGGGGTGGGAGGCTTAGCACAACCCGAAACAGCATTTGTGCAACAACTGCAACAGCTGTGTTTAAAATACGACTGCTTACTCATTGCAGACGAAGTGCAAAGCGGATTTGGAAGAACGGGACACTTTTTTGCTTTTCAGGCCTATGGCATCCAACCCGATATTATTAGCATGGCCAAGGGTATGGGGAATGGCTTTCCGGTAGGGGGTGTTCTCATTCATCCAAAAATAACACCTTCCTATGGCTTGCTGGGGACCACCTTTGGGGGCAACCATTTAGCTTGTAGCGCAGTACTGGCTGTTTTAGAAGTAATAATCGCTGAAGCCTTGATGGAAAACGCTACAGCTATGGGAGATTACTTTTTTACCAAAATGGAGAAATTCCCTCACCTTATTCCAAAAGGAAAGGGACTCATGCTGGGCATCGATTGTGGTACTCCTGTGGCTGAAATCCGAAAAGAATTGCTGTACAAACACAACATTTTTACTGGGGGAAGCAGCAATGCCAACCTCTTGCGTTTACTCCCCCCGCTTTCACTGAAAACCACCCACTGGGATCAATTTTTTTCTGCCTTAAAAAATGTTTTATGAAGCACTTTATACAACTTAACGATATTGAAAATATGGACCGCTTTCTAGAGGGCATCCATCAATTAAAACAATCCCCTTTGGCACATCAGCATTTAGGAGCAAATAAAACATTGGGAATGCTGTTCTTTAATCCCAGCTTGCGCACGCGACTGAGTACCCAAAAGGCCGCACAACAATTGGGAATGCATAGTATGGTGATGAATTTTACCGGTGAAGGCTGGAAGCTAGAATTTGAAGATGGGGTCATTATGACTGGAAATGCGGCTGAACACATTAGAGAAGCGGCTGCGGTGGTGTCCCAGTACTTTGATGTATTGGCAGTTCGTGCTTTTGCTTCTCTAGAAGACAAAGAAAAAGACCTGGCAGAAACGGTGATCAAGGGCTTTCAAGACTACGGCAGCATACCCGTTATGAATTTGGAAAGTGCTACAGCACATCCGCTTCAAGCACTTGCCGATGCGGTAACCCTTCAAGAATTTCAAAAAGTAAAACGCCCCAAGGTCGTGTTGAGTTGGGCTCCACATCCCCGCGCCCTTCCGCATGCCGTAGCCAATTCTTTTGTGAAAATGATGCACTATTTGGAGGTAGATTTTAGTATTGCCCATCCAAAGGGGTATGCCCTAAACCCAAAACTCACCCAAGGAATTCCAATTGCTAACGATCAAGAAGCGGCCTTTGAAAATGCAGATTTTATTTACACCAAAAATTGGAGTGCTTTTGATGCCTATGGGACACAGCCTCCGGTGGGGCAAGATTGGCAAATTACAGCAGCAAAAATGCAAGCTACCAACAACGCCTATTTTATGCACTGCTTGCCTGTACGTCGAAATGTGGTGGTGGAGGCCAAGGTGTTAGACAGTCCACAATCTTTAGTTATTGCCCAAGCCAACAACAGAACTTATGCCGCACAGGCAGTGTTAAAAACACTTTTAGAGCATGCAACTTAATATTGTAAAAATTGGTGGTCCTGTTGTGGAAGATCCACAGTTACTTCCAGGAATTTTAAAAGATTTTGCCCGTTTAGAAGGACCAAAAGTTTTAGTACATGGTGGAGGTAAGGCCGCAAGTGAAGTGGCAAAACAATTGGACGTACCGGTACAAATGACCAACGGAAGACGCATTACGGACACGGCAACCTTAGCCATTGCTACCATGGTGTATGCCGGAAAAATCAACAAGGAAATAGTGGCCCAGTTGCAGCAGTACAATTGTAATGCTATAGGTCTTAGTGGTGCAGATGCCAATGTAATTCGAGCCAAAAAACGTTCTCCCTCCCCTATTGATTACGGCTGGGTAGGAGACATTGAAGCGGTAAACACCACGGTGTTAAATCACTTCCTCAATACCTTAAAACTTAGCCCAGTATGCTGTGCCTTAACCCACGACAAACAAGGACAATTGCTTAACACCAATGCCGATAGTATTGCTGCAGCTTTGGCCATTGCTCTTCAACCCCATTTTGATGTAAGGTTACTGTTTTGTTCTGACACCCATGGGGTGTATGCCGACCTTAGTAATCCAGCATCTTTAATTCCCCAACTGGAGCATGCACACTACAAAAATTTAATTGAGCGTGGAGTTATAACGGCAGGAATGCTCCCCAAATTAGACAATGCCTTCACCGCCTTGCAACAAGGTGTAAGTAGTGTTGCTATTGGTGGCCCAAAAAGTTTGTCTCCAAACGCAAAAAAAACACAACTCATTTAGCTTATGGAAAATCTTATTGCCTCTAGTGTAGCACTATTACGACAACTCATTCACACGCCATCCTTTTCGGGGGAAGAACAACAAACTGCAGCACTAATAAAAGATTGGTTCCGCAACCACAACATTCCAACAAAATCTATGGGAAATAGTGTATGGGCAAAAAATAAGCATTTTGATTCCACTAAGCCCACCCTCCTACTAAATTCACATCAGGATACGGTGAAACCAAATGCTGCCTACACCCGCGATCCCTTTGATCCTGGAACAAGTGCTTCTGTTATCCAAGGGTTGGGGAGCAATGACGCCGGTGGTGCTTTGGTAGCTTTGATGGCGACGTTTGTACATTTTTACCACAAAGAAAATTTAAACTACAATCTCGTTGTGGTCGCTAGTGTAGAAGAAGAAACAGCAGGGGAAAACAGCTTGCGTGGCATCCTCCATAAGCTTCCTAAAATTGACGCGGCCATAGTGGGGGAACCTACCCAAATGCAACTGGCCATAGCAGAAAAAGGGCTTCTCGTATTTGACGGCTATATTCACGGTACCCCAGGTCATGCAGCACACCCAAATGCAGACAACCCCCTCTATAAAATTCCTGAGGTAATCGATTGGATTGCCAACTTTAAGTTTGAAAAAACAGGCCCTGCTTTAGGGCCTGTTAAAATGACCCTCACCCAAATAGCGGCAGGGACACAACACAATGTTATTCCTGCTAAAGTACATTTTGTGCTCGATGTTCGGGTTAATGACGGCTATACCAACAAAGAACTTGTAGCACTCCTACAAGCCCAAGCCCCCTGCGACTTGCAACCACGCTCAACCCATTTAAACTCCTCTTCTATTTCGAAAACCCACCCCTTGGTGGAAGCGGGAATAGCACTGGGCAGAGGAACTTATGGCTCTCCTACATTGTCGGATATGGCCGCCTTAGACTGTCCGGCCATAAAACTAGGACCCGGAAAATCTCAACGTTCACACCAAGCCGATGAATATATTTTGGTGGAAGAAATAGACGAAGCCATACGACTTTACACACAACTTATTCAAAACCTTAAGTAGCTTATGAAACTTTGGAATTCTGGTACAGTAGTACCACAGCAAATTGACTCATTTACCGTTGGAAACGATCGGGAAATTGACATGCACCTGGCCGTTTACGACTGCCAAGCCTCGGCAGCACATGCCAAAATGCTAGCACATGTAGGACTCCTTGCCCAAGATGAAGCCGAACAGTTGGTAAATGCACTACAAAAAATTGAGGCACAGGCTACCGCAGGAGAACTTAGTATTGAAGAAGCATTTGAAGACATTCATTCTAAAATTGAATATGAATTGATACAGGCACTTGGGCCGCTGGGAAAAAAAATCCATATGGGACGCTCAAGAAACGACCAAGTGCTAACAGCCCTACAGCTCTACATTAAAGCCGAACTCAACGCAATAACCTCCCTGACGGAAGAACTTTTTAACGCCTTGCTAGAGTTAGCAGAAACACATCAAAAGGACTTAATGCCAGGGTACACCCATATGCAGGTGGCCATGCCCTCCTCCTTTGGCTTGTGGTTTTCGGCCTATGCCGAAGCACTAATAGATGACATCTACCTGTTGCAAGCAGCACATAAATTGGCCGATCAGAATCCTTTGGGCAGTGCTGCAGGCTTTGGAAGTAGTTTTGCTATAGATCGGGAAATGACTACAAAAACCCTTGGTTTTGGCGATTTGAGCTATAATGTGATCAAGGCCCAAATGGGGCGTGGGAAAGTAGAAAAAGCAACGGCCACAGGGATTTCCTACCTCGCCGCTACCCTTTCGAAATTTGCTATGGACATTTGTTTATACATGGGGCAAGATTATGGCTTTATACGCTTTCCAGATGCGCTAACCACAGGATCTAGCATTATGCCACACAAAAAAAATCCCGATGTTTTTGAGTTGATTCGAGGAAAGTGCAACCTGCTGCAGGGATTGCCCAATCAGTTGAGTTTGTTGTGCACAAATTTACCCAGCGGCTACCACAGAGAACTTCAATTAACTAAAACTTTGCTTATTAACGGTATCAACGAGTTAAAATCCTGTTTGGAACTATTTCTCTGGTGCATTCCACAAATTGAGGTGCAAAAAAACTTGCTCGAGGCCTCAAAGTACGACAGCCTGTTTAGTGTGGACACCCTAAACGTTTGGGTACAAGAAGGGATGCCCTTTCGTGACGCCTACCAAAAAATGAAAACCGTAATCGCCTCGGGAGAATTTAAACCTAAAAAAGATATCCCCCACACCCATTTGGGGAGCAGGGGAAATTTAGCTCTGGCAGCGCTCCGCAAAAAAATGGCAGCAGCACTACAATAAGTTAAATATGCAAAGGACGAGCGTCCGTTGCGGCCAATGCCGCTTCTTTTACAGCTTCGGCATAGGTTGGATGCGAATGACTCATACGCGCAATATCTTCAGCGGAAGCTCTAAACTCCATAGCAGTAACCGCTTCGGCAATTAAATCTGCAGCACGAGCACCCACCATGTGAACACCCAAAACTTCGTCGGTAGCAGCATCTGCCAATATTTTAACAAAGCCATCGGTATCCATACTCGCTCTTGCACGACCCAAAGCACGCATTGGGAACTGCCCCGATTTATAGGCTACTCCTTCTGCCTTTAGGGCTTCTTCTGTTTTCCCTACAGAAGCTACTTCGGGCCAGGTGTAAATTACATTAGGGATAAGGTTATAATCAATGTGAGGTTTTTGTCCTGCAATAATTTCTGCCACCATCACTCCTTCTTCTTCAGCTTTGTGCGCCAGCATTGCACCGCGAACCACATCACCAATGGCGTATATATGGGGAGTCGCTGTTTGCAGCTGATCATTTACCTCTACCTGTCCACGCTCATTGCATTGTACACCGGCATTTTCAAGTTGTAAAGCTGCAGTATATGGACATCGTCCCACCGCCACAAGGCAGTAATCTCCTTCAAAACTTACTGTAGCCTCTTTTTTGTCCGTTGCAGTAACAGTTACGGTATCGCCCTTACGGTTTACGGTATTCACCTTATGAGAGGTGTAAAATTTTACTCCTTGTTTTTTCATCACCTTGGTCAACTCTTTTGATACCGCGGCATCCATCACTGGAGTAATACGGTCGGCATATTCAATCACAGACACTTCGGCCCCTAATCGACAGTACACCTGTCCGAGCTCTAAACCAATAACACCGCCGCCTATAACAAGCATATGTTTGGGAATTTCTTTTAAACTCAAGGCTTCAGTAGAGGTAATTACACGCTCTTTGTCTAAGGAAATAAAGGGAAGGTTCCCCGGCTTTGAGCCTGTGGCAATAATGATGTTTTTTGCTGTAATGTCCTGCGCTTTTTCCCCTTCAACATGAATGGTGTTGGCATCTTTAAAGCTGCCTACTCCGTGCAGTACAGTGATTTTATTCTTGTCCATCAAATAATCGATGCCTTTGGTGGTTTGTTCTACCACCGAAGCTTTACGATCGATCATTTTTTTCAAATTCACCTTCACACTTCCGTCAATTTCAATACCATGGGTTTCAAAATGCTTTATGGCATCCTCATAGTGGTGTGACGAATCTAAAAGAGATTTTGAAGGAATACAACCTACGTTTAAACAGGTACCTCCGAGGGTGTTGTATTTTTCAATTAAGGCGGTTTTCATTCCCAATTGGGCACAGCGAATGGCGGCTACATAGCCTCCAGGGCCTGAACCAATTACTGCTACATCAAATGCTTCCATAATTTATTTGGTATTCTGTGGTAAAATTACAAAATGTTTTGGGGGAAAAAATGACTTGAGAGAATATTCCAATAATAATTAGTAAACTTGTAGCATAGCACCAACCAAATCACCAAATTGATGACAAAAACCCCTCAGCTCCCCCTTCGAAGCGCTTTACTACCGGTTGTACTATTGGTCGTATTGTTGGCCTATAATGTATTTGTTTTTGGCGATGATGCGTTAAGTGGTTCCAATCAATTCATATTAATCATCGGGGGCACCATAGCAGCAGTGGTGGGCTATCGCCATAATGTTTCTTATAGTGCCATGCTCGATAAGGTGGCGGAAAATGTAAAGTCGGTTACTGGTGCCTTGTTGATTTTGCTGTTTGTAGGAGCGCTGGCAGGTACCTGGTTGGCCAGTGGAATTATCCCCGCAATGATTTATTATGGCTTACAGATTATTCATCCCTCGGTATTTTTACCAGCTTGTATTATTATTTGTGCCATAATTTCAATTGCTACTGGAAGCAGTTGGACGACCTCGGCCACTGTGGGAATTGCCCTCATTGGCATTGGTAGGGCGATGGGAATTGACACCGGCATGATTGCTGGAGCAGTAATTTCGGGAGCCTATTTTGGGGATAAATTGTCGCCGCTGAGCGATACTACCAACCTTGCACCCGCAATGGCAGGAACAGATTTGTTTACCCACATACGCTACATGACCAATACTACGGTGCCCAGTATCATTATCACCCTAATAGCCTTTGGTTTTATAGGTTTCTTTCAAACCACCACCTCCTCCGCTGACCTTGGTGAATTATTAACTGCCATAGAGGAAAAATTTACCATCACGGGCTGGTTGTTTATTGTGCCTTTAATAGTGATTGTCTTAATTGTTAAAAAATTCCCACCCCTAATTGCACTCTTAATTGGAACCTTATTTGGGGGGCTGTTTGCAATTATTTTTCAACCTGATGTGGTACTATTTATCAGTGGAGAGACTACAGCTTCTTCCACGGCAACCTATAAAGGAATTTTAAACGCCATAACTGTAGAAACCAGTATTCCTACAACCAATCCTATGTTAAACGAATTGTTTACGGCAGGAGGTATGGTAAGTATGCTAGGTACCATTTGGTTGATATTAAGTGCCATGATTTTTGGTGGGGTGATGGATGCCATTGGTGGTTTGCAAAGTATTAGTAATGCCCTATTAAAATGGGCAAAAAATACTTTTCAACTCTTCCTCAGCACTGTGGCTTCCTGTTTGGCCATCAATTTAACAGCTTCAGATCAGTATTTGGCTATTGTAGTCCCTGGAAAAATGTTTTCAAAAGCCTATGCCTCTCGAAAATTAGCCCCAGAAAATTTGAGTAGAACGCTAGAGGATGCCGGTACAGTGACATCGGTGTTAGTGCCCTGGAATACATGTGGTGCCTACCAATCGGGGGTGTTGGGTGTAGGCGTTGGGGAATATTTTATTTACGCCATCTTCAATTGGTTAAGCCCTTTAATGACGCTACTTTTTGCTGCACTAAACATAAAAATCAGAAGACTGCTGTAAGTTGTTTATAGCTTCAGGGCTACAAGCGCAATTTGTGCTTCAGATGTGCGCTTGAATTTGTATTTTTGTTGGAAGCATTGCGCCATGGCAAAAAAAAAACAAGGAGACACTACAAATCCCGAAACCCTTCAACGTCAACGACAATTCCAAATTCTTTTTGGGGGTTTTTTGCTTTTGATAGCTGTCGTACTAACATTGGCATTCACCTCCTACCTCACCAATTGGAAAGTAGATCAGAGTACGCTTGACGCCTTAGCAAACCGCGAAGTTATTGCAGAAAACATCTTCCGTAAAATTGGTGCTTGGGTCAGTCACCTTATTATTTCGGAGGGTATAGGATTGGCTGCCTATGTATTAGTGCTGCTCCTATTTCAAACTGGGCTTATTTTTTTTCTCAATCGTGCGAAGCACTCGCTTTGGAGTACTTGGGCATGGGGTTTTGTTTATATCCTTGGATTCGCACTTGGACTTTCGTTTGTTGTGGGTCAAGAACCTTATTGGGGCGGTACCCTGGGCATTGAATTATTTGCTTTTCTGTCCGATTACATCGGTACACTAGGTATTGTAGCACTACTTGTGTTTTTAGTGTTGTGTATACTTATTTTTCAATTTAAGCTAACGCCAGAACACTTGTTACAGCGGTTTCAAAAAAAGGAAACACAGACGCCAGAGGAGGAAACAACTGCAGCTGATTATGAGAGCCATAGTACCGTAGCCACTGCGGAAGAAACTCCTGTTGCTGAAGTCCCTCAACCTATGGACCCCCCTATCGAAATGGAGCTTTCTAGTCCTGCTGAATCTGCAGATATAGCGCCTGCACAAAAGGAGGAATCAGTGGTGAAAATGGAAGTAAAGGCCGCTGAAAACGAAGAAACACTAGAAGATAATTTAGCCCAGCAATTGGTGGAAAAGCACGGCTTTTTTGACCCAACACTGGAGCTCAGTAAATTCCGCTTCCCTACTTTAGAATTATTAAAAGATTACGGCGAAGGGAACATTACCATCAATCAAGAGGAGTTGGAACGCAACAAAAACAAAATTGTTTCTACCCTTGAAAATTACAAAATTGGCATTGCACAAATTAAAGCCACCATTGGCCCAACAGTGACCCTTTATGAAATCGTTCCCCAGGCGGGAATTCGCATTTCAAAAATTAAAAACTTAGAAGACGATATTGCCCTTTCACTTTCGGCTTTAGGAATCAGAATTATTGCTCCCATCCCCGGCAAAGGAACCATTGGTATTGAAGTCCCCAACCAATCGGCATCCATTGTTTCCATGCGATCGGTAATTGCTTCACCAAAATTTCAAAAAGCCGAAATGGAACTTCCCATAGCTCTGGGGAAAACCATTAGCAACGAAACCTTTGTAGTTGACTTGGCCAAAATGCCCCACCTGTTGATGGCCGGTGCCACTGGACAAGGAAAATCTGTAGGGATCAATGCCCTGCTCACTTCCCTACTCTACAAAAAACACCCCGCCGAAGTGAAGTTTGTTCTTGTGGACCCAAAAAAAGTAGAGCTTACTATTTATAATAAAATTGAGCGTCACTACCTGACCAAACTTCCAGATACGGAAGATGCCATTATTACAGACACAAACAAGGTCATTAATACGCTAAATTCCCTGTGCATTGAAATGGACAATCGCTATGATTTGCTAAAAAATGCTTTGTGTAGAAATATTAAAGAATACAATAAGAAGTTTAAAGGACGCAAACTGAATCCCGAAGAAGGGCATCAATTTTTACCGTATATCGTTTTGGTGATTGATGAATTTGCTGACTTGATTATGACTGCTGGGAAGGAAATTGAAACGCCTATCGCCCGATTGGCACAGCTTGCTCGAGCCGTAGGGATACACCTAATTATTGCCACGCAACGCCCCTCTGTAAATGTAATTACAGGTATCATTAAAGCCAATTTCCCAGCACGTATTGCCTTTCGTGTAACCTCAAAAATTGATTCCCGTACCATTTTAGATAGTGGCGGTGCCGACCAGCTTATTGGTAGAGGGGATTTGCTTTACACCCAAGGAAATGATCTCGTACGCATCCAATGTGCTTTTGTGGACACCCCAGAGGTGGATGAAATTGCCAACTATATTGGCAGTCAAACCGGATACGCCTCGGCCCATCAATTGCCCGAATATGTGGGCGAAGGTGAAGGCAGCACCCTAGATGTTGACCCTTCCGATCGGGATGCGCTATTCCGCGAAGCTGCTGAGGTGATCGTTACAGCTCAACAAGGCTCTGCCTCTTTGCTACAACGAAAATTAAAGCTGGGCTACAATCGTGCCGGGCGCATCATCGACCAAATGGAGGCCGCTGGGATCGTAGGCCCTTTTGAAGGAAGCAAAGCACGTCAAGTACTGGTCCCCGACCTTAATGCATTGGAACAACTACTCAATCAAGAATAACTATTGCTATGAAAAATTACTGGTGTATGCTATTGCTCTTTTGCAGCGCCGTACAGGCCCAAACTTCTATGGAAGCCAAACAACTGTTGGACAGGGTGGCGGAAAAAATGAAAACCTACGACAATCTCAGTTTTGATTTTACCTATGCCCTGGTAAATCAGAAGGAAAATATCCGCCAAGAAACCAAAGGCGTTATTACCGTAGCTGGTGAAAACTACAGGTTGGAGATTCCAGAGGCCATTCAAATTTTTGATGGACAACAACGCTATACCATAGTGCCAGAAAACGAAGAAGTCACCATTAGTGGCGCCGATTCAGAAGACGAAATGGTGATCAATCCAACAGAATTGCTGTTCTTTTATCAAGAGGGCTACGATTATCATATGGACATCCAGCAAAACGTTTCGGGCCGTCAAATTCAATATGTAAAACTCATTCCCGCCAATCAGGAGGAACAAATGGCCTACTTACTTTTAGGAATAGACCGCAGTAATTTGTCCATTTATCGTTTAATTGAAATTGGAACCAACGGCACCCAAACTACCCTAACCGTTAAAAACTTTAGCACCAATCAAACACTAGCTTCAAATTTGTTTACTTTCGATGCCGCAGACTACCCCGAATATTACATCAACAACTAAATGAAACGCATTGACCGGTATTTATTGAAAAGCTATTTGACACGATTGGTGGGAGTCTTTGCCATTTGTATGTTGATTTTTGTGGTACAAACCTTTTGGCTTTATGTGGATGAACTGGCAGGAAAAGGCTTGGATTTAAGTATCATCTTCCGCTTTTTAATGTATTACTCCCCAAAGCTGGTGCCCTTGGTATTGCCCCTTTCGGTACTATTAGCAGCACTAATGACTTACGGTACATTGGCGGAAAATTATGAGTTTGCAGCCATGAAATCGTCGGGTATTTCACTGTTTAGGGCCATGATTGCCCTGGTGTTTTTTCACATAGCCCTGGGAATAGGGAGTTTTTATTTTTCCAATTATGTCATTCCCTATGGAGAAGTAAAATACTTTAACCTTAGAAAGAATCTAGCCAAACTAAAGCCCGCCTTAGCGATACGCGAAGGTATGTTTAACGATTTGGGCGACTATAATATCAAAGTCAACCGGAAATACGGGGATAATGAGCGTTTTTTAGAAGATGTTATTATACATGAAAAATCCCTCGACAAACGCAACAACATTGTTATTAAGGCCAAACGAGGGGAACTAAAAAACGGCAGTTTCGAGTCTGTATTGCAATTGTTGCTGTTTGATGGCTACCGCTATGAAGAAGTGAAACCGGACAAACCTCGTGATCAAGTCCGTTACCCCCACAACAAAGTGGCGTTTAAAGAGTACACCATGAATATCGACTTGTCACAGTTTAATAATGTGGATTTAGATGAGGAAAACTATACTTCTACCTACCGCATGCAACGCATTGTCCAGTTGAATAAAAGTATTGACACCCTAGAAACCAACTACAACGAAGAACGCACCGTTTTTAGTGAAAACTTTTCTAAGGAAAGCTCCTTTAGTACGGTAAAGAGTTATAGCGCCAAACAAATACCTCCCGACAGTCTGCAAAAGGCTGATGTCCTTGATTTTGCAGCTACGGATGAAACTTGGCGCTATTTGGACATCGTAAAAAGTGGTATGGTGTACCTGCGGGGAGACATACGCGACTTGGAAAATAAAAAGCGCTTATTTTTTCTTAACCAAAAGCTGATCAACCTACACAAAATCACACGCGACGATAAATATGCGCTCATTTTTGCTTCATTGGTACTCTTTTTTATTGGAGCCTCCTTGGGAGCCATCATTCGAAAGGGTGGCTTGGGGCTACCACTGGTATTGGCCATATTGATTTTTCTCACCTATCACTACATCGGTTTATTTGCCAAAAATGCCGCAGAAGACAATAGTATTGCCCCCACTTTAGCGAGTTGGTTGTCTACTCTCATTATGACGCCTTTTGCCCTTTACCTCACACGTCGAGCGACAGCTGACAAAGGCTTTTTTGATATTGACAGCTGGTTGTTGCCCCTCACCCAAGCCTACAAAAAAATTGTAGAAAAAACACCCTTAAAAAGATATGTCCGTAAAGTTTAACACCATTCCCGAAGCCATAGCTGCCATTAAAAATGGTGAGGTTATTATTGTTGTGGATGATGAAAATAGAGAAAACGAAGGTGATTTTGTGGCTGCAGCAGAAAGCATTACTCCAGATGTTGTAAACTTTATGGCTACCCACGGGCGTGGACTCATTTGTACTCCCCTAACAGAAAGCCGCTGTACACAACTACAACTCAATCGGATGGTACAACACAATACCGATCCTATGGAAACCGCTTTCACCGTTTCAGTGGATCTTAAAGGCAAAGGGGTAACCACAGGTATTTCGGCACAGGATCGTTGTAAAACCATTCATGCCCTCACCGCAGGGGACACCCGTCCCAACGATTTGTCGCGGCCAGGGCACGTGTTCCCATTAATTGCAAAAGAAGGTGGTGTGCTTCGCAGAACAGGGCATACCGAAGCAGCCATAGACTTTGCGCGTTTGGCAGGAAAAAAACCCGCTGGTGTCATTGTGGAAATTATGAATGAAGACGGGAGTATGGCCCGACTTCCAGATTTGATTAAGGTGGCAGAGAAATTTCAATTAAAACTAGTTTCCATTGAAGACCTCGTAGCCTACCGCATGCAACACGACAGTTTGATTGAGAAAAAAAATGATTTCAACATAAATACCATCTATGGCGATTTCCGCATGATTACCTTTCAGCAAACCACCAACCAACAGGTGCATATTGCACTAGTAAAGGGAGGTTGGAAAGAAGATGAACCTATATTGGTACGCATCAATTCTACCCGTAATAACAACGACCTGCTGGGAGTTCTAACAGGCAGTAATTCCAATCATCTTGAAAAAGTGTGTCAACGTATCAATGAAGAAGGAAAAGGGGCCTTGTTATTTATCAACCAGCGACAACAAGCTGAAGATCTTTTAGCCCGAATTGAAGAACTCAAGCAACTGCAAGAAAAAGGCAACTTTAACAGCAGTCCTCCCCTGCGTATGGACATTCGGGATTTTGGAATTGGAGCGCAAATACTCCACGAATTAAACATTAGTAAAATAAAAGTGATGAGCAATTCCAAACAATTGCCACGTGTAGGACTCACCGGTTATGGACTAGAGATTTACAGTCACGAGCGCTATTAATTAACTGTCGAAAAACCAGAGCTTAACGGCCATAATGCTCACCATAACAAGCAGTACTATTTTAATAAACCCATCGCCCTTTTTCACCGAAAATCTGCTGGACCACCAGGCGCCAAAGCTGGTTCCAAAGGCCATTGTGAAACCTTTAACCCAATCTACTTTTCCGTAAAAGGCGAACAGTAACAGTGCCGCTGTGGAGTAAATGGTTACCAAAGCTACTTTAGTTGCATTGGTGCGAACCAATGACATACGGTTCACCTGGTTTAAAAACACCATAATCATTATACCAATACCGGCATTTATAAACCCTCCGTATATTCCAAGAAAGAAAAACCCAACCAAGGCAATACCTAGGTATTTCCCAGTAATCCGCTCCGGCAAGTTTTGGGCTTTAGTTTTGGGTTTTAAAACAATTAATGATACAATTACTAGCATCAATATGGCGAGGATGCGCTTAAAAACCCCCTCGTCTATAGCCACGGCAATCTGGGCACCAATAAGGGCCCCAAAAAGTGCCGCTATACCTAAATACATATTAAATGGGTAGGTGGATACCCCTTTGCTGCGGTAGCCCATGGTTCCAAAAATAGACTGAATGACAATCATAATTCTGTTGGTTCCGTTGGCAACGTTTGGCGGTAAGCCTAAAAAAATAAGCACAGGCAATGTAAACAAAGAGCCGCCACCCGCAAGGGTATTCACGATTCCTGCAATAAAACCCACAGCAATCAGAATACCGTACTCCATATAAATATTCATGGTTTTAAAGATACAGTATTCGGGAAAAGAATTACAAAATGGATGTTTTTTCGGTCAAAAAAACATCTTATATTTGCCATCGCAAGGAGAAATGGCAGAGTGGTCGAATGCGGCAGTCTTGAAAACTGTTGAGGGTCACACCTCCGGGGGTTCGAATCCCTCTTTCTCCGCTTCTAAAACCCTATTTAGTTATAAAAATACTATCTAGGGTTTTTTTATTGATGCTTGGTTTTCAATTTGATATTTCATTTATTTAAGCTACTTTTAGGATAACAAACCATAAACAAAATGAAGACTAACATCACACTTAGCCTGGTAGGAGGCTTAAATATCCTGCAAGCAATTGCCTATAGTGTCTTTGCCTCATCAGCAGTCCCGATGATGTTTAATATTGGGGAAGAAGCTACGCAAGTTGCTATGTTATTCCAGTACGCGATTACTCCAGCATTCTTTATGATAGGACTGTTATTGTTGATGTCAAGGAACTTTGAAGTTGGTGCTGCAAAAAAAATTCTATTGGCTGTCATCATTGGCTATCTCCCTGTTTTTGCGTCATTTTATTTCATGATACAATCTGAGTTGACTACCATGGGTATTCAAGATTTTGCCATAGATATAATCATGTTTGGCTTGGTGGTATTTACCTATATTAAGCCAAGATAACTTATTTATCGACTAATGAATAAATTAAAGTTTTTTAAACTGTTTTTGGTTGTACTTCTTTTCATTGATTGTGATACATCAAACAATAATAACCCCCTACTTCAAGCTTGGGAGGGTGATTATGGTGGTGTACCGTATTTTGATAAAATGGATGAAAAGTATATAGAGCAAGCAATGGAAGTAGGAATGCAAGCTCATCTTGATGAAATTGATGCTATAGTAACTAATCCAGCTGCTCCATCATTTGAGAATACTATTGAAGCCTTGGAAGCATCTGGAAAAATTTTAGACCGTGTTTATCCATACTACGGTATTTTTAGTTCCAACAACGCTACAGCTGCTTTTCGAAAAATACAACAAGAATTAGCTCCAAAATTGTCAGCCTATAGTTCTAAAATATATCAAAATGAGGGCCTTTTTCAACGTATCAAAGCTGTATACGAAGCAACTCAGAAGACTCCTCTAAATGGAGAAGCGCAACGTATAACCAAATTATGGTATCAACAGTTTGAAATGAGTGGTGCTAACCTTAACGTAGATGAAAAAAAACGTTATGCAGCAATAAATCAAGAGTTATCGAAACTATACACTAATTTTTCTAATAATGTTCTTCATGATGAAGAGTCTTTAACCACATTTATAGATAAGAATCAATTGGGAGGATTATCTGAGGCTTTTATTCAAACTGCAGCAAAAAAAGCTACAGAAATGGGAAAAGATGGTTTATACGCCATTATCAATACTCGTTCATCAATGGATCCATTTTTAACGTTTTCAACTGAACGGAAACTTCGCGAAAAAGTCTGGCGAAACTATTACTCTCGAGCTGATAATGATGATGAATATGACAACAAAAATATTATTGCAGCAATCCTAAAGCTTCGTAAAGAAAGGGTGGCCTTGATGGGTTACGATAATTTTGCACAATGGCGATTACAAGACCGTATGGCTAAAAATCCTGAAAATGCAATGAAACTTATGGAAGCTGTTTGGCCGTCAGCAATAAAACGTGTGAATGAAGAAGTAGCTATGATGCAGAAAATTGCATCAGCAGATAATATAACTATAGCTCCTTGGGATTATCGCTTTTATGCAGAAAAAGTTCGTAAAGCCCAATATGATTTAGATTCCGAAGAAGTAAAGCAATATCTTCAACTTGAAAAACTCAGGGAGGCCATGTTCTTTGTTGCCGAAAGTATTTTTGGATTCAAATTTATTCCTGTACCTCCAGGAAGTGTTCCTGTTTTTCAGGAGGACGTTGAGGTTTGGGAGGTTCGTGACCTAGCTACCGATGTATTTATTGGACTTTGGTATTTAGATCCTTTTGCTCGTGCTGGAAAACGATCTGGCGCATGGGCTACCACCTATCGTAGTCATAGCAATATTAAAGGAAAGCAAACGGTATTAGCTTCAAATAATTCTAATTTTATTAAGCCAGCAAAAGGACAAGCTTTGCTGATTTCTTGGTCAGATGCAGAAACGTTTTTTCATGAATTTGGACATGCCCTTCACTATTTTTCTTCACAGGTAAAATACCCCTCTTCAAATGGTGCAGTTCGTGATTATGTAGAGTTTCAATCGCAGTTGTTAGAACGTTGGTTATATACTGATGAAGTTATAAATAACTTTTTAATCCATCACGAAACGGGAGAACCTATTCCAACCGAATTAGTAAATAAAATAAAAAAAGCAGCAACGTTTAATCAAGGTTTTGACACAACTGAATATCTCGCCTCAGCATTAATAGACATGAAAATACATTTAACTGACCCGAATAATATTGATGTTGCAGCTTTTGAAAAAGAAACCCTAAATGCATTAAATATGCCAAAAGAACTACCCATGCGTCACCGTACACCTCATTTTAGTCATGTGTTTTCAGGTGAAGGTTATGCTACAGCATATTATGGGTATATGTGGGCAGAAGTTCTTACCGCTGATGCAGCAGAAGCTTTTGCAGAAGCACCTGAAGGATTCTATGATAAAATTTTAGCAGAAAAGCTTGTTACTTATTTATTCCGTGCACAAAATACAATGGATCCTGAAGATGCCTACAAAAAATTTAGAGGTCGAGATGCTAATATTGAAGCCTTACTTCGAGATAGAGGATTCATAAATTAAATTTTTCCTTAAGCTTTTTTAGCCCTTTTTATTCGTGGTTTTTTTATTTCAAAAGCAAAAACTCGATATGTTGGAAACATTAAAAAATTAAAGTATATTTAAGCAACCATAAATTAATTCACTTTGTGAAACGTTCCTTAAAAGACTATTGGGAAATTATCAAATACAATTACGAACAAATTCGTTTTGCTGAAATAAAGTCAAGCGTAATTGTATCAGCCTACAGTTTACTTTTCACATTTGCTTACACAATAGATATTCTTGATGATGAAAATGTTTATTCTTTTGAACCATCATCAATTCTAGATTACATAGTTTATAGTCTATTAATTCCAACGACTTATTTCGTTATCCTCTCTTTTATTAATTGTGTACGTTGTTTCCTGCCTCGCTTAAGTAAGTCTTCATTAAATTCACCTTTATTTTTTGGTGATGTTGCATTAGGCTACAAGGATTTTGAATCATACAGTAAGGAGCTTGAGGAGGTCATGGGGGAGGATGAAGTCTATAAACAACATATGTCACATATGGTATATGCAACAGGAAAAATTGCGTTTACAAAATTCATGCATGTTAATAAAGCAATTAAAGCATTAATAAAAGCTGTAATCTTTTTTGGATTATTTATCGTTTGTAATTATTTGAATAATTTTTAATCAGTCATAACAATAAACCATAAATCATGAAAAATTTCCTTTTTATTTTTTCTCTATCCTGCCTCTTTTTTATTGTAGGATGTGAAAGCAAACAAGAAGTTAAAACATTTAATTATACAAGTACTTCTCAAGAAGCAAAAGCACTTATGGGTGAATTTTATAAAAATGTAGAAGAACGAAAATGGTATTTAAATGAAAAACTAATGGATTCCATTTTAAACCTAGACCCAAATTTTAGTTTTGCACTAATTTGGAATGGTTTCGATGGTAAAGGAAG
>WTIO01000065.1 GCA_011526365.1 Flavobacteriales bacterium
TAGCGCACACGCATGGGGTGCGTGGGGTCGCAGGTTCAAATCCTGTCATCCCGACTTTAACCACCAGCTTTACTGGTGGTTTTTTTATGCTTTAACTACTGCTATTTATCGCAGCTTTACCTTTAAGGGAAACCGAAACACTACAGTCCTAAAATCTAAACTTCTGTTAAACAACACAATAAATTGATACATTTTGTAGTTTTATAGTGTAATGAAAGCATTTATAACCAAATTCCTAGCAACAGCTTTAAGTCTGTTGGTGTTGATTTCCACAGTTTCTGTGACGGTAAACCAACACCTCTGTATGGGGGAAGTGGTAGATATTGCTTTCTATACACATGCGAAAAGCTGTGGCATGGAGCAAGACGCTCCCAACTCAGGTTTGGCGCTGCAAGCAGATTGTTGTGACACTCTTTCGTTTTCCATTGAGGGACAAGACAATTTAAACACTGGAGGGAATGCTTTAGAACTACAACAACAATCCCTAGTTGCTGTTCTTCCGCTATCCCCTGTTACGTTTTTCCCAGCTCCCAACACTGCTATTACAGCCTTTCAAAGTCATGCCCCCCCTTTACTACACAAAGACTTTCAAGTCCTCTACGCTACTTTTTTAATTTGATGTTTTAGTCTGTCGTTGTCAGTTGTACTGACTGCGATCTTTTGCGTTCTGCCCTTGGGCACCCTCGTTAATCACAACTTTAAAACATCAAAAAATGCTTAAAAAAGCAATACTCTTCTTAATTGAAAATAAACTGGTTGCCGTACTGCTACTGGCCCTATTTGTGGGCTGGGGGGTTGTACATGTACCTTTTAAATGGGATACGGGTGTTCTCCCTAATGCCCCTGTAGCAGTGGATGCCATTCCAGATATTGGGGAAAACCAACAAATTGTATTTACGCCCTGGGACGGTCGCTCCCCTCAAGATGTAGAGGATCAAATTACCTACCCCCTAACCACTACGCTGCTCGGTATCCCCGGGGTAAAAACCATCCGTAGTTCATCGATGTTTGGTTTTTCCAGTATCTATGTCATTTTTGAAGAAGAAGTAGCTTTCTACTGGTCGCGCAGCCGCATTTTAGAAAAACTCAACGCCTTACCTGCTGGGGTACTCCCGCAGGGGATTCGCCCCTCCCTTGGACCAGATGCCACCACTTTGGGTCAAATTTATTGGTACACCCTTGAAGGGCATGACGAAAACGGAAAGGTTACCGGAGGCTGGGATTTAGACGAGCTACGAAGCATTCAGGACTACTACGTAAAATACGCCTTATCTGCAGCTAGTGGAGTGGCCGAAGTGTCTTCCATTGGCGGTTATGTAAAAGAATATCAAATTGATGTTAAGCCCGAGCTCATGCGTCAGTACAATATTCAGTTGCGTGATGTGGTTCAAGCCGTACAACAATCCAATCAGGATATAGGGGCGCAAACTTTAGAAATTAACAAGGCCGAATATTTGGTCCGTGGATTGGGATATGTACAATCCATTGAGGATATTGAAAATGCTGTAGTAACCAGTGAAAACTTTACCGCATTACGTATAAAAGACATCGCAGAGGTACACCTGGGCCCTGCTACACGACGTGGCATTTTAGACAAAGAAGGGGCCGAGGTAGTTGGAGGCGTGGTAGTCTCCCGTTATGGCGCCAACCCTATGGAAGTCATCAATAACGTTAAAGAAAAAATAGCCGAACTCTCCACGGGGCTGCCCTCAAAAAAACTTGCGGATGGGCGAACTTCTCAGCTTTATATTGTCCCATTCTACGACCGCACAGAACTTATTGAAGAAACCATTGGCACCCTCAATGAAGCCCTCCTACTTGAAATTCTTATTACCGTACTGGTTATTATTGTGATGGTGTATAACCTGCGGGCCTCCATTTTAATTTCAGGCCTGTTGCCTGTGGCCGTGTTGATGGTGTTCATTGCCATGAAAATGTTTGGGGTAGCGGCTAATATAGTGGCGCTTTCAGGTATTGCAATAGCCATTGGAACCATGGTAGATATTGGGGTGATTTTGTGTGAAAACATCCTCCGACATCGCGATGAAAATATAAAACAAAACAAGGGGAAGCCACTTCCCATAAACACAGTAGTGTACAATGCTACCGTGGAAGTTTCAGGGGCGATTATCACAGCAGTGATGACCACCATCATTAGTTTTATCCCGGTTTTTACTATGATCGGCGCAGAAGGAAAATTATTCCGTCCGCTGGCCTTCACCAAAACCATGGCCCTCTCGGCTTCCATTGTTATCGCGCTATTTTTAATCCCGCCTTTTGCGGCACTTTTATTCCGTTCTAATGGTATGCGAAGCATCCGAAAATACGGGTATGGGGCTGTAGTACTCATTACAGGAATTGCAGCTCTTGCTTTGGGCTATTGGATGGGTGGTTTACTGTTGGCCTTTGGACTCATCCCATGGCTGCAACATCCAGCACTGGCAGCAGGTGGGTATTCACAACTCCCACTCTCCGAAAAACAAGCCACCCAAGCCAATATTGGTGTGGCCGTACTCAGTATCGTATTCCTTTTAGCAAACTATTGGCGCCCCCTCGGCTTTGACCGAAGTATAGTGATGAACCTGATTTTTGTAGGGATTATTTGTTTTGGACTGTTGGGCACCTTCTGGCTTTTCCGAAAAAACTACAGTCGTATTTTGCAATGGGCCTTACGCAACAAAATAGCGTTCCTCTCCCTCCCTACCCTAATTCTAGTGATGGGTATTGGCATTATGAAAAACACTGGAAAAGAATTTATGCCTGCACTCAATGAAGGCTCATTTCTTTTAATGCCCACCTCCCTACCGCATGCGGGAGTGGAAGAAAACAAACGTGTCTTGCAGCAACTGGATCGAGCGGTAGCCAGTATTCCCGAAATTGAAACTGTGGTGGGGAAATCGGGAAGAACCACCTCGGCACTTGACCCTGCACCGCTGTCGATGTATGAAAACATTATCAAATACCGATCGGAATACGAATGGGATGCCCAAGGGGAACCACAGCGATTTAAAATCAATGCCAACGGGTATTTTATATTGCAAAACGGACAGTTGGTTGCCAATCCAAACCTACCTCCAACGAGCAAGGCAACTACAGTCGCTGATCCCTTTCGTATCGATAGAAGTCAACTGATCCCCGACACTCGTGGCGAATACTTTAGAAACTGGCGCCCGGAAATTCGCTCTGCAGACGATATTTGGAATGAAATCGTTAAAGCGACCAAACTTCCTGGGGTCACTTCTGCGCCAAAACTACAGCCTATAGAAACCCGATTGGTAATGCTACAAACCGGAATGCGTGCCCCGATGGGTATAAAAATAAAAGGCCAAGATTTAAGAACCATTGAAGCCTTTGGATTGCAATTGGAGCAGTTGCTTAAAACTGCGGAAGGGGTAAAAACATCCTCCGTCTTCGCAGATCGCATCGTTGGAAAACCCTATTTGCTTTTAGATATTGATAGGGAACAACTGGCACGTTATGGTATTACAGTAGAAAAAGTACAACAAACCATAGCTATAGCCGTAGGCGGTATGTCCTTAACCCAAACCGTTGAAGGGCGGGAACGCTATACCATTCGGGTGCGCTATCCCAGAGCATTACGGGATACTCCAGAGGACTTAAAAACTATTTATATCCCTGTTTCTAAAGGGCAACCCGTACCGCTTAGTGAATTGGTAAATATTCGCTACGAACAAGGGCCGCAAGTAATTAAAAGCGAGGACACCTTTTTGGTAGGATATGTGCTGTTTGACAAATTGGAGGGCTTCGCCGAAGTAAACGTGGTAGAAAATGCTCAGGCGGTCATACAGGCCAACATCAACAGTGGGGCGCTCAGCGTTCCTAAAGGCATAAATTATGCGTTTACGGGAACCTATGAAAATCAATTGCGGGCCGAAAAAACACTGTCCGTAGTTGTCCCTCTCGTACTGCTCATCATCTTTTTAATCCTCTATTTTCAGTTTAGGAGTGTAGCAACTTCCCTTATGGTCTTTACGGGAATTGCTGTAGCCTTTGCCGGTGGGTTTATTATGATTTGGCTCTACGGACAAGAGTGGTTTTTCAATTTTAATTTTTTAGGGGAAAACTGGCGCGAACTTTTTCAAATGCGCACTATTAATTTAAGTGTTGCCGTTTGGGTAGGGTTTATTGCCCTCTTTGGAATAGCCACAGATGACGGTGTCATTATGGCCACCTATCTGACACAAACCTTTGATCGCAATAGCCCTAAAGATATTAAAGAAGTACACCAGTCGGTGCTTGAGGCAGGAGAAAAACGCATTCGCCCGTGTTTGATGACTACCGCTACTACACTGCTGGCCTTGCTGCCCATACTCACCTCCACGGGTCGTGGTAGTGATATTATGATTCCCATGGCCATTCCAAGTTTTGGCGGGATGCTCATTGCTCTTATTACCCTTTTTGTGGTGCCTGTTTTATTTGGGTGGAAAGAAGAATTAAGAGTAAAAAAGGAGACTAAGAATACTACTACAACTGCAACAGTCATTTGATATGAAAACAGGAATCGACACAAGATATTTTTTAATTTTTTGCTTTTCACTTTTTGCGTCCGCTACGATAGCTGCGCAAGAATTGCAACCCTACATTCAGGAAGCGCTGCAAAACAACCCGAACATTCAGGCTTTTGAAACGCGCTATGCCATTGCCGAAGAAAAGGTGAAGGAAGCCCAGTGGCTGCCCAACACTGAATTTAGTGCTGGCTATTTTGTGGGGAAACCCCAAACACGAGTAGGTGCACAGCGCGCACGGTTTTCAGCCAAACAAATGCTGCCTTGGTTTGGAACCATAAGCACACGAAAAAAATATGCTACAAGTCGGGCAGAAACCGATTATATGGACTATGTCATTGCAAAGCGAAAACTGGCCTTGGCAGTGAGTCAGTCCTATTATAATTTATATGGTATAAAAGCCCAACAAGCGGTACTCGAAAAAAACATCCAGCTGTTAAAAACCTATGAAACACTGGCGTTAACCGCGGTGGAAGTCAATACGACCAGTGCAGTGGATGTACTGCGAATACAAATCCGTCAGAACGAACTACAACAACGTAAAGAGGTCTTAGAGGAAGCGTTTCAGGCGGCTCAAGTGGGTTTTAACAACCTCTTAAACCGCAACGACAATACCGCAGTAGTGGTCCCTGCTTTTGCTTTCATTCCGGAGAAAGATCCACTACTCCTCGATAGTATTCAGGTAAACCCAGAACTGTTGCGTTATGATACAATGTATGCTTCGGTACAACAGGCAGAAGCCCTCAACCAAAAACAAAGTGCACCTCGCTGGGGCGTGGGAATAGACGTTGTACCTGTGGAAGCCCTTCCTGCCTTTTCGTTTATCTATAGAGATTTAGACCTCAGTGCAAATGGCAAAGATGTTATCATGCCTATGGTATCCCTATCCGTACCCCTGTTTAACAAGCGTTACGCTTCAAAAACCAAACAAAACAAACTCCGAATGCAGGAAATTAGCTTGCAAAAAATGGAGCGGCAAAATGGACTGGAAGCCGCCTTGGCAAAAGCAGTGGCCCAGCGCAACGAAGCACGTATTGCCTTCACCACACAAACAAAAAATTTACAACAGGCGAAAGATGCAGAACAAATTCTAATGAAAAATTATGAAACTGCTAGCGTGGATTTTAATGAGCTGCTGGACATTCAAGAATTACAATTAAAATTTCAATACCAACAAATTGGATCCATACAGCAATACTTTACCCAAGCGGCAATAATCAATTATCTCATAGAACAATAAAATTCCCCTAAACGCAACAGTAACAACAGTACAACACCTTTTAAAAAAGAACTCATGAAACAACGCATACTTTATCTTGGAATTGCCCTGCTCGCTGGCTTGGGCTTGGGCTATATGCTATTTAATGGCGGTACTTCACACAGTACTTCAACCGAGGTGCACAATCACAGCGCAGCGAATCCACAACAGTGGACCTGTTCCATGCATCCACAAATTTTACGACAGGAGCCGGGGGATTGTCCCATTTGTGGTATGGATCTGATTCCAGCTGAATCCACTGCTTCGGGCCTGGCCCCAGAGCAATTTAAAATAACCCCCAATGCATTGGCATTAGCCAACATTCAAACCTCCATAGTAGAAGGCGCCACAACTCAGGGGGCCACCCAAAACTTATCGGGGAAAATTTCCATTAATGAGGAGCAAATTGCCGTGCAAGCAAGTTATTATGCGGGAAGAATTGAACGTTTATTCATCAACTATACTGGTCAAGAAGTACAAAAAGGACAGGTGTTAGCCACGCTCTATGCGCCACAATTGGTGGCAGCACAGCAGGAATTGCTAACTGCTGCTGCTTTAAAAGAAACACAACCACAACTCTACCGTGCGGTGCGAAAAAAGCTTCAACTTTGGAAATTGACTGACAAAGAAATTGAAGCCATAGAAGTGTCGGGAAAAGTGAGAGAATACTTTCCTATTCGAGCTACTGTGGGAGGTACCGTTACAGCTCTATTGGGTGCCGAAGGGGATTACCTCAAAGAAGGACAAGCCATTGCTCGGGTGAGTAACCTCAACACCCTTTGGGCCAATTTTGATGCCTATGAACGGCAATTGTCACAATTTAGAGTAGGACAAAAAATTGAAATTTATACCTCCGCCTATCCCAACAAAAAGGTAGAGGGCACCATAAGTTTTATTGCCCCCCTACTCAACAATGACACCCGTACGGCTACTCTTCGAGCTACAGTTAAGAACAATGACAAAGTATTGAAGCCAGGAATGTTTGTCAGTGGGAAAATCACCACAGCACCGTCAACAACAAAGGCTGTAAGCATCCCTGCAAGTGCAGTGCTTTGGACGGGGAAACGTTCTTTGGTGTATGTAAAAGCAGCGCAAGACAGCCCCATTTTTGAGATGCGCGAAGTAACACTGGGGCAAAAAAATGGAGCACAAGTCGAAATCATTGAAGGCCTTAGCATTGGGGAAGAAATTGTAACCAAAGGCACCTTTACCGTTGATGCTGCCGCACAGTTGCAAGGCAAAAAAAGCATGATGAATAATACAGGAGGCAAAACCATGACAGGCCACGAAGGGCATACAGGGGTGCAGGAAAACCATGATTCCTCAACAGCTATGAAACAAACAATGAAGATGAATTTTTCAGACAGCTTTCAAAAGGATTTTAAACCGGTGCTTTTGGCCTACTTAAAGGTAAAAGATGCTTTAGTGGCAAGCGATGCCCCCCAAACTGTGGTCAGTGCCAAAGCCACCTTAGAAGCTCTTAATGCAATACCAACAAGCAACTTGGGGAAAATGGAACAGGAGCATTTCAATGCAAGTGTGAAAATGTTGGAAGCCATTGCTGCAAAAACCAATCTAAACAACCAACGCAGCCATTTTGTGCTCCTTAACGAGCATCTGGTGGCCCTGGTAAGTGCCTTTAGCACTTTAGAAAACACTCTCTACGTGCAACAATGCCCCATGGCAAATAACAACCAAGGGGCGGTGTGGTTAAGTAAAGAAAAAGACATTAGAAACCCTTACTTTGGCACTGCCATGCTGAAATGTGGGAGTACCATCAAATCGCTTTAGGGCCCCAATTGAGCGCATTAAACCACCAGTAGCTGGTGGTTTTTTTTTATTTTCACTTCATGATAAGCTATTGGGAAAAAACCAGTTTCATCACCTACGACTACCTTATCATTGGGGGAGGTATAGTAGGCCATTTTGCTGCCTTAGAATTGGCGCAACAGCAGCCTAACGCAAAAATTGCCCTTTTGGAAAAGGGGCTCTTTCCCCATGGAGCAAGCACTAAAAATGCGGGGTTTGCGTGTTTTGGATCCCTCACCGAATTGGAAGCAGACGAGCACACCTTGTCCATTGACGCACAGCTTCAATTGGTGGAACAGCGTTTAAAAGGCTTAGAACAATTGCGGCAAACCCTCAGTGATACCACCATCGACTATTCGCCCTGTGGAGGCTACGAACTGCTGTTTGATACAGCGGAAAATCTGGAAGCCCGCTGTGAACGCTGGAATTCCCTACTTCAACCCCTTATTGGTAGCGATACTTTTTACAATGCAGATCAGGAAATTGCTGCCCAAGGATTTTCTACAAAGCACGTCAAGCATATGGTAGGCAGCCGTTTTGAAGGCACCATTAATACAGGAAAAATGATGTATGCGCTAAGTAAAAAAGTTGCCAGCTTAGGGGTAATGCGCTACACCCAATCGGAGGTAATTGGTTGGGAGCCCCATCCAACAGGGGTGCATGTGAATGTACGAGTAGGAGATGAATCCCTTGTACTTCAAGCTAAAAAAGTAGGGGTATGCACCAATGCTTTTACAAAAAAATGGTTGCCCGAACTCGACCTAAACCCAGGAAGGGGCTGCGTGCTAATTAGTACTCCCATCCCCAATTTTTCGTTAAAAGGATGTTTTCATTACCAAGAAGGCTACTATTATTTCAGGTCTATAGACCAACGCTTGCTTATTGGTGGGGGGCGCCAACTTGCTTTTGAAGAAGAAACCACCATCCAATTTGGAATCAACCCAAAAATTAAAGCGGCCTTAGTGGAAGACGTTCAACGCTTTATTCTCCCAAACACCTCTTTTAAGATTGAGCAGGAATGGTCAGGCATTATGGGCTTTGGTCCCCACAAAAAACCAATTATTACCACCATCGACGACCGTGTAACTCTTGGTATACGCCTAGGAGGAATGGGGGTAGCAATTGGAGCTTCTGTAGGTACTGCTGTAGCAGAAAAGATGTATTCCAACTAAGGGGTGTTCAAAAATCATTACCAAAAATTGAAATCGTGGTTGAGAGTTTTTCTTTAACTTGACAGCAAAATTTTAATTGTGAATTCAAAGACCTTTTTCAGCCTTATATTTAGCGTTACCTTCTTAAGCAGTTGTGCGCAGGAGAATACCCCTAAAATCACTACGCCAGCAAACCCAAATTACAGCTACGAAACTGTCGTATCGGGAATTGATATTCCCTGGGGAATGGCTTTTATTACAGCAAACGATTTCTTAGTAACAGAAAAATCTGGGGAATTGTACCGTGTTAGTGCGGGAACTAAAACTGCTGTTACTGGGCTTCCCGACATTTATGTACGCGGCCAAGGAGGCCTACTCGATGTCGCCCTACATCCCGAATTTACAACCAACAATACCCTGTATATTACTGCCGGAACAAATATTGAAGGGGACAGTGGCGGAAATACAGCACTTTACAGTGCAGTACTCAACGGCAGCCAATTGGAAGCCGTTAAGTTGCTCTACAAAGCCACACCCAATACTAAAAAGGGACAACACTGGGGCTCACGGATTGTGTTTGATGGCAAAGGACACCTTTTCTTTGGCGTAGGCGATCGTGGTAACCGCGATGAAAATCCACAAGATTTAGGTCGTGATGGAGGAAAAATTTACCGCCTTAACTTGGATGGATCCATCCCAGAAGACAATCCATTTGTTAATGAAGAAGGAGCCAAAAAAGCAATTTATTCTTACGGACATCGCAATCCTCAAGGGATGACCTTACACCCCGAAACAGGTGCACTTTGGGAAACCGAACACGGGCCTCGAGGTGGTGATGAAATAAATATTATTAGTCCGGGGAAAAATTACGGTTGGCCCAAAATTACCTATGGAATCAATTACAGCGGCACCCCCATCACAGACGATACAGCACTTCCCGGAATGGAACAACCCCTTTACTATTGGGTACCCTCTATTGCCCCTAGCGGCATGACATTTTTATATTCGGACATTTATCCCGAATGGAAGGGCAACCTCTTTGTGGGCAGCTTAAGCTTTGAGTATTTAGAACGCGTAGTATTAAAAAACAATACAGTGGTGCAACGCGAAAAAGTACTTGCCGATATCGGTCGGGTACGAAACGTGGTGGTAGGCCCAGACGGCTACCTTTACGTTGGAGTAGAAGGCAAAGGAATTCTTAAAATTGTCCCCCAATCATGAAGTGGATCATTAGCACCCTACTCTTAGGAATTCATGCTTTGGGCGTGTATTTATATCAGGAAAAACCGCTGGAACAAAGTATTGCAGACGGGGCGGAAATCTACCAGGATTTTTGTTTGCAATGCCACGGCAGCAAAGGAGAAGGTGTCGCAGGAGCCTTTCCTCCCCTCGCCCAATCGGACTATTTAAAAAACGAATTGGAAGCCAGTATACGAGGAATAAAATATGGTATGAAAGGCCCTATTAAAGTTAATGGGGTGAAGTATGACGGTGTAATGGCCAACCAAGGGTTAGAGGCCGAGGAAATTGCCGATGTGATGAATTACGTGCTAAACAACTGGGGCAACAAAAGCTCAAAACAAATTACACCCCAAGAGGTTGTAGCCATAAAAAAAACCAAGTGAAACTAAAATTGCCCAAAACCTTTCAAAAAATTACACGTGCCCAATGGACGTATGGAGGGATTTTTATTGGGTTTGTTATTTGGATGATTTTTTTAGACACCAATTCCTTGTTAATACACCATCAATTGAATGCTGAAATTGAGCAGTTAGAAAACGAAAAAGAGGGGTTGATTAAAACCATACGACAAGACCAAAAGGCCTTAGAACAGTTTAAAAACCTTGACAGTCTAGAAAAATTTGCCCGTGAAAATTATGGCCATAAAAAAGAAAACGAAGCTGTTTATCTTATCGAATACCGGGACAGTATTTGATTTTTCTAGCCCCATAATTAATTGTAATTTTAAGCGATTTTAAAACTACTTATGGGTAAAATTATTGCCGTTGCTAACCAAAAAGGAGGTGTAGGAAAAACCACCACAGCAGTGAATTTGGCTGCTACTTTGGGAATATTAGAAAAGAAAACATTATTAATTGATGCTGATCCTCAGGCCAATGCCAGCTCCGCTTTGGGTATTGACATTCAACAACAGCAACAGGGTACCTACCAACTGCTGGAGCACAGTGTAGCTGCAGCCGCATGCGTACAAGAAACAACCATTCCCCATTTGAGTATTATTCCTTCGCATATTGACCTGGTTGCGGCAGAAATTGAATTGGTGGACAAACCCAAACGGGAGTTCATGCTCAACACCGCACTACAAACTATTGTTGATGATTTTGAATATATCATTATCGACTGTGCCCCTTCTTTAGGTCTTATAACCCTTAATGCCTTAACTGCAGCAGCTGCGGTAATCATTCCCATTCAATGCGAATACTTTGCACTTGAAGGCTTAGGAAAATTGTTGAACACCATAAAAAGCGTTCAAAAAATCCACAATCCCGATTTGGACATTGAAGGACTGCTGTTAACCATGTACGATTCTCGTTTACGACTCTCCAATCAGGTGTTGGATGAAGTCAACAAGCATTTTGGGAAAATGGTGTTTAAAACTGTCATAAACAGAAACATTCGATTGAGTGAAGCCCCTAGTTTTGGTGAAGATATCCTAACTTACGACGCTACCAGTAAAGGCGCAAAAGATTATCTTGCACTAGGAAACGAAATTATTAAACGCAACAAAGGCTGAAACTATGGCAAAATCTTCTCGTAAACCTGCATTAGGAAAAGGGCTTTCGGCCATACTCAACAGTGCTGCCACAGATATCGAAAAAGTACCTGAAACCACTGCCGAGCAAGTGGTTGGAAACGTTATTGATATGCCGCTAGGCAACATCCATCCCAATCCCAACCAACCCAGAACTCATTTTGATGAGGAACGCATTCAGGAATTGGCCCAATCCATTCAAGAACTGGGAATCATTCAACCCATCACGGTACGCAAAACAGCGGCCAACACTTTTGAAATAGTTTCGGGTGAACGCCGCTTTCGCGCAGCTAAGGCCATTGGCCTAAAGACCCTGCCTGCATATGTGCGATTCGCCAATGATCAAGAATCCTTAGAAATGGCTTTGGTAGAAAACATCCAACGCCAAGACCTTGATCCTATTGAAATTGCATTGAGCTATCAACGGCTTATTGAAGAAATTCAACTCACCCAAAACCAACTCAGTGATCGCGTTGGAAAAAAACGATCTACCGTAACCAATTACCTGCGCTTGTTAAAGCTCAACCCCATCATTCAAACCGGCATGCGGGATGGCTTTGTGAGTATGGGACACGGCAGGGCACTAGTAAACGTGGAAGATCCTGAGGCGCAATTAAAAATTTATAAAAAAATAATTGCTCAAGGCCTATCCGTTCGAGCTACAGAAGCAGAAGTAAAAAAACTTAAGGCCCCACAAAAGGCAAAAACAAATGTTACATCCTCTCCCTATGCCATTGAAGTTGCCAATAGCTTAACGAAGCACCTCAATACCTCAGTGAACGTAAAATCAAACAGCTTAGGAAAAGGGACGCTACACATACAGTTTGAATCACAACAAGAACTCAACAGAATATTTAACCAAATTACCGGTGAAGAATAAAATAGCAGTTTTCGCTTTTGTTCTTGGACTTTTGAGCCTCAACTCCGCTACAGCCCAACAAATTCAAAAAGATACCTTAAGCAGAAAGGAACGCCTTATTGCCGACCCCTTAACGCCATCAAAAGCAGCGTTTTACTCAGCAGTACTGCCCGGCTTAGGTCAGCTGTATTTGGGAAAAGCTTGGAAGGTACCCTTGGTGTATGCCGCCATAGGTGCTTCGGTATACTACTACAAATACAACGGCGATGAACTCCAACGCTATCGCGGCGCCTACAAACGACGTTTGGCTGGCTATGAGGACGATGAATTTATTGAACTCATCCCCAACAATGAAAAATTATTGCTGGGAATGGAATTTCACCAACGCTATCGCGATATCGCTTTTATCTTTATTGTTGGCACCTATGTGTTAAATATCATTGAAGCCAATGTGAGTGCCCACCTACTTCAATTTAATGTGAATGACCAGCTGTCCTTTCAGCCAAAATTTAACCGTGATTTTATCCGACAACAAAACAATTTTGGCCTAAGCGTTAACCTAAAATTTTAACTATGAAAATAGCCCTCCTAGGTTATGGTAAAATGGGAAAAACCATAGAAAGTGTTGCACAAGAACGCCAACACCAAGTGGTGGCCTATTGGGACAAAGACCTCCAACAAGGAAATCTAAACGATGCCGACGTGGCCATAAATTTCAGTACTCCAGATGCCGCGGTAGTCAACATTAAAACAGGACTAGATGCGCAACTCCCAGTAATTTGTGGCACCACGGGTTGGCTGGGTGCAGAAAAAGAAATCCACGACTATTGCAGTGAACGCCAAGGGGCATTTTTGTATGCATCCAACTTTAGCATAGGGGTTAATTTGTTTTTTAAACTCAACAAACAACTGGCGCAATGGATGCAAGCCCATGAGGACTATAAGGTACATTTAGAAGAAACGCATCACACCCAAAAACTCGATGCCCCATCGGGTACAGCATTGCAGCTGGCTGAGGATATTATTGCCCATTCGGCCTACAACAGTTGGGAATTAAATACCAAAACAAACCCACAGGCCTTGCCCATATCGGTACATCGCGAAGGCGAAGTGCCTGGGATTCATGAAATTCAATACAGCAGTACTTCGGATAAAATTAGTTTGCGCCATGAGGCATTTTCCCGGAAAGGTTTTGCCCTTGGGGCCATTATTGCTGCGGAATGGATTATTGGAAAAAAAGGTATTTTTAACATGGAAGATGTTTTAAAACTTTCTTAAATGCTGTACTATCCCATCTACTTATTTTAAATTCGTATCCTATGACCTGGAGATCTTGGTTTTTATTTTTCGCAGTCGTTCAACTCCTTCATTTCGCAGGAACATGGAAACTTTATAAAGCTGCTGGAAAATCGGCTTGGCAAGCAGCAGTGCCCTTGTACAACGCCGTTGTTCTTATGGGAATTATCAAACGCCCCAAATGGTGGGTGTTACTCCTTTTTATTCCCATAGTTAACCTCATTATTTTTCCGGTGTTGTGGGTGGGAATCTTAAATAGTTTTGGGAAAACAAGTGCCAAAGATGGTGCATTGGGAGTGCTTACCCTAGGGCTTTATATTTTTACGGTAAATTACAGTAAAAATCCTACCTACAACCACACCTACGATGCAAAGCCAAAAACAGCAAGAGGCGAAATGGTAAGCTCTGTACTCTATGCCATAGTGTTGGCCACCATAGCGCACAATTATATGTTGCAACCTTTTATTATCCCCACAGGGAGCTTAGAAAAATCGTTATTAATTGGTGATTTCCTAGTGGTGAGTAAAATGCATTATGGGGCGCGAAATCCTTCCACAGTACTTGCCTTTCCAATGGTACATGACACCCTGCCTGTGGTGGGGGTAAAGTCCTATTTAAACACTCCACAACTCCCCTACTTACGACTGCCTGCTTTTCAAAAAATTAAACGCAGTGATATCGTAGTATTCAATTGGCCTGCAGATACGGTTCGCCAGTTTTTTGTGCGTGAAAAAGGAGTGCGAAAACCCGTGGATAAAAAATCCAATTATGTCAAACGCTGCGTTGCATTACCCGGTGATACACTAGAGATTATTGATGGTTTTGTGTATACCAATGGGAAGCAACTAGAGCTCCCCGATAGGGCTCGGGTACAGTATTCACATGCCCTTTATGCCGATGCAGGAATTTCTTCACGCAAACTCTATGATGCAGGCTACCGTGACTTTACCCGTTTGTACAAAATAAACAACATCAACCAAGAACGCTTTGAAGCCCTTCGCCCTTATATTATTGGGCAAAGCGGCAATAGTGTAGATAATTTTAGAGTGTACACCAATGCCCGGGGCTTACCCACAGCCATAATCAGACAATACGGCATTCAAGCGGCAGAATTATTGCAAAAACGCAAGGATATGGTGCTTACCCTAAAAGAAGCTGCTGTCCTAAAAAAACAACCTTGGGTAGATAGTTTAGTGCGCCGTGTAGACCGAAAGCGCTCCCCCAACACTAGCCTATTCCCCAACCGTATTCCTTTTGATTGGACACAAGATAGTTTTGGACCCCTGGTACTCCCAAAAGCAGGAGCTACTGTAAAAATTGAAAAAGACAGCTTTCCGCTTTATAAAAAAATCATTCAGGATTATGAAAACAATGAGGTAGAAGTCACTAGTAATGATATTCTTATCAATGGAGAAAAAGCCACTTCTTATACCTTTAAACAAGACTACTACTGGATGATGGGAGACAATCGTCACCGCTCCGAAGACAGTAGGTTTTGGGGTTTTGTCCCCGAAAACCACATTCTTGGAAAGCCGGTTTTCATATGGTTTAGTATCGACGGATTTAATGATGGCATCAGCAATTGGAAAATTCGTTGGGATCGGGTGTTTAGCACCGTTGGTGGTGATGGCGAACGGCAATCCTATTTCATACACTTCCTGGTGGTTTTAGGACTCTGGCAAATCTACTCCTGGTGGCGTAAACGCCAACACAAATCAAAACCCGAATAAACGGTGAAAGTAGCGGTTCCAGGCTATCTTCCTCCCCTTACCTACATGGCGGCATTAGTCCGTGAAGATACCCTTTTCTTTAGGCAGGATACCCAGTATCAAAAGCAAACCCACCGAAACCGTGCCCATATTTATGGTGCCAATGGTACGCTTAAACTCACCATTCCTATTGCGCACACCCCCACCCAAGGGCATCGAATGGATCGAGATGTAGCGCTATTTAACACCACACCTTGGCAAAACCAGCATTGGAAATCCCTACAAGCGGCCTATCGTTCTTCCCCGTATTTTGAATTTTATGAGGAGGAATTACACCCCTTTTTTACCCAGACTTTCCCCCGCTTATTTGATTTCAATGTAACGCTCATTGAAGTGCTTTTTAAGCTTATGGACGTGCCTAAAACCATTGAATTGGTGGAGACTCCTCATGCAAATGCAGAGGAACTGTCCCACCATTTAAATGCAAAAGGAACGCCCTATCCCACACCAGAATACATACAAGTATTTGCTTCAAAACACGGCTTTATAGCCAACCTAAGCTGTGTGGATGCCTTGTTTAATATGGGGCCCGCCACAGCTTCGTACCTTCTTGAACTTGAAAAAACCTTAGCGCCAAATCAACTCGGTTGAAATGGCCCGATGATCGGAAAGTTTGGGTTCGTGGGTGGTAAATCGAAGCACCTGAAAACGTGGATCGGCAAAAATAAAATCTATTCGGTAGGGCAAGGGGCCTAATTGGTAAGTACTCCCAAAACCTGTACCCGACCTTGAAAATGCGTCGGAGAGTTCTCCCTTGAGTTGGAGGTAAACCTTAGAAAATGCGGTGTTGTTTAAGTCGGTGCAAATGATGGTAGGATAGGTATATAGTTGCTGGTTTCGTGCAATTTGCTGCTGTTGTTCTTCTTGCTTTTTAAAGGTGCGTTTTAAACGCTGCAACAAGCGCTCCGATCCTGTGGAGGACAACAACGTATCGTTGACATTCACCCGTAAGGATTCAAAATGGATGTTGTAGATGCGTAGCGTATCTGATTTGTACTGAATATCGGCGTAAATACTACTGTTTTCTGAATCTTCAAAACTGATGGCTCCGGTTCGGATTAAGGGGTATTTGGAAAAAAGGGCCACCCCATTATTCCCTAAGGATTGAGAGCTTCTTACATAGCGGTAGGGGTATTGCGAAAAGTTGGGCGCCTGCATGGAGGAATACTCCTGAATACAAAGCACATCGGGAGCCTGTTCGCGAATGAACTGACTAATTTTTTGAGGAATATTCTTGTCATTTATCCATTGGTACTGGTTAAACAAACGCACATTGTAGCTCATCACCTTAAGGCCTTTTTCTACTGGAATAGCATTGTTGGGAAAGCGATAGAGGCGGTTCCATTCTTGATAGCTCAATAAAAAAATAGCAATAAAAAGTAGAAAGGGCCATTGCCCACGAAGGATCCACAGAATAAAAAAGAAGCCATTAATTCCTACCAGTAGCGGCACTGCTAGGGGATACAATGGATTGGCATCAAAGGGTACTACGACCCCCATAACCCACAATTGCAAGCCCAACAAAATACAATTGAGTGCAAGCAACAGTTTAAAGACAATTTTTTTTGGTTGCATTTTTAGGTATTATGAATTTCCACCTGCGCGGAATAAAATGTCTTTTTCTTCCTTAGAAAGGCTATCGTAACCGGAGGCACTAATCTTATCTAAAATTTCATCAATCCTTTGTTGCTCCGTATTGGTGCGCTGTGGCTTTGCCGTACTGCGTTTTGTTTTTGATCGATGTACTGTTTTTAAAGGAGAAGACGGTTGGAACAATTGAAGCACACGTTGTACCATTTGCGCAAAAGGAGCACCAATATCTTTTCCGTTTTGAAGCTGCTTGGCATACCAGAATCCCAAACCTGCTCCCCCAATATGAGCCAAGTGACCACCAGCATTGCCGTAGGGGATTTGTATCACATCCAATACCACAAAGGCCAAAGCCACATATTTAAGCTTTACGTTAAAAAACAAAAGGCGAATTTCTTGATCTGGAGTATAGGTACTTATAAAAACAAAAACAGCCATCACTCCAGCAGAAGCCCCTACCATAGGCGGTCGTAAGCCTTGAAATACAGGGAAAATTGCATAACTGAGTAAAAACACCAAGCCACCCGCCAAGACGCCTAAGAAATATACATTGTAAAAGGTGGTGCGCTGAAACAGGTTTAAAAAAAATATCCCTGCGTAGTACAGCAATAGCATATTCCAAAACAGATGAAAGAAACCGGAATGTAAAAAACTGTAGGTAAATATCGTCCAGGGGCGAGTAATCCACACCGACCAGTCGGCGCTAAGGTGCAACCAACTAAAAACATTACTGCTAGGAACCTGAAATAAAAACAACAGCGTATTCAGCACAAAGGGCACCACAAAACACAGCACATTGATTACAATGAGTCGTTCTGCAGCATTTAAAAATTGATAGCGGTAGGTTAGTTTTTGCCAAATACTCATCAGTTCCAACGGTTATTTCGAAATTGAGTTCTCTTCCAATACCACATCATTACTAGCCCTGTTAATGCCCCTCCAACGTGGGCAAAGTGCGCAATGGGCCCCACAGAGTATTTTGTAAATCCAAAAAATACATCGGCTAAAATGAGTAAAGGCACCAAAAATTTCGCCCGTATGGGAATGGGAGGAAACAAGAGCATCAGTTGTGCATTGGGAAACAACATGGCAAAGCCCACCAAAACCCCATATAAAGCCCCAGAGGCACCCACTAAAACAGCATTAAATGATGCATAACTGGATTGAAGGGTTTCTGTGGCGATCTGATCCGCAATATACTGGGGCAGTTCACCAAAATTAAAAAGCTGGCGTACATCAGTGGCATCACCACCCAAACGCAGTACTTCGCTGGCAACAGCTTCTACCTGAAAATAATACAGTAGCATTTGTAAGGCAGCAGCACCAAGTCCTGTAGAAATGTAAAAGAAAATAAATTTATTGCGGCCCCACATTTGTTCGAGCGGGGTACCAAACATCCATAAACCAAACATATTAAAGAAAATATGCATGATATCGCCATGCATAAACATATGGGTAAGGATTTGCCACGCGCTAAATTTTGGGTTTTCTATGTAGTGTAATCCAAACCAATCGTACACTTGTTCCCCTAGCGTAAGCGTCGCTAAGAAAAAAATTCCATTGATGATTAGCAAGTGTTTTACGGTATCTGAAATGTTCCGCATCAATTAAATTTTAAATCGAGTTCTTGTTGGTTTAAAGTAATAAAAATCTGTTGATTGAAGGGAGACAGTGTGCTTTCTTTACAAGAAAATAAATCGTCCACCAGGGCTTGTTGTTCCTGTATGCTTAACACCGTTCCACTTTTAATACTAGACACCCGAGCAAGGGTTTTTGCCATACGATCCGAAGGACTAAAACTGGCGTGTTCTGCTTCGGGGGCTCCCAGCTCGAAGATGGCTTCAAAAATACTTCTCACTTCGGTTTGTTCGCAAAGCACAGGAATGCCTTTCACCTCTACGGCCAAGTCGGTGACCGTCACATCGAAGCCCATGGTTTTCAGTATGGGTTCATAAGTATCGTACACTGCCTTTTGCTCTGGTGTTAATTCCATTTGTAGGTGGAATAACAACTGCTGTGAACTGGACTGTTGTGTGGCGGTACATTCCAAAAAGCGTTCATACAATACCCGTTGATGCGCTCGCTGTTGATGAACAATCAACAAGGCCGAACGGGTGGAACTCACTATAAATTTTTGCATCAATTGAAACACCTTAGGAGCTGCTTGTGCAGGCATATTCAGGGGTACCTGCACCGCGTCGTCGGGGAGTGAAGTAGCTTCCACTGCACTGTACAGGGACTCCCATTGTGGCGCTGCGGTAGTTTTTTTTCCCTCTCGAAACGGATTAAAAGAAGCATCAACTTCTATGGAAGGCATTTTTGCTGGCTGCTTGTGCGTGTCGTAGGAGACGTCTAAACTAGTATCGCGATCAAAATCCAATACAGGGGCAATTTGAAACATGCCTAAAGCGTGTTTTACCGTGGATTTCACCACAGCATAAATACTTTGTTCATCTTCAAACTTCACTTCTGTTTTGGTGGGATGAATATTAATATCAATCGCTTGGGGATCCACTTCTAAGTAAATAAAATATCCCGGATGATAGTCGGCTTGTAAAAGCCCTTCAAAGGCTCCTAGTAATGCATGGTGTAAATAGGGGCTTTTAACAAAACGATTATTGACAAAGAAATACTGCTGTCCTCGTGTTTTTTTAGCAAAGGCCGGCTTAATAATAAACCCCCCCACTTTTACAATGGATGTTTCTTCTTTAATGGGCACCAGCTTTTCGGCAGCCTTAGCCCCCAGTATACCCACAATGCGTTTTTGAAGTGGGCCCTTAGGGAGGTGAAAAACCTCGTCCCCATTGTGTGTCATCTTGAATTCTACCTCTGGATGGGCAAGGGCAACACGATGAAACTCATCGAAAATATGGCGCAGTTCAACGGTGTTGGATTTTAAAAAATTTCGACGCGCGGGAATGTTAAAAAATAAGTTTTTGATGGTGAAGGTGGTTCCTACTGGTGAAGTAACCACGTTTTGCCGCATCACCTTACTCCCTTCAATAATGAGTTGGGAAGCCAATTCATCTTCGGCAGTTCGACTAATAGCATCCACATGCGCAATGGCTGCAATGGAGGCCAAGGCTTCCCCGCGAAATCCTTTGGAAGACAGTTGAAACAAATCTTCAGCTTTTCGAATTTTAGAGGTGGCGTGCCGTTCAAAAGCCAAGCGCAGATCGGTTGTGAGCATCCCGGTCCCGTTGTCTATTACCTGAATGAGTGTTTTTCCTGCTTCTTTGATATGCAATTGAATATGCGTGGCTTGGGCATCAATGGCATTTTCAAGCAACTCCTTCACCACTGAGGCAGGGCGTTGAATCACCTCTCCGGCAGCAATTTGATTCGCAACGTGGTCGGGTAAAAGTTGGATTTTATTCGTCATTAAAAGGGGGTACTAAAAAGACTTAAATCAAAATCAATGATATACAAGAAAAGGAGCACCAGTAGCAGTATAATAATCAATAAGGTGGGAGACATCCCGCGGTTCCCACGGTGACGCATTTTTTCACGGGCCTCTTGCCACTGTTGGCCAAAGTCATTGCTGTTGTAGGTGTCTCGGTATTTAGCAAACTTAGAATCAAAGTCATAAGGATTACCTACATCCTTTCCTTTGTAGTAGCGAGGAGTATAGTTATACCTTCTGTTTTTACGTAACTTTAATGGGTTGCCCTTAAACATAAGCTTGCTTTCTCAAATGTAAAATTTTTCACCTAAACTACCGCGGGGAATGCGAGCTTATTTCCGCGTGTTTTGGGCTCGAAGTTTCGCCATTTTTAAGGCGGCTACCGCAGCTTCTGTTCCTTTGTTGCCCAACGCTCCTCCACTGCGGTCTTTAGCCTGTTGCAGGGTATTATCGGTTAGAACACAAAAAATTACAGGTACAGTTCCTGCTAAATTGAGTTGTTGGATCCCTTGGGTAACCCCTTCACACACAAAATCGAAATGACGGGTTTCGCCCTGAATAACACTTCCAATGGCAATTACAGCATCCACGTTGCGTTGCTGCGCCAATTTAGCTCCATAGACTAATTCAAAACTTCCGGGTACGTCTAAACGATGGATGGAGTTAGCAGCAACACCGTGGCGTAGCAAGGTTTCTTTTGCACCTTCAAATAAATTTTCAGTAATGGCACTATTCCATTCAGAAACTACTAGTGCAAAGGTACGCCCTTTGCCAGTGGGTACATTTTCGCCCTGATCGAAATACGGATGCTGGGCTGTAGCCATAGCTATTGCAATTGTTCTAAGCGACCAATTTGTACATCTACAAGCTGGGCTTCTTTAGAGGTAGGAAATTCCTCCTTGATGCGCTTAAAGTATTCTAACGCCTGTGTCGTTTTTCCCAACTCCACTCCTATCATAGCCGCCTTAAAGAGGTATTTTGGAGTGCTAAATTTATTTTCGTTAGTTTTAAAAGCACGTTGGTAGTACTCATAGGCTTCTTGTGGCTGTCCGATTTGGGCAAAAGCATCACCAATGGCCCCTTTAGCAAGCGCATTGAGCAATACATCATCGGCATCAAAATTATCGAGATAAGCAATTGCGTTTTGGTAGTCACCTACGTTTAAGTAGGCCATTCCAGCACTGTAGGTAGCTAATTTTGCTGCTGGTGTTCCCTGGTAGTTTTCTATAATGTCCAGAAAACCATACTTCCCTTCACCGCCATTTAGCGCACGCATGTAGAGGGAATCTCCATTGGTACTGTTTACCGCAAGATCAAAATAATACTGGGCTTGGTTCAATTCAGAAATGGCTTCCTGCGCTTTGGGCGCAACAACAAAACTCTGATACCCCAAGTAAGAAAGTACCAGCAATGCCCCACCACCAATCACACCAATGATAAAGTTTTGGTATTTGGAAATAAATTCTTCTGCTTTATTGGCTCCGGTATCGAGACTGTCAAACACCTCTGCCGTAGTACTGTGCGTTTCTTGGGCGGTTTGTTGTGGTTGCGTTACCGACTTTTTTTGGCCGCGTTTTTTATAAGTTGCCATTGCTAAATTTTAAGTTGTCAAAATTAGACTTTTTATCACAAAAAAAAAACTGTATTTACAAGCGATCAATATCTCCTGCCCTGTTAATATTAAACCCGTGAAAAATAGGTAATCCTTTCAATCGAATTGTATATTTGCTTGCATGCAACTAAGAGATTTAAGTTTAACCAATTACAAGAACCATGCTGCTTTAAAACTGCAGTTTGAAGCGCAAATCAATTGCTTCATTGGGAACAATGGAATAGGGAAAACCAACGTCCTAGATGCTATCTATCACCTGTGCCTGGGGAAAAGTTACTTTAACCCCGTTAGCACGCAAAATGTGCGTTTTGACACAGACTTTTTTATTTTAGAAGGGGTGTTCCAAAAAAATGATCGAGAGGAGAAGATCAATTGTGCCTACAAAAAAGGGCAAAAAAAAATACTAAAGCGCAACGGAAAAGTTTACGAACGCATCGCAGCGCATGTCGGTTTAATCCCGCTAGTGATAATTTCTCCTGCCGATCGGGATTTGATTTTGGCGGGCAGCAGTGTACGACGAAAATTTATGGATGGTGTAATCGGACAATCCGATTCAGGTTTTTTAAGTCAGCTTTTAGACTATCAGAAAGTCATCTCCCAACGCAACGCATTGTTAAAGTATTTTGTGCAAAATCGCACTTTTAATGCAGCCACGTTAGAAGCCTACAATCAACAACTGGTGCAATTGGGAACCCCACTACTGGACAAGCGCCAAGCCTTTTTAGACACTTTTGTACCGCTGGTCCAAAACCGCTATGCACAAATTAGTCAGCAGGAAGAAACCATTGCCATCCACTATCACAACAGTTTGGGGGATTCCAACTTTTTAACGGCATTGGAAGCAGCATTGCCCAAAGACCGTTCCTACCAATTTACTACCCTTGGCCCCCACAAGGACGATTTAGAGTTTCAATTGAATGGCAAACCCCTAAAAACCTTCGGGAGTCAGGGGCAGCAAAAGTCGTTTTTAATTGCGTTAAAGCTTGCGCAATTCGATTACCTGCGAGAAGTACACGGCATTGCGCCATTAGTACTTTTAGATGATATTTTTGACAAACTGGACCAGCATCGTGTAACAGAAATTGTGAAGCTCCTACAACAAGGAGATTTTGGCCAATTGTTTATTACCGATACCCACGAGGACAGAACCTTACAAGCGCTTAATGCAACAGATAGTGATTATGAAATTTTTAACCTTAACACCCTTCTTTAACTCCTTGCGACACAGTGTACTTTTCGTTGTCATTGGGGCCCTACTTTTTACTGGCTGTCAAAAGGAATTGCCTAACATCCAATGGTTAGAAGGCTACTGGAGCGTTACCCACGTTACCCATGGAAGTGAAACTTTTACCCCTAAGGCCACCACAGTACTTTGGGATTACTATGCCCTGGAGGGAACCCAAGGTTTTCGAAAAAAAGTAATGCCACAAGCCGGAGCCATAAAACGTACCTCCGATGATTTAAGTCCATTTTTTTTAACGGTGGAGGAAAATCATTATGTTATAAATTTCACAACCCGTTGGGATCAATGGCAGGAAAAAATTATTATGCTATCGCCAACGGCATTGGTTGTTGAACACCAAGAAAAGCAATACCACTACAAAAAAGTACAAAACCCTAGCCATGTCCAATAAACCTGAAAAAGAGCGACTTCAAAAAATTGATGAAATCCTTGCTGATTTCCGCAATTCTAAAGCCCTTCAAAAGGGGTTTAAGAAGTTGGAAGTAGCAGCAGTATGGAAGCAGGTGATGGGCGCTAATGTAGCAGCACTAACAGAACAGGTTAGCTTAGAGGGCGATGTGCTTCGCGTCAAATTTCAAAGCAGCCTACTCCGCGAGGAATTGCGCTTTGGTACAGCTAAAATTGTAAGCGAAATGAACGCCACCCTAGGGGCAGCAGTAGTACGAGAAATCCGTTGGGGTTAAAAAATTTCGCGACCCGAAAAATGAAAGGCAGCTTCAATAGCGGCATTTTCATCACTGTCGGAGCCATGAACAGCATTCTCTCCAACAGAACTCGCGTATAATTTTCTAATAGTGCCCTCAGCAGCTTCTTCTGGATTGGTAGCACCAATAAGCGTGCGAAATTCTGCAACAGCATTTTCTTTTTCAAGCACCGCAGCAACAATGGGTCCACGTGTCATAAATTCTACCAACTCCCCAAAAAACGGACGCTCTTTGTGAACTGCGTAAAAAGCCTCTGCATCCCGCTGGCTCAATTGGGTAAATTTCATGGCTTTGATGGTAAAACCTGCTGCGTTTATTTTTTCTAATATCGCGCCAATATGCCCGTTTTCAACTGCGTCGGGCTTAATCATTGTAAAGGTTCTGTTTGTGTGCATTTTATTTTTTTTGCGCAAATGTAAACATTTCAAACTGGGATTTGTAAAAAACTACAGAAAGGTTGTGGAACAGTTTAGATTATTATCTTTGATAAAAATTCTATGACGACCCGCCTACTTGCACAATTCCAAGATCTACTGGCAACACCTAAGAAATGTGTGGTGATTCCCCACAAAAACCCCGACGGCGATGCTTTGGGCAGTTGCTTGGCTTGGGCAAACTTTTTATCTGCCAAAGGGCACGAAGTTGCAGTAGTTTCTCCTAATGAATACCCCGCATTTTTAAATTGGCTGCCCGGTCAAGAGGCAATAGTAAAATACAGCGTATCCCCAGACCGCGCTTTACAACACATTGCTGAAGCAGGGGTTATTTTTACGCTCGACTTTAACGACCTTAAGCGCATAGACGGTTTAGAGGCTCCTGTGGCAGCAGCATCAGCACCAAAGGTGATGATCGATCATCATGAAAATCCTGTGGACTATGCCACCATTACCTACTCCCAACCTGAAATTGGTTCTACTTGTGAGTTGGTGTACACCCTTATTGAAGCCCTTGACGCAACCGTTTTAAACAAAGACATGGCTGCGTGTTTGTATACGGGAATTATGACCGATACGGGTTCTTTTCGCTACCCTGCTACATCATCCAATACCCACACCATAGTGGCGGCACTTTTGGCACAAGGCATTACACACGAAAAAATCCACCAAAACATCTACGATACTTTTAGTGCAGGACGATTGCGTCTTTTGGGTATCGCATTAGAAAATTTAAAGCAACACCCTAGCCTACCCGCTGTGTATATTACCCTATCCCAGCAAGAATTGGATGCTTGTGATTTCCAGAAAGGCGATACCGAGGGCTTTGTGAATTATGGGCTTCGCATGGAGGGCATACAAATGGCTGTAATGATGACCGAAAACAAAGAAGAAAATTGCATCCGTATGTCGTTTCGATCCAAAGGAGCTTTTCCAGTTCATGATTTTGCCCGAACACATTTCAACGGAGGGGGGCATCACAACGCGGCCGGAGGGGTATCTTTTTTATCCCTCGAAGAAACGGTTGCAACCTTGTGCAACAAACTCAACGATTGGAACACCCACTTTGAAAAATGAAAAAAGTAGCCGCCCTCTGTTGTGGTCTTTTGTGGCTGGGCTGTGCCAGCCCAGAAGCGCGCCGTCCCCTTAATACCCCTAAAGACACTTTTTTAAAAAACTCTGCCAATCACAATAAAATGCGTTTTGCTCAGGAACAAAAACAGTTTAAAATTGTAGCTAACAACACTCCCGAACTCGAATTTACCGTTAGTGAAAAGGGCTTTTGGTATGCGCTGTTAGAAGAAACGGCAACAGCAACCACTTCTCCAAAGGTAGGCGATCAGGTTACTATCAACTACCAAATCGAAAGCCTCAATGGCAGCCTTATTTACGATGAGGCTACTTTAGGTGAGGTAGAATTTTTAGTGGACAAGGAAGACGTTATTCCTGCACTTCGTGAGGGTGTAAAAGTTTTAAAACCAGGGCAAAAAGGCCTGTTTTTGTTTCCGTCCTTTATGTGTTTTGGCGTACAAGGAGATTTTGAAAAAATCGGAAGTCGTCAATCCCTGCGATTTATCATTACCTTAGTAGCAATAAAATCAGAAAAATAAGAACCCATGAAAAACCTCATTTATTTATTTCTTACAAGCATAACACTACTTTTAATAGGCTGTAAATCCCAGTATCCTGATTTAGAACCTGGAATTTATGCCGATCTTCAAACCGATAAAGGAAATATACTGCTCCAATTGGCGGTGGAAGAGACCCCAGGAACAGTGGCAAATTTTGTAGCCCTCAGTGAAGGAAACCACCCTATGGTGAGCGAAGAATTTAAAAAAAAACCCTATTATGAGGGGATTATATTTCACCGCGTAATTGCTGATTTTATGATTCAAGCTGGCGATCCTACCGGTACGGGGTCAGGCGGTCCTGGCTACACTTTTGATGACGAAATAACAGCCCTCAAACACGATGGCCCTGGTGTGTTATCTATGGCCAATAGAGGGCCAGCAACCAATGGCAGTCAGTTTTTTATCACCCACAAAGCCACACCATGGTTAGATGGAAAACATACCGTTTTTGGTAAAGTGGTAAAGGGACAAAAAGTTGTCGATAGTGTACAACAAATGGATGCCATCAATAAAATGGAAATCATACGTGTTGGAAAAGAAGCCAAAGCCTTTGATGCACCCAAAGCCTTTGAGGAGTTTTTAGCTGGGGCAGAAGAACGAAAGCGTTTTGCCGAAGAAAAACGACAAGCCATAAGCGCCACCTCCCTAGCAAAATTTAATGCTCAAAAAGAAAAGGCGAAAACTACTAAAAGTGGCCTACAATACGTAGTAACCAAAAAAGGAAATGGCCCACGGGTAACCAAAACCAATAAAGCCCTCACCCATTATGCCGTGTATTTCGCCAGTGGCGAACTACTAGAAACCAGCAAACTAGAAACAGCTGAGGCGTTGGATGTAGTAAATACAGCACGAAAAAATGCCGGACAATACCTTCCAATCCCCGCTGACTGTTCTCCCAATGCCCAAATGATTGAAGGCTTTAAGGAAGGCCTTCGTCTCTTACGTGTAGGCGATCAAGCTACGCTATTTTTACCTTACAATTTGGCGTATGGAGAAAATGGAAATTCGGGCATCCCACCCCGCTCTGATTTGATTTTTGAAGTAGAAATTGTAGAGCTGATAGAATAAACATGTTAAGGCGTACCGCCTTTTTTTGGATTGCAAGCATCCCCATTCAGGGGATGCTTATTGCTTTATACAAACAAGCCCCAGAACAACTGAGTGCTTGGTACTCTAACTATATCTTTTTGGGGCTACTGCGATTAAAATCCCCTGTATTTAACAGTCTGCCGTTTTCTTTTGGTGATGTTGCTTATGGTAGTACAATTGTTTTTTTGTGCTATCAATTGGTCCGCAGCACAAAACATTGGCGCCAACTGCGGTGGTCACAGGTGTGGTCTGTATTAGGGGTATTGGCAGCAGTGCATTTTTTCTTTTTAATCAGTTGGGGGTTTAATTACCACAACCCACCCCTGAGCAAACAAAACAAGGTCTCATTACACTATACCCCAGAAGCCCTGAAGACCACCCTGGCAACCCTAATTGAACACAGCAATAAATTGCATCAGCAATTGGCTCCCTCAGACACCACTGTCGTACAATTTCCCTTTACAAAAAAAGAAATACGTTCCCAGTTTATGCAGCAGTATCCACAAACTGCGGGAATAAAAAATTCCCTTTGGAGTACAGGACTTGGTTATATGGGGTACGCAGGGTATTTAAATCCTTTCACTGGAGAAGCTCAGGTAAATGCTAAAATGCCCTTGCCTAGCTATATCACCACAGTGGCCCATGAGCAGGCACATCAACTAGGATATGCCAGAGAGCAAGAAGCCAATTATCTTGCCTTTGTGCACTGTATTGAACAAAAGAATCCCTACATACAATACGCCGGTTATATCTTTGGTTTGCGCTATTGTTACAATGCCTTGTACCAATACAATGTTGAAGAAGCACGTACTTTAAGAGCCAAAATTCGACCGGGTATTCTCAAGGAATATCGACAATCACAAGAGTTTTGGGAGGGCTATGAAAATCCGTTGGAACCACTCTTTAAGTCGAGTTACGACAGCTACCTTAAGGCCCAGGGGCAAACAGCTGGAATTAGGAGTTATAGCCTGGTGGTAGCCTTTATTGTGGATCATCTTCAAAAAAATTAATAACCCCAAACAATGCCAATTAAATCCTTACATTTAGAAAAAATATATTTATGAGAAAACTAATCCTTGGACTCGCCCTGCTGGTGCAAACCACAGTTAATGCGCAAACGTATTTTCCTAAAAATGACGGGGTGAAAACTACCCCTTCGGTGTACCAGGCCTTCACCAATGCCACCATACATCTCGATGCTACCCAAACCCTTGAAGGGGCTACACTGCTCGAAAAAAACGGAACGGTCATCGCTGTTGGGAAAAACCTTAACCTTCCAAAAAACACCACTGTTCACAATCTTAACGGCCAACATATTTACCCCTCCTTCATTGAACTGAATTCCAGTTTTGGGGTGAAAAAACCAAAACGTGTCACAGGTAGTGGCCGCAGTGCTCAGTACGAGCCTTCACGTGTTGGCTACTATTGGAACGACCATATTAAAAGTGACTACAATGCCTTACAAGACTTCAACTACGACGGTAAAACCGCCAAAGACATGCGTAAAGCTGGATTTGGCTTGGTAAATACACACAATGCCGACGGTATCCACCGTGGTACCAGTGTTGTTGTTGCCTTGGCAGACGAACTTCCCGCAGGGGGCCGTATACTATCTGCAAAAGCTGCCGAACACTTTTCGTTTTCGCGCAGTGTGGCCTCACGACAGTCCTATCCGAGTTCAGTAATGGGAGCTATGGCACTCATTCGTCAGTTTTATTACGATAGTAAATGGTATGCCAACGGGCAATCCACCACAAAAGACATGGCCCTTGAGGCTGCAATTGCCCAGCGTGGACTCCCTAAAATCTTTGAGGCAAAAAATAAACTCGATGTCTTACGGGCCGCAAAAATTAGTAAGGAAATGGGGTTAAACTTTGCCGTGAAAGCCAGTGGCCAAGAATATGAAATACTGGATGAATTGAAAGTTGCAAAGGCCACACTCATTCTACCCCTTGATTTTCCCAAAGCTTATGACACCAACAACCCCACGCTTTTAGATCAAATTACGCTACGACAACTTCGCTTGTGGAACCAAGCGCCCATTAATCCTGCAAAAGTATCCAACGCTGGTATCCCTTTTGCGTTCACTAGCACAGGCACTAAATCTGCCAAAGAGTTTATAAACAATGTTCGCTTAGCTGTAAAATATGGCCTTTCGGAACAAAAAGCACTTGCAGCACTTACTGCAGTTCCTGCCAACATTCTTGGTATGGAAAAACAACTTGGAGCTTTAAAACCCGGGTATCGTGCTAATTTCTTTGTGGCTTCGGGACCTGTTTTTGATACTACTTCAAAAATGGTTGCCCACTGGATCGGAGGCAAAAAACACGATATCGCTTCCACTAACAAAGTAAATATTGACGGCTCCTACACTTTTAATGCAGCTGACACCAATTACACCATGACCATAAGCAACAGTAGTGAAAAAGCCAAAGTACAGTTAAAACAGGACAGTACTGCGATTAAAACCATTGCGGATTACAGCAGTAATGAGTTAAAGCTACTCGTTCAAGACAAAGCTTCAGACACCTACCTTCGCCTTCGTGCCGATGTTACCGACAATGGCATTGAAACTGGCACGGGTGTAGGACCTGATGGCAGAGCCATCCGCTGGGAAGCAAGCAAGGAGGATAAGGCTGTAGCATCACAAAAAAAAGCTGCTAAAACAGCTAACAAACGCGAAATTGTTCCTACAACTTTCCCCAATACAGCATATGGCAACAAAAGCCGCCCAACACCAAAAGTACTGTTGTTTAAAAATGCCACGGTTTGGACCAATGAAGAAGCAGGTATACTAGAAAATACTGATGTTTTGGTACGTGACGGAAAAATTGCTGCAGTAGGAAAAAACTTATCAGATGCAGCTGCCGAAGTAATAGATGTTTCAGGCAAACACCTTACAAGTGGTATAGTAGATGAACATTCCCACATTGCGGCGAGCAGTATTAACGAGGGTGGTCACAACTCCTCCGCAGAGGTAAGCATAGAGGATGTTATTGACCCTGATGATATAAATATTTTCAGAAACCTCGCTGGTGGGGTAACCACCATTCAAATTTTGCACGGCTCGGCCAATCCTATTGGTGGGCGTTCTGCGATAATTAAATTGAAATGGGGCGAAACCATAGAAAATATGAAATTTCCAGGCGCTGCTCCCTTCATAAAATTTGCACTTGGAGAAAACGTTAAACAATCCAACTGGGGAAGCTACAGTAGGTTCCCGCAAACCCGAATGGGTGTAGAACAGGTATTTGTAGATCATTTTCAACGTGCCAAAGAATACGGTGCTGCATGGAAAAAATACAACGCCTTATCTGCGCGAAAAAAAGCACGTACCCCTGCTCCACGCTATGATGTAGAGATGGAAACCCTTCTTGAAATTATTGAAGGCAAGCGTTTTATTTCTTGCCACTCCTATGTGCAAAGCGAAATAAATATGATGATGAAGGTCGCCGAACAATTTGGCTTCCGTATGAATACCTTTACCCACATTTTAGAAGGCTATAAAGTGGCTGATAAAATGAAAGAGCACGGTGTGGCAGCCTCAACTTTCTCGGATTGGTGGGGGTATAAATACGAAGTAAAAGATGCCATTCCTTATAATGGAGCCATTATGCACAATGTAGGGGTTAATGTAGCCTTCAATTCTGACAGTGCAGAAATGTCGCGTCGCCTCAATCAAGAAGCTGCAAAAGCTGTAAAATATGGCGGTGTGTCTGAAGAAGATGCCTGGAAGTTTGTAACGCTGAACCCTGCTAAAATGCTCCATATAGACGATAAAGTAGGAAGCATAAAGATTGGAAAAAATGCTGACCTTGTAGTGTGGGACAATCACCCTTTATCCATTTATGCAAAAGCAGAAAAAACAATTGTCGATGGTATCGTGTACTACGATGCTGCTCAACTGGACGCTACCATACAAGCGCAGCAGAAAGAAAAAGAACAACTCATTCAACAAATGATTCAATTTAAAAGTGAAACTGGTGGTTCGCAGCCCCCACGCAACATGCAAAAACGCTTGTTCCACTGTGAAACAATGGATTAAAAAAAACGATTATGAAATATATCATCACTCTTTTAATTAGTATTTGCACCCTAAGTTATGGTGCAGCCCAGCAAACACCTGGGGCTTCCCAAACCCAGCGTATTGCAATTGTTGGCGCCACCGCTCACATTGGAGACGGTACCGTTCTTGCCAACAGCGTCATTGGCTTTACCAATGGAAAAATTGACTATGTAGGAACCGACAAAAACAAAGCGGCAGCCTATGACCTTCAAGTTGAGGCCACTGGAAAGCACGTTTATCCCGGTTTTATTGCAACAAATTCACCTCTTGGACTGGTGGAAATAAATGCCGTTCGTGCCTCTGTAGACAGTGACGAACTTGGAGACTTTTTACCCCATGTACGCAGTTTAGTTGCCTATGATGCTGAGTCGAAAACTGTGGAAAGCATGCGCCCCAATGGGGTGCTTATGGCACAGGTAGTGCCACAGGGCGGAATTATTTCTGGAAGTTCTTCTGTAATGCAACTCGACGCATGGAATTGGGAAGACGCAGTACTACGTGCCGATGACGGCATTCACTTGAACTGGCCCCGACCCTTTACTAGAGGCCGTTGGTGGTTGGGAGAAAGCCCCGACTTAAAACCCAACAAAAATTACCCCACTACGGTAAAGAAAATTAAAGCCTTTTTTACACAAGCTAAGGCCTACATCAATGATCCCCAACCCAAGCACCTCCCCTACCACGCCATGAAAGGAGTTTTTGAGGGGACACAACAAGTTTTTCTTCATGCTCAAAGTGCCAAACAAATTAAAGAAGGCGTACGCTTGCTAAAACAGCTGGGGGTTGCCAAGGTAGTTGTCGTTGGTGGACATCAGGCAGCAGCGGTAGTAGATTTCCTAAAAGAACACAAGATTTCGGTGGTAATTAGTCAACCGCATCGCCTACCCCAAAGCGATGATGAAGATCCTAAATACACCTTTAAACTGGCGCGTATATTGCTAGACAATGGAATTACCACAAGCATAGACGTCAGTGGCCGCCTTCAAGACATTAGAAATCTTCCGTTTTACGCCGGTAGCTTCGCTGCTTATGGCGTTCCAAAAGAAAAAGCGGTACAAATGCTTACCCATGATGCGGCTGCCATTTTAGGACTAGAAGACCAACTGGGCACCCTAAGCGAAGGAAAAGATGCTACCCTGTTTATTTCTCAGGGGGATGCCTTAGATATGCGAACAAATATTTTAGAATTAGCGTTCATTCAGGGGCGTCAAATTAGTTTGGACACCCACCACACAAAACTTTGGAAGCGCTACTCTAATAAATACGGTGTAAATTAACTCCAAGTTCCTTAGGGTGCTTGGAAAATATAGGTTGTAAGTATGGCTATGGCACCCATTTCTAGTGTGCATAACCCCTGGGTAAAGCACATCCAAAAGCTACTGCAAAAATCTAGAGCACGACGGCAGGAAAACGCTTTTGTGGTTGAAGGAGAACGCGAGTTAGAGCGGGCTTTGGTAAACGGTTACAAACCCCAATCCCTCTTTGTCCGCGAGGGAGTGGACTTGCCGGTGCACTTCAACAACCTCCAAGAGCAACTTCCCAGTCCGATTGTGTTCACCAACAAGCTATTTGAAAAAATCAGCCTGCGTTCTGGGGCTTCAAAAGTCTTTGGAATCCTTAACAGCAAACCCCATACGCTGGACACTTTGGGGGCCCTCAAATCGGGGGTGTATTTGATTGCTGTAGGTGTTGAAAAGCCTGGAAACCTTGGGGCGCTTTTACGTACTGCTGCAGGTGCTGGACTGCAAGGGGTGCTCGTAGTGGATAGCCAAACGGACCTCTACAATCCCCAATGTATTCGCAACAGTATGGGAGGCGTTTTCTCAATCCCTATCGCCCTAACGGACACAACTGGTGCATTAGCATTTCTTCAGGAACAGCAGTGTCCCGTTTTCAGTGCAGCACTTCACCCAAAAGCAAAAAACTATCAAACCACTGCCTATCCCAAACTGTGCGCCCTAGCCGTTGGCAATGAAGCAGCAGGACTGCCAGAGCAGTGGTATGAACAACCCAGCACCTTAATTGAAATTCCCATGCAGCCCCCCATAGACTCACTTAATGTTTCTGTAGCCGCATCAGTGTTACTTTACCACATTAGCATGAAACAAAAGGAAAACTAGTATTTTGGGAGACAAAATCTTTACCCTATCTTTAGAGGACACATGCTAGTGGACGAACAAAAGGAAAATAAAGAAATTGCAAAGCAGTATAAGGAACTGCTTCGCATCAGCTATCAAACGCTAAACGAGGAGGATAAAAAACTCATTCGTGTGGCCTTTGATACGGCTGTTGATGCCCACCGATATCAACGTCGGAAGTCGGGGGAAGCCTATATTTTTCACCCCATTAGCGTGGCCAAAATTGTGGCAGAACAAATAGGTTTGGATGCTACCTCAATTGCTGCGGCACTCCTTCATGATGTTGTAGAGGACACCGCCTACACCCTGGACGATATAGAACGCCTTACCACTCCCGAAGTAGCAAAAATTGTTCAAGGACTCACCAAAATTTCTAACCTAAAAAAAGACAAAGACATTTCGCTGCAGGCAGAAAACTTTCGCAAAATGCTACTGACGCTAAACGATGATGTTCGGGTAATCATCATCAAAATTGCAGACCGCTTGCACAATATGACCACGCTGCAGCATATGGCCGAATACAAACAGGTCAAAATAGCTTCAGAAACCCTTTTTATTTATGCGCCTCTAGCCCATCGTATAGGGCTCTACAATATCAAAACCGAATTAGAAGACCTTGGCCTAAGGTACACCGATCCTCAACGGTACAACAGCATAAAAAATAAAATAGAAGAAACGAAAGAAGAACAGGATCTTTACATTGATCATTTCTCCAGCCTGGTGAAAAAAACCTTGGATAAAGAAGCCATCCGCTACGAAATTCAAGGACGCAGCAAATCCATTTTTTCTATTCACCGAAAAATGGCAAAGCAAACCATTCCTTTTGAAAAGGTGTACGACAAATTTGCCATTCGCATTATCTACAAGGCGCAGCGGAGAAAAGAAAAGTTTTTTGCTTGGAAAATTTATTCTATCCTTACCGACCACTTTGTCCCCAACCCCACCCGCCTTCGGGACTGGATTACCGCTCCAAAATCTACGGGTTACGAAGCCCTTCACGTTACTGTGATGGGGCCCGAAAATCGCTGGATTGAAATTCAAATCCGGTCGGAACGCATGCACGAAATTGCTGAAAAAGGCTACGCTGCACACTTTAAATACAAACAGGGCCAACAAAAAGATATTGGAATTGACGAATGGCTGGATCGCCTCCGTGAAATCCTTGAAGCCAATACTGGAAATGCGGTGGACTTTGTGAGGGATTTTAAACTGAACCTCTACGCAGAAGAAATTTTTATTTTCACTCCCAAAGGCGAATTAAAATCCTTACCCAAAGGAGCTACTGCCCTTGACTTTGCCTTTCATGTCCACACCGAAATTGGAATGAAAACACGGGGGGCTCGAGTGAATGGGAAATTAGTCCCCCTAAGTCGTGTACTGAAAAGTGGGGATCAGGTGGAAGTGATTACTTCTGAAAATGCTAAACCTACTGCCAACTGGATAAATTTTGTACAAACCTCTCGCGCACGCACTAAAATTAAATCCTCTCTAAACGAGGAAAAGAAACGCATTGCCGCCGAAGGAAAAGAAATACTAAGGCGAAAACTCAAGCAGCTTAAAATTATTATTGACGCCAAAAAGGAAAGCTATCTTGTGCGTTATTTTAAGTTGAATACCACCCTGGACCTTTACTACAAAGTGGGTGCCGGAAGCATAGACAATGTGCAACTGAAAGAATTTGCCAACCATTACAACAATTCTTTTATAAATTTTTTCAAAAAGAAGCTTCGCCCCAAAACCAGTCGCCCAGCCAAAGAACTTGTAACAACTACAAGCAACCCCAACAAACTGGTTTTTGGCAAAGACAAGCAACAACTGGACTATGTGATTGCACCTTGCTGTAGCCCCATTCCTGGTGATGAAGTATTTGGTTTTATTTCCATTAACGAAGGAATCAAGGTTCATAAAATGGATTGTCCCAATGCCCTGGCCTTAAATTCCAATTATGCCTACCGCATCATAGATGCCCGTTGGGTAGATGACAGTTCCGATGAATTTAAAGCCAAGCTGCTTCTTTCAGGAATCGATAATATTGGCCTGGTCAATGAGGTTACCAAATTGATCTCCAACAATATGAATGTGAACATCCTTTCTTTAAGTTTTACCGCAGATGATGGTATTTTTGAAGGAAAAATTGATGTAAGCGTAAAAAACAAAACCCTATTAAACAAATTGGTCGATCGCTTAAAGCAACTTCAGGGAATTGAAAAAGTAACTCGCAATTGACCATTTAACCCTATCTTTGAGGCATGGAAGTCAAAAAATCAGATCAGGACATAGTAAAGGATGTTTTTACCAACTTCCTGAATCAAAAAGGCCACCGCAAAACCCCGGAGCGCTACGCCATACTCTTTGAGATTTACGAAGCGGAAGAGCATTTTGATATAGAGTCGCTCTACATCAAAATGAAAAACAAAAACTACCGGGTGAGTCGTGCTACGTTATACAACACAATCGAATTACTTTTAGAATGCGGCCTGGTACGCAAACATCAATTTGGCTCTTCACAAGCCCACTACGAAAAGTCTTTTTTTGACCGCCAACACGACCATATCATTTTCACCGATTCGGGAGAAGTAAAAGAATTTTGTGATCCTCGTATTGAAATCATCAAACGCAATATTGAAGATATTTTTGACATCCAAATTCACAATCATTCTTTATACTTTTACGGCACCAAAAAAAGCGATACGATTACTTAGCAACAATTATGGCAGTAGATTTATTATTAGGCCTTCAATGGGGAGATGAGGGAAAAGGAAAAATTGTCGATGTTTTAACAACCCACTACGATATTATTGCGCGCTTCCAAGGGGGTCCCAATGCAGGACATACCTTAGAGTTCGACGGTATCAAGCACGTGTTACACACCATTCCCTCAGGAATTTTTCACCCCACTGCCTTAAATCTAATTGGAAATGGTGTTGTTATTGACCCCGCCATATTTAAGAAAGAAATCGAAGGACTTCAACCGTTTAACATCGATATTGCCAACAAGTTATTAATCTCCAAAAAGGCACACCTTATTTTACCCACGCACCGTTTGTTGGATGCGGCTTCTGAAGCTGCCAAAGGCAAAGGTAAAATTGGATCTACCCTAAAAGGCATAGGTCCCACCTACATGGATAAAACCGGGCGAAACGGCATTCGTGTTGGAGACATACTCACAGACCAATGGGAAGCAAAATACCAACTGCTCAAAGAAAAGCACCTGAAACTTTTAGCAGGCTATCCCCAAAATGACACCTTTGATCTCAACGCTCTAGAGGCAGAATTTATGGCAGGAATAGCCATTATTAAAAGCTGTAAAATTGTAGATAGCGAACAATTTATTTACGAAGCACAGGCCCAAGGGAAAAAAATTCTTGCAGAAGGGGCCCAAGGCTCCCTACTAGACATTGATTTTGGGACTTATCCCTACGTTACCTCTTCCACTACTACTGCTGCTGGAGCCTGTACTGGATTGGGAGTAGCACCCAATCAGGTAAAAGAAGTGTTGGGAATTTTTAAGGCCTACGCCACACGGGTTGGAAGTGGCCCTTTTCCTACAGAACTATTTGATGAAAACGGTGCCCAAATGGCCAAAGTGGGCCACGAATTTGGCGCTACTACAGGGCGTCCTCGACGCTGCGGCTGGATTGATTTAGTAGCCTTAAAATACGCCATACAAATTAATGGTGTAACCCAATTAATGATGATGAAGGGCGATGTACTTTCGGGCTTTGACAGCATTAAGGCCTGCACGGCCTACACCACCAGTGGAGGAACTCAGGAACACCTGCCCTATGACTTGTCTGATCCCTCAATAGCTCCTGTTTATACGACGATCCCCGGCTGGGAAGAAGACCTGACAGGTCTTAAATCGGAAGCTGATTTCCCAGAAAACTTCCGAAAGTATGTTGCCTATTTAGAGGAACAATTGGCCACTCCAATTAAAATTGTTTCTGTAGGACCCGATCGGGAGCAAACCATTTTTAGATCTTAAACCCTGCGGTATGGTCCCTAACATGACCACGAAATTTTTATTGTTTTTTTTATTGCTCTCCGCGAGTGTGCTGGGGCAGGATTCTAAGATTATTGAAATTCGAAAAGCGGGAAGCTCTACCCAAGATGAACTTCAATTTCCAGGGGCCAATATTTTACTACGAGACAAAACCACACGCGTAGTACTGTTTCACGAAGGAGCATTGGTGGAGTCGAACCGATCGTTATTTTACCGCGCTAAGAATTTTTTTACCGCTGAAGGTGATGTAGTATTTACGCAAGGTGATAGCCTAAAAATGACCTGTACCTATTTGGAATATGATGGACAAACAAAAAAAGCTAAGGCCTGGGGTAATGTGGTGCTAAAGCGCCCCGACATGTCCTTGGAAACAGACACCCTCTACCTCGACAGGCTTATAAACAAAGCTTTTTACAATACCCCAGGGAAAATTGTAGACGAAGAAAGTGTCCTTACCAGTAATCGGGGCATCTATTTTTTAGACGAAAAAAAATACCGCTTTATCAGTAATGTAAACATAAAAAACCCCGAATACACGATAAAGGCAACCCAACTAGACTATTTCACAACATCGGATAGAGCTTATTTTTACGGCCCTTCTACCATCACAGGAGAAGAATACACCATCTTTAGCGAACGTGGCTTTTACGATACCCGTATCCAAAAAGGGAATTTTAAAAAAAATGCTACCATTTATTACGATGGGAAAATCATTAAAGGCGACAGCCTGTACTTTGAAAATGAGCGCGAATACGCAGCTGGCACAAATCGCGTAAGCATAGTGGATACCTTAAATCAATCGATAATACAGGGGCATTATGGGGAGATTTTTAAAGCCAAGGATTCTGCAATTATTACCAAAAGAGCCTTGGCTACAAATATCATCGATCAAGATTCCCTGTTTATCCATGCCGATACCTTAATTGCTACAGGCCCCGAAACAGATCGAATTCTTCGCGGACATTACGATGTGCGAATTTTTAAATCAGATATTCGAGGGAAATCAGATTCGGTACATTTTAACGAATCTACGGGACGCATCAAACTCCTAAAAAAGCCCTTTACTGCTCAGGAAGAACGCGTATTAACCGCCAAAGAGCGCAATCAACGCAATCCTGTGTTGTGGTTTGGCCCCAGTCAAATGACTGGAGATGAAATTTATTTAATTTCCAACCTTACCACCCGTAAACTGGATTCGCTTAAAATTATAGGAGATGCCTTTGTCATTGAAAAAGACAGCATCAGTACCAACGGCTACAACCAAATCAAAGGGGGTGTCTTAGACGGCGTATTTCGAGAAGGGGCCTTGGAAAAAATAAACGTTACCAAAAACACCCTAGTGGTGTACTACCTCTACTCCGACGAAACCCAAGAGCTTATTGGCATCAATAAAACCTTATGCAGTGCGTTAGAAATGCAAATCATCAATAACGAAATTGCAGACATCCGATTTTATGTCAGCCCCAGTGGTGATGTTTTCCCCGATGAAGAAATAGATGCCAATGAGCGTACCTTAAAGGGATTTATTTGGCGGGAGAAAGAGCGCCCCAAATCGAAGTTGGACTTGTTTAGTGAAGCAGATCAGCAACTTCAACTCCCTAAAATTGAAGGAATTGCAATTCCCGAAGCTTTTTTTGACAACAGTATCATTATAAACTAAAATGCTTCAAGATCAATTTTTAAAATACCTTGCCAAAACTACTCCAGCTCCCCTCGGGTTGCCCATTGCAAAAGCAGCTGGGAGCTATCTATGGGACAGCAGCGGAAAAGCCTATTTAGATTTTGTTGCTGGCGTATCTGCCTGTAGTATTGGGCACTGCCACCCAAGGGTGGTGGAGGCCATAAAAACACAAAGCGAAAGTTACCTACATGTAATGGTATATGGTGAGTTTGCCCAACAACCCGTTGTTGATTTGGCAGCATTGCTATTGAAACAACTGCCCCAAAATCATGAAAAAATTTACCTTACGAACTCGGGTACAGAAGCCATTGAAGGCGCGTTAAAACTGGCAAAAAGAGCAACAGGGCGGACCGGTTTTGTAGCGGCTAAAAACAGCTACCACGGCAGTACGCAAGGTGCACTTAGTGTTACCGGCTACGAACCCATTAAAAGGGCCTATCGTCCCCTGCTAAACGACATCCAATTTATCCCATTTAATGCTGAAGAAGCACTTGATAAAATCACCACTACTACCGCTGCCGTAATTTTGGAAACCATCCAAGGCGGTGCGGGCTTCATAGTACCCACCCACGGATATTTAGCAAAGGTAAAAGCACGGTGCGAGGCGGTTGGTGCCCTGCTAATTTTAGATGAAATTCAACCAGGCTTTGGACGCACGGGCACCCTTTTTGGTTTCGAACATTTTGAGGTAACGCCTGATATCCTTGTTATGGGTAAAGGAATGGGGGGTGGTGTACCCATAGGAGCTTTTACCGCAAGTAAGGCCCTAATGGATTGCTTTACACATGCTCCAGCCTTGGGCCATATTACCACTTTTGGAGGGCACCCCTTAATTGCTGCTGCTGCCAAAGCCACCTTAGAGGAAATTCTTGAAAGTGGAATAATGGATACTATAGCCAAAAAAGAACAGTTATTCCGAGAGGCCCTAAACCATCCAAAAATTCGACAAATCAATGGAAAAGGCCTAATGCTAGCCCCAATCTTCAAAACCCCTGAAGTAGCTCAACAAGTCATTCATAAAGCCCTGGAACGCGGATTGATAGTATTTGGTTTACTATGGGAGAAAAGAGCCGTTAGAATTTCACCACCACTAACCATTTCTGAAGCAGAAATCCTAAAGGGCTGCAAAATTATTATCGATATTTTAGACGAGCTCTAGTACCTGCGGCTTGCCTTTGTTAATTACTTTGTTAACAAGAATTGGCTGTAAGCCTTAAAATCCTCTTAGATGCATTCTAAATTAGAAGAACAAAAGGAACCTATGTTCAACGACCCATTAGAACACAACGGTACGCTTAACAAATTTGAGCAAATGCTCGCCTCCAATCGAGTCCTCTTTTTTGACGCTCAAGAATTCGAAGAAATCGCGCATCATTATATTGACTACGGCCAAATAAACATGGCCAAAAGAGCCCTAACACTTGCCCTTGAGCAACATCCCGACAATATTGAATTACTCCTCATAAAAAGTGAGTTGTTAATTTATGATGATAGCTTTGAAGAAGCCAAAAGAATCCATAACAAAATTGAACAATGGATGCCCAGTTCAGAGGAATTACTACTTCAAAAAGCCACCATCTATTCTAAAACCAAGCAACACCATAAAGCCATTGCCCTACTCAATGAAGCCCTCGACTTTTCCGATGATCCCATAGAGATTTGGTCTTTACTGGGTATGGAATTACTGGTAATGGAAGACTATGCTAAGGCGCAAGAATACTTTTCAAAATGCCTAAAAGCAAACCCTGATGACTACCAGGCACTCTACAATGTATTGTATTGCTATGAGCAATTAAATGATGCCGAACAGGCCATTGAAATTTTAAATGTTGTCCTCAACGAAAATCCCTATTGCGAAATTGCTTGGCACCAACTCGGAAAAATCTACACCCAGCAGCAACGTATTAAGGATGCCCTTGCCGCATTTGACTTTGCCATTATTAGTGATGATACCTTTACGGGTGCCTACATCGAAAGGGCCAAATTATTATTTCAAATTGGACGGATAAACGAGGCCATTGAAAACTATGAACTCACCCTAGGGTTTAGTGACCCTAGTGCATTCCTTTACCACAGTATCGGACAGTGTCATTTGGCGTTAGGGAACCATCAACTGGCCATCAATCATTTTAAAAAAGCCCTAGACCTAGAGCCGAGTTATGAGAAATCGTGGTTGGCATTAATTGATTTTTATACTGAAAAAGGGGATCTGGAAAAAGGGCAGTACTACACCAAACACGCCCTCCTAGCACTTCGAGATAGCGTTGCTCTATGGAGCAAAAGCGGTTTTTTATACAGCACCATGACACGCTACCAAGAAGCCTGCCATGCCTTTGAACAAGCGGTAGGCTTAGGAAACAAAGAGTGGACTATTTGGAAAACCTGGATTGACAACCTCCTACAACTGCAAGAATGGGACAAGGCCTTAAATGTGTGCTATTTGGCCAAGGAATACTATCCCGAAGAAACTTCACTAGACTTACGCATGTCGGGTTGTTATTTGCGCTTAGGAAAAACAGATGAAAGTGCATACTTTCTTTCCACGGCCAAAAACAGTGCTTCCCTCCCCTCATCTATTGTGGCTATTTTCCCCGAACTTGCCGCACAAATCAGGGCATAAAACCCCAACACGCTCCATGGGGAATATGTATCTTTACAACGAAATGGGAGCCTCGTTAAAATGAATCAAAATCACCTTATACTATATCTTAAAGGGATGCTCATGGGCATTGCTGATCTGGTTCCTGGCGTATCTGGAGGTACGATTGCGCTTGTGGTGGGGATTTATGAAGAACTCATCCACAGTTTAAACCAATTGCGACCACAGCACATACGACTGCTGTTCACCTCGGGCTGGAAAAGTTTTTGGACGGCCATCAATGGGAATTTTTTACTGAGTGTTTTTGGTGGAATAATTACCAGTATCATTGCTTTTTCTTACATCATAAATTGGTTATATACAGTATATCAGCCCGTACTGTTTGCCTTTTTCTTAGGGGTTTTACTTTCTAGTTTTTTACTCTTGCGCAAAAATATTACCGCCTGGAACAGCTCCAACTATTTGGCATTGGTACTTGGTGCAGCTATCGCCATAGGCATAGCACAACTTGCGCCCAGCACAGGCAACATCAGCTTGTTGTACCTCTTTTTTTGTGGGAGCATTACTATTAGTGCCATGTTACTACCAGGACTTTCGGGAGCCTATTTGTTGCTCCTACTTGGAGCGTATCAACCTGTGCTAAACGCCTTAAGTTCATTTTTTGGGGCACTCGCCACTGTTGATACTGCAGCGCTGGTCGAATACGGCAGTCAACTATTTAGTTTGGGAATAGGCGTAATTTTGGGATTACTACTTTTTTCAGGCTTTCTCAAATGGTGTTTGCATAATTATTATGCCCCCACCCTTTCCCTGCTTTTGGGCTTAATGCTTGGTGCCAGCTATAAAATTTGGCCCTGGCAAAACGAAGTACAAGAACTTCAAAAAGGTGCTACAGAGCTAGTGTGGCCCAATGCTTTTAATAGTGACCCGCAACTGCTTGCGACTGTCATCGCTTTTTGCTGTGGTGTGGCCCTACTTTTTGCCCTAGAAAAATTTTTAAACCTGCTGCAGAATGAAACAACGCACTAGGGCAGATCGCTTGCTGTTGCTTCTTAAGGGAATTGCAATGGGAGCTGCTAACAAGGTACCGGGCGTTTCAGGAGGTATCGTTGCTGTGGTTACAGGTTTTTACGAAGAGCTTATTTATTCCCTTCAAAAATTTAATTTAAAAGCCCTAAAGCTACTGCTAAACGGGCGTTTTATGTCCTGCTATAACTACATCAATGGTTCTTTTTTAGTGTGGCTTTTTGGCGGGCTAATCATCAGCTACTTTAGTGTTTCACTTGTGTTAGATTATTTTATTTCCCAGCAAGAAATTTACGTTTGGGGACTTTTTTTTGGGATGATTTTGGCCTCCACTTATTTCATTGCCCTCCAAATAGAACGCTGGAACACTACGTTGTTGACCATATTACTCCTCAGTGGTGCCCTAGGGTTGGTATTGAGTTTTATTGATCCCCTGCCGGAGAACGACAACCTCTTTTTTGTAGTGTTGTGTGGCATTGTTAGCATCACTGGAATGACCCTCCCAGGCTTTTCGGGCTCCTACCTGCTTTTAATTTTGGGCAACTACAGCCTTTTACTAGTAGATGCGGTAAATGCCTTATTTTTCAGTCTTCAAAGTATGTTGGTGGGGAATTTTGATTTTTTAGAGGATCCTACCCGCGTACGACTCCTAATTATACTTTTCTTTTTTACCCTAGGCTCCATTATTGGCTTGGTGGTGTTTTCCAATGTTATTGCTTGGGTACTTAAAAAGTATCACGACCACACCATTGCCGCCATCATAGGCTTTATCCTTGGTGCGCTGGGGAATGTGTGGCCGTTTAAATTAACTACCTACCAAACAGGGACCCAAGGAGAAGTCCTTTTCAATCGGTTGGGAAAACCAAAAATTCAAGAGTACAGCACCTATTTTCCCGATTTAGAAGCCGCTTCAACTTGGATTACCTTGGTCTTTGTACTTTTGGGCATTGCAATTGTAAGTTTACTAGAATACTATGGCGACAGGAAATTCAAATAAACGACTTGGGCTAATTGGGAAAGACATTGACTACTCTTTCTCCAGAGGGTATTTTGCTAAAAAATTTCAAAAAGAAAACCTCCAAGGCTTCAGCTACGAAAATTTTGATCTTCCAAACACCAAAGAGATCCCAAATGTACTTCAGTTAAAGGATCTACTGGGCTGTAATGTTACCATCCCCTACAAAGAAGCTATACTGCCCTTCTTAGACGAATTGTCCCCCGAAGCACAAGCCATAGGTGCGGTAAACACTGTGGTACTTTCCCCCAACGGAAAAAAAATAGGGCACAACACCGACTGCTACGGCTTTGAAAACGCACTTAATGATCGCCTTTCAGATTGGCCCAAGGGCGCACTGATACTGGGAAGTGGCGGGGCTTCAAAAGCCATAAAATACGTGTTGGAAAAACGTAACATCCCCTACTTGGTCGTTTCGAGACATCAAAATCATGGGGCCCTTACTTACCAACAGGTTGAAGAAAAACATATCGCTAATTACCCTTTAATTATCAATTGTACCCCAATTGGAACCTATCCCAACACCGAGGCAGCACCCAACCTACCCTACACAGCACTAACAGAAGCCAATTTCTTATTCGACTTGGTGTACAATCCTGCAGAAACCACATTTTTAAACTACGGAAAGACCCAAGGCGCGAAAATTGCCAACGGATTAAAAATGTTGGAATACCAAGCCGAAAAAGCCTGGGAACTTTGGAGGGGCTAGACATTTATTTATTTTTGTATTATTAAAACTAAAATAGGACCCAAACCTTTAAATTCGTAGAACTATGGAGGAACACACCAATGATCCAGAAGTAAATCAAAATGAGGAGCTTACTGGTGAGACATCAGAAAAAGAAAATGCAAGTACTGAAGCAGCTCCTGCAGCAACCAAAGAGGAACCTAAAGAGGAACCCAAAATAGCGGTTGCCGAACTAGATATTGACGCCTTGGTGACTACCTTGGAACAATTGACATCCGGAGAGGCATGGAAGAAACAGCGGGACACTATTGAAGCCATTAACACACGCTTCAGAACGCTATTTACTGCAAATTTCGAACAACGCAAAAAAGCATTTCTTCAAGAAGAAGGTGCTAATGAGATAGACTTTGAATACCGCCCAGAGTTTAAGCTGCGGTTTGACAGTGCCATGCGCGACTATCGCAAGAAAAAACAACAGTTCTACCAACAGCGCGCCTCGGAACAAAAAATAAACCAGGAGCGCAAGGAAGCTATTATTGAGGAAATAAAAGCGCTAGTGGGCAAAGATGACAACATCAACACCATCTACAAATCCTTTAAAAGCCTCCAAGAAAGCTGGTACAGCACCGGACCAGCCCCAAGAGCCGTAAACAATACCCTATGGCAGAATTTTAAGCACCATGTGGAGCGTTTTTACGATTTTTTACACCTCAACCGAGAACTTCGAGAATTGGATTTTCAGCACAACTACGAAGAAAAACTGAAAATTATCGAAAAAGCAGAAGCCCTCACTACCCATCCAGACATCCTCCAGGCCACCCGCGATCTAAACACCCTTCATCGCATGTGGAAAAACGACTTGGGCCCTGTGGCTAAAGAACATCGGGAAGATCTTTGGAAACGCTTTCAAGAAGCAACTAAAAAAATCCACGATCGCCGACAGGAGTATCAAAAAAACTATGAAAGCATTCAAAAGGAGAACCTCACTAAAAAAGAGGAACTACTGCAACAAATTGAAGCTTTAATTGCCCCAGTACCCACCGATCACAGAACGTGGCAAACCACCATTAAAAACTTTGAAAAACTAAAGGCAGATTTCCAAGCGATTGGGTATGTACCAAAAAAGCGCAGCAAAGAAATTTGGAGTAAGTACCGTGAAATTAGCAGAGCTGTAAATCACGCTAAAAATGAGTTTTACAAAAAACAGAAAAACCAACAGCGTGAAAACAATACCAAAGCCAAAGCCTTACTCGAAGAAATCCAACAAGTTTTAGATGCTGATGATTGGAACACCAAAGTACAGCAAGTGAAAGCCTTGCAAAAGCAGTGGACTAAACTGGGGCATCTACCCAAAAAAATGCTCCCCCTGCGCAAGGAATTCCAAAAGTTGTGTAATACCTATTTTGATCGACTCCGAAGTGGCTACCAACGCCTTTCTGATGCAGAGCAAAAAGTGGTGGAACAACGCGACGCCTTTTTGGCAAACTATAAAAAAGAAACCCCTGAAGCAACTGCAGCAGGATTTGCAACATTCTTTGACACCCAATGGTCCGCATGGCTCGCCCTCGGTGAAATAAATGCTGCTGCTGCAAAAACTTCCGACGAAGCATTTTATCAAGCCAGTTGTGCCCTGCTCAAAAAAGTTAAGCTCGACAAGGAACTCCAACAGCAACTTCGTCAAGAGTATTTTGTCCGTTGCATGGAACAGCACCCCGAAGCCATCCGCCAGAAACAAGCGGAGTACAAAAAACAATACGATGCAGTTCAAGCCGAAGCACAGCAGCTTGAAAACAATCTTGAGTTCTTTAGCAATTCGAGTAGTGACAGCCCTATGGTAAAAGACCTTTCTAAAAAATTGGAGCTACTTCAAGTGAAAATGGAGCAAATGAAATCCGAAGGAAATGCGTTGCGATCCCTAGTGCGTAAAGCCAAATCTGCTGCTGAGGTAAGTGCTGCCCCCACTGAGGAGGATACTATACCGGAAGGCACTCCCACGCAAAACGACACTCCAGAGGAAACAGCTCCTGCTGAGGATTAGCCTTTTTTCGCTTGTTCCCAGTAGCGCTCTAAAGTTACCAAATCTAAGGATGAAAGGGCCACGTCATTGGCCTTAGCTTGTTTTTCCATGTTTTGGAAACGGGAAATAAATTTTTTATTGGTACGTTCCAAGGCTGCTTCAGGATCAATTTTTTGCCAACGTGCATAGTTGACCAAGGAAAACAGTACATCGCCAAATTCCGCTTCCATGGCGGTAATATCTTGGCGTTTTTGCTCAGCTTCAAACTCTGTGATTTCTTCTTTTATTTTATCTAACACTGGTTCAGCCGCTTTCCAGTCGAAGCCCACACCAGCAGCTTTTTCTTGTACACGCATGGCTTTTACCATGGCAGGAAGTCCCTTGGGAACACCTTCAAAAACACTTTTTTTTCCTTCTTTAAGCTTGAGCTTTTCCCAATTTTGCTTTACCGCAGCTACATCGTCTAAAGTGATGTCACCGTAAATATGTGGGTGACGGTACACCAGCTTTTCGGAGATACTTTGAGCGACATCCCCAATATCAAAGGCCTTTTTTTCACTACCAATTTTTGCATAAAAAAAGATGTGCAACAGCAAATCACCCAGTTCTTTTTTGATTTCTTCCAGGTCTTCTTCCAAAAGAGCATCTCCCAATTCATAGAGTTCTTCTATGGTCAAATGCCGTAAACTTTGAAAGGTTTGCTTGCGGTCCCAGGGGCATTGCTCCCGCAACTCATCCATAATGGTGAGCAGATGGTCTAGTGCAGCCAACTGTTCTTTACGGCTATTCATCCTCCTGTGGTGTTGGGTCTTCTGTGATAGCTATGGGCAATACCTTGTGGGCTAGCAATAAATTGTACCACTGAATCACTTTTTTTATGTGACTGGGATACACGCGTTCAGAATCAAAATCGGGGAGCAAGGTTTCAAAATACGCGAGCAACTCCTCCCCAGGAGCCTTGGGTTGAAGGCTTGAAGGCTTGCCCGCTTCTCGCTCAAACATTTGATTTAAAACCGCAGCAAGTGGAACCACATCTGTTAGGGTATAAATTTGTATTTCGGCTAGCGCACTGACTTGGAGTTGTGGGTTGGTAACCAAACGTTTGCCCGTTGAAAGATCTTCTGCAACTACGGCAGTCCGCGTACGAGAAACAATTTTAAAAAGGCCGGGGCGGCCGGCGATGGTAAGGTAATTTTCGAGTCCGATAACTATTTGATTTGATTAGGAAAACGCATGGGATAGTCCACTTCAACATTCCCTTTTGCAATATTTTGTAAACGCCCTTTTAACAATCGTTTTTTAAGTGGAGATAGATGGTCGGTAAACAAGACACCCTCTATATGATCGTATTCGTGCTGTATGATGCGTGCGGGTAAGCCACTAAAACGGCCTTCTTGCAATTCGAAATTGGCATCGTAATACCGTAGGTGAATATCCCCTTTGCGCAGCACATCTTCTCGTATGTTTGGAATACTCAAACAGCCTTCATTAAATTCCCAGGCGGCTCCAGATTCTTCAATAAGGGTTGGATTGATAAAAACTGCTTTAAAATCTTTTAATTCTTCAGCCTCTTCCGCTGAAAGGGATTCGTCTTCTGCAAAGGGACTTCCGTCGATAACAAACAATCGCAAAGACCGCCCAATTTGTGGTGCAGCCAAACCTACCCCAGAGGAGGCATACATGGTTACCCACATGCGTTCAATGAGGGCGGGAAGTTCAGGGTCCTTTAAATCGACAGGAGCAGCTTTTTTCTTTAGTACCGCAGCACCGTAAGCTACAATTGGAAATGGGTTCATAGGCTTGTTTTGGTTTTGGTGTCTAAAAACGATTGTAAAAGTATAGAGGCACTAATTTTATCGAGTAAGGTTTTGTCGCGGCGTTTCATTTTTTTTATCCCAGCAGCAAGTAGCGTTTGAGCTGCCATTTTTGAGGTGTAGCGCTCGTCCTGCTGGTAGACCGGAATATGGGGATAGCACCCTTTTAAATGGCGGGCAAAGCCCATTATATGCGGCATTATAGTTGAAGGTGTACCATCTTTTTGCAGGGGATATCCCACTACAAAACCCGTCACTTGGTGTGTTTGGGTGTACGATGCTACATAGTCTTTAAGGCTTGGCGTGGGAATTGTAGTCAAGGCACTGGCAATTGTTTGCAAGGGATCAGTAACAGCAATTCCTGTTTTTTTTAAGCCGTAATCAAATGCCATGAGTATGCCTGTATCCATCGGCAACAAAGATACATTTTTTAGGTTTTCTACTGTGGTGGTCCTAAGGGGAATACGTATTTTTGAAAAAAAAGAAAATGCAACAAATCATTGAAGCTGCTTGGGAAGATCGGGAACTTTTAAAATCCCCTGAAACCCAACACACCATCCGAGCCGTAATTGACGCCCTAGATGCCGGAACATTACGTGTGGCAGCACCTACAGCATCAGGGTGGCAGGTAAACACTTGGGTAAAAAAAGCTGTAGTGCTTTATTTCCCCATTCAAGAAATGCAAGCACTTAGCGTTGGTCCCTTTGAATTTCACGATAAAATACCCCTAAAAAAAGACTACGAGAGCAAAGGCATTCGTGTGGTTCCTCACGCGGTAGCACGCCATGGTGCGTATATTGCTCCGGGGGTTGTGCTCATGCCAAGTTATGTGAACATTGGAGCTTATGTGGCCGCTGGCAGTATGGTTGACACTTGGGCTACAGTAGGGAGCTGTGCACAAATTGGAAAAAACGTTCACCTAAGCGGCGGTGTGGGTATTGGTGGGGTGCTGGAGCCGCTTCAAGCTGCACCTGTGATTATTGAAGACAATGCTTTTATTGGCTCCCGGGCCATCGTCGTTGAAGGGGTTCATGTGGGTAAAGAAGCCGTATTAGGAGCTAATGTGGTACTCACCGCCTCTACCAAAATTATTGACGTAACGCAAGAAGAACCCAAAACCTATACAGGAAAAGTCCCCCCTCGATCAGTGGTCATTCCTGGGAGTTACACCAAACGTTTTCCCGCGGGCGACTATCAGGTCCCCTGTGCCCTTATTATTGGAGAACGCAAGGAAAGTACCGACAAAAAAATCTCTCTAAATGAGGCCTTACGCACCCATAATGTTGCGGTTTAATGTTTCTAACTATTAAAGTTTAATTTTGGAAGCCATAGTCGCCAAAACCGTTGCGCATCTCAATGCAAAAGAGCTTATTGTTTTTCCTACGGATACCATTTGGGGTATTGGGGCAGATGCCCGAGATGAAGCTGCAGTAGCACGTATTTACAGTCTTAAAAATCGCCCAGAATCCAAAGCGATGATTTGCTTGGTTGCCAACGTAAACATGCTACAAGAGTATTTGCAACAACGCACCCCCTTCCCCAAGGAACTCACACAAAACAACCGCCCCACCAGCGTCGTTTTTTCGCATCCCCAAGGAGTAGCCAAAAACCTTATAGCTCCCGATGATACTATTGCTTTTAGAATTCCTAACGACCCCTTTTGCCAGGCCCTCCTAAAGGATTTTGACGCCCCTGTAGTAGCCACATCAGCCAACATCAGTGCCCAGCCAGCACCCCGACAATTTTCGGAAATAAATCCTGCTATTTTGAAGGGGGTGGACTATGTCGTACCTTTGAAACAAGAGGAAATTTGTACTCAAGCCTCGCGGGTGTTAAAAGTGGATGCTGAAGGTACAATTCATGTTTTACGCGACTGATATGAAATCACTCAACATGGTAGCGCAACTCAAACACCCCGTATTCCATTTGCTACAGGAAACAGCACAGGAACTGGGAATCCCTACCTATGTGGTGGGAGGGTTTGTGCGCGACCGTTTGATGCAGCGTCCCTTTAAGGGGGATATTGATATAGTGTGCTTGGGCTCGGGCATTGCCCTAGCCAAAGCATTAAAAAAGAAGCACCCCAAAGCAGGACCCATCAGTATCTTTAAAACCTATGGTACTGCCAAGCTCCCCATAGAAGATATTGAACTGGAATTTGTTGGGGCTAGAAAAGAATCCTATCATCCCGATAGTAGAAACCCCGAAGTGGCTACAGGAAGTCTTGAAGACGATCAAAACCGACGTGATTTTACGGTAAATGCCATGGCAATATCTCTTAACAAAGACGATTACGGTGCGTTAATTGATCCCTTCAACGGACAACAGGACCTGAAAAAACAATTGATTCGTACCCCCAACAACCCCGATACTACCTTTGCCGATGATCCCCTAAGAATGTTACGCGCCATTCGCTTTGCCACACAATTGGAGTTCAATATAGTCCCTGAAGCCTTGGCATCAATTACTGCCAATGCTGATCGTATGACCATTGTATCCCGTGAACGTTGTACAGAAGAGCTGCATAAAATACTCGCTTGCCCCAAGCCTTCTACCGGTTTTTTACTGCTTGAAAAAACCGGTATCCTCCAGCACCTTTTGCCAGAACTTACCGCGCTAAAAGGAATTGAAGAAATTGAAGGCCACAAACACAAGGATAACTTTTACCATACCCTTGAAGTGGTAGACAATATTTGCCCCCATACTAACAATGTGTGGCTCCGTTGGGCTGCCCTGCTTCACGATATTGGGAAAGCACCAACAAAAAAGTTTATCCCCCCCACAGGATGGACGTTTCACGGCCATGAATTTGTGGGCGCCAAAATGGTGTACCGCTTGTTCAAGCGCCTGCGGATGCCCCTGAATGAAAAAATGAAATACGTGCAAAAATTGGTGCTGCTCAGCTCACGCCCCATCGCTTTAGTTGATGTACAAGTTACCGACGCCGCCGTTCGCCGACTAATTTTTGATGCCGGCCCAGTTCTCGACGATCTATTTACGCTGTGCCAAGCAGACATCACCACAAAAAACCCCAAACGCTTTACCCGCTATCACGATAACTTTAAACGTGTTCGCGATAAAATTGAAGTGGTAGAAGAACGCGATCGCATCCGTAATTTTCAGCCTCCCATTACGGGGGAAATGATTATGGAGTACTTTAATATTCCCCCATCAAAAGCTATTGGAACCATTAAGGAAGCAATTAAAGAAGCCATCCTCGAAGGAGAAATTCCCAATGCCCTAGAAGCTGCAAAAGCAAAGATGATTGCCGAAGGAAAAAAATTAGGACTAAAAGCTCAAACCCCAAACGATGCGTAAACTTATACTGGCCAATCTTTTTATTGTCTATCTCGTTATTGCCGCTGGTGCTATAGTGCGTATGACAGGCAGTGGTATGGGCTGCCCCGACTGGCCCAAGTGTTTTGGCTATCTCGTACCCCCTACAGAGCGCAGCCAGCTGGACTGGAAAACCCAACACAACTATCACAAAAAAGAAGTGATTATTGTTGATGAAAGCCTTCGTGTTGCCGTACGTGACTTCACAAGTGAAAACCAATACAATCCCGACAACTGGGCCCCATATACCAAACACGACTATGCCGTGTTTAACGTCTACCACACCTGGATTGAATTTATCAATCGCTTGTTGGGCGCCCTCGCAGGATTGGGAATTTTAGTGCTTTTTGGGGCCTGCCTATGGCGCTTTAAAACAGCCCCTATGGACAGCCTTTGGGCTACCCTTACCCTTTTAGGAATGGGCTTTCAGGCCTGGTTAGGAAAAACTGTAGTGGACTCTAACCTTTTACCCTTAAAGATTACCCTCCATATGGCTATGGCCTGCTTGCTGGTGGTTTTTCTTCTTATTTTACTCTTTAGAAACTCCAACAAGAAAAGACACACTAGTCTAGGAAAATATGCCCCTTTAGTGGGCGTAGCACTTGGTTTAACGGTGCTACAAATTGCAATGGGCACCCAGGTCCGTCAGTTTGTGGACATCCAAATGAAGCAGTGGGTAGCTTTGCCCAGTCAATGGCTTGCAGATGCTCCCTTGCGGTTCTATATTCACCGCTCTTTTTCTTTACTTGTTCTTGCATTACACCTCTATCTGGGGTGGCAGTTTTACAAAATGGGAGCTTTAACCCGCAATTTTAAAGCTATTTTAGCCCTTATCGCTGCAAATATACTTACAGGAATTGCCATGTATTATATTGATTTCCCTTGGGGATCACAGCCCTTACACCTGGTATTATCCCTACTTTTATTTGGGCTTCAGTTTTATTTTTTATTGCTTTGCTACCACCAAAAAAAGGCCTATGATTTATAGATTACGTGTCATCCTCGATGTAGAAGAAGATGTTCTTCGCGACTTAGAAATAGCGACAACTGCCTCCCTGGAAAACCTCCACGATGCCATTACCCAGGCATTTGGTTTTGGCGGCAATGAAATGGCGTGCTTCTACCGTTCTTCCCCAGAATGGGAACAAGGAGAAGAGCTTCCCCTGGTAGATATGGGGACCACAGCCACCCCTATGGGTAATACCCCTCTGGAAGAATTACTCACCGAAAGTACACCACAATTGTTATATGTCTATGACTTTCTATACCTTTGGACCTTTTTTATAGAATTGGTAGAAGTGGCTGAGCCAGAACCCGCCAAAGGCTACCCCAACCTACTCTTTGCTCAAGGAGAAGTACCCGAAGAGGCCCCAGAAAAACAATTTGAAACTGAAGCACCTTACCAAGACGACTGGGACGATCAAGATGGTGAAGACTTTTCGTCGGAAGACGACGTCAATTTAGAAGGCTACTACTAAAACAATTTGTTGAGACTCAAGTTTTCGTAGTTGTTGCGCACAAAATCAAAAGCGGCATCCATTACAGCTCCCATGGATGTACAAGCATTAAACTTAGGGTCCTGGGTAAATTGGAAAATCTCCTTTTTAAGGTTTTCCAAATTCGCCTCCGTACTTAAGGTAAGCCCCTTCATTTCTTTAATCAGTTTAGAAATCCTGTTTTCATAACTAATCAGTCGCTTGGCTACTATGGAGCGTTCTTCAATTTTATACTGAATTATTGCATCGTGATTTAAGCGCTTGCGCACCAATTTCATTATGGGAAAATTCTCTTTAAAAAACTGAGGGCGATAGACCGAAAACTTCCCTTCATAACACTGCTGATCAAAATCAATGGCACGAATTTTATATATCACCTGATCAAAGTCGTGAATGGGAATAATCACGTAATTATAAGCTCGCATGTCCCCCAACAATCGAATCATGCTGCGCTCGTTAAACTTCACGTACTCTTTGGCAATTTGTGCCTGCTGGGCCGGACTACAATCCCCGAGAGAATACTTGATAAAATCATCGCCAGGAATCCCGGCAATATGTTCCTCAATTAAGGAGTTTGAATTGATTAAGAAGTTGAGATTGTAGGGGGAAAGCATATGCTCAAATTCTAAGCCACAAATCCGCGAGGCATCGGTTTTTTTAACGTAGAAATAGCTGAAGTTGTCATTGATAATGTTCCTGATTTTTATTCGAAACGGCTTCGAATTGCCAAAGGTGCAATAGTCAATAGCATCTACATTCAAATAGGGCAAGGCCGATTCATTTCCGTCGGAATGCAAAAGGGTGTAAATCTTTTTTAAATCGTAATCGATGCCCTTGCGTTCGTGTTCCGCATAAAACACCCGTACCCAAAGAGTGTCCTGATCGTCTTGATTGTACACCGCTACTGAGCCAGAAAAACGTAGTAAATCCTCGTAGCTTATGGGGGTATCCACCCAACGGTTGTACTCCTTCAAATAGTCAATAAGCCCTTCGGAAAGGGGGTAAAACGGCTTTTTCTTAGAAATGAGCTTGTCCATAGCGGTACATATTCTTTCAAATGTAGTATATTTAATTCATCTGGTATATTTGCCCTTAACACAATGGAAAACACGACCCCACCTATCCTTCAACTCCACCGACTGGATAAAAAATACGGAAAAATACACGCTGTTAATGCCCTCTCCCTAACCATAGAAAAAGGAAATGTCTATGGGCTATTAGGGCCCAATGGAAGCGGAAAGTCCACCACCTTGGGTATGGTTCTCAATGTTATCAACCCCAGTTCTGGAAGTTTTAGTTGGTATGGCGGAAGCCTAGACGTGCATCAAGCGCTCAAACGCATTGGTGCCATCATTGAACGCCCCAACTTTTATCCCTACATGACCGCAGCCCAAAACCTAAAATTGGTATGCAGAATAAAACAATGTCACTTTGATGAAATTGAACCTGCCCTAAAACTCGTGGGACTTTGGGAACGGCGTGATAGTAAGTTTAGCACCTTTTCCTTGGGAATGAAACAACGACTGGCCATAGCCTCGGCCCTAGTCAATCAACCGGAATTACTGATTTTAGACGAACCCGCCAATGGTTTGGATCCCGAAGGCATTCACCATATCCGAGAACTCATAGGAACAATTGCCCAACGCGGTACTACAGTACTCTTAGCCTCTCACTTGTTGGACGAAGTAGAAAAAGTGTGCTCCCATCTTATCGTTTTAAAAAACGGTGTAAAATACTTTGAAGGTGAAGTCGCTGAACTCACCAATACCCACGGCTATTTTAAATTGGCAACAGCAAACAATTCTGCACTCATTAGCGCACTGAAAAAAATGAAGCTGTTTTCCAATATCACGTCCCAAAACGGTTTTGTACTGGCCTATCCTGAACGTCCTGTTGCCCCAGAAACACTAAATGAAAAACTTGCCACACAACAACTGTTTCTAAGTACCTTGGACTATAAAAATCCGTCTTTAGAAGAACAGTTTTTAAGCCTTACCCAAAACACACCCCAACCATGATGCGACTCCTGCAAATTGAAGCGACAAAATTGTTCCTCAATCGCACCACCCGACTGTTGATTGCCTGTTATTTTATTCTTATTTCACTCATTGCGCTTATTGCTGCTATTAAAGTAGAAATTGGCCCCATCAAATTTCAGCTGGCCAAACAGGGCATTTTTAATTTTCCCTACATCTGGCATTTTAATACCTACATCGTGGGGCTGATGAAAATCTTCTTTGCCATTATAATTGTGGCCATGGCCTCCAGTGAATACAACTATAAAACCCTGAAGCAAAACCTTATAGACGGTTTAAGTAAAAAAGAAGTTTTGTACTCCAAGGTGTACACTATGATCGCTTTTATTTTGGCCTCTACCCTCTTCACCTTTATTATTTCGTTGATTTTAGGCTTTTCCTTTTCTGACTACACCGAACTGGGCATTGTATTTTCTGAAATGGAATACTTTTTGGCGTACGCTGTAAAACTCTTTGCGTTTTTTAGCATGTGCTTGTTTTTGGGCATCTGGATAAAAAGGGCGGCTTTTGCCTTAGGTTTTTTAATTGTTTGGCAAATGATAGAAGGCATCTCTTTTGGCCTTATGAAATGGAAACTTTCGAATATCATCCCAAGCCTTAGTGCAGAGCAGGTGTTTGCCTTTTTCCCTTTAAATGCCATGAGCAACCTAATCAAAGAACCCTTAACCCGACTTTCAGGAGTTCAAAATATTGCCAACCAAGTGGGTGAAAGCATCGACAAAGATTACGGTCTTGATTGGGGCAGTGTACTAATTGCGCTGCTTTGGGCAGGAATTTTCCTTGCCCTCACCTATCGTTTACTACAAAAGCGCGACCTCTAGGCACGGCCCTAGCACTAAAAAAATAACGTACCTTTGCCTTTTCCATAAAACGCATGGACTTTACTATCGTTTCGGACTTTAAACCCACGGGGGATCAACCCGAGGCCATCCGCCAAATTGTACAACAATTTGAAGCGGGAGACCCCTATGTTACCCTACAAGGGGTAACAGGCTCTGGAAAAACCTTTACCATGGCCAATGTGGTGGAAAAACTCCAACGCCCAACACTGGTGCTGGCACACAATAAAACCCTAGCCGCACAGCTGTATTCGGAGTTCAAGCAGTTTTTTCCCAATAATGCCGTTGAGTATTTTGTGTCCTATTACGACTACTACCAACCCGAAGCCTATATTCCAACAACGGGGACGTATATAGAAAAAGATTTATCCATAAATGAAGAAATTGAAAAACTGCGACTGAGCACCACTTCTTCCCTCCTTTCGGGACGACGGGACGTCCTTGTTGTCGCCTCAGTGTCTTGCTTGTATGGAATTGGAAATCCCTCGGAATTTCAAAAAAACGTGATTGAACTCGAACGGGATCAAGTGATCTCCAGAACCCAACTTTTGCACCGCCTGGTACAAAGTTTATACTCGAGGACTACAGGAGAGTTCAATCGTGGGAATTTTAAGGTACAAGGCGATGTGGTGTCCATTTTTCCGGGCTATGCAGATATCGCTTATAAAATTCACTTTTTTGGTGACGAAATTGAAGCCATAGAGGCTTTTGACCCCATCAACAATCAATTGTTGGACGAATACGAGCGCCTGCGGTTGTATCCGGCCAATATTTTTGTAACCTCCCCAGAATTATTGCAAACAGCCATCCATCAAATTCAAGACGATTTGGTAAAACAGGTGGACTACTTTAAAGATATTGGAAAACCTTTGGAGGCTAAACGCCTCGAAGAACGCACCGAGTTTGACTTGGAAATGATTCGGGAACTGGGCTATTGCTCTGGGATTGAAAATTACTCAAGGTATTTGGACGGACGCGCCCCAGGGACCCGCCCCTTTTGCTTGTTAGATTATTTTCCAGACGACTATTTAATGGTAATCGATGAAAGTCACGTGACCATATCACAGGTACATGCCATGTACGGGGGGGACCGCAGTAGAAAAGAAAATTTGGTGGAATACGGTTTTCGCCTGCCTGCCGCCATGGACAACCGTCCCTTAAAATTTGAGGAATTTGAAGGCCTTCAACGCCAGGTACTCTATGTGAGTGCCACCCCTGCCGACTATGAACTGCAACAAACCGAAGGGGTGTTTGTAGAACAAATTATTCGCCCTACAGGACTGCTAGACCCCGTAATTGAAATACGCCCAAGCAACAACCAAATTGATGATTTGATTGAAGAAATTCAACAACGTATCGAAAAGGACGAACGCACTCTTGTAACCACCCTTACCAAACGTATGGCAGAAGAGCTGACCAAATACCTCAGCAGGGTACAAATCCGTTGCCGTTATATCCACTCCGATGTGGATACCCTTGAACGGGTAGAAATCATGCAGGATTTAAGAAAGGGCTTGTTTGATGTTTTAGTGGGCGTTAATTTACTGCGCGAAGGGCTGGATTTGCCCGAAGTTTCTTTGGTAGCCATTTTAGATGCCGACAAAGAAGGGTTTTTACGAAGCAATCGCTCCCTCACCCAAACGGTGGGACGTGCCGCTAGAAACATCAATGGTAAAGCAATTATGTATGCAGATACCATCACCCAAAGCATGCAAAAAACCATTGATGAAACCAACTACCGCCGTACCAAACAAATGGCCTACAACGAAACGCATAAGATCACACCAAAAGCCCTAAATAAATCTTTGGACAATGCCTTGGCGAGTAATTCCATTCAAACCTATGTGCAGGAGCGCGAAGAACGCAAAGTAGCCGAAGCCGCCAAACAGTACCAAACCCATGAGGATATGGAAAAAGCCATTCGCGAAATGCGCAAGGCTATGGAAAAGGCCGCCAAAGAATTGGACTTTATTGAAGCCGCCCGCCTACGAGATGCCATTGAGGGATTAAAAGCAGCGCTAACCTCATAAAAAAACTCAGACACCCGAAGGTGCCTGAGTTACAAAACAAATACATAATTACTTGACGGAAATCAGCTTTTTGGGTGCGGGTAACGCTTCTTCACGTTTGGGCAAATCAATGTTTAGGATGCCGTCCTTGTAACGGGCCGAAATTTTGTCCGCAGCAACACTCTCCGGCAGGGTAAAGCTCCGCTGAAAGCTACCGTAATGGTACTCCCTGTGGGTGTAGTGAGTGCCCTCGCTGCTGTCTTCATGGGTAGTATTAGTGCGTACCACAAGGAGATCATCTTCAACTTCTACTTCGAAGTCGTCTTTAGACTTCCCAGGAATGGCAAAGCTTAGGGTATACGCCTTATCTTCTTCGGTAATGTTCACAGCAGGAACGGTAGCACCAGTAGAACGAGTGCCTCCCGCCAATGGCGTCTGTAATAATTCATCCCAAAAGTTGGGAAGTAATGGTGAGGTTTTGGTTAACATTTTCATGGTTTCTAATTTTTAATTATTTACGCCCCATACAGGACAAATAGAATACCAAACCACAATTAATGACATTGTGGCATTAAAAATGCTAAAAAGTATGACAGATTGTCGTTTACTTGAATACTTCTTGTACTTTTTGCGCTGCTTCTTCAAACGCAGTGGCCGACAATACATTTAATCCAGAGCTGTCGATAAGCGTTTTGGCAATGTCGGCATTGGTGCCCTGAAGGCGAACAATAATAGGCACCTTTATGGCGTCACCAAGGTTTTTGTAGGCGTCTACTATCCCTTGTGCAACACGATCACAACGAACAATACCTCCAAAAATATTCACCAAGATGGCTTTTACCTTAGGGTCCTTTAAAATCAAACGGAAAGCTGTTTCTACCCGAGCAGCATCTGCTGTTCCCCCAACATCGAGGAAGTTAGCAGGAGATCCTCCGGATTGCTTGATCAAGTCCATGGTAGCCATTGCCAAGCCTGCACCATTTACCATACATCCGACATTTCCGTCTAAATCCACATAGTTTAAACCAACAGCTTTGGCTTCCACCTCCACAGGATTTTCTTCTTTTAAATCGCGCAGTGCTTCAAAATCAGGATGGCGGAACAAAGCGTTGTCATCCAGGGTTACTTTGGCATCCACAGCGATAATACGGTCGTCTGAGGTTTTCAGTACCGGATTGATTTCAAACAAGGACGCATCGGCGCCTACATAGGCTTTATACAGGGCGCTAACAAATTTGGTCATCGACTTAAAGGCGGCGCCACTTAAACCGAGGTTAAAGGCAATTTTTCGGGCCTGAAAGGGCAACAAGCCCGTCCCAGGATCAATTTCTTCTGTAAATATTAAATGGGGGGTTTCTTCGGCTACAGTTTCAATATCCATTCCCCCTTCGGTAGAATACATAATCATATTGCGTCCTGTGGTACGATTGAGCAACACAGACATATAATATTCTTGGGGTTCAGATGCGCCGGGATAGTACACGTCTTCGGCCACAAGAACCTGATGCACTGTTTTTCCCTCCGCAGAAGTTTGTGGCGTTACCAACTGCATCCCTAAAATAGTATCACTAATGCTTTGCACTTCCTCCAGGGACTTGGCCAGTTTTACACCGCCTCCTTTTCCGCGGCCACCAGCGTGTATTTGTGCCTTAATCACATGCCAGGAAGTTCCTGTGCTTTCGGTGAGGGCCTTTGCTGCAGCTACTGCTTCTTCTGGAGTGGTGGCTACTTGTCCACGCTGTACAGCAACGCCAAATTGTGCTAAAATATCTTTCCCTTGGTATTCGTGTAAATTCATTCGTAGTGGTTTTCGGGTTCAAAAATACTATTTCTTCCCTAAAATGACGGCCCCTGCAAGTCAGAAATAAATGAATCCTAACATTTTTAATCAACAATTTTGTAGCCCCAACAAAACCCCAACACTTAGCAATATCTTCTTACCTTTGAAAAAATTTATTAGGAGTGACTACTACGAATTTACGCAGCATAGCCAAAACCTACGGTACCCCTTTGTATGTGTACAATGCGGCAAAAATTGAAAGCCAATACCAACGCTTAACCAAGGCGTTTGCCCCACTGCCTGAAGTAAAGTTTAACTTTGCCATGAAAGCCTTGTCCAATAGCGCCATCTTAAAATTGATGCGACAGCTGGGGGCAGGCTTAGACACCGTTTCCCTACAAGAGGTGCAACTCGGTTTACAGGCTGGCTTTTCTCCTGATGAAATCATCTTTACGCCCAATGGGGTTGCCCTTGATGAAATTATAGCTGCCATGGAGCTGGGAGTACACATCAACATTGACAACCTTTCCCTACTTGAACAATTTGGGGCCCGCTATCCCGAAACGCCTGTTTGTATTCGTATTAATCCCCATGTGATGGCCGGTGGAAACTCAAACATATCCGTTGGACATATCGACTCTAAGTTTGGTATCTCAATTCATCAAATGCCCCATGTGCACCGTATTGTTAAAAACACTGGCATGAACATCAATGGATTACACATGCACACAGGAAGTGATATTTTAGATATAGGCGTATTCCTTCAGGCCTGTGATATTTTATTTGACCTTGCATTAGAATTTAAAGATTTAGAATTTATTGATTTGGGCAGCGGCTTTAAAGTTCCTTACAAGCCTGGGGACATTGCCACAGATGTGGAAGACTTGGGTGTACAACTAGGAGAACGCTTTGAACGCTTTTGCACGGACTATGGACGGCCGTTGTCATTAGCCTTTGAGCCTGGGAAATTTTTAGTGAGTGAAGCAGGGCATTTTGTTACCGCGGTAAATGTGGTGAAACAAACCACCTCTACCATTTTTGCTCAAGTGAACAGCGGCTTCAATCACCTGATTCGCCCCATGCTCTACAATGCGTACCACCACATTGAAAACCTGTCCAACCCCAACGGGAAATCGCGCTTCTATACCGTGGTGGGTTACATCTGTGAAACTGACACCTTTGCCAACAACCGACAAATTGCCGAAATTAAAGAAGGAGACCTTTTGGTGTTTCGCAATGCCGGGGCGTACTGCTTTAGCATGTCTAGCAACTACAATTCGCGCTTTCGCCCTGCCGAGGTATTATGGTACAACAATGAAGCCCATTTGATCCGTAAACACGAAACCCTAGCCGACCTAACACATACTCAAGTGGAATGGGAACCCAAGGCGACAATGGAAAAAAGCTCAAATTAATAAAGTAAATATTTTCGGCACCTCTAAGTGTTAAAACTTAACGATTACGCCCTCTTCACTGATATTTGAAGCGCAATTTCTTGCATGCTATACCTAGGATATTAATTTTATCCATTTAACCAAATCTTCTTAACCTATGAAAAAAATCTACATTTTAGTGAATGTTATCGCATTCATCTGGATGAGCGGGGGGGGGCGTCTGGGCACAACAAACCTGGTCAGGAACAATAACTGACGAAAATGGCCTAAACCACCCGCATTGCTGACTGCCGAAGCCAATCACCAACCGCTGGCCCACACCATTACCCCTTGAACGAGGGGATATTCAATATCAAAAAGATCGCATACTGCAGAAGGAAGGACTGTCATAGAAATAACTTGAAGTTGCTACAGCTAAAGTTACGCAATAACCCCGGAACCCAGCAATTCATTTTCGCGGTACCAAGCGACAAACTGACCCGGCGTAATGGCACTTTGTGGCTGATCGAAAATGACGTAAAGTCCGTCAGTGGTACGTTCTAAGGTCGCCGCCTGTAAGGGTTGGCGGTAGCGGATACGTGCCATTACAGTGGTCTGCTCCCCTATTTGAAGCTGTTGGTCCTCCCGCACCCAATGCAGTTGGTCCACAGCAACAAACAAGGCCTTGTGAAACAAGCCCGGATGCTGTGCCCCTTCCCCCACATAAATTATATTTTTTACTGTGTCGGTAGCGATCACAAATAATGGCGCTGCAGTCCCTCCTACCGCCAAACCCTTGCGCTGGCCTATGGTAAAATAGTGAGCGCCTTCATGGGTCCCCACAACAGTTCCTTCTTCGGGCTGGTACTGCTTTCGGGTGGCGAGTGCTTTCCACTGGGCTTCACCTGGTGTGTCATGAGGTTCCAGTTGGGGAACCTGTGCAACAGGAATACTAATAATAGGACCCTGTTTGGGTGCCAGTTGTTGCTTTAAAAAATCGGGCAGGCGAACCTTTCCAATAAAGCACAATCCTTGAGAGTCCTTTTTTTCGGCAGTTACCAAGGCCTGAGCAGCAGCAATTTTTCGCACCTCACTTTTTTGAAGGTAACCAATAGGAAACAGGGTTTTGGCCAATTGTTGTTGGGTCAGTTGACAAAGGAAATAGGACTGGTCCTTAGAAGCGTCCTGACCGCTTAAAAGCCGATATATGGGCTTGCCATCTTTAGTAATGGTATCCTTTTGGCAGTAATGCCCCGTGGCTACAAAGTCGGCCCCCAGGGAGAGGGCGATGTCCATAAACACCGAAAACTTAATCTCACGGTTGCAAAGCACATCAGGGTTTGGCGTGCGGCCTGCGGCATATTCCGCAAACATATAATCTACTATACGGGTTTTGTAAGTGTCGCTTAAATCCACCGTTTGAAAAGCAATCCCCAATTTGTTGGCCACCAACATAGCGTCGTTACTGTCTTCCAACCAAGGGCATTCCGAAGAAATCGTAACCGATTCATCGTGCCAGTTTTTCATAAACAAGCCAATGACTTCATAGCCTTGCTGTTGGAGTAAATAGGCTGCTACGCTGGAGTCTACCCCACCGGAAAGGCCCACTACGACACGCTTCTTTTTCATACTGCAAAGGTAGGGGAAAAATTCCTTCTTAACAGGAGTTTAGCGGCGTCCCTGCGCGCGCTTTTGCTTTTCTGCTTCTTCCATCGCTTTTTGAAGGCGAGCAGAAAATCCACCGGCTTTCTTTGGCTTTTTCTTGTTTTCTTCTATCTGCAGTAAAATCTTATCATCATCAATAATGTAGTTTTTAATCACTAGCATAAGGATAATGGTCAGCAAATTGGAAACAAAATAATACAAGCTCAATCCACTGGCGTAATTGTTAAAGAAGAATAACATCATCAGTGGCATCAAATACATGATCACTTTCATGTTGGGCATGCCGGGTTGTTGGGGCATGCTTTGTTGCCCCGTGGTCATGCGGGTATAAAAGAAGATGGCTACAGAAGCCAATATGGGGAACAAACTGATGTGGTCGCCATAAAAGGGAATGTTGAACGGCAAATCGACCACAGCGTCATAGGAAGATAAATCATCTGCCCATAAAAACGGCTTTTGGCGTAAACTGAAGGCTACTGGAAAAAAGGTAAACAAGGCAAAGAAAACTGGCATTTGCAATAATGCCGGTACACAACCCGACATGGGACTGGCCCCGGCACGGCTGTACAAACTCATTACTTCTTGCTGCTTTTTTACAGCATCTTTGGCATACTTCTTATTGATTTCATCCACCTCGGGTCGCAAAATCTTCATTTTAATCTGAGACACATACGATTTATACGTTACCGGTGACATGGCCAAACGCACTATAATAGTTAACACAATTACAGCGATACCATGGGGTAAAAACGAGGTAAGGAACGAAAAGAGGGGCAAAAATATAAAGCGGTTGATCCAACCGAAAATTCCCCAACCTAGCGGTACAGAGGATTCTAAATCCTGATTGTAGGATTTTAGGGTTTTATAATCTGTAGGGCCAAAATAAAATTGCAGGGCCGTTGTCAATTCGCTTCCACTAATTGCCAGGGGTACTGAAGTGGTGTAGCGCTTGGTAAAAGCTTCGTCTAGGGTTTCGTCGTCGGACAGGTCAACAGAAGTTAAGGTTACTGTATCCACAGGGTTTTGAAACAGGAGGATGGCACTAAAAAAATGTTGGCGGTAGGACACCCAACGCACCTGATTTTCGGTTTCCTGGTCCTCCCCTGCGATGCTCAAATAATCGACCTTATCCTCACGGTGACCATAGGTGAGTTCGGTGTAGCGGTTTTCATACTCAATGCTTTTGGAATTGCGAAATGCATGGGTAGTCCATCTCAGAGTTGCAGGACGACTTGAATCTAAAAATGCGGCCATCCCTGCGGTGTCCATACTAAAATCGAGCAAGTGGGTTTTGGGATTTAATCGATAGGTGAAGCGCAATTGCTTGCCTTCTGAAGCCTTGGCAGTGAGCACTACACTTTGGCCCTCTACGACTGCTGAAAAATAAAAATCTTCGGTACGCAACACACGACCATCTTGTAATGGAATGCTTACAGAAAAGTTGGCATTGCCCCTATCGATTAAATACAGCGGTTCACCTTTGTAGTTGGTTTCCCCTTTGAGTAGCAATTGTTCTATCTGCCCTCCCTTGGGTTGAATTTTCAGTTGCATAAACTCGTTTTCGAGTTGTTGCGGAGCAGCGGCATTGGCTTGCATAAAACCTGCAAAAGGACCATACATACTTGCATCCATGGCTGTGGCACTCACCACGGCTGTGGCTGGACCTGGTGTAGCCTCAGGAGTTGCTACCGCAGGTGTAGGTTCTGGAGTGGTTTGTGCAGCCTCTTCAGGGGCATTGCGGTACAACATCCAAGTGAGGATTAGGGCAATCAGTACAAAACCGATAAATTGATAGGGATCAAACTTTCTTTCTTCCATGAGGCAAAAATAGAATTATTTCTTGTTTTGGTGGTGCTTTAATGCAGCAGCTACAAAAGAAACAAATAAGGGATGGGGCTGGGCCACAGTACTTTTGTATTCAGGATGAAACTGTACGCCTACAAACCAAGGATGTGAGGTGTTTTCTACAATTTCAACCAACTGAGTATCAGGATTTTTCCCTGCTAATTTAAAATCCTCATCAAAAAGGGTATCGGTAAAATCACTGTTGAATTCATAGCGATGGCGATGGCGCTCGGAAATTGCAGTGGTTTGGTACACCTGCTGTACCAAGCTGCCTTCCTCTAGCAGGCAGTCCCAAGCACCTAAACGCATGGTTCCCCCCATTTTTGAAATATTTTTCTGTTCTTCCATGATATCAATGACCGGGTGCGAAGTTGCTTCATCGATTTCAGTGGAATTTGCAGCGGTAAGTCCTTTTACGTTTCTGGCGTATTCTACCACAGCCATTTGCATTCCGTAACAGATTCCAAAGAAGGGAATATTGTTTTCGCGTACGTACTGAATGGCGTTTATTTTTCCTTCGGTACCCCTACTGCCAAAGCCTGGAGCAACAAGCACGCCGTCGAGCGCTGTAAACAGGTCGTTTTCCAAAGCGTGATCCAAAGCCTCAGAATGGATGGGAACCACCTCCACAGCTGCCTCGTTGGCTACTCCTGAATGCAGTAAGGCTTCTAGAATAGATTTGTAGGCATCTTGCAATTCGACATATTTTCCGACCAAACCGATGCGAAGCTTGTGTTTGGGCTGGTCTAATACTGCTAAAAACTGTTTCCACTCCTCCAATTGTGTCGTACTGTGTGGATCCAGTTGCAAACGATTTAAAACCACTGTATCCAAACCTTCTTCCTGCATTTTTAAGGGGACCTCGTATATAGATTTTACATCTATAGATTGAATTACCGCTTCTTTTTTTACGTTGCAAAACAGGGCGAGTTTTTCTCGCAATTCATCGGTCAGTTCGTGTTCGGTTCTACATACTAAAACGTCGGCTTTAATACCGCTTTCCATCAGTGTTTTTACCGAGTGTTGGGTGGGTTTGGTTTTAAGTTCCCCCGCCGCAGACAAATAGGGTATTAAGGTAAGGTGAATTACTAGTGCGTTGTCATCGCCCAATTCGTACACCAATTGGCGTACCGCCTCAATATAGGGCAGGGATTCAATATCCCCTACGGTACCTCCAATTTCAGTAATAATAATATCGTAATCCCCATTTTGAGCAAGCAGTTGCATGCGCTCTTTAATTTCATTGGTAATGTGGGGAATCACCTGAACGGTTTTGCCCAAAAATGCCCCTTGGCGTTCTTTTTCAATAACTCTCTGGTACACCCGTCCCGTGGTAACATTATTGGCTTGTGAGGTAGGCAGGTTTAAAAAGCGTTCATAATGACCCAAATCCAAATCGGTTTCCGCCCCATCCTCAGTAACATAACACTCTCCGTGCTCATAGGGATTGAGGGTTCCTGGATCTACATTGAGGTATGGATCGAATTTTTGTATGGTAACGCGATAGTCTTGCGCCTGAAGTAATTTAGCGAGAGAAGCGGCGATAATGCCCTTCCCAAGGGAAGAAGTAACCCCGCCAGTAACGAATACATATTTAGTCTGAGACATCCGGTGAATCTGAACTTTAACCGGACTCAAAAATACAAAATCTCAAGGGATTTGGAAGTGCTTTTCATCAATTCTTTATGGGAATCACTTCCAAGTCCTGATGTTGTAATATGATAGTCGCACGATTGGTTTTACTGCCCCTCTGGTCTTCTTGATAATCAAACTGACTTTCAAGATAGGCGGTTAGGCCAATATCTTGGGGCTCTTTGCTAAGACTGTTATACCAATAGCGCAAAACAATATCCATAGTAACATCGTAAGCACGTTTGGCTTCTTTGTTGGGATAGCGTCCGAAACGGTCTTTGTACTGCTCGTCTATGGGAGAACGGGTGTAGTACAAGGGACGGTACATACTGGGAAAGGTAAATTGCAATGACGCTAGCGTAGCAATGGGTGTGTTGGGGTTTTCATAGGCAGTACCGCGGTAGGTGGTAAATAATTGCACCTCGCGTTCGGGGTTGATGGCCCCACTTAACTGGGCGCTTACACTGGAGATTAAAGAAAAGTTCTTGGACTCCAATATAATTTTATTGGGCAGGGTATCCACCAATAAGGAATCTACCAATTCGGGCAGCAAAAAGCCTCCGGGCTCGGGGCGAAATAAATTTGCACTAGGAAGAAATTCAGTCAATTGCCCTTCAATATCCCGATGTAAAGAATCGGCAACAATCATGATGTTTTCTTCGGGATTTAAATGGGTTTTTAAATATGAAAACATTCGCTTGCGCAACTCTTCTTCTGGGGTGACAGACTGATACACCTTGGGGCGGGGACGTACAGGGCGATAGGACAAGGGCGCTACTTTAATAACATCTCGCAGGCTGGGTGCGTCGCTAACGGCGTCAAAGTTTGAAGGGATTAAAGGGCCAATGACAATATCATTTTGCGAGAGGTCCTGTTGCTGTAATACACGCTGCAACTGGGCTTTGTTGTTTTGGGTGTCATAGGTTTCCACCCGAATGGGGGCACGTGTTTTTAATTGCTCTAAAGCCAGTAAGGCGCCGGAATAAAAGTCCAAAGCTATGGTGTGCAAGTTCCGACGTTTCAAAAGGGATTTGGTCTTTTCTAAAGAGTCCAATTCCAATTCGTGCGCTTTAAAGGGCAATAGAAAAGCCAATTTTAGGGGTGGCAAAGGCCCTTGAAGAGAATCCCATAAATTGGTTTTTTCCACCAATAAGGCGTCCTCCACAGATAAGTCTCCGGTAAATTGCTGAGGCACTCGAAGTATCATTCCGGCTTGTAAGCCTTTGGTGGGCAGTTCGGGATTCAGCGAATCCAAAGTGGCTTGAGTAACCCCTAATTTTTGTGCTATACGAAAATACCCCTCTTTGGGTTTTACGGTGTAGTAATTGTATAGGCTGTCCACTACTGGTGTGGGGGGAGCAGTAGTTGCAGGCAAATAAATGACCTGCCCTGCTTGAAGACCTTCTTTAATTTTTGGATTGAGGCGTTCCAGTTTTGCTATGGAAATCCCGTTGGTGTAGGCAATACGCCATTTGGTGGCCTTGAGTGGTACGGTGTAGGACACAAGGCTGTCCTTTGGAGTAGTCTTTTTTACTTCAGCAACTTCCACTACTGCAGAATACACAGGGATGCGCAATTGCATCCGCCGCTTTAACCCTACTTTGTCAACCATGGGGTTATACTCTTTAATTTGCGCTACAGTTATCTTGTATTTCCGCGCTAGACTAAATAAAGTTTCCTGTCGCTTGACCTTATGGGTAAGGAAACGCTCGGGCATGGCGGTATCTTGCGCCTGTAACATAGGCCCACTCAAAAAAATCAGTAGGAGGAGGAGCGAAAATCTAGGCATAATTTTAGGTTTTATTCCCATTCAATGGTGGCTGGAGGTTTAGAACTTATATCATACACCACGCGGTTAACGCCCGGAACGTTGTTGATGATGGTGTTAGATACTTTTTGTAAAAACTCGTAAGGTAAATCTACCCAATCGGCGGTCATTCCATCGGTAGAATCTACGGCACGAAGGGCCACACATTTTTCATAGGTGCGTTCATCACCCATCACCCCAACACTATTCACTGGAAGCAAAATAGCGCCTGCTTGCCACACCTTATCATACAACTCCCAATCGCGGAGGGCTTGAATAAATATGGCATCTACTTCTTGGAGCATACGCACTTTTTCGGCAGTAATAGCTCCTAAAATTCGAATGGCCAAGCCTGGCCCAGGAAAAGGGTGTCTTCCGATGAGCTTGGGGTCGATTCCCAAACTTTTTCCCACACGGCGCACCTCGTCCTTAAAAAGCATGCGTAGGGGTTCCACTACTTTGAGTTTCATATAGTCGGGCAGTCCGCCCACATTGTGGTGAGATTTTATGGTCACCGAAGGGCCATTGACTGAAACAGATTCAATGACGTCGGGATAAATGGTTCCCTGGGCTAACCATTGGGCGTCTTTAAGCTGTTGGGCTTCCCCATCGAAAACATCAATAAAAGTATTGCCAATTATTTTTCGTTTGCGTTCGGGATCGCTTACCCCTGCTAAACGCTCTAAAAAGGTAGCCGATGCATCAACCCCTTTCACATTTAGCCCCATGCCTTTGTACTGCTCCAGCACGGCATCAAATTCGTTTTTTCGAAGCAAGCCATTGTTAACAAAAATACAGTGGAGTTGCTTCCCTATGGCACGGTGTAAGAGCACTGCGGCAACGGAGGAGTCCACACCTCCCGAGAGTCCCAAGATCACCTTGTCGTTCCCCAGTTGGGTTTTCAATTCCTCAACGGTCATTTCTACAAAGGATGCGGAAGTCCATTCTTGCTTAAAGCCAGCAATGTCTACCAAAAAGTTTTGGAGCATTTGCTTACCCTCGGTACTGTGGTATACTTCAGGATGAAATTGGATGCCATAGGTGGGTTCCCCCTCAATTTCATAGGCAGCATTTTCCACCTCTTCGGTACTGGCAATTAAACGGCCTCCCGTAGGCAACACCTCAATGGTATCCCCATGGCTCATCCATACTTGGGACTCCTGTGATACTCCTGCTAAGAAGGGGTGTGTGGCTTTTACGTGCAATTTTGCCCTGCCGTACTCGCGTTTATTGGCAGCAGCCACCTGACCACCAGAAAAATGGGCCAAGTATTGTGCCCCGTAGCAAATCCCCAATAGGGGTTTTTTCCCACGAATAGCACTTAAATCAGGATGGGGAGCATCCTCCGCACGAACGGAGAAAGGGGACCCCGATAAAATAACTGCCTTAAAGCTGTCTATGGCTTTTGGAATATTGTGGTAGGGATGTATTTCGCAGTAGATGTTTAATTCGCGAACCCGACGGGCAATCAGTTGGGTGTATTGGGAGCCGAAATCAAGGATGAGAAGCTTTTCTTGCATAGGCAAAAATACAACTATTTGTAAAGGATTAGTTTTTCTGAATTAGGAATTTATTCACCGGTTGTAAGTATCGTAAAGTCCTGTCCTAGGGGGTCAAATTCGCGGTACAATTGAGCGATAAAATTGGGGCCGTAGTCGCAGTAGAAACTGCTAAAATTAAGCACTCGTTCTTGTAGATTTCCTTTTGGGAAAAGGCGTTCGTGCAAATTGCTTAAACGCTGTAACTGCGCTTTAAACTTTCGCTTTTCAGCTCGTAGTAACCGCTGCTCCAAACGATCGATTCCCTTAAACTGCTTGGCCCTTTGGGCAGCTACACTACCAATGAAAGATGCGTCTGTTTTTTTCGCAATCGCTTCTAATGTTTTAAACTGCGCTTCTAATGTATCCTTAAAAAACTGCAGATTAATATCGAGTTCACTTAGGGCTTTTGTTTTTTGGGCCAGTAAAGCGGTCCGCGACAAAAACAATTGTTTTGGATCTACCCCTAAGGCCTTACATTTTTTTTCATCCTTGGGAGTGAGCACCAGTGCAGCGTTGCGCAAAAGTAAAATTGGAAAAAGCACATTAGAGGCGTCAAAAAACGATTTGAGCTCCAACCAATAGGCCAATTCGCCACCGCCTCCGATGTAGGCAATATTGGGAAGAATGACCTCTTGATACAAGGGGCGCAACAGCACATTGGGCGAAAAATTCTCGGGATTCGCCTCCAGTTCCTGAAGAAGTGCTTGTTGTGAAAATACTTTTGAGGTCCCTACCAGGAGGTAGTTGTCCCCTTCTTTCTCTATGCGATAGCGGCCTCCGTCATAAAAATAAAACAGGTTGAGTGTGCGTGGTGCTACCTGAGGCTTGTAGCTAGAGTTGTAGTCTTGCTTAATTTTTTCCACTTGCTCCTGCACCTTGGTATGGGCCAATTGCTCGGTTAATTCGCGATGCACTTGAGGTCGAAAGAGGGTTTTTAATTTGGGATGATCGGCATCAATAACCACCAAACCATAGGAAGCAAACAACCCGTTAACCAAACACCGAGTAGCTTCGGCCAAGGTGGAGGCGCTACCATAGCTGTTGGCAATGCTATCGAGGAGTTTTTCGGCATGTAAGGTTTTCCCCAAAACCTTTGAAAAGGCTTCCAGAACTGGAGCAAGGCCCTCTAAGTTCATGCGTCCCACAGGGCCTTCAGCCGCCTTTGTCCATTGAAACTTTTGCTGTTGGAACTGAAAACTACTGATTTCCTCAAAATCGTGGTCTTCGGTAGCCATCCAATACACGGGTACCACTCCCAATTCGGGAGCCTGTGCACGCAGTTGCTCGGCCAATTTTATAATCGTAAGAATCTTATAGATAAAGTACAAGGGACCTGTAAGCAAACACAATTGATGTCCAGTGGTGAGTGTTACCGCATTCTTTGACCCTAAGGCCGAAATGTTTTTAGCTACCTCAGGTGCCACATCAAGCGTAGCGTACTGCTCTTGTAACACTTCTACTAATACCTGTCGATGTGCCTCCGGAAAGGCAGCACATTTTTCCTGGGCTTGCGCCTTTAACTGGTCGAGTGTGGGGAACCTTCCATATGTAAAGTCCAATTTTGGGTTTTGTTCGAGGTAATCTGTTAGTAAGGAAGAAAAATACCCTGTGTCGCGATGCGGAATCCCCGAAGTAGTCATGTATAGATTTTGCGTAAAGATATTTGTTTTTTAAAAATTACCCCAGTGGTCAAAAAATAGGTATATTTCGGCCTTTTGACACCACTATGAAAAAAATTACTCTCCTGTTATTTGCCTTATTCTTAAGCGGCCCTGCACTGGCACAAGTACAATCGCCCGACAGCTTTTTGGGCTACCCCTTAGGAACCACTTTTTCCAGACACCATCAGGTGGTAGATTATTTTCAGCACCTGGAGGAAAATTCCAACATGGTGCGCTTGGATCCCTATGGGACTACCAACGAGGGGCGCCTCTTACAATTGGCTTATGTATCTACGGCTAAAAACTTAGCAAAGCTTGAGGCCATTCGCCAGCGGCATTTGCAAAATACTGGACTTATCCAAGGGGAGAAAAACGATGACTTTGCAATCGTATGGTTGAGCTTTAACGTGCATGGCAACGAGTCTTCGAGTACCGAAGCGGCCATGAAAACAATATACAATTTGATAGAAAACCACAGTGCGTGGTTAGAAAATACCGTGGTGATTATTGATCCTTGTATCAATCCCGACGGACGCGACCGTTATGTGAACTGGTACAAACAAAACCGAAGCACCCCCTATGACGCTACACCTTTTTCGCGTGAACACGACGAATTGTGGCACAGTGGACGGACCAATCATTACATTTTTGATTTGAACAGAGACTGGGCATGGGCCACGCAAGTTGAAACCCAACAACGTCTCAAAAAATACAACCAGTGGTTGCCCCATGTACATGTGGATTTTCACGAACAGGGGATCAATAGCCCTTATTATTTTGCGCCTGCAGCAGCACCGCTACACGACATTATTACTCCATTCCAAATGGAATTCCAAGACAAATTGGCTAAAAACCACGCTTTGTATTTCGATCGCGAGGGCTGGTTGTACTTTACCAAAGAGCGCTTTGATTTGCTCTACCCCAGTTATGGCGACACCTACCCCACCTATCTGGGAGCCATAGGAATGACCTATGAGCAGGCAGGAAACGGACGTGCGGGCCTGGGTATTACAAACGACGAAGGCATTGAACTCACCCTTATTGACCGCATTGAGCACCACTACACCACGGCACTTTCTACCGTAGAAACAGCAGCTAAAAACCGCAGTGCGCTCAACGCTAATTTTCAAGCTTTTTTTGAGGACAACAAGCGCAAGTATCAAGCCTATGTCCTTGAGGGAAGTACCAACAAACTTAATGCCTTACAACGACTCCTCGATCGCCATGAAGTAGACTATGGCTACCTGAATCAAAAACAGAGCATCAAAGGCTACGATTACCAACAACAAAAAAACAGCACCATTGCCTTTCAAAAGGGTGCCCTAGTGGTCCCTAGCCAACAAGTGAAAGGAAAAATGGTACAGGTGTGGTTTGAACCTAAAACAACACTCCAAGACTCACTCACCTACGATATTACCGCCTGGTCCCTTCCCTATGCACATGGTTTAAAAGCAGTAGCTACCAACAGTAAAATCGAATACAACGCCCAAAAAACTTCGCTACTTCCTCAACCCATTACTCCCGATGCCTACGCTTGGGGAACCACTTATGATAGTTTTGAGGATGGTAAGTTTTTGGCTGCCCTTTTAAAGGCGAACATCAAGGTACGTATTAACACAAAACGTTTTGGCAGTGGAGGAAAAAATTGGAACCCAGGAAGTTTATTTATTTTAAGAGGTGAAAACACCAGCACTACAGACTTTGAGGTTAGCCTCAATCGTTTGGCGCAAGAGTATGAAAAGCAACTGATTCCAGTAGCCAGTGGATACGCCGCCGCAGGACCAGATATGGGCTCTGATGCTTTTCATTGGATAAAGACCCCTAAAATTGCCATACTTACCGAGGGAGATGTATCGCCCTACAACTACGGGGAGTTATGGCACTATTTTGAAAAAGATTTAAATTTTCCTTTTCACCAAGTCCGCGACAAGCAACTTACTGAACGTGTACTAAAGCATATTGATGTACTGATAATGCCGTCAGGAGGATACTCCAGCCTACGTTCGGAACGTAAAAAAGCAATGCTGTTGCGCTGGTTACGCCAAGGAGGCCGCATTGTTGCTATTGAACGTGCCCTGTCCTACTTTACTGGGCAGCAAGGGTTTAATTTACAACGAAAAGAAAACGATATTACGCCCGACCCCACCCGACGCTATGAGGACCAACAACGCAATTATATTAGCAACGCTATTACCGGGGGAATTTTTAATACCCGTGTAGACAACTCCCATCCTATTGGACTGGGATACACCAACAACTATTATACCCTTAAACGTTCTGCAAGTGCTTATGCATTATTAAAAAATGGCAACAATGTGAGCTATATTCCTAAAGGAGCAAAAGCTGTTGCCGGTTTTGTAGGAAAAAATGTGGCTGACGTACAAGCGGAATCTTTAATCGTGGGCACCGAACGCGTGGGCCGCGGGAGCGTCACCTACTTTGTAGATGATCCTATTTTTAGAGCGTTTTGGGAGAACGGGAAATTGTTGTTGTTTAATGCTGTCTTTTTAAACGACTAAACAACGGGTACCGCATACAAGTCAAAATCTTCGGCAGCTGTAATTTCTAGGGTGGTAAAATCCCCTACTTTTAAATAGTGGTCCTTTGTGGGAACCAACACCTCGTTATCCACATCAGGGGAATCCATTTCTGTACGCCCCACAAAGTAGCCGCCTTCTATCCGGTCTATCATACAGCGGAAGCGCTGTCCAATTTTTTCTTGATTGATTTCCCAGGAAATACCGCGTTGAATTTCCATAATTTCTGCGGCACGCGCCTGCTTAACTTCTTCAGGTACATCATCGGTTAGGGCATAGGCTGTGGTTTGCTCTTCATGGCTATAGGTAAAACAGCCCAAGCGTTCAAAACGCATGGCCTTCACCCATTCCTTAAGGGTTTGAAAATCTGCTTCTGTTTCTCCAGGATAACCAACAATTAGTGTTGTACGCAAGGTTATTCCTGGCAATTGCTCACGAAAGTTATGCAAAAGCTCGGTTGTTTTCTTTTGGGTTGTACCGCGCTTCATTGATTTTAAAATAGGGTCCGCTATATGCTGCAGTGGAATATCGAGATAATTGCAAATTTTAGGGGTTTCCCGCATGAAATCCAGCACCTCCATCGGAAAACCAGTAGGGAAAGCGTAGTGCAAACGAATCCATTCGATACCGTTAACCTGAATCAGCGCACGAAGCAAATCGGCGAGGCGTCTTTTTTTATAGAGGTCTAAACCGTAATAGGTGAGGTCTTGGGCAATTAAAATAAGTTCTTTTACTCCAGAAGCTGCCAATTTTTCGGCTTCGGCTACCAGTTGCTCAATAGGGGTAGATCGGTGCTTTCCCCTCATTAGCGGAATAGCACAAAAGGAGCATGGCCGATCGCAGCCCTCGGCAATTTTTAGATAGGCGTAATTTTTTGGTGTTGTTTTTAAACGTTCTCCCAACAGCTCGTGTTTATAGTCGGCGCCCAACGCTTGTAGGAGTTGGGGTAAATCTGTGGTGCCAAAATAAGCGTCCACTTCGGGAATTTCTGCCTCTAAATCGGGTTTGTAGCGTTCACTCAAACAGCCCGTAACAAATACTTTGTCCACTTCACCTGCTTGTTTTTTTTGTACTTGCTCTAAAATAGTATTCACCGATTCTGCTTTGGCATCTCCAATAAACCCACAAGTATTTACCACTACTATGTTTCCCGCTTTCTCATGCACCACCTGTTTCTTGTTGGCCTTCAATTGACCCATGAGGACTTCAGAGTCATAGGTGTTTTTAGAACAGCCTAGGGTGATCACATTAATGGTGTTTTTTTTATTGCTTCTCGTGCGCATGTGGGTGCTCTTTAGGTGGTGTTCGGTGTTGGGTTAATTTTTCATAAGCGGCCGCTAATAGGAACAACTGCTGTTCCTGGCGGGAAGGGGCAATAAAAGTGAGGTTTTGGGGGGCGCCATTGTCCTGAAATCCCATAGGAACGGTTAGTGCAGGATAATAGGCTACAGCAGCTACTCCAGCGTTATAATTGTTGATGGACAGTACGGCATCTGCCTTTGCATCGGAAAAGGCTGGAGCAAAATAGTGGCGTCCCTTTTGCGTCATTTCTACCACTATGGTTGCCAGTTCTTCAGGTGTTGTAGTATTTTCTACAATGGCATCAAAATTCCCTTGTCCGTAAGGAGCTCGTGTATCCAATGCTTCATCATTAAAAGCTGCAACAGCTGCTACGCTACTAAACGGTAGCTTGGCGGCAGCAAACTGTTTTACATACGCTGGTAAATCCCTTTTCATTTCAGCAGCCAAACGCACACCAAAATTTTCCAAGCGTTGGCTGTTGGGTGTAAAAGCAACTAGGGTAGCTCCCGCAGCTTCAAGGTCTTTTAAGGCTTGAGCATAGAGGGGATTGTCCTTGAAATCTTCAATATAAGCTAGTGTTTTTCCTTCTAGTGTGGCTTGATTTAAGGCGTCAACAGCTATTTTTTCAGCGGCATAGGAGGCTGCATCTTTTGTGTCAGCCCCTAACATGGCATTGTACAACAAGGCGTTATCACGAACATTTTTTGTCATCGGGCCAGGCGTGTCAAGGGAGGCTGATATAGGAATAATCCCCGAACGACTCAAAGCGCCAATAGTTGGCTTTAATCCTACAACAGCATTTTTTCCTGAAGGTGATAAAATAGAACCCGAAGTTTCTGATCCTATTGCGGCTACGGCATAATTGGCAGCTACTGCCACACCACTACCAGAACTAGAGCCTCCTGTTTCCAATTGCATACGCCCATAGGGATTTAGCGTTTGTCCACCCATGGCACTGTAACCTACGGGGCAGCCCTTACAAAAAAAGTAGGCCCACTCACTTAAATTGGCTTTCCCTAAAATTAGGGCACCCTGGTTTTTTAATTGGTGTATAATAAAGGCATCCTCCTCAGTACGATTGTCCGCAAAAGCTAAAGCACCAGCAGTTGTTGCCGTTCCAACAGTATTGATATTGTCTTTTACCAAAATAGGCATACCAAATAAGGGAGGAAACGAGCCTCCTTTTTTGTAGTCCTTGTCTTTGGCTTTGGCTTCTTCTAGTACGTTAGGATTAATTTGTAGAACGGCATTCAAAAACCGATTGTGGTCCAATTCAGCAGTATAAATACGGTACAAATAAAACAAAGTGAGGGCTTCATAGCTGAGCTTCCCTGCTTCTATGTGCGCCTGTAGCGTTGCGATGTCCTGTTCCAAAATAAGTGGTGCCAGACGTTGGTGTTGCGCTACATCGTAGTATTTGAACTCGTCGTAAAAAGGGGCCATAAGTGCATCCTTATCTTGAAAAGGTGAAAGGATTTGACGGTAGCGCAATCGTTTTACAGGATGGTTTTCGTTTGCAGTTAATACAGGAGTTTCGTCATAAGGTTCCCATTGAAGCAGGGGGTTTTCCTTGGGGGCACAAGAAGTTACAACAGCAATGAAAACTACAATACGAAGGAATTTTATAGGTCGCATGATTTATGGTTTTTGAAGTACCCGATTAAAAAAGGTAATGGCGTCCTCAACGACTTCTTGATAGTTGGGATTGGTAAATTGTCCTACAATCACATGATCGCCTGCATTGGGATAGGCTTTTGCCTGTTTCAATGAATCAGGTGTACCCAATTGCGCAAACATTTTTTTCATTCCCGCCACGGAAACCACACTGTCCTGATGTATTTCATCTTTGTAATAATAGCCCATAAATACGGGCTGCTTCACCGTGTTGAACACCTGTTTTTTCATCGTCACATCCAGTAGTTTTTGCAGGTGGGGCCCTGCTTCTACACGATAGCGCGTCGTCCAGTAGGCTTTTTTAGCAGCGGTAATTTTATCCATGGTATGGAAATTTCCTCCCGAAAAGAAACGGGCCAACTGCAATCCCCAGGGCTTGGATAAAATTCCTACTCGCTTGTCAAAAACTGCTACATTGGGCGAAAAAAGTCCCATGGCAGCAATTTGAGGATGCGTACTAAGGGCTAAAGCCAAAGTGCCTCCGGTAGAAGTCCCCAAAACCACAACCCGCTCACCTAGGGCAGCTGCAACGGCAATGGCTTCACGGGCGCTGTCGATATATTGCTCGGCAGTAAAATCCAATAAAGGGTCGTCTTCTACCAAACCGTGGTCCCAAAGTCGGGGAAGGTATAAATTGGCCTTCAAGGCTTTGGCAATAGCCAAATGTGCTGGTGCCCCTTCACCCTGACTGGCCGAAAAGCCATGTAAATACACGACACTAACTGGGGTTTTTTGAGGAATACTGTCGTAAAATATAATTTGAGCCGCATTGTTTGGACGTATATTGGGAAATTGTGCTTCCTTCTGTTGCACCCAAAATTGGAGACTGTCCATGGATTTTGGCACCATTGGAAACGGCTTATTAAGCTCAGGAGTGGCAACTCGCGGGCCTACCAAATAGATGCCTCCAAGGAGAAGGAGTATACCCAAAATGGCATTGAAAATTTTTCTCATGGTCATTGGTCAAAAAGGACTTGTATAAATTCTTGACTGTCGAAAAGTTGCAGGTCTTCCACTTGTTCACCAATACCTATATATTTTACAGGTATCTGAAATTGATCCGAAATACCCATTACCACACCACCTTTTGCAGTGCCGTCTAGCTTAGTAATTGCTAACGCTGTCACTTCTGTTGCGGCGGTAAATTGCTTGGCTTGTTCAAAAGCATTTTGCCCAGTAGAGCCATCCAACACAAGGAGGACTTCTTGGGGGGCTTCGGGCAATAATTTTGCCATCACCTTTTTAACCTTTGTCAATTCTTGCATAAGGTTCACCTTGTTGTGCAAACGTCCTGCGGTATCAATAAGTACCACATCGGCATTTTGTGCAATAGCAGATTGGAGGGTGTCAAAAGCTACAGATGCAGGGTCGCTTCCCATCTGCTGACGGACTAAAGGAACCCCCACCCGATCGGCCCAAATTTGCAACTGATCGATGGCGCCTGCACGAAAAGTATCTGCTGCCCCTAAAATCACTTTTTTACCCGCCTGATGGTAGTGGTGGGCCAGTTTGCCAATAGTGGTGGTTTTGCCCACGCCATTTACACCTACCACCATGACTACGTGGGGAGTGGCTGCTAAAGGGGCATCAAAACGAAGCGGTTGCTCGGGGTTGGAGTGTTTTAACACTGCCGTTATTTCTTCCCGCATGATTCCTGCAAGGGCCTCTACACCAAGAAATTTATCTCGGGCTACTCGTTCCTCCAGGGCTTTTATAATTTTAATAGTAGTGGCTACCCCAACATCGGAGCGAAGAAGCACCTCCTCCAATTCATCCAGCAAATCATCGTCAATTTTACTTTTCCCTACCAGAGCGGTTCCCAGTTTTGAAAAAAATGATTTTTTTGTTTGCTGCAACCCCGTTTGGAGTTGTTTTTTTTGGGTTTTTGAAAAAAGCGAGCGCAGTTTGTTCATAGCAAAAAAAAAGCTACTCAAAAGTAGCTTTTTTCATTGAATTTGTAAGTATTTACTGATTGCTTAACCAATCATTGGCCATGTCTGGAGGAATGATGGTTTCCACAAATGAATAACTTTTAGCACCGTCTTTCTTTACCATTTTAATGGCCTTAGTAAGACGCTTGGATCCGGTTTGTAAACTTGCTACAGATTTCTTTGCCATGATTATTTAATTTCTTTGTGAACCGTCATCTTTTTTAAGATGGGGTTAAATTTTTTGATTTCTAAACGGTCGGGGCTGTTTTTTTTATTCTTGGTTGTAATGTAACGCGATGTACCTGGTTGCCCAGAAGCTTTGTGCTCTGTACATTCCAAAATTACTTGTACGCGATTGCCTTTTTTAGCCATGGTGAATTATTTTAATACGCCTTGTGCGCGTGCTTCTTTAAGTACGGCAGAAATGCCTTTTTTGTTGATCGTTTTAAGTACAGACGCCTTTAATTTTAGGGTAATCCACTTGTCCTCTTCGGGAATGTAGAACCGCTTTTTAATTAAATTGATGTCAAAACGACGGCGTGTTTTGTTCATAGCGTGAGAAACGTTGTTCCCAAACATGACTTTTTTTCCAGTAATTTCACAAACCTTTGCCATAAGCTTAAGTCTTCTTGATTAGCAGGACGCAAATTTAAACTATTTTCTCGAGTTAAAAAATTTAAATTCAGAAGTTTTAATTCCTTCTAAACTAGGGCCCGATACAGCATTTCAAAGGCCTTGTTTACTGACTTTTGGATAACACGCTCCCGGTGATTCCCCATCATAAAATATTCTACAAAAACACCGTTAGGTGTGGCTATGGCAATAAAAACTGCGCCTACGGCTGCGGTGCCCTCTTCTGTTGTAGGGCCTGCATTACCTGTTACGCCTATGGCATAATCGGTTTTAAATTCTTTTTGTGCGCCTAGTGCCATTGCTTTGGCCACAGCAGCACTCACTACACCGTGTTCGTCAATTACCTCAGGGGTAACCCCCAAAAAATGGGCTTTAGCACTTGGCGCATAGGTTACGGCACTCCCCTTAAAAAATTGCGATGCCCCCGCATGGGCGGTAATTCGAGAAGCAATAGTTCCTCCCGTACAGCTTTCAGCACATGAAAGGGTGTATTTGCTTTCCTTTAAGCGCTGCCCAATTTGAACCTCAATGGGGTGCTCTTCTTCTAAACCAAAATAAATGTCCTCAATGAGGGGCAGTACTGCTGCTATTTGTTCGTCCATTTGGGATTGCAATTCGTTTAAATCTTTCCCTTTGGTGGACAAACGGAGGCGCACACGTCCCAAACTGGGCAAATAGGCCAGTTTTATAGTGGGTGGAAGTTTGGCTTCCCAGTCGGCAATACGCTCGGCAATAACACTTTCCCCTAGGCCATAGGTCAAAAGGGTTTTGTGAAGAATATGGGGCATTTCAAAACGCTGCTGCAAGGCCTTAAGAATCCCGTTTTCCAAAAGGGATTTCATTTCATAGGGAACCCCGGGGAGGGAGACCACCACCTTATCGTTATGGTCAAACCACATGCCCGAAGCCGTGCCAAAAGCATTTTTAAAAATTCGGGCTTTTTCGGGGAGCATTGCCTGTTGTCGATTGGTTTCAGCAATTGGCGTGGCTACATATTTTTTAAAAATGGCTTCTATGTGTTCTAAAATGTCGGGATACCACACCAAACGGTCATTAAAGTAATCTGTAAGGGTGTGTTTGGTAATATCGTCGTTGGTGGGACCCAATCCGCCTGTAAATAGCACAATGTCTGCACGGGTAAAGGCCGCTTCAAGGCTCTTTACAATGTGTTCTTTTGCATCGCTTATGCTTGTGATTTGTACCACTTCCACCCCAATTGCATTCAATGCTTTTGCCATGTAGGTGGCATTGGTATTTACAATTTGCCCAATGAGTATTTCGTCGCCTATGGAAATTAGTTCTGCACGCATCTATTTCACGTTTAATTGAAGGGCGGGCTGGCCTTCCAAAAAGGCTTCCAAGCGATCGTTTTCTACCACGGGACCAACACCTGACGGGGTTCCCGTAAACAAGATGTCCCCAATTTTAAGGGTGAAAAATTGCGACACATAGGCAATTAAGGCATCAATAGACCACAGCATTTGTGCGGTGGTTCCCTTCTGCACAACTTGCCCGTTTTTACGCAGTTCGAAGTGCAGTTTATTAAGGTCTTCAAATTGACTTTTGTCAAACCAGTTGCCAAGTGCTGTAGCGCCATCAAAAGCTTTGGCTTTTTCCCAGGGCAAGCCCTTGGACTTTAAGGTTTGCTGTAAATCGCGGGCGGTAAAATCAATTCCCAAACCAATTTCTTGATAGTATTTGTGTGCAAACTGCTCCTGGATGTGCTTCCCTATACGATTGATTTTTACCACCACTTCAATTTCGTGATGTACGTCATTTGAAAAATGCGGTAAGTAAAAGGGATGATTTTTTTGTCCAATGGTGGTGTCCGGTTTTAGGAAAACCACGGGGTCTTTGGGACGTTCGTTGTGTAATTCGTCTATATGAGCAGCATAGTTTCGACCAATACAAATGATTTTCATTGCTCGTGGTGCTACTGGTTAAAATTTCGAAGACGGATTTGCGTGAGGACTTTTTTGGTGTAGCGTGGAAAATCGGCATTGAGTAACCATCCAAAATAGCCGGGTTCAGTTTCCAATACCTCAACCACGGTTTTTCCCTTGTGTTTTCCAAAGCCAAAGCATTCTTGGTCGTCCTCATTGTACACAATAAACCCAGCAAAATCAGCTGATTTACGGCGTGTGGTAAAGGCGCTTAACTCGGGGACATTGCCTTCCAATTCAGTGTAACGCTCCAGTTGTGCCAGCAGCACATCATGCGTGGCTTGGGTGTCTGCCAAAGCCGTATGCGCATCAGTAAGTTCTTTTTGGCAGTAAAATTTTAGGGCTGCACTAAGGGTGCGTTGCTCCATTTTATGGAAAATAGTTTGCACGTCCACACTTTTTACTGCCTTAAAATCAAAGTCGATTTCAGCACGTAGGAATTCTTCTGCCAATAGGGGGATATCAAAGCGATCAGAATTATACCCAGCCAAATCGCAATGTTCCATAAATCGCAGGATCTCTTGTCCAGCCTCTTTAAAGGTGGGGGCATCAGCCACATCGGCATCGGTGATACCGTGTACCGCACTTGCTTGTTGGGGTATGGGTTGTTCGGGGTTGATCAACCAACGGGCTTCTTCTACGATACCGTCGGGGTGGCGCTTTAAAACCGCAATTTCTACAATACGGTCGTTAGAAATATTGGTACCTGTGGTTTCTAAATCAAAAAAGCAAAGGGGTCGTGTAAGGGTCAACGGCATAATCAAAAGGGAAGTAGTTCGTTCCAGTTTTCAAGGTAATCGGCTACATTTTTTACAAATTGACTTCCCATGGCTCCGTTAATAATGCGGTGATCATAACTGTGGGAGAGGATAAGTTTTTGGCGAATGCCAATAAAATCGCCTTCGGGGGTTTCTATTACTGCGGGCATTTTACGTATGGCCCCTATGGCTAAAATTCCAACCTGAGGTTGATTGATGATGGGTGTTCCCATGATGGAACCAAAATGCCCTACATTGGTAAGGGTATAGGTGCCGTCTTGAATATCATCGGGCTTCAGCTCGTTTGAACGGGCCTTTCGAGCCAGTTCGTTTACGGCCTTGGCCATACCAACTAGGTTTAAATGATCTGCATTTTTAATGACGGGCACAATGAGGTTACCATCGGCCAGAGCAGTGGCCATTCCGATATTTAGGGCTGCTTTCTGAATAATTTTGTCTCCATCAACAGCACTGTTTAACAGCGGGAAGTCCCGAAGTGCTTTCACCAAGGCCGTAATAAACAAAGGAGTAAACGTGAGCTTTTCCCCAGTACGCTGGAAAAATTTCTCTTTCACTGCTTCGCGCCATTCCCAAAGTTGGGTAACATCCGCTTCTACAAAAGATTGTACGTGGGCCGAAGTGGCCTTACTATTAATCATATGATCCGCGATGAGTTTCCCCATACGGGTCATTTCAATGATTTGGTCTTTTCCTGTAGGCATGGTATCCTTTGGTGTTGGAGTTGGAGCAGTTGGCGTGGTGGGTGTTGCTGTGGGTTTGTGGGCGATGTAAGCCAAGATATCTTTCTTGGTTACCCTTCCCTGACTTCCGCTTCCAGGAATTTGTTCCAATTCTGCCAGCGAAATGCCTTCTTGCTTCGCAATATTTTTTACCAGAGGAGAATAAAATCTTGTAGCGGTTGTAGTGGTGTCCGCGGTTTCGGACACTTGCTGTTGCAGGCTTGTGATTTCCTCTTGTAAAACTTCAGCCTGAGGGGGAGCAGCTGTTTTTGGTGGAGCAGCCGGTGCTGCTGGGGGCGGTGTGGGTTCGGGGGTGGGTATAGGATCTGGAGTCGCTTCAACAATCGCTGCGGAAGGTGCTTCTTTCGCACTAGCATCTGGACCATCGGTTTGAATGACAGCCATGACCTCCCCTACTTGCACTACGGCGTCTGCCGCAAACTTTTTTTCAATGAGAATTCCAGCAACTTCAGAAGGCACATCAGAATCTACCTTGTCGGTTGCAATTTCCACTACAGATTCATCCACGGCTATGGTGTCCCCTTCTTCTTTAAGCCAATTTGTGATGGTGGCTTCAGCGACACTTTCGCCCATTTTAGGAAGTTTTAAAAGGTATGTTCCCATGCTTGTAATTGTATTGCAAATGTATCAAAATTATTCTGCTGATGGGTGTATTCCCAAAACAGAAAAATCCCTATTCTCGAAGTACTTCTTCATAAGGCAAACGCGATTGTATACTGCGGCCCAGGGTAAGCGCATCGGTATATTCGAGTTCATCCCCCACTGGAATCCCGCGCGCGATGACAGAAATTTTTACTCCTAACGGACCTAAAAGTTTGTACATATAAAAATTGGTGGTATCTGCCTCCACGGTTGCACTCAATGCAAAAATGATTTCATTTACCCCTTCTTCTTTTACCCGTTGTACCAAAGCGTCGAGGGTAAGGTCATTGGGGCCAACACCCTCCATAGGGGAAATTATTCCTCCCAAAACGTGGTACAAGCCCTTAAACTGACTGGTACTCTCAATGGCCATCACATCGCGTATGTCCTCAACCACACAAAGTATTGTTGCATCGCGTTTGGGATTGGCACAAATTTCACACAGGGGTTGGTCGGAGAGGTTGTGACACTTAGCACAAAAGTTAATTTCACTACGCAAAGCCATTAGGGCTTCAGTAAGGTGTTGGGTTTGGGCTTGAGGTTGTTTGAGCAAATGCAGGGCCAAACGCAAGGCGCTGCGCTTTCCTATCCCTGGAAGTTGTGCAATTTCATCCACTGCACGCGCCAATAGTTTTGAGGAATAATCCATGCCGCAAATTAGTAAAATAATTGGTTGCTTCCGGTTTTGTATCTTTGATTAGGATTAGAATTTTATGCTTACACCGCTCTTAATTTTGGCCCTCATTGGGGGATATTTTTTAGTACTTATTGGAATTTCATTTGCGACCAGCAAACAGGCCAACAACCGCGTATTTTTTCAGGCCAACAAAAATGCTCCATGGTATTTGGTGGCCTTTGGAATGGTGGGGGCTTCCTTATCGGGGGTAACCTTTATCTCTGTTCCCGGTTGGGTGGGCGATGCTCAACTCACCTATTTTCAGGTTGTACTGGGCTATATGCTGGGGTATTTTGTGGTAGCCTTTGTACTATTGCCCGTCTACTATCAAAACAATATTGTTTCTATTTACGAATATTTACAACAACGCTTTGGCCCTAAGAGTCACTTTACAGGGGCTTTTTTCTTTTTCATCTCACGGGTTTTGGGGGCTGCTTTTCGGTTGTTCCTTGTGGCGCTGGTGATGCAGCAATTTATTTTTGAAACTTTGGGAATACCTTTTGAAGTCACTGTGGTGTTTTCTATCCTGTTAATTTGGCTCTACACGCAAAAGGGGGGCATTAAAACCATTATTTGGACCGATACACTGCAAACCCTGTTGATGCTTGTTGCTGTGGGCCTAACCATTTATTACCTCTTGAGTTATTTCAATTGGGGCATTGTAGATTTTTTTCAGTCGGAAGCCTTTGCCACTTATGGAAAAATTTGGGTGAGCGATTCATTTTTAACGCGTAATCACTTTTTAAAATCGCTGATTGGAGGAGCATTTATCACCATTTGTATGACAGGATTAGATCAGGATATGATGCAAAAAAACCTGACCTGTAAAACCCAAAAAGACGCCCAAAAAAACATGGTTGTCTTTAGCTTTGTACTGGTAGGTATTACCTTTTTATTTTTACTCCTTGGCGTACTGCTATACCATTACGCAAATCAAATGGAGATTGCTATGCCTTTGATGGACGGCCAACCCAAAACAGATTTATTATTTCCCGAAATTGCCTTAAAAAGTAAGCTTGGACTGGGGGTTGCCATCACCTTTATTTTGGGGCTTATAGCTGCCGCCTACAGTAGTGCTGACAGTGCGTTAACCTCGCTGACGACTTCTTACTGTATTGATATTTTAAAACTGGATCAAAAACCTCAAGAGGAACAAGTTCGAACGCGCAAAAAAGTGCATATTAGCATGAGCATCCTACTAATTGTAGTAGTGATTCTTTTTAAATATGTATTGGATCGCAATGTGATTGACGGGTTGCTTACGGTAGCCTCTTACACCTACGGCCCCCTTTTGGGCTTGTTTGCTTTTGGCATATTTACAAAATACCAAATTAAAGACCGCTATGTGTTGTGGATTGCACTTGTTTGTGTAACACTTATTTTCGCGTTAGGTAATCTGCCTGCGAGCTGGTTGGGAGGCTACGAATTGGGGTACGAATTGCTTCCGCTAAACGGTCTCTTAATGTTTCTAGGTCTCGTATTGATTCGTCGCCAATAACACCAAATTACAGGCGTTTTCTACAGCTATACCTTCATTCTGCAAGCGTTGGGCAAATGCTGGATTTTCGGTGCCAGGGTTAAACAACACCCGCTGGGGCTGCAGTGCAATAATTTTATCGTAGTACATTTCTTGGCGGGCAGGACTTAAATACATACTTACAGTATGAATGGGAGGCAGCTGCTCCAAGCTGGTTTTAAATTCAACACCTGCAACTGTACCCGTTTTGGCGCCCACAGCAACAACAGGATAGTTTTTTGCGCGTAATTGTGTTATGGCTTTATAAGCGTAGCGCTCGGGCTTGGTGGAAGCCCCTAATACCAGGGTGGTCCATTGTGCTACCATTTAATAATACTGCTTCCCCAAGTAAATCCACTACCAAAAGCAGCCAGCACCACAAGATCACCCTGCTTTACACGGCCTTCCTCCCAGGCTTCTGTTAAGGCAATTGGAATAGATGCAGCTGTGGTATTACCGTAGCGCTGAATGTTGTTGTACACTTGATCTTCCCCGAGTCCAAATTTTTTCTGAACAAATTGCGCAATACGTAAATTGGCTTGGTGGGGCACCAACAATTTGATGTCCTCTGCAGCCAGTTGGTTTTGCAATAGCCCTTCTTTAATGACCTCGCTAAAACGCACCACTGCATTTTTAAACACAAACTGTCCGTTCATATACGGGTAGTAGGAAGTATCTTCAGGATCGTTTTCTTCCATAATTTGTGGCACCCAACGGTTGGTACTGGGTCCTATAAGTGAAAGTTCTTCGGCGTGTTTTCCTTCGGAATGCAAATGACTGGATAAAATACCGCGATCATCGTTTCCATCGTAGCGGGTAACCAATGCAGCACCTGCACCATCCCCAAATATCACCGATACATTTCTACCTCGCGTACTCATGTCTAGTCCTCCAGAGTGATTTTCTGAACCGATTACCAAAACATTTTTGTACATCCCTGTACGGACAAATTGATCTGCTGTAGCCAAGGCATATACAAAGCCCGAACACTGGTTTCGAATATCCATGGCAGGACAATCAGGGATGGCTAACAATTCCTGCACCAAAACGCCAGAGCCTGGAAAATAATAGTCGGGGCTTAGCGTAGCAAATAAAATAAGGTCTACCTCCTCGGCAGCACATTGTGCCCGCTCTAAAGCTATCTTTGCAGCTTCGGCTCCCATGCTGGCAGTGGTGTCTCCAGAGCCTTTGATGATGTGCCTTCGTTCTTGGATCCCGGTGCGTTCTACAATCCATTCGTCTGAGGTGTCCATTACCTTTTTCAAATCGTTGTTGGTAACCACGTTATCGGGGAGGTATTTTCCTAAACCGGCAATAATAGCTTTGTACATTCTTGTATTTTTTGGCAATATAAAAAAAACACCCTTGTGAAAAGGGTGTTTTATCAATTACACAATAAAATAAACCAATTAAACAAAAATCATGTAATCAAATGTCTTAACACGTGCCTTTAGGTCATTCAAAAGACTGTAGAGACCAAAAAAAGTACGGTTGATATAGATAAAGTGTTTGGACCCACGATTGCCGTTCATTCTTCGCAATTCACTGTTTTGACTAAACTCTTGGCTAATCTGTGCAATACCGTCCCAAAAATCAGGGTCCCCAAAATCAAATTCCTTGTCGTGGAAAGGACGCGTAAACAATTCCATCATACGGTGAAACAGGGCGGTAAAAAATTCTACTTCCGCTGCACTGTCGGTGAGTAAAAGTATTTCTAAAGCTCGTAAACGCTCGTCAAAAGCCTTGGGGTCATTAAAAATTTCGGGCCGTGACATTTCAAAATATGGAGTGTAAAAGGATTCGGGAATTTCTTTCATACAGCCAAAATCAATAGCTATAAGCTGTTGTTGGTCATCTACCAAGAAATTTCCAGGATGGGGGTCGGCATGCACTTTTCGCAAGCGGTGCATTTGAAACATATAGAAATCCCAAAGGGTTTGCCCAATTTTATCGTTGGCTTCTGAGGGTCCTGGAGCTGTTTCTACATATTCGGTAAGGTGTTGCCCCTCCATCCAATCCATGGTGAGCACCTTTTCGGCAGACCAATCGGGATAATATTTTGGAAAACGAATGTTGGGCAATTCGGCACAAGCTGCTGCTATTGCCTGACCTTGCGCTAGCTCAAGCGTGTAATTGGTTTCTTCCAACAACTTATCTTCTACCTCTTTAAAAAACTTATCGGTATCAGAGCCTTTGAGGTTAAACATACGAATGGCGATGGGTTTCACCAAACTTAAGTCAGAGCCAATACTGTTTGCCACTCCTGGGTATTGAATTTTCACAGCAAGTTTTTTCCCATTCTTAGTTGCCTGATGGACTTGTCCTATACTGGCAGCATTTATAGATTGAGTGGCAAACGTATCGAAGAGGTCTTCTGGATTGGCTCCTAAATATTTTCGAACTAATTTTTTTACTAAAGGTCCCGAAAGTGGGGGAACCGAAAATTGCGACAAACTAAATTGCTCTACATAAGCACGAGGCAAAAGATTGCGCTCCATACTTAGCATTTGCGCCACCTTTAGGGCGCTGCCTTTAAGGCTTTTTAAACCTTCATAGATGTCTTTGGCGTTGTTTTCATCGAGAGCCGCTTTGTCCACCGTTCCCTTAACCGCTTTTTCTCCATAGTACTTAAGATAGTTTCCTCCTACCTTAAATCCAGTAGCAACAAGCTTAGAAGCACGTTCAATTTTATTGGTGGGGATATAATCAAGTGTTTTCATCGGCTACACCAAGGTGGACTTTTCACTCCATAAAAACTTTCCAAAATCAATAAGCTTGTCCAAAGCACCATTGTCAAAAAGTGCAAAAACTGTTTGCACTGATTTTTCAATGGCAGCATCGGTTTTTTCAAAAGCTGCAGAACGATCGTTAATCCAAAACTTCATAAGAAAAAGCAGCTGTACCCATGCGCCTTCTGCAAATGGCTGCACAGGGCGCTGTGCCCATTTGGAACGGTCGTCGTTGCCTTCTTCAATAAGTTCTGAAGCAAAGCCTTTAAAATGACGTCGCAATTCCTTGAGGGCCGTCATTTTAGTCATGGCATTTTTTTCTTCCTGTAGCGCAAATAACACATAGCTACGGTTGAGTAATAGCACCTCGAAAAAGGTGAAATAGAAGGCCAGTAATTTGTCTTTAGGAGTCCCTTTTTTAAAGATCTTGTCCTTGCCTAAAACATCCATGGCATTGGTGTAAAAGGCTGCCCATAGGTCGATGGCAATGGCATCTAAAGATCCGTAATGGGCATAAAACTCTTGTTCTTCAATAGCGGCAGCTTTACAAAAAGCATAAACCGATTTTGGCTTTTCGCCCATTTCCAAGCAATGGGTGGTATACTTTTCTTGTAGGTGTTGTTTCGTTGTATTCACTTGTGGTTTATTTTACTACAAAAATAGTGTTTTGTTTAGTTATTTAGCCTAAATATTAAACAATAATTCTGTTAAAAAAATGTCAATTTGTCACTTTGTTCACTTTGGTATCTTTTTCGCTACTAGAACTAAAAAAAATATTTCAACATGGCAACAGGAAAAATTAATGTAGCAGTAGAAAACATTTTCCCACTGATTAAAAAGTTTTTATACAGTGATCATGAAATCTTTTTACGTGAACTTATATCAAACGCCACCGATGCGTGTTCAAAATTACAACACCTCAGTAGTGTTGGCGAATACAAAGGCGAATTAGGGGATTTGCAACTGGAAGTTAAGATTGACAAAAAAGCAAAGACCCTTCACATCATTGACAACGGGATTGGAATGACCGAGGAGGAAGTTCAAAAGTACATTAATGAAGTTGCCTTTTCGGGTGCTGAAGAATTTTTAGAAAAATACAAAGACAGCACTAAGGATAGCGGTATTATAGGACATTTTGGCCTTGGTTTTTACTCTGCCTTTATGGTAGCGGATAAAGTGGAAATTTTTACAAAATCCTATAAGGACGCAGCGGCCGTACACTGGTCTTGTGACGGATCCCCTGCCTACACCCTAGAGCCTACCGACAAGTTGGAACGCGGTACCGAAATTGTCCTGCACATCACCAAAGACGATAAAGAATTTTTGGAAGAAGCACGTATCCGCGAACTACTGGTAAAGTACAATAAGTTTATGCCTGTGCCCATTAAATTTGGCACCAAGGAAGAATCGCTGCCCCTACCCGAAGATGCTCCTGAAGACGCTACTGCAGAAACGGTGACCGTGGACGACATCATTAACAACCCTTCACCGGCTTGGAACAAAAAGCCCGCAGATTTAAAAGAAGAGGATTACAAGGCTTTCTACAGAGAATTGTACCCCATGCAGTTTGAAGAACCACTGTTCAACATTCACCTCAATGTAGATTATCCCTTCAACCTCACCGGTATTTTGTACTTCCCCAAACTCAACAACGACCTCAATATTCAAAAGGATCGCATTCAGTTGTATCAAAATCAAGTGTTTGTAACTGACAATGTGGAAGGTATAGTACCAGAGTTTTTAACGCTACTTCGTGGGGTGATTGACTCCCCAGACATCCCGCTTAACGTATCGCGGAGTTATTTACAGGCCGATGGAGCAGTGAAAAAAATTAGCAATTACATTACCCGAAAAGTGGCCGACAAACTCAACAGTTTGTTTAAAAAGGACCGTGAGGCCTTTGAGGCAAAATGGAATGACATTAAGGTGGTTATAGAGTATGGCATGCTCAGCGAAGAAAAGTTTTTTGAAAAAGCTGACAAATTTGCACTCTACCCTACCACTGACGGCAGCTACTACACCTTCGAAGAACTCCAGGAGGCCATTAAAGATGCCCAAACCGATAAGGAAGACAAACTCGTGATTCTCTACGCTTCCGATGTGGAAGAACAACACAGCTACATTACCGCTGCCAAAGACAAAGGCTATCAGGTTTTACTTCTTGATTCCCCTATTGTTAGTCATTTGATTCAGAAACTGGAAAGCAGTAAAGAAAACATCAGCTTTGCACGGGTAGATGGAGATGCTATTGAAAATCTTATTAAAAAAGATACGCCCACCGTTTCTAAACTTTCTGAGGAAGAAAAGGAAAAACTAAAGCCCATGCTTGAAGACGTAATTCAAGACCAAAAGTACAGTGTACAGTTGGAGGCTATGGACAGTCAAGGAATGCCCTTTGTGTTAACACAGCCTGAGTTTATGCGTCGTATGAAAGACATGCAACAAACCGGAGGTGGCGGTATGATGGGAAATCTACCGGAAATGTACACCTTGTTGGTAAACACCAATCACGAATTGGTGGGGCAAATACTAAACACGCGTACTGCAAAAAAACGTGAGCGTTTAATTCGACAGGCGCTGGACTTGGCCAAATTATCTCAGAACCAGTTGAAAGGAGAGGCCCTTACGGCATTTATTCAACGAAGCATTGAGCTCATCAAATAGGCATATTTTTGCTTTAGGGGAAAGGATACTATCCATTTAATGGTTATCTTTAGGAGGAACGCATAAATCTTCTAACTATGCAATGGTCCTCCTACACCGATGGTTTTTTTAATGTTTCAGCCAAAAATGGTTTCTTACCCGTTAAAGCTCCTTTACGACAACTCCCAGAGCGCTACGCTGTGTTACAGCAGCTCATAGATCAACTTCCCGTTGAAATTAGCCCAGGCCATGGGGGCTTGCTTGCAGAAAAAGGTGCTTTAACACAAGCGGTGGCTGCACTGCCCAACTACAATGACGCCATAACAGCTGAAGAAGACGTTTTTGTGTTGCAGGCACTCTTTCGCGCATATGCCTTCTTAACCTCGGGCTACACCCTTGTACCTGCGCATTGGAGTTTTACTGCTAAAGGAAACTATGGAAAAGCGCGAACCCTACTCCCAAAAAATATTGCGCAGCCTTTTACCCAAGTTGCCAAAAAATTGGAGGTGTACCCCTGGATCGACTATCACTATGCCTATTCCCTTGGAAACTATTACAAAATTGATCCAAAAGGAGGCTTTAATTGGGAAAACCTTGGCATGTGTGTAAAATTTTCTGGGAAGGATGACGAACGGGGTTTTATTATGCTGCACGTGGATATCAATCAACACTCCCCACAGCTCATTGACGGTATCGCCCAACTTACCGCTGCAGAACACAAAGAACATCAAAACAAAAGCCTAGCATTAATCCGGGAGGCCATTACAAAGATGAACGAACGCCGGAAACTTATGTGGGGCGCTTCACGATGGAAACACTACAACGACTTTAGAGTATTTATAATGGGGATCAAAGGGAACGAAGACCTCTTTGGCGCGGGCTTGGTGTATGAAGGTGTTTCTGAAGTACCGCAGCAGTACCGCGGACAAACAGGTGCTCAAGACAATATTATTCCAACCCTTGATATACTCACGGGCATTAACAACACCTACGAAGAAAACGAGCTTACAGCATATTTACTTGACCTGAGAAAATACCGCCCCAAATGCATTCAACGTTTTTTAGCAGATTTAAAAGCGACATTTCAAGATAAGTCCCTGCTGGAACGAATCACCGAAATAAATAATACAGCTGGACTTCACATCCTATTTGACATCATAGATGAGGTGTACTTTTTCCGTAACGGGCATTGGCAGTTTGTTCAAAAATACATCATGCACAATACCGCCTACCCCAAAGCAACGGGAGGAACTCCAATAGTGTCCTGGATCCCCAACCAAATTAAGGCTGTCATTCGCGCCATGGAAGCAGTGGTTGCCCAACTGCCAGAACAAGATGCCACTAGGGCTACATGCGTTGAAAAGATACGTACCTACAAAACCCTTTTAAACAAACAATTACAAGCACTAAATATTGAAGGGTATAAACCTGAAGAAATTTATCAACTCAACAAAAAATACAATTTACTGGATGCAAGAGATTAACTGGGACCCTAAACGGGAGCAACCCCTCGAACTTCCCGATGCTACGATTTATTATTACCCCAATTTTCTTTCCTCTTCCAACGCAACAGCGCTATTTCAAAAGCTGCATGATTCCATCCCTTGGCAACACGACCCTATAACGGTTTTTGGAAAAACCTATATGCAACCCCGACTCACCTCCCTACACGGTACTACTGCAACTTCCTACGCCTACTCCGATGTTACCATGACACCCCAGCCAATGACAGCAGAGCTCAATACTATTTTAACCGATATTCATGCGGTATACACCCATGAATTTAACGTGGTGTTGCTCAACCTCTACAGGGACGGAAAGGACAGCAATGGTTGGCATGCTGACAATGAAAAAAGTTTAGGCCCAAAGCCTGTGATTGCTTCTGTAAGTTTGGGAGAGGAGCGCTTTTTTCACTTCAAGCACCGCGACCATAAAAGAGAACGCTATAAACTGCGTTTGGCTCACGGCAGCTTATTGATTATGGCAGGCGCTATGCAAGAAAAGTGGCTGCATCAAATTGCAAAAACCAACAGGCCCATTGGCCCACGGATTAATCTAACCTTTCGGAAACTTATTGGAACACCCGATTGAGGATTCCAGCAAGTCGAACACCTCCCTGAAGCAAACGTTCTTGAGCGGTAGCAAAGTATTTGTACCGATAGCGGTATTCCTTACTTCTCCCTTCCGGTAAATTGTCATACAATTCATCGGCGAGCAACTGAGATTCGCGTACCCACTGGAGCATAGGGTCTTGTTGCCACTGCTTTACTTGTCGTGCATTTGGTTTGGGAAGTTTTTCAGTAAGTTCAGCCGCACTCAGTTCGTAGCTGTTGATCATATCACTGTCCCACACGCGATGCAAATTGGTATTTCGGCCCCACCATTTGAGTTTTATATCATTCCCTCCCCGATTGTCGGGATGTCCTACATGCATGGGCTGATGCAAATCACCTACAAAATGAACGAGCAGCTTTAATGCTACCTGGCGTTCCTCATAAGAAGCCTGTTGATTTTGTAAGGTGCTGATACAATAGTTAATTCCAGTAACCAAATCCCCTTTGGGGTTGGCAGTGGCAGGGTCGTACTGTTTCCCTTTGGCAATATTGATATAGTGCCAGGTGTATAGGGAATCGTAGCGGGCGTCAGATTTTATATCATCGGCAAAATTAGACACATAGGTCAGTCGCTGCCCATCTAGTAATTTGTTTACGGCGCGTTTTGCCTTTTTACTCAAGTACTGCTCGGCTACACTTCCCACCACACGATGCCCCTTTTGTCCCCAGTCGGCGGTGTCAAAAACGAATAAATAAAACAGTGAGAGAAAAAAATATTTCATGGAATTAAACTTTTTTGTTTTAAAGGTATCTAAATACAGAATTGTATACCTACTTTTGCAACCAAAAAATTATTTTGAAAAGGAATTCTTACTACTACATCTTTCTTGCGTTTTGTTCTTTTATTGCAACAGCCCAGCAGGACGATGCTGCCTATATGATTAAATCTACACAAGGGCAATTTAAAATTGATGGAGTAGCTGAAGAACCTGAGTGGGCTACTGCTATGACGGGAGGGGACTTTTGGCAGTACCGCCCTGTAGATTCCATTAAGGCCATTAAACAAACCGAGTTTAAAATTCTCAATAGTGGGAAAGAATTGTACGTCCTCATTAAGGCCTATCACGACTCGCAAACCTTTGTTACCAATTCCTTAAAGCGAGATTTTTCGGGCTGGGGCATTGATAGTGTTACCATGTACTTTGATACATTTAGCGATGCAACAAACGCCTTTTTATTTGCCATTGATCCCAACGGGGTACAAACCGAAGGCTTGGTAGCCAACGGAAACAACAACTTTAGAGACGACCGCAACTATACCTGGGATGTAAAATGGGAAACAGCTTCCAAAATGTATGAGGACTATTACCTCATGGAAGCACGGATACCATTGGATTTCATCAACTTCCCCAAAGGTGCTGACAGCTGGCGGTTTAGCATCAACCGCAACAACACCCACACCAACGAGTACACCTCTTGGATTCGGGTGCCACAAAATCAAAGCCCCAGTTCCCTAGCTTTTATGCGTACGGTTCGTTTTGAGGATCCCCTAGGAAGCCCCAAACGCCCTGTTTCAATTATCCCTTTCATCAATTCCATTTCTAATTTCGATTTAGAAAATAACACCGATAGTTACAACTTTACCTATGGAGCAGATGCCAAAGTACCCATTGGCAATGGCTTAAACTTAGACCTTACCGTTAACCCCGATTTTTCACAAGTGGAAGTGGATGACCAAATTGTAAACCTTACCCGTTTTGAAATTTCACTCCCCGAAAAACGACAATTTTTCACCCAAAACCGAGACTTGTTTTCCAGTTTTGGCGAAACCCGAGATGCCGTTCCTTTTTTCTCCCGTAGAATTGGCGTAGCGCGAGATATTGATGGCAACACCATTCAAAATAAAATTATTGGCGGTGCCCGCTTAAGCGGAAAGCTCAACGAATCTTTGCGCTTGGGCTTCTTAAACATGATTACCGACAGGGATGTAGAAAACGAAATTGCTTCCTACAGCAACACAGTATTCACCCTACAACAACGAGTCTTTGATCGTTCTAACATCAGTGCCTTTTTTATCAATAGAAACACCACCGATGACTACGACTTTTTAAATGGCACCCTGAAAAACAACAACGTTTTTGGAGTGGAATACAACCTGGCTTCAAAAAGTAATGTGTGGACTGGAAAAACCTTTATTCACAAGTCCAACTCCTTAGAAAAAGAAAAGGATTACAGTGCGGGGTTTGTGTTGCAGCGCAACACTCGAAAAAACCGATTTGGCATTAAAAATGTGTATGTAGGAGATAATTTTGAATCACAATTAGGCTTCTACCGCAGAATTGGATTTAATAAATTTGAACCCAGTTATACGTATAGAATCTTCCCCAGAAAGAACGCCATTGTTAACCGCTACGAATTCCGACAGCGACAAATTTATGTGTACAACAGCTTTTTAGATTGGGAAGTTTCCGACCGCTGGTCCCTCACCTCTTTTGAAATCCGTTTTCAAAATCAAAGCAACCTAGAATTTCAAACTACCGATCGAAAGATCTATTTATTTGAGGATTTTGACCCCTCAAGAAGCGGAAATGGCTTGAGTTTACCTGGAGAAAATGAATACCGGTATCGCGACTATGAAATCAATTACCGCTCCGACCCAAGGAAGGATTTTAGGTTGAGTTTGCGCTCGAGCTTTGGCCCTTTTTACACTGGAGAGAAAATTTCAATTCGCAATGAAATCACCTTCCGAAAGCAGCCTTTTTTAAACGCAAGTTTACTCATCAACTACAACGATATCCGATTGCCTGAGCCTTTTGCCTCGGGAACTTTATGGCTAATTGCACCTAAAGTGGAATACACCTTTACCAAAAATTTATTTTGGACCACACTTACCCAATTCAACTCCCAATCGGAAAGTTTTGGGATTAACTCCCGCCTGCAATGGCGTTTTGCCCCACTTTCTGATTTATTTTTGGTGTATAATGACAATTATTTTACCACAGACGGTTTGATTCCGCGTCTACGTTCCATAAATTTGAAGCTTACGTATTGGCTTAATATCTAATAGTATGAGAATTGCAGTTATTTTCACCTTCGGCTTGGCGTTTTTGCTCACCCAATGTGCAGGGCCTTCAACCCCAAAACCCAACGAAATGCTTGTTGAAGGAAGTGTGGACGGCCTTAGAAAAGGAACATTATACCTTCAAACAGTAGCCGATTCGGTACTGGTGAATTTAGACTCCACCACCATTAAGGGTACACCAACGTTTAGTTTACGCACCGCACTAGAAGAGCCCCAGGTGTTTTATTTGTATTTGGACAAGGAAGATAACGACACCCTCAACGACCGTATTTTATTTTTTGGTGCCCCAGGAAAAATTACCATCAACACCCTTTTAAACACCTATGAAAGTAGTGCGAAAATTGAAGGGTCTGTAAACAACGACCTACTCACGGCATACAAGTCTACCGTGTTTAAATTCAATGCGCAAAACCTCGAACTGGTAAAGCAGTATTTGGATGCACAAAAACGCGGTGCGCTTGAAGAAGCCAAAGCACTGGAAGTGAAAATGGATCAATTGCTCAAACGGCGCTACCTCTATGCACTTAATTTTGCAAAATCAAATGCCAATCAGGAAGTGGCCCCCTACATACTATACACTGAAGCTTATGATGCTACCTTGAGTTTACTAGACACGGTGATTAAGGATTTTACCCCTAAAGTGAAAAACTCGCGCTACGGAAAGCAGTTAGAGGACTACTTGGCAAAACGTCGCGCCACAGAGAATAACTAGGCGAGTTTATTTAACTTGGCGTGAAGCCCAGTAAGCGTTTTGGTATATTTTTCTTTAAGAGCTTTAAAACTGTCTTTCGACTTGTTGCGTTTCGCAGCGTTTACCTCAGCTATCAAAGTGTCAAAAGCTGCTATAGCCTCGTCAATTAGGGCATCTGTTTTTTTCAGATCCACCTCTGGATGCGTGAGTTCTATTTCGTAAATCGCATCAATGAGCGTGGCGATTTCAGTGTTCAAATCTTTCTTAAAGGCTTTAATACTTGCCATAATTTTGAATTTTAATTAAAGGTACGGATTTAATCCAGAAGGAGTTTCAGAGCTTTGCGAATATGTGATCCTGGGCGAGGATCTTCATGGGCCATCAGGATGGTATTATTGGCATCCACCACAAAGGTTACCCGTTTAGACACCAAACCAAACAGTTGTTTGCCCACCCCAAAAAGGCGATGCACCTTACGCTGTGGATCCGAAAGTAACGGAAAAGGCAGGCCAAATGTTTTGCTAAAACGTTGGTGGCTTTTTGTACTATCCCCCGAAATTCCAATAAGGTCAGCTCCCTCAGATTGAAACTCCTCATATTCGTCCCTAAAGCCACATACCTGAGCGGTGCAGCCAGGGGTGTAATCTTTAGGGTAGAAAAAAATCACTAGGTGGTTGTTGCGTGGGGCCGCGCTATCGAATAGATTTCCGTGTTGATCTTCCAAAATGAAGTCAGGCATTTTTGATCCTGGGGCTAACACTACTGTCCGTTGTATTTTACAAAATTTCGAGGCGTTTCATACAATACCACTTCCAAATCATTAGTGGCGGCAATGTGCGGACGGAGTTTGTTGTATATGACCACTACTATATTTTCAGCAGTAGGGTTTAACGATTTAAACTCGGGGACTTGTTCATTTAAATTTTTATGGTCAAAAGCATCCTCTACCTCGTCTTTAATAAGATCTTTTAATACTTTCATATCCATCACATAGCCTGTTTCAGGATCAATAGCACCGGTAATACTAACAATTAGCTCGTAGTTGTGCCCGTGAAAATGGGGATTGCTACACTTGCCAAAAATAGCTTGGTTTTGTGCAGTATCCCAATCGGGGCGATACAAGCGGTGGGCAGCATTAAAATGTGCCTTTCGGCTAACAGTTACTCTCATGTAGTGGTGTTTTGAATGTGTTCAAAAAAACGATTAAAAATAATTTTAAACCAGGCGGTATAGCGGTCGGGATGTGCCTCTAGTCCTTTTTGGACAGCTGCAAGCGTCTCCCAGGTATAATCGGCCACCTCCTCGGGATTAATGTTGGGGGTCGCATTACTGTAGCCAAGTAGTACATGATCGAGTTCGTGTTCTGTTAAACCGTTGTCAAATGGGGCTTTGTAAATAAAGGTGAAGAGCTCTGTCAACTCAGCGGTCATTCCCATTTCTTCTTTCAAACGGCGTTTTCCTGCGTCCAAGGAACTTTCCCCTTCCCGTTGGTGGCTGCAACAACTGTTGGTCCACAAACCCGGGGAATGGTATTTGTCATGGGCGCGTTGTTGAAGCAATAGCTCGCATTTGTCATTTAAAATAAAAACTGAAAATGCGCGATGCAGCACCGCTTTTTCGTGGGCTTCTAGCTTGGGCATGGTGCCTAAAACACGGTCCTGCTCATCGACAAGGATAACTTTTTCTTCTTTCATGCAATGGATCAAAATTATCGATTAATTTGACAAAAACCTACTCAACCGCGGCACATCGACAGCAAATGAGTATTTTTGGCAAAAAATTTTTATGGCCCTAACAGAGGAAATCGCAAGGCGACGCACTTTTGGAATCATCTCCCACCCCGACGCGGGGAAAACCACCCTTACAGAAAAGTTACTGCTGTATGGAGGAGCCATTCAGGAAGCCGGGGCCGTAAAGTCCAACAAAATTAAAAAAGGGGCTACTAGTGACTTTATGGAAATTGAACGGCAACGCGGAATTTCTGTAGCCACGTCGGTTTTAGCCTTTCACTACAAGGGAAAAAAAATTAATATCCTCGACACCCCTGGACACAAGGATTTTGCCGAAGATACTTTTAGAACCCTTACGGCTGTAGACAGTGTCATTGTGGTTATTGACGTCGCCAAAGGGGTAGAAGAACAAACCGAAAAGTTGGTGGAAGTGTGTCGTATGCGCAATATTCCCATGCTGGTGTTTATCAATAAACTGGACCGCGAAGGAAAAGACGCTTTTGAACTTATGGATGAAGTAGAATCTAAGCTTGGGCTAAAAGTAACCCCCCTTACCCTACCCATTGGAATGGGCTATAATTTTAAAGGGATTTACAACCGTTGGAACAACACGGCGCAAATTTTTACAGGGGAAGAAAAACAATCGAAAACGAGCACCGAAAGTTATGCCGACCTTAAAGCGCCAGAATTAAAAGACCGCATAGGAGAAAATACCTTAGCCCAACTTGAGGAAGAATTGGAACTGGTAGACGGCGTATATCCTCACTTTGATTTAGAGGCCTACCGTGCAGGAGCTTTGCAACCGGTGTTTTTTGGTTCGGCCCTAAACAATTTTGGGGTACAGGATTTACTAGACTGTTTTGTAGACATCGCCCCGCCTCCACAACCCAAGGCTGCAGACACGGTTGTTGTAGCTCCAGATGCGGCTGATTTTAGTGGCTTTGTATTTAAAATTCATGCCAATATGGATCCCAATCACCGGGACCGCCTGGCCTTTGTTAAAATCGTTTCAGGAGTGTTTAAGCGCAACACCCCCTATTTGCATGTGCGCCACAACAAAAAGCTAAAGTTTTCGAGCCCCAATGCCTTTTTTGCAGAGAAAAAGCAGGTTGTTGACACCTCCTACCCCGGAGATATCATAGGGCTTCACGACACGGGAAACTTTAAAATTGGCGATACCCTCACTGAGGGGAAGTCGTTGCAATTTAAAGGCATCCCCAGTTTTTCCCCCGAACACTTTCGCTATATCAACAATGCCGATCCCATGAAAGCCAAGCAATTGAACAAGGGTATAGATCAGCTGATGGACGAGGGGGTAGCACAGCTGTTTACACTGCATCTCAACGGCCGTAAAGTAATAGGAACTGTGGGGGCACTACAATTTGAAGTCATCCAATACCGCCTAGAACACGAATACAACGCCAAATGCAGCTATGAAAATGTAAATGTGCATAAAGCTTGCTGGGTGGCCACACATGAGGAGGATCATCCCGAATTTGTGGAATTTAAACGTGTAAAGCAAAAATTCTTAGCGCAGGACAAACAAGGGCAGTTGGTGTTTTTAGCCGATTCTGCCTTTTCCTTGCAAATGACGCAGCAAAAATACCCCAGCCTCGACTTTCACTTCAGCTCGGAGTTTTAACATTTTCTCACTCCCCTTTTTTATATATTTAGTGGAAGGTTAGCACCAAACAACCAAAACGAAACCCTACGTTATGAACGCCCTAAAAAAACTTTTCCTGTTTTGGAAAAATCCCACTGAAAATCATCATTCCCTTTCCAAACGAGAGATTGTACTTCTCTTTTCCGTGTTTTTCCCAATTTCCTTTGCAATGAATTTTGTTCAAAATTATTTTTCCTACACCTATGTGTACAAGGAACATTTTGAATGGAAATATGCACTTGTTCCCACTGGAATCAGCTGGGCCAGTGTGCAACTCAATTTAGTGTACTTCTTTTTAGGCATAATTGAAGAATTTGCCTTTCGCTGGTGGTTAAAGAAAAAATGGCTGGGGAAATACTTAAAACTGTTTACTTGGATTTCACTTATTGCATTTTTTACAGCTCACGCACAGCCGTGGAACTTAGAAGTTCAATATTGGGTATATATCCCATTAAAAACGCTTGCTCCGCTTCTTGGGGGGCTACTACTCACCTTTATTCGAATGCAGAGTTCTATTAAGGATGCTATAATTGTGCATTGCCTTCACAATCTTATTGGGATACTTCTTGCCATTGGGCTTGGGTTGCTGTTTATTGACGATGCCATGACAGATATTAAGATAAATTTTTAGGAACAACCTTTAAAAAAAACCCTGACTTGTGTCAGGGTTTTTGTGTTATGCTTCACCAGTAGGCCCAAAATTTAATGGGATTTGCGGTGGTTCATTAGAGGGAATTTCCCCATGGGTGTTTTCATAACGTTGAATATTGTCGGCCAAAGCTTTTTGAAAGCGTTTGGCATGCTCAGGCGTTAAAATCACACGTGATTTAACACGTGCTTTTGGAGTTCCTGGCATTATGGTGACAAAATCCACCACAAACTCAGACACCGAGTGGTTGATGATGGCCAAATTGGAATAGATCCCTTCGGCTGTAGCCTCATCCAACTCTATGTTGATTTTTTGCTCTTTATTGACGTTTTCACTCATGAGTTAACGGCTTCTTCAGTCGTTTCTTTATCAATCAACAAACTGTTGTATTCCTCTTTAGAGCCTACAATGATATCGTCGTATTCACGTAAACCTGTACCAGCAGGTATTTTGTGTCCAACAATTACATTTTCTTTCAGGCCATTGAGCGTATCCCACTTGGCATTAACAGCTGCTTCGTTCAACACTTTGGTTGTTTCTTGGAAGGAGGCTGCAGAAATAAAGGATTTTGTTTGCAGTGAAGCACGTGTAATCCCTTGGATTTCTGGAGTGGCAGTGGCTGCAACAGCATCACGTGCTACTACCAACTGCTTGTCTTCACGCTTCAACAACGAATTTTCATCGCGTAATTGGCGCGCAGTAACCATTTGTCCATCTTTAAGGTTTTCACTGTCTCCAGCATCTTCAACAATCTTCTGACCGTAGAGTTTGTCGTTTTCAACGATAAAGTCGTTTTTATACACCGACTGTCCCTCTAGGAAGATAGAATCTCCTGGATCAACAATCTTCACTTTACGCATCATTTGACGCACAACCACCTCAAAGTGTTTGTCGTTAATTTTTACTCCTTGTAGGCGATATACCTCTTGTATTTCGTTCACCAAGTACTGCTGTACTGCCGAAGGTCCTTGAATGTTAAGGATATCTGTAGGTGTAATCGATCCATCGGAAAGTGGCATACCCGCTTTCACAAAGTCGTTTTCTTGAACCAAAATTTGGTTGGACAACTTCACCAAGTAACGCTTAAGGTCACCAAATTTAGATTCTACGATAATTTCACGATTTCCACGTTTGATTTTTCCAAAGGATACCACACCGTCAACCTCAGAAACAACCGCAGGGTTGGAAGGATTACGCGCTTCGAATAGCTCGGTAACACGTGGAAGACCTCCTGTAATATCTCCTGATTTAGCAGATTTACGTGGAATTTTCACTAGAATTTTTCCTTCTTTAATTTTATCGCCGTCGTCAACAATCAGGTGGGCTCCAACAGGCAGGTTGTAGGATCGAAGGGTGTTTCCTTTTCCATCTACAATTAAAAGTGTTGGAATTAACTTCTTGTTTCGCGATTCAGAAATTACCTTTTCTTGGAAACCAGTTTGTTCATCAATCTCCACTTGGTAGGTAACTCCTTGCTCGATGTTTTCAAAAACAATTTTTCCTGAGAACTCAGAAACAATCACTCCATTAAACGGATCCCATTGGCAAATTACATCGCCCTTGTTTATTTTCGCCCCGTTTTTGATGTTGAGCGAAGAACCGTAAGGAATGTTCTTAGTACTTAGTACACTTTTTGTTTTGGCATCTAATATTTTAATTTCTGTAGTTCGAGAAATTACAATTTCTGCAGGATTGCCTTCACTATCGGTACCCTTAACGGTTTTAAGGTCTTCAATTTCGGCAACACCTTTAAACTTACTTATAAGTTTATTTTCTTCAGAAATGTTTCCTGCTACACCACCCACGTGGAAGGTACGCAGTGTAAGCTGTGTTCCTGGCTCTCCAATGGACTGAGCAGCAACCACACCAACGGCTTCTCCTTTTTGTACCATTTTACTGGTAGCAAGGTTGCGTCCGTAACACTTGGCACAAATACCATCAGATGCTTGACATGTTAAAGGTGAACGTACCTCAACAGTTTCAATAGGTGCCTCGGCAATGCGAGCTACAATGGCTTCAGTGATTTCTTCACCCGCTTCCACCAATACCTCATCGGTATTTGGGTGGCGCAATTGGTGTAAGGACACACGGCCCAAAATACGCTCGGCGAGTGTTTCTACAACTTCTTCGTTTTTCTTCAGTGCAGCGACTTCAATACCGCGCAGTGTATTACAATCTTCGTGTTTAATGATAACGTCCTGAGAGACATCAACCAAACGACGGGTAAGGTACCCAGCATCAGCCGTCTTCAGGGCTGTATCCGCAAGTCCCTTACGAGCACCGTGGGTAGAAATAAAGTATTCTAAAATGGATAAGCCTTCCTTAAAGTTTGACAGGATGGGGTTTTCAATAATCTCACCGCCACCTACATTGGATTTTTTTGGCTTGGCCATCAACCCTCGCATACCCGTCAACTGACGGATTTGCTCTTTAGATCCCCGTGCACCAGAATCCAACATCATATATACGGAGTTGAACCCTTGCTGGTCTTCACTAATACGTTTCATCGCCATTTCGGTGAGTGCTGCATTGGTAGACGTCCAAACGTCAATCACCTGGTTGTAGCGCTCGTTATTGGTGATGAGTCCCATATTGTAGTTCCCCATAATACCAGAAACCTGGTTGTTGGCTTCACCGATTAAGGTTTTCTTTTCTGGTGGAATAATAATGTCTCCTAAACTAAAGGACAAGCCTCCTTTAAAGGCAAATCCATAGCCCATTTCCTTGATACGATCGAGGAAGGCAGCAGTTTCAGGTACACTAGTTTTTTTAAGGACGTGTCTAATAATCTCACGCAAGTTTTTCTTGGTGAGAATTTCATTGATATAGCCAGCTTGCTCGGGTACCACTTCGTTAAAGAGTACACGACCTACAGTGGTCTCAATAATTTGATATTCTATTTCGCCGGCCTCATTAAAGTCCTTTGCACGGATTTTAATCAGGGCGTTAAGGTCTACCTTCTTTTCGTTGTAAGCGATGTGTACCTCTTCAACAGAATAAAAAGTTAAGCCCTCTCCTTTTACAGGAACCTTAGCCGTTGACTTCCGCGCCTTGGTCATGTAATAGAGTCCAAGTACCATGTCCTGTGAAGGTACGGTAATTGGCGAACCATTAGCAGGATTAAGGATACTGTGGGAAGCCAGCATCAGCAATTGTGCCTCTAAGATAGCTTCGGGCCCTAAAGGAAGGTGCACCGCCATTTGATCCCCGTCAAAGTCGGCGTTAAATGCCGTACATACTAGGGGGTGCAATTGGATGGCTTTTCCTTCAATTAGTTTTGGTTGGAAGGCTTGAATCCCCAAACGGTGTAATGTGGGGGCCCGGTTCAACAGTACGGGATGCCCTTTCAATACATTTTCGAGAATATCCCATACTACGGGTTCCTTGCGATCGATAATTTTTTTAGCTGATTTAACCGTTTTAACAATACCACGCTCAATTAATTTGCGGATGATAAACGGTTTGTATAGCTCTGCGGCCATGCCTTTGGGCAAACCACATTCAAATAATTTTAATTCTGGTCCTACAACAATCACCGAACGTGCAGAATAATCCACACGCTTTCCGAGGAGGTTTTGGCGGAATCGTCCCTGCTTTCCTTTCAAGGAATCTGATAAGGATTTTAGAGGACGGTTAGAATCGGTTTTTACAGCTGAAGATTTCCGTGTGTTGTCAAACAGGGAATCTACTGCCTCTTGAAGCATACGCTTTTCATTACGTAAAATTACTTCTGGCGCCTTAATTTCCACCAAACGCTTTAAGCGGTTATTACGGATAATCACACGACGGTATAGGTCATTTAAATCAGAGGTTGCAAAACGACCTCCATCAAGCGGCACCAAGGGACGTAATTCTGGTGGAATAACAGGTACCACCTTCATCACCATCCACTCGGGTTTGTTTTCCTGACGGGTGTTGGCTTCACGGAAAGCCTCCACTACTTGCAAACGCTTGAGGGCTTCTGTTTTACGTTGTTTAGAAGTTTCGTTGTTGGCTTTGTGGCGCAATTCAAAAGACAACTCATCCAAATCAATGCGTGCCAACAACTCGATTAAACATTCGGCACCCATCTTAGCGATGAATTTATTAGGATCGCTGTCTTCCAAATATTGGTTTTCGGCAGGCAACTGCTCCATTACGTTGAGATATTCCTCTTCAGTTAGAAAGTCCATTTTTTGTAAGGGCTCTCCTTCTTCGTTTTTAGCAATCCCGGGTTGAATTACAACATAGCGTTCGTAATAAATGATCATGTCTAGCTTCTTGGATGGTAATCCAAGGAGGTAGCCAATTTTGTTAGGTAAGGAACGGAAGTACCAAATGTGTGCTACAGGCACTACGAGGTTAATATGCCCCACGCGGTCACGACGTACCTTCTTTTCGGTAACTTCCACACCACAACGGTCACATACAATTCCTTTGTAACGAATACGCTTGTATTTTCCACAGGCACATTCATAATCCTTAACGGGCCCAAAAATACGTTCACAGAACAAGCCATCACGTTCGGGTTTGTGGGTCCTGTAGTTGATGGTTTCGGGTTTTAGGACTTCCCCACGTGATTTTCCAAGGATTACTTCGGGAGAAGCCAATCCAATGGCGATTCGGTTAAACTTTTTTTGAGAGATTGCTTCGTTATATCTGGCCATAATTTCGAGTTGTAATTTTTAAAGCACTTTTATTATTCTTCTAAACGGATATCCAGCCCAAGGCCTTTCAATTCATGCATTAATACATTGAAAGACTCTGGTAAACCGGGTTCGGGTAAGGTTTCACCTTTCACTATGGCTTCATAGGTCTTGGCGCGTCCAATAACGTCATCCGATTTTACAGTGAGGATTTCCTGTAGGGTACTTGAAGCACCATAGGCTTCTAGTGCCCACACTTCCATTTCACCAAAACGCTGTCCTCCAAATTGTGCTTTACCACCAAGAGGTTGCTGTGTAATGAGTGAATAAGGTCCAATAGAACGCGAGTGCATTTTATCGTCAACCATATGCCCTAGTTTAAGCATATAGATTACCCCAACCGTTGCAGGTTGATCAAAGCGCTCTCCGGTACCACCGTCGTAAAGATAGGTGTGTCCAAACTGAGGTATGCAGGCGTCTTTGGTCAGTGCATCGATTTCTTCCATGGAGGCCCCATCAAAAATTGGCGTAGCAAATTTACGCCCTAGCTTTTGACCGGTCCATCCTAACACGGTTTCGTAAATCTGTCCAATGTTCATTCGGGAAGGTACCCCAAGTGGGTTAAGAACAATATCTACTGGGGTTCCGTCTTCAAGGAAAGGCATTTCTTCTTCACGTACAATACGTGCTACAATACCTTTATTTCCGTGACGTCCCGCCATTTTATCACCCACTTTAAGCTTGCGCTTTTTAGCGATATATACTTTGGCGAGTTTTTTGATTCCTGCTGGCAATTCATCACCAACACTAATGGTGAAGTTTTCACGACGTAAGGCACCTTGAAGGTCATTTTCTTTGATCTTGTAGTTGTGCATTAAATCGGCAACCAGCTTGTTTAAGTCCTCTGAAGTCGTCCACGACCCCTCTATAAGGTGGGTGTAGTCATCAACTGCAGATAACATTTTTAGGGTGTATTTTTTTCCCTTAGGCAGTACTTCTTCTCCGAGGTCATTGAAAATTCCTTGACAGGTTTTTCCATTGAGAATAGAGAATAATTTTTCTACCAACACGCCTTTGAGTTCTTCAAACTTCTTTTCGTAAATCGCATCCAGTTCCTCAAGAGCTTGCTTGTCTTGGTTGCGTTTACGCTTGTCCTTAATGGAGCGTGTAAAGAGTTTTTTATCAATCACCACACCATGGAGTGATGGGGGCGCTTTTAGGGAAGCGTCTTTAACATCACCTGCTTTATCTCCAAAGATGGCACGAAGGAGCTTTTCTTCAGGTGTAGGATCCGACTCCCCTTTAGGAGTGATTTTTCCAATGAGAATATCCCCAGGATTTACTTCAGCCCCTATTCGAATCATTCCGTTTTCATCGAGGTCTTTAGTAGCCTCTTCACTTACGTTTGGAATATCATCCGTCAGCTCTTCTGTTCCTAGTTTGGTGTCGCGTACATCCAAAGAGTATTCATCAATGTGGATAGACGTAAAGATGTCCTCTCGAACTACTTTTTCAGAAATCACAATTGCGTCCTCAAAGTTGTACCCTTTCCAAGGCATAAAGGCTACTTTCATATTGCGGCCCAAAGCAAGTTCTCCTGCTTGAGTTGCATAGCCTTCGGATAGTACCTGCCCTTTTTTCACCTTATCGCCTTTTTTAACAATAGGTTTTAGGTTGATACAAGTTCCTTGGTTTGTTTTTCTAAACTTAATAAGATCGTAAGTTTTGCTTTCGCCGTCGAAAGAAATAATCTTATCGGTGTCGGTAAATTTGTATTTGATGACAATTTTGTTGGCATCAACATATTCCACTGTTCCATCGCGCTCTGCATTAATAAGCACTCGCGAATCAGAAGCAACTTGACGCTCTAAACCTGTTCCTACAATTGGCGACTCAGGACGTAATAAGGGTACGGCTTGGCGCATCATGTTAGAGCCCATTAAAGCACGGTTGGCATCATCGTGTTCCAAAAATGGAATTAATGACGCCGAAATCGATGCAATTTGGTTGGGAGCCACATCGGTGTAGTTAATTTGCTCTGGGCCAACTACAGGGAAATCCGCTTGGTCACGTGCAATTACACGTTCTTCAACAATCTTCCCGTTTTTGTCAATAGGCACTGTAGATTGTGCAATCAATTGATTTTCTTCTTCCTCGGCACTCAAGTAAATGGTTTCCTTAGTGTTCACTACACCCTTTTCCACTTTACGGTAGGGGGTTTCAATAAATCCAAGGTTGTTTACTTTGGCAAATACAGAGAGTGAAGAAATCAAACCAATGTTTGGTCCTTCAGGGGTTTCAATAGGACAAAGGCGTCCGTAGTGCGTGTAGTGTACGTCACGTACCTCAAAACCGGCACGCTCTCTGGAAAGCCCTCCTGGCCCTAGGGCCGATAATCTTCGTTTGTGGGTGATCTCAGCCAATGGATTGGTTTGATCCATAAACTGCGATAACTGGTTGGTTCCAAAGAAAGTGTTAATTACCGAAGACAAGGTCTTTGCATTGATCAAGTCAATGGGCGTAAAAACTTCATTGTCACGAACATTCATACGTTCGCGGATGGTACGCGCCATTCGGGCAAGACCAACACCAAACTGGGACGACAATTGTTCGCCTACAGTTCGTACACGACGGTTGGAAAGGTGATCGATATCATCGATCTCAGCCTTGGAATTAATCAGTTCAATTAAATATTTTACAATCGTGATGATATCGATTTTGGTCAGCACTTGCTTGTCCATTTCGATATCGAGATTGAGCTTTTTATTCATTCGATAACGCCCTACCTCTCCGAGGTTGTAGCGCTGGTCAGAGAAAAAGAGCTTGTCGATAATACCACGAGCCGTATCCTCATCTGGCGGTTCGGCATTCCGCAATTGACGGTAGATGTGTTCTACTGCTTCTTTTTCGGAGTTGGTGGGGTCTTTTTGCAGCGTATTATGAATGATGCCATAATCAGATGTGTGAGCATCCAATTTGTGGAGCAAAATTGTTTTTACTTCTGCTTCAATGATTTCGTCGATGTGCTCTTTCTCGAGGACAATATCACGATCGATCACAATTTCGTTACGCTCAATGGAAATTACCTCACCCGTATCTTCGTCCACAAAATCCTCATGCCAGCTGCGCAATACACGGGCGGCCAATTTACGCCCTAATACTTTTTTAAGTCCTGTTTTAGAAACTTTTACTTCCTCAGCAAGATCAAAAATTTCGAGGATGTCTTTATCGCGCTCATAGCCAATAGCACGGAAAAGTGTCGTTACAGGTAACTTTTTCTTACGGTCGATGTAAGCGTACATCACACTGTTGATGTCTGTAGCAAATTCAATCCATGATCCTTTAAATGGAATAACACGGGCCGAATACAATTTTGTACCATTGGCGTGGAAGGACTGTCCAAAGAACACCCCTGGTGAACGGTGTAGCTGTGAAACGACAATTCGTTCGGCACCATTAATCACAAACGTACCACTGGGGGTCATGTAGGGGATTATGCCTAAGAATACATCTTGCACGATGGTTTCAAAGTCCTCGTGTTCGGGATCTGTACAGTAAAGTTTTAATCGGGCTTTAAGTGGCACCGAGTAAGACAGACCGCGCTCTATACACTCTTGGATGCTGTAGCGTGGTGGGTCTACAAAGTAATCGATAAACTCCAACACGAATTGGTTGCGGGTGTCAGAAATTGGGAAGTTTTCTTTAAAGGTGTTAAACAAGCCCTCTTCTGCGCGTTCGTCGGACTTGGTTTCTAACTGAAAGAAGTCCTGGAAGGATTTAATTTGAATATCAAGAAAATCGGGATATTCGGGATTGTGTTTTGCCGAGGCAAATGATGTTCTTAGATTGGCTATCGTTGACATTGGCATGTGTGTTATTACAGCGTTAAGGCGATCTGGGGGGTCTACAAAGATGTCTAGGCTTAAGAGGAAAACCTCTTAAGCCTACACATTAAAATGGGGGAAGTTGAGTTACTTGAGTTCGACTTCTGCACCCGCTTCTTCTAAAGATTTTTTAAGTCCTTCAGCTTCGTCCTTAGACACGCCCTCTTTGAGGGGGCTAGGTGCATTATCTACAAGTTCCTTAGCTTCTTTAAGCCCTTGACCGGTAAGTTCTTTTACGAGTTTTACAACAGCGAGTTTAGAACCTCCAGCTGCTTTAAGAATAACATCAAATTCTGTTTTCTCTTCGGCGGCTTCTCCACCACCTCCAGCAGCGGGACCAGCTACTGCAACAGCGGCTGCTGCAGGCTCAATACCGTACTCTTCTTTTAAAATGTCGGCCAATTCATTAACCTCTTTTACGGTCAAATTGACTAACTGTTCTGCGAATTCTTTTAAATCTGCCATTTTACGTCTTATTTAATTTTTATTAGTATTATATGAGTGCGTAACACATTTGAGTATCAGAACTACCGCTCTGAAAGGGTTTTAAGCACCCCCGATAGTGTATTTCCGCTGGATTGAAGCGCAGAAACCACATTCTTGGCTGGGGATTGCAATAGGGTGATAATATCTCCAATGAGTTCCTCACGCGATTTGATCGCGACAAGAGCGTCAATCTGATCGTCTCCAATGTAAATGGCTTCCTCAATATAGGCGCCTTTTAAAATGGGTTTATCAGATTTTTTTCTGAAATCTTTAATCACCTTGGCAGGAGTATTTCCTGCTTCAGCTATCATCAACGAGGTGTTGCCTTTCAGGATGTCCTGAAGTTCACCAAAATCCTTGCCTGAAGCCTCCATGGCTTTAGACAAAAGGGTGTTTTTGACTACTGATAATTTAATATTAGCTTTAAAACATGCGCGACGAAGTGCCGTTGTTTGTTGGGCATTCAATCCCTCAATATCGGTGAGATAGAGGTTTTTGACTCCAGCTAAAACATCGGTCAAATCTTCAATTACTTGCGCTTTTTCTTCTCTAGTCATTGCGTTTCGTTTTTGGGTTACCCGATTTTAGTGTCTACAGCGATGCTTGGGCTCATAGTGCTTGACATGTAGATACTTTTAATGTAAGTACCTTTGGCTGTAGAGGGTTTGAGTTTGACAATTGTTTTTAGGAGTTCGTCGGCGTTTTCCATGATTTTTTCAGCAGAAAAGGAGGCCTTACCAATAGCGGCATGAACGATACCTGTTTTGTCTACTTTAAAATCAATCTTACCTCCTTTAACGTCACTTACGGCTTTTTTGATGTCCATGGTTACGGTTCCGGTTTTAGGATTGGGCATTAAGCCACGAGGACCTAATACTTTCCCTAAGGGACCGAGTTTTCCCATAACGCTAGGCATAGTAACGATAACGTCAACATCTGTCCAACCGTCTTTGATTTTTTGAAGGTATTCGTCTAACCCAATAAAATCGGCTCCAGCTTCTTTAGCTTCGGCTTCTTTATCTGGTGTTACAAGGGCGAGCACACGAAGGGTTTTCCCTGTACCGTGTGGAAGCGTCACCACACCGCGCACCATTTGGTTAGCTTTCTTAGGATCCACACCTAAACGAATGGCCAAATCTACTGAGGCGTCAAATTTAGTTGTGGTAATTTCCTTTACAAGGCTAGAGGCGTCCTGTAAAGAATATGTTTTATTGGAATCTACTTTAGCTCTAGATTCCTTTTGTTTTTTAGTGAGTCGTGCCATAGCGGTTCGGTTTAAAAGGGTGCTTGCCCCGAAATTTTAAAGCCCATGGAACGCGCTGTACCAGCTACCATTTTCATGGCAGACTCTATGGTAAATGCATTCAAGTCGGGCATTTTGTCTTCAGCAATGGTGCGTACCTGATCCCAGGTCACCGTTGCTACTTTGTTTCGGTTTGGTTCTCCAGAGCCCTTTTTAGCTTTGGCTGCTTCCATCAATTGAACGGCCGCTGGTGGTGTCTTAATTATAAAGTCAAAGGACTTGTCCTTATACACAGAAATAACAACAGGAAGCACCTTTCCAGGCTTGTCTTGCGTACGCGCATTAAACTGCTTGCAAAACTCCATGATGTTAACTCCTGCGGCACCCAGCGCGGGTCCAACCGGTG
>WTIO01000078.1 GCA_011526365.1 Flavobacteriales bacterium
GGTGTACACGCCTAACGCACACACTGTAGTATTAAAACTAGACGATGGTGCTACTTTTAACGCCATTCTTCAAGACATTCAATTTCACCCTGTAACCGATGCCATTTTACATGTGGACATGTACCAACTCTTTGACGACAAAGAAATTACGATGAACATTCCCGTTAATGTAGAAGGTGCAGCACCTGGAGTATTAAACAGCGGTGGTGTGTTGCGTCTTAGTAAGCGTAAACTACGCGTTCGTGCCCTACCCAGTAAATTACCCGATTATATTGTTGCAGATATCTCAGGACTAGAGCTTGGAAATAAGCTCTACACTGCTGAGCTGCAAAATGAAGACTACACCATTCTTCACCCAGACAATACGGTTGTTTGTCAGGTACGTACTTCACGTGCGTCTATTATAGAAGAAGTTGATGCTGAAGAAGCAGTAGAAGAAGCAGCAACTGACGAAGCTGCAGCACCAGCTGAAGAATAGGAAGCAATGACCTCATAAAAAAAGCATCTCCCAGTGAGATGCTTTTTTTATTTTTACAAATGTTTTCTTTCCTAAAATGGTTTAAAACACCTCCGCTCGCCATGCAAAAATTCTTAATTGTCGGCCTAGGAAATATTGGGCAGCAGTACGAAGCCACCCGTCACAACATTGGTTTTGCGGTAGTGGATGCCTTAGCCAAAAAATACGAAGTAGATTTTGAGTCGGTGAAATCGGCATTAAAAACCCAGTTCAGACACAAAGGCAAAACTTTTGTGCTAATTAAACCCACCACACTTATGAACCGCAGTGGCAAGGCGGTGCGTTATTGGGCACTAAAAGAGCGTATCCCACTGCAAAATATTTTAGTGATTACCGATGATTTACACCTCCCATTTGGCAGTATTCGAATACGCACCAAGGGCAGTCCAGGGGGGCACAACGGGTTGAAGGATGTTGAAGATCAACTCAACACCCCGCACTACAGTCGCCTGCGCTTTGGCATTGGTCAAGAGGGAGGCAGCGGCAATCAGGTAGATTTTGTTTTGGGTGAATGGAACGCAGAAGAGGCCAATCAACTCCCCGAACGCCTCAAGCAGTGCGCTGCTGCTGTCCTTAGTTTTGGACTTCAGGGGCCTGCAAAAACAATGAATGCATATAACGGTACTTAGCCCTACTGGGTTTGAAATTCAAAAACTACCGAGTCAGAACTGTCGCCATTAGCCTGTAGCGACTGGATTTTCCAAAAATAGCGTTGTTGCGCAGCAGCCTCAAAAGTATAGGTGCTTAGGGTTTGTGCTTCTCCCACAGCACTTAAATTAGTTGCTGAACTACCCAAGTACACCTGATAACGAAGCGTGGCCCCTTCAGGATGACCACCACTCCAGCTTAAGGTAACACTGCCCGCATTGACTGTGGCATTGTTTTCGGGAGCTAAAAGCTGCGCGGGAAAAGGCAAACCTTCTTCAGACGCCTCCCCTTCTAAATAAAAACTCCATTCCTCGCTCGTTGTGGTTTCTGAAGTTATCTCAGCACTGGAAATCACCCTCCAACGATAGGAACTTGGCCTACTCAGCAATATACTTTTGGAAGTAAATGTGGTAGAAAAATTCCTCGTAGAATTTGTATTCATATTTTGCACCACAAGCTCATACGAATCGGTGTTTTCAGATGCCTGCCACTCAAAATTCACTTGACTTTGGGCACTGTCAACAATTTGCGCCGTAGTACAATTGTTGTTGTTTGCTGGGGCAACGAGTATTGCTGCCCCTGGAGCAGGAATCTTTTCTTTTCCACACTGCACAAAAAGCAACACCAATACCCCTGTTAACCAGTATTTCATTTTCTAATTATTTTAAGGGCTTCCACACCATGAGGTGTTTGCAATTGTAACAGGTAAATTCCTGGGGGGTAGGGGCTTAAATCTACCGGATAGGTCCCCAAAGTGGTGCTTTGTAATGGTTTGGCTTGCTCCAGTACAGTACCGTCTATGGTACTAATAGTAAGCAGTAGCCCTTCGGTACCGTCAGGGGCTAAAATATTTACTGCCGAGGACGTGGGATTGGGATATGCCATAAATGCATTGGACAAATACACAACACGCTCAAATACTTCTTGGCATGCTAGGGTATTGGTAACTTTTAAATAGTTCGCGCCTTTTTTTAGCGGAAGACGTTTAGGATTGAGGGTGGAATTGGTTACATTTTTACCATTCAACTCAATTTCAAAAGAGGTGGTGCCTGTAATGGTTACATCTAAAGACTGCGTGTTAGGGTTTACCACACTTTGAACCTGCATTAACTCTGGAGCTGCTATGGTAGTGGAAAAACAGCGTTCAAAACTGTTGTCTTCTGGACTTGTAATACACAGCAAATAATCCCCCGGCGCCAAATTATTTACACTAAGACCACTGCCGTCCATAGTAAAGCTCTTTTGGTATCCAGAGGGGCCTTGTATCTGTATGGAGTAGTCAAAATCTGCGAGCACATTAAGCTGAAGAGTCCCGTTGTTCTTGTTTACACAAGTAGTATCGGTTTTATAAATTGAAAAATTATTTTGCCCATCCAAGTCGCATACATCACCAACACCGTCATTGTCATAATCGTTTTGATTGTCATTGGCTACCAAAGGGCAATTGTCGAGTGTGTCAACCACTATATCCCCATCGGTATTGACTGCAAGTGCACCTTCTAAACACAATTCCAAAGAAAAGTCCAGCAATGATCCGGCATCTTGTTCGGCATTGTCAATGATTTCTAAGATCCAATTTCCAAAGCTGCTTTCGCCTTTAAACTTATTAAACGATTCCATAGGCAAGAAACTACCTGTAAAAGGTGGATTGGCTAAAGTGATGTCGTTATCAGCACTTGCTGTGAACACCGTATTGGTAAAATTATTTCCTGAGCCCCCTGTATTTTGAACCAAAAGGGCCTTTTGCCCCGATGGGGCTATTAATGCAATGGAGAGGTCTGAAACATAGCTGTGGGTTAAGTTAAGGTGAACAGTAACCGAAGAAATTGGGTTGTCGTTTTCCACATAAAGCGTTTTGCGTGTTATCCCGGGACTTACACTAGAGGCGTCATTAATTGCAGTAGGAAGTCCATCAGCAGTGTACTCCTCACAGTTGATACTTGTAGTTTCAAAACTGTAGGGAGCACTAAAGGCACTTTCACCACAAGGATTGATTGCTTTTACACGCCAAAAATAATTTTGATTGGGCAGCAAATCGCTGAGGGCAAATGTTGTCCCGGTAGTAGTTACTTCTTGCACCACAGGATTAAAGGTGTCAGTAGTTGCCAACTGGAATTGATAGGAACTGGCATTGTCTTCTGCTTGCCACACCAACACAGGACCCAAAGGTACGTTGGCGGCGGCGGTAGAAGGAGCACTGAGGTTAGGGGGAGCCACAGCAGTTGTATAGTGATCAAGTTGAATGTTAAAATCTTCTATTTGGGCACCACTCTGTACTCGAAAAACAAATTCTTGTGGCCCGTGAGCCACATTTTCACTTGGGGTAATTTGGATTGTTCCTGTAGCATTAGGAGTAACATTAGTTGGGGCTATCGTTACATTGAAGCCTTCGGGAATTTGATGCGCTGCCATAGTGGCATTCTCGTTTGTGGTAGTAACAAACGAAAAATTATAAGTTACTGTCTCACTATCGCAGCTCAATTGGGTGTAGTTGGTAAAGGTGAGATAGTAGGGACGGGATAAGATGTCAAAAGACGATGAAGAAAGGGCGTAAAAAATATTGTTGTTGGCAGCTACTTTGATACGCGCTGTTGTGGTGGTGGCGTCAATAGGAACGGTTACCCAAGCCTCCCCGTAGTTTGCAGCACTATCGGTTAAAAGATACGGGAATGTCTCGCCATCATCTGTGGATAAAAAAATGGAAACCGTTTCAACTCCAATGGGGGCTAAATTGGTATTGGCAACTTCCCAACGCACCAAGCGGCGAGCGCCTATTTTCCAGGGGACGTCGGTTTCGTTGGGCAGTATTGTAAATGATTGTTGGGTATCCACAACAGTAAGGAGAACATCGTCGCGGTGGGTTCTTCCTCCGCTGGTGCCCGCCTCAGCAAAACGATCGCGCGCAGTGACCGCCCAATTCATTGTTCTCCCAACCGTTGCTACAGTTTCCCAACTACTATAAATATTAGGAGTGGTTTGTGTTAGTGTTCCTGCACGTACCGCAGCTTCATTCGGAATAGAACGGATAGGACTGGTCGTTGGTGGGAGGGAGCGTGCAAGTGCACCTGAAAAATTTGTTGGGCCAAAGTTTTCATTTTCAATATTTCCGTCGTCCATCTGCTCCCAGGTATAATACAAGGTGTCTCCTTCAGGATCAGTAGCAGTAGCTGTTAGGGCATAAGCTGTCCCAATAGGAATAAAATAATCAGGACCCGCATCTACAACTGGGGGTTGATTACTCACTGGGGCGCTTGCATAACACGAGATTTCAGTGATGTAAGCCGTTATATTCTCTATACTTTTTGCATGAAAATAAGGGTCACCATGCGATTGAACATTATTGCTTCCTGTAATCCCTGCGTAGCCCATGATGGTAGATCCACTACCGGGTTCTACGGAGGTGCCCATGCCTTCATTGATATGAGAAAATGTATGGTAGGCCCCAAACTGGTGGCCCATTTCATGTGCGGCATAGTCCAGGTCAAAATAGTCACTCAAATAGGTTTCACTGTTTGCGGGATTGGGATAAATACTGTATCCCTGCCCTTTGCTATTGTCCACACAAACACAGCCCAGACAACCTGCATCACCGTTAGCAGAACCCCCTTGACCAAAAAGGTGTCCAATGTCGTATTGGGCCTCCCCTACCTCAGCAGTCAATGTACTTTGTGCTTCTTGATTTAAGTTTCCTGTAAATGGGTCTGTAAATGGGTCGTCATACAGCAAATTGGCATCGGTAACCAACTGCAGGCGAACCCCCAAATCGGTTTCATACACTTCATTGATTCTATTCACAGTATTTACTATTGCAGCGAAGGCATCTGCACGGGCGTCTCCATTGGAGGGGTCATCATCGTCCCAATATTGGGTGTATTCTCCCGAAGCAGTTATTGCCAGTCGAAAAGTTTTTAAGTCTAATTGCTGCTCCCTTCTTTGGCTAGCGTGCGCTGGAGCTGGCTTTTTAGTGTCTGAATGCGTTGCGGTTTTACACCAAAAAGGAGCTTTTGGAGCGTTGGGCCTCTTTTGATATACTCGGTGTTGGCCTTTTACTCCCTTTTCAGGCTGAATAAATACATCTTCCTGATTGGGCAAACGCAACCACGCACTAACACCCAAGGGAGTTAGGGTGATTCTTCCATACACCTGTGGGCGTTGGGTACTATGGGCGCTAAACGTTTGAATTGTGGGATATTTTTCAGCAATGGCTGGGGCTAATACAGCAGTAGGTGTCAAGGTGAATTCTTCCAATTCCTCACGTTCGTTGGGCAAAGCAATAACTGTAGGAACTGCCGTCCCTTTTTGCTTTCGCTGCTGCATCCATTGGGAAGCATCCCAAAAAACAAGTCGTTCATAAGCGGTAACTTGCTGTTGCTGCACCTCAGGAGTTTTGGGTGCACTCCAATAGTGCTGTGCATGGAGCCCCTGTAGGGATACCACAAAAAACGCAGCGAGAAAGACGAAAGCAAAACGGGTGACCTTTACAGAGTCAGAAAAGGATGGCTGCATAAATTTAATGTTAACAAACTTGCGGATAGATTTTGGAATCAACTCCTTACATTTGTCACTTTGAAGATATAAAAATTTGATGAAGGTCATTCACGGAATCGAGAATTATCAACCTACTGGGCCTGCAGTATTAACCATGGGAACTTTTGATGGTGTACACCTCGGGCATCAAAAAATTTTATCTAAGGTTATCCACATGGCAAAAACTCAAAACGCCCTTAGTGTGGTGCTGACCTTTTTTCCACATCCACGGACGGTGCTTCAAGGGACTGAAAGCGTTGCACTACTGGATACCATAGAAGAAAAAACCGCTCATTTAGACCGCCTGGGAATTGATGTGTTAATTATTCACAAATTCACCAAGGCGTTTTCTCGACTTACAGCAGTAGAATTTGCACGGGATATCCTACACAAACAATTGCAAATAAGCAACATGGTTATAGGGTACGATCACCGCTTTGGGCAAAACCGTGAAGCTACCGTGAAAGATCTTGTTGAATTTGGCACCCTGTATGAATTTAAGGTGGATGTTATCCCTCCACAAGACGTGGCGGCTATAACGGTGAGTTCAACAAAAATTAGAAACGCCCTTAATTCCGGGGATATTGCAACTGTAAACAACTATTTAAAACGCCCTTATTTTATTACTGGAAGAGTAGTAAAGGGAGATCAACTGGGGAGAACCATTGGTTTTCCAACTGCCAATTTGCAGCTCAACACAAGCTATAAAATGTGGCCTGCCAACGGTGTTTATTGGATTCGAAGTACCTGGGAAGAAAATCCCTACTTTGGTATGATGAACATTGGAAAACGCCCCACCGTAACTGATGGAGCCACTACCATTGAAGTGCACTTTTTTAACTTTAATGCAGACCTCTACGGGGCTCTTCTTCAAGTAGAATTGTTGGCAAAAATTAGGGACGAAAAGAAATTTGACTCCCTAGAAATGCTCCAACAGCAATTGGAAGAAGATAAAGCCCAATGTGAAAAATTACAGCACCAACAAGGGGGCAACAAAATGCAGCAGTAACAGGCACTAAAAAACTGAGTTCAAAGCCTTACCTTTGCACAAAACATTTTTTAGAATGCTGGACCTAAACTACATTCGAAACAACAAGGAAGAAATTTTAGCGGGACTTGACAAACGCAATTTTGAAGCCCCTCAACTTCTCGATGACATTATTGCCCTCGATCAACAGCGGCGCTCCCAGCAAACCGAACTGGATGCCCTTTTAGCACAGGCCAACACTCTTGCAAAAGAAATTGGCAGCTTGTTTAAAACAGGACAGGCCGAAAAGGCAGCGCCCCTAAAGGAACAGTCAACAGCACTAAAAAGCCAAACCAAAACCCTGCAGGAGGCCCTACAAAAAACCAATGCGGAACTACTGGAACTGCGTACGCGTATTCCCAACGTACCGCACACCTCTGTAGTTAAAGGAAATTCAGAAGAAGACAATGAAGTTGTTGCGCAGCATGGCAACATTCCTAAGCTGGGTGAAAATGCCCTACCTCACTGGGAATTGGCAGCAAAATACCACCTTATTGACTTTGAATTAGGCAATAAAATTACGGGTGCTGGTTTTCCAGTTTACAAAGGAAAAGGCGCGCGTTTACAACGTGCATTGATTCAATTTTTCTTAGATGAAAATACCGCCGCCGGCTACCAAGAAATGCAAGTCCCCCATGTGGTAAATGCTGCGTCGGGCTTTGGTACGGGCCAACTCCCCGATAAAGAGGGACAAATGTACCATATCACTGGTGACGATTTATACCTGATCCCCACCGCTGAAGTTCCCTTAACGAATATATATCGTGATACCTTAATGCAGGAACACGAGCTACCCGTAGCACTCACTGGCTACACGCCCTGCTTTCGTCGAGAAGCAGGAAGCTATGGCGCTCATGTACGCGGGTTAAACCGATTACACCAATTTGATAAGGTAGAAATTGTACGCATCGAAAAACCAGAAAATGGCATAAAAGCTCTGGACGAAATGGTGGCCCATGTACAACAATTACTTTCCAAATTGGAACTTCCCTACAGAATTTTGCGCCTTTGTGGCGGCGATCTTGGCTTTACGGCTGCACTCACCTACGACTTCGAAGTGTATTCTACCGCACAAGAACGTTGGTTGGAAATCAGTTCGGTATCGGTGTTTAACACCTTTCAGGCCGAACGGTTACAACTGCGTTACAAAACAAAATCAGGAGAAAAAATTGTTCCCTACACACTAAACGGGAGTGCCCTTGCATTGCCGCGAATTTTGGCAGGCCTACTAGAAAACTTTCAAACACCCCAAGGCATTGAAATCCCCAAAGCATTGCACCCTTACACTGGCTTTACGCACATAGAACTCTAATATGGTAGTGTACAATGTAACATTTCAGCTAGACCCCGAAGTAGAGCAAGACTGGCTCCACTGGATGGAAAAAGAACACATCCCCGAAATGTTGGCTACCCAATTGTTCCAAGAAGCAAAATTGCTTCGCGTGTGTACTGATACCGGGGACTTCACCGGCAGTTATGCCATTCAATACCTGGCGCCCAGTAAACAACATTTAGACACCTACCTTACAGCACACAGCAGCAGCCTCCGAAAAAAAACCTCACAGCGCTTTGGTGAAAAAGCATTGGCCTTTCGCACCCATTTGGAGGTAATGTCCTGGCAATCATGAAAGCTGTTCGTCCAAAAAAACACTTGGGGCAGCACTTTTTAAAGGCTCCAGAAATTGCACAGAAAATTGCAGCCCTGTTTACCCCCAACCTGGTAGCAGATCTATTAGAAATTGGACCAGGGACAGGTGTACTGACCCAATACCTCCTCCCAAAAGCCAAACGCCTGCACGCTATTGAAGTAGATGAAGAATCCGTTACTTACTTAAAAGCCCATTTTACCGACACCCACTTTTCCATACTGGCTGCCGACTTCTTAAATTTTGACCTAAGCGCGTATTTCAAAGGGAAACCCTTTGGTGTAATTGGAAATTTTCCCTACAATATTTCCTCCCAAATTGTTTTTAAAGTCTTAGAGTACCGGGAGCACATCCCCTTTTTTGGCGGTATGTTCCAAAAAGAAGTAGCCCAACGGATTTGCCACGCCCCTGGGAGCAAGCGCTATGGAATCCTCTCCGTACTCACGCAAACCTACTATGAAGTGAACTACTGTTTTACGGTTCCTCCAGGAGTCTTTCTACCCCCACCTAAAGTGGACTCTGGCGTACTGGTGATGCACAGAAAAAAAACACCCCTCCCTCCCTTTGATGCAAAGCTGTATGCCAAAATTGTTAAAACCAGTTTTCAACAAAGACGGAAAACCATTCGTAACAGTTTAAAAACATTAGGGCTTCCTACTAATTTAATAGAAGATAGTATCTTTGACCAACGACCTGAAAAGCTATCTGTTGAAGCATTTATTTCGTTGACTCAAAAAATAGAAAATGTCGGTATTTCAAATCGATAACGATTTTATTACGCGCCTAAAGTCCTTAATTGCCGAAGGGAGAACAGCGCGTATCCAGCAATTACTGTACGACGTTCACTATGCCGATTTAGCCGAAATTTTTACACTTCTTTCTTCGCAGGAGTCCACCCACCTGATAAAAATTCTCGACAGCAACAAAACCGCTGATGCCTTAGCGGAAATAGACGAAGACCTTCGGGAAACCTTACTTCAAAATCTTTCTGCCGAAGAAATTGCTGAAGAAATTCAAGAGCTGGACACCGATGATGCCGCCGATTTAATTGCTGAGCTCCCCGACGCCCTTCAGGAAGATGTTATTTCTGCAATTGAAGACGACACCTATGTGGAAGACCTTCGCGAACTACTCGCTTATGATGACAACTCCGCAGGTGGGCTCATGGCCAAGGAATTGGTGAAAGTTCAAGAAGACCTAAGTGTCCTAAAATGCATTAATACCATACGCAAACAAGCACAAGACGTAACCCGCGTGCATTCTATTTATGTGGTGGATAAGAAAAACTGCCTCAAAGGACGCCTGTCCCTCAAAGATCTGATTACAGCAAACAACAAAGCCATAGTAAACGATATTTACATCCCCAAAGTAGATTATGTTACCGTGGATACCCCAGGGGAAGAGGTGGCAAAAGTCATGTCTAAATACGACCTTGAAGCCATTCCTGTAGTGGACGATAAAAAACGCCTGCTCGGACGTATCACCATTGACGATATTGTTGATTTAATTAAAGAAGAAGCGGAAAAAGACTATCAATTGGCAGCAGGTATTGCCTCTGATGTTGAAGCTGATGACACCATTTTTGCCCTGAGTAGAGCCCGTTTACCCTGGTTGTTCTTGGGCCTGTTAGGAGGTTTAGGGAGTGTTTTTATTTTAAAGGATTTTGAAACCATAATGGCCCTCCCCGAACTGCGGAACTTGTTTTTTTACACCCCACTTATTGCCGCAATGGCAGGAAATGTGGGTGTGCAATCCTCAGCGATTATCGTTCAAGGATTGGCCAACGACATTGTCAAAGGATCCCTCCTAAATCGTTTGGTGAAGGAAGTGGGCCTAAGTCTTTTTAATGGACTTATACTTGCTGTACTGCTCATCCTATTTGGATTTATTATTCAACAAGAATTACTCCTAAGCCTCACCATTGCAGGGGCCATGATGGGGGTAATTGTGGTGGCTGCACTCATTGGAACTTTTGTTCCCATAGTGTTGGAAAAACGAGGGATTGACCCTGCGATTGCTACAGGACCTTTTATCACCACTTGTAATGATATTTTTGGCATCTTTTTGTTCTTCTACATTGCAAAACTAGCCCTTGGCTTTTAAGTAGCACTTATGAAAATACTGCACGTAGATCAAAATCACCCTGCGTTAATTGAAGGGTTTGAAGCGCTTGGCCATGAAAATATAATTGCCTACAAAACACCCTTAGCGGACTTAACTTCTGCTTTGGCTATTGCAGAAGGCATAGTCATCAGAAGTCGTTTTCCCATTACAGCAGCAGTACTCGAACAATGTCCCAAACTGAAATTTATTGCTCGTCTGGGCGCTGGACTGGAAAATATAGACACGGCCACTGCCGAGAAAAAAAACATTGCACTTTTGGCGGGTCCCGAGGGAAACCGAAATGCTGTTAGCGAACACAGCATAGGGCTTTTGCTGGCCTTACTGCGAAAAATCCCTGCTGGCGACCAGTCGGTAAAACAAGGCGAATGGCTGCGTGAAGCCCACCGCGGATGGGAGCTTTCGGGAAGAACTGTTGGAATCATTGGTTATGGTCATATGGGAAAGCAATTGGCCAAAAAACTTAAAGGCTTTGATGTCAAGGTATTGTGTAATGATATCTTACCCGATGTGGGCGATGCACACGCACAACAAGTTCCCCTAGCTGTACTACAACAACAAGCAGAAGTAATTAGTTTGCATACCCCACAAACCCCTCAAACTACAGGCATGATTAACACTCAGTTTATTGCTGCTATGCACCATCCGTTTTGGTTGATTAATACTGCCCGAGGCAGTGCCGTTGATACTGCAGCGTTGCTCGAAGGAATTGCCACAAATAAAATTCTAGGGGCAGGCCTAGATGTACTCGAATTTGAATCTAAAGCCTTTACCGAAGTGGTGCAGCAAAATAAAACTGAAACCCTTGATGCCCTCCTAAAAAACGACAAGGTAATCCTTAGCCCACATATTGGCGGGTGGACCTATGAAAGTCATCTGCGTTTGGCAACCGTAATCCTCAATAAGTTTAAAGCACAATTCCACTCTTAAACACCCAAGAAAATGACTACTATTCTTATCCTTTGCACCGGAAATTCATGCAGAAGCCAAATGGCACACGGAATATTAAATCATTTAACTGCTGATGATGTTCAGGTGTACAGCGCCGGAATTATTACCCATGGGGTGCATCCAAAAGCCGTTGCAACTTTGGCTGCAATAGGAATAGACATTAGCCATCACACCTCTAATAAGGTAGAGGAATACGCACACCTATCCTTTGATTATGTTATTACCGTTTGTGATCATGCCCAAGAACACTGCCCTGTTTTCTTTTCGGATACTGCGGTACGCATCCACCAAAATTTTAAGGACCCGAGCAAGCTCAAAGGAACAGAAGAGGAATTACTAACTGCTTTTGCTCACACGCGCGATGAAATAACTGCATTTTGCAACACGTTTATCGCGTCGCATTTAAAACTTTAAGATGCGGCTTCAAAAACATACTGTAAAGTTGTAGCCGTGCGTTGTTCTAACAAAAGTTTTTTACCGTTGGTAATGCGCTCTAATGCATTGGTGGTTTTTCCCATTGCAGATACCACAATAAAGGTGTCTTCATAGCCAGTGTGCTGGAGCAGTTGCAACACATTTTTTACCGCTTCCGCATTTTTAATGGAAGCCCCGCCAAACTTAAATACTCTCATCAGGTAGTGCTAAGGAATTGTTTCATGGCAGCAGCATCCATCTGTAGTAAGTTCCAATCAGTGTGGCACTGGGCACCACTTTTTTCATAAAAATCTAAGGCTTTGGTATTCCAATCTAAGGCCGCCCATTCAATACGTTGAACACCTTGCTGGTAGGCGTAAGCAATAAACTCTCGGTATAACGCAAAGCCAATACCCTTGCCCTGATAGGGCTCATGAACTATAAGGTCCTCCAAATGAAAAGTGGGTCCTTTCCAAGTGGAATAGCGTGGGTAAAACAAAGCCATACCTACGACCGCAGCTGCACACTCAGCAACAAAACACTCAAATAAAGAGGAACTGCCAAAACCGTGGGCAGCCAAATCTTCTGGAGTGATGGCTACAGCCTTGGGCTCCTTTTCAAATACCGCTAATTCGTGGATCAAATTCCAAATTGCCTGTGCGTCGGTTTTTGTTGCTTTTCGAATGGTGAATTCCATAGGTGTTTCTATGGGGTTAAAAATAGCTAAAATCTCAATG
>WTIO01000039.1 GCA_011526365.1 Flavobacteriales bacterium
TCGAAAGAGGAATAGATAAGGAATCGAAAAGAGGGTCTTCCTCCCCTCGTCTATAGTACTGGACCTCAGCATTCTTAGATAAATCTGCGTTTAAGCTGAACGTCGTATCTCCACCACCTGCAACGCGTACATAGAATGAGAAGTCAAAAAGACGATCTCCTCCTTCACCAAGGTCACGCTGATCATCCAAATCCTCATTGTCAAAAATTGTAACAGTTACTTTATGGCTCTCAGAGCTAGACGTAATAACAGGTGTCTTTACCAAAGGAATTTCTATGTAAGATTTTTCCGCAGCCACCCCATTTAATTCATTTTGAATATTTTGAACATCCAACGTAACATCAGAGAACTGCACAATGCCCGACGAAATCGTCAGGTCTAAGTCACTATTCTCTTGTTGCGATGTCCCTTCAGCATTAGCAATGTAATCAACAAGAGTTGCGTCTACTGAAGATCCCGTGTCGATTTGGAAACTTGTTTCCAGAGCCGCTGTATCAACTTGTTCAATCTGAATAGTAAAATCTTCCGAGTAAGACTTACCGACAGCACCCGCATCCTTAACCTTGATTGTAACTGAATACTCAGATTGATCTGAATAAGATGGGATTTTACCATCGTCCGTACCTACAAACGATAAGACTCCTGCCTCTGATATGGCAAAACTCGCAGCGTCATCACCAAGAAGCGTATACGTAAATGCCTGATCTGCGCCACCATCGTCTTCAATCGCGAGAGTACCAACAACAAGTGATGCAGCCCCCTCTGAAACTATAATAACATTATCTGCATCTGTTACTTCCGTTGCTCCATCAGAGCCCAGAATAGAAATATCGGTAGGAGGCGCATTGCTAGCAGCTTCCTCAACATCAATTGTAACTTCCCCTGAAACAGCATCCTTAGCTGCGCTGGTATCAACGTTGGAGATGTCTGTTAGATCCTCACCAGCAGCATCAGCAGCATCAACCTTTGCCTGTACCAATGTATTTGCTTGCGTTGTCGCTGTCACAGCCGCCGTTTCAATCTGAGCAACCAAGCTTTCCGTAACCGAGAACGTACTAATAGCATCTGTCAAACTTGCCGATGCGTCTAACGATGCAACCGCCGTTTGAATTTGTGCGTTCATCGCCTTCACCGAAGACAAAACATTTGATTCGGAAATAACTGTAAAAGATGTATCCGCTTTAGCGCTCGCAATCGCTTCAGCCCGATCAGCATCCTCACCACTAGCTACAGCATCTTCACGAGCTTTAGTAACAATGGCTGCTTTAACTTCTGACTGAACCTCAGCTATTGCATCATCAACAAAATCACTGCTCAAGAATGCTGCTGTGTCTACGTTGATCTCACCATCGTTGGCTGCCTTTGAAGCCGTAATCTCATTCGTAATTGCTTTAGACACAGACTTCAGCGCGAGCGCAAAAGCAGCCTCGCCATCAACCGCATCTCCACCAGTCGCATCCGCGACCTTCGCCATCGTATTTAGAACTGAGGCAACCTGTTGGCTCGCCGATTCAAAAGACTTTGATACAGCACTCGTAGCATCTGCATCAGGGTTAAAGTCCAGCAAATCTACGCCTTCACCAAGCGCATCTGTATCAATGCCAAGCAACTTTGCAACATCGTTTACTGTAGGAGCTTCAGTGCCCGCAACTTCCGCTTCTTCTACTGCTTCTTGATAGATCGTAGATGCAATAGAGACCACTTTAGCTGTTGCTGGTGCCTTCAATGTAATCCCGCTAACAGGACCAGAATATTTGTCCGTAGTTAGCTCATCAGCAATGGCTACGAGCGTAGCATTCTCATTACCAGCGGTCCCTTCAATACTGTAACCACCATCCGCATCTGTTCTTACAAAAGGTTCGTTATCATCTTTTGAACCATCACCATCATAATCAAGAAACGCGAGCGCATTCTTTAAGGGACCCTTAACAACCGAACCCTCACGTGTGAAACCCGTACTCACCGGACCACTGCCACCACCGCCACCGCAAGCTGCCAACAATAACAGTGCAAGCGGACTAAGAACTTGTACGCGTGCGCCTTTAGCCAAAAAAGTACGCGGTGAGGATAATTTAGTCATGTAAAAACTCCCTACAATGTATCAAAAGGATATCCAGTTTGAGTCAGCATTCGCAAGCAAATATTTTCCAACAAGCCTTTTTGAAAAAAAAAATCAATCACATGTCTCATGTATGGACTTTATTTTAGAGGGAATTAGGCATCAGATCCTGATCGCCTAGTGGCGCATTCTGCGAATGTCCATCAGTCCAAGAGATCTTAGGGTTTTAGACGTTCCCATAAATTTCTCTTCGATCACAGTAAAAGGTGAATTATGGAAAAATTTAAAAAAAATGCGAACGGATAAGTATTAATCCGAGGCGCTCTAATGTTGGTTTTTTTGACTTTTGCTCAATATGGATGGAACCCTTGTAAGAGACTTGGCAATTATACATTTCCTACTTGGACATAGCTAAAAAAGCTCTGCTTTTGGTCATCCCTTAAATGTGCACGTTAAACTTAAGATCGCTGCGTTAATAGTGTGCGGGGTATTGTGGCCTTTCACTTTACCTGCCCAGGCAGAGTTAACTGGGCAGATAAGCCATCTGCCGGATGGCGATACGATCTAAGTTTAAAATATTGCAAGTGGGTTCAATCGGCCCATATATGATGAACGCGGCACCGTTTTGGGAGATAGCGCTAAAACGCACCTCAGATCAGTAGCATCGGCTAATACAGCAATCTGATCCTTAAATTAGGAATGCAGGAGCCTGTGCGGGGACGCATGCCTCCATACCGCAAGACAAATTAGAAGAAATAATACAAGCCGATAGATTTCTGCCAGAAATTCTCAAACAGTACGGCACAATGTCAGCGTCGCAGACGCGCATAGGTTATTTA
>WTIO01000046.1 GCA_011526365.1 Flavobacteriales bacterium
CTCTCAAGTCACTGGTGAGACCTTCACTGGCAACTTGTGCGGAGCCAACGCGGAAGAGATTTTCGTTCCTTGGTCTTCACCACAAACGGCTTACGGTGTGTACTTCACCTTCAACAGTGCCAACTACGACACGTTCTTGTTCAACACCACCAACGTTTCGAACGACGGAGTTGGTTTCGCGATGTTGCTCGGAAACACTTGTGACGACCTCGGACCTTTCGTGGGTTGCTACGTGACTGGCACTTGTGCTGGTTCTGTTGAAGGCTTCTTGCCGGAACTTGAGCCAAACACGGACTACTACTTCTTGGTGTGGACAGAGGACCCTGCCACTTGTGGTGACTTCGAATTCACGACCACGGGTATCATCCTCGGTTGCACGGATGCGACTGCGACCAACTACAACGCGGAAGCAAACCAAGACGACGGTTCTTGTGACTTCACGGGTGTGGTTGCTGCAAACGATTCTTGCGCTGATGCCATCACTTTGGAGTGCAACACTGTGACCACGGGTTCTACAGGTGGTTCCACATCAGTGGGTGCACCAATCGGCGTTGCCGGTTGCGAAACTGCGCCAGGCGCAGGCGTATGGTACACCTTCGTGGGTGACGGCTCACTCCACACGTTGAGCACTTGTGGATCGGCCATTGATTCCAAGATCAACCTCTACAGCGCTGACACCCTCTGCGGTGGTGGCGGCATTGACACGCCTCCCGCAGACGCTTGTGGTGACAGCCTCGTGACCACCAACTACTCAGTCGGAGGTGGTGCTTGGGACAGCGAAATCACTTGGTCCCTCACCGACGCCGCTGGTGTCGAAGTGGCCGGAGGTGCTGCTCCAGCTTCTGGAAGCCTTTGCTTGCCTGCCGGTGATTACACGCTGAACATGAACGACAGCTACGGTGACGGTTGGAACGGAGCAGCTGCGACGTTCACTGACGGTCTCGGTGATGTCATGGGGTCTGCCACGCTCGAAACAGGCAACGCAGGCACCGCCACCATCACTGTGGCGCCGTATAGCACTGAGCCCATCTTCATTGCTGGTGACTTCACATGTGTGGCAAGTGCGAGCGCGTCTGACGGAAACTTCATCTGCACACTCTTTGATGCGGACGACGTGGACATCCAGTTCATCTCTGAGCCAGGCCTGTTGTACTACGTGTACGTCGGTGCTCAAGACGATGGTGACGTTCTCACTGACGACAACGGTGCCTTTGACCTCGAGTTCACTTGCGCGCCTGTGGTTGAAGGATGTACTGATCCCGGTGCTTGCAACTACAACCCTGACGCCAACGTCGAGGATGGTTCTTGCGACATCTTCAGCTGCGTGTGCCCAGACAGCACAGGTACGCCACTCCAGTTCGCCATGTTTGATTCATTCGGTGACGGATGGAACGGTGCGAACTACGTGATCACAGACTTGAACGGTGACCCCGTTGCTTCCGGCAACTTGGACGACGCTCTCGTCTCTGTGGACAACGATAACTTCACTGGACCAGAAAGTGGTTATGACCTCATTTGCTTGCAACCAGGTTGCTACATCATCACTGTTGAAGGTGGTGACTGGCCAAGCGAAGTGTCATGGCAGTTGCTCTTCGAAGATGGCAGCATCCTCGCAGCAGGCGGTCCTACCGACGGCATCACAGTTTCACTTGGTGGCGCGGTATGCGGTTGTACGGACGCAGGAGCTTGCAACTACGACGCAACAGCTACGGACGAGGACGGCTCTTGTGAGTACGAGTCTTGCGCTGGTTGTACTGACGACACTGCGTGCAACTACGACGCCACTGCGATCCTCGACAACGGCTCTTGCTGCTACGACAACTGCGTGAGCGTCAACATGAACGACAGCTTCGGTGACGGTTGGAACGGCGCTGTTTACATCCTTACAGATGTGAGCGGAACTGAAATCGGTACCGGAACCATCGATGCTGGTAGCTCTGCCATTGACACGTACTGCTTGGCTGATGGTTGCTACATCATTGAAGTGACTGAAGGCAGCTGGCCATCAGAAATCACCTGGAGCATTTCAGGTGCATTCGGTGGATTCGTTCAGGGCGGTGCTGGTGAGTCTGTGACCTTCAACGTTGGTTCTGGTGACCAATGTGTTGTGGGATGCGACATCGCTTGCGCTTGCAACTACAACGAGAACACGAACATCTCTGACGTCACCTTGTGTGTCTTCGACGGATGCAGCGGTTGTACTTATGAGGGTTCTGCCTTGTACGATCCAACTGCAATTGTGGACGACGGTTCTTGCACATTCGAATTTGCAAACCCATGTCCTGCTGACTTGAACGGCGACGGTTCAGTCTCTACGGCTGACTTGCTCGAGTTCTTGACTGCATTCGGTCAGATCTGCGAATAATCGAAGTCTAGACTTGAAAGAAAGGCCCGGCGCAAGCCGGGCCTTTTTGTTTCTTTACGGTCATGAATACGATTCTCATCACTGGCGCGGGGACTGGCATTGGTGCGGCCACATCAAGACAATTGGCATTGCATGAGGGCGCAAGATTGATTTTGGTGGGACGGCGATTGGGGCCTTTGAAAGAGGTCAAACATTCATTACCTGGAAGTGAAAGGCATGTTGCGGTTTCGCTTGACGTTTCCAATGCCCAGGAATTGGTGAATTGGTTGAACAGCAGCGAGGCGGCACTGGATCGCCATCCATTGGTTGGAGTGTTTGCCAACGCAGGTGTGGGGGGACCCAACAAGTTTGGAGACCAGGACCGTTGGGAGGAGATCATTCGCATCAATTTGACGGGCACGTACAACACCTTGATGACCTGCAAACCTCATCTGGATGCCGCGCCGGGAATCAAGCATGCGTTGGTGACAAGC
>WTIO01000066.1:0-19188 GCA_011526365.1 Flavobacteriales bacterium
GGTAACGCACTCGTACCGAAATAAAAGTTCGTGGATGTACTTCCCTAAAGTCATATAATCAAATGTAATAAAATTCTCAGCGTCTTTCTACCTCAAAAATAGAGTTTAGCATATTTAAGTGTCCAAACCTTGATTTAGATGAAATTGCTGTTCATACCGGCCTTCCGGTGCATATAATTGCAAGTAAATTGATGGTATTGGAAATGGAAGGTGCGGTGCGCAGCCTTCCAGGCAAAGTGTTTGAACGCTGTTAGTAGCCGAGTTTTTTTCGGGCCCGAAGTAATACTTCATTGGCCACTTCGCGTGCTCGGGAGGCTCCCTTTGCAAGAGCAATTTCGATTTCTTCCGGATGCGACATATAGTAGTCAAAGCGTTCTCGCTCCGAACGAAAACGTTCACAAAGGGCTTCAAACAATTGCTGCTTAGCGTGGCCATAGCCCATCCCACCTTCAGTGTATTGCTGGCGTAAGGCAGAGGCAGCTTCTGGTGAAGCAATCAATTGATATAATGCAAATACAGTACAGCTGTCAGGATCTTTGGGGGCTTCAAGCGGCGTGCTATCCGTTTGTATACGCATCACTTGTTTGCGCAATTGCTTTTCAGGGGCAAACACATTGATGAGGTTGTTTTTCGACTTACTCATTTTTTGCCCGTCAATTCCAGGGATGTATTGGGTGTTTTCTGTAATGCGCGCCTTCGGAATCACAAAGGTTTCACCCAATTGGTGATTGAATCGTTGGGCGACATCACGAGTCATTTCCAAGTGCTGCAATTGATCTTTACCCACAGGAACATAGGCAGCGTCATACAACAGGATATCTGCTGCCATAAGCATGGGATAGGTAAACAAACCGGTGTTTATATCTGCGAGGTGGTCGGCTTTATCTTTAAAAGAGTGGGCCAGTGTAAGGCGTTGATAGGGGAAAAAGCAACTGAGGTACCACGCCAATTCTGTGGTTTGTGCCACATCACTTTGGCGGTAGAAAATGGTTTTTTTAGTATCTAGCCCGCAAGCCAACCAGGCGGCTGCAGTAGCTCGGGTGTTGTCGCGTAGCGTTTCCCCAACCTTAATTTGGGTAAGGGAGTGTAAATCGGCAATAAACAAAAAGGATTCATTGTCCTTGTTTTCGGCCAAAGCAATAGCGGGAAGTATGGCTCCCAAAAGGTTTCCTAAATGGGGCGTTCCTGTAGATTGTACTCCTGTTAAAATGCGTGCCACAAGCGATTTTTTTTACGTCTCACAAAGATATTTTTTTTATTTGGGGGGACAAATAGTCCGTTGTGGAATCTTTTATTGTCTATTTTTGACGCTATGTTAAATTGGGGACAAAAAGCACTACTTAAATTGTGGCGGGTTTGGTTTTACACCCTTGCGGCGGTCCCTGTTTTGGTGTTGTTTCCCTTGTTGGCGTTGCTGGTGCTGCTGCCCAACACCTATGGAATTTTGTTTTGGATTGCCCGAAACATTTGGGCACCCTTTGTGCTTTTTGGCATGGGCTTTTTCCCAAAAATCGACAATTGCTCTTCTGCCAACCATCGGCAATCGCATGTGCTTATTGCCAACCACAGTAGTTATATTGATATTTTTCTCATCCTTAGAGCGTGGAAAAACCCATTTGTGTTTGTAGGGAAAAAAGAATTGGCACAAATTCCCGTTTTTGGATATATCTACAAACGCTCGGCCATAATGGTGGACCGAGGAAGCGTAAAAAGCCGCTATGCTGTGTATGGACGCGCCAATACAATCCTCAAAAAAGGCTACAGTATTTGTATTTTCCCAGAGCAAGACTATTTGGACGAAACCATCCTATTAAATCCTTTTAAAAAAGGGGCCTTTAAACTCGCGGTGGAACATCAATTACCCATCTTACCTATGGTGTTTTACGACTGCAAACGGAAACAACCCTGGTACACGACCTATGGGTATCCGGGGCAACTTCGGGTAAAGATTTTTGATCCCATTCCTACTGCGGGAATGCCAAAGGAAGCCATTCCTAAGTTGCAAGAGCAGGCCCATGCATTTATTGCCAAAGCCCTCCAAGAAGATCCTGAAGAAAAAGCAAAAGAAGCTATTAGGTTGTGGAAAAAGCTTCACCCACAAAGAGGATAGTGCAGCAAGGGTTAATGGAGCTGAAGGGTTCCTTTCAGGTAGGTTACTGCCGTACCGCCAATCCAGCAGCGGTCCTCTTTTAGTTCACAGTGCAATTGTCCACCCCGTTGGGAGAGTTGCCGCGCAACAAGTTTTGTTTTTCCCAATCGCGGGGCCCATAGGGGCAACAAGGAAGTATGGGCAGAGCCTGTAACAGGATCTTCGGGGACCGCACATTGAGGGGCAAAAAAGCGTGAAACAATGTCTACCGTATCACCAGCAGCAGTAACAATTAAGCCCCTCCCACCAATGGCGTCTACTTTTACCATGTTGGGGGTACATCCACGTACTGCAGCTTCGTTTTCTAAGAGGGCGATATAATCGGTTTTCCCCTTAAAGAGCGCTGTTGGCCGAACCCCCAGTGCAGCCTCAAATGCCGGAGCCATGGGATGTGGCGTAATGGTATCGGTAGGGAAATCCAAAAACAACAGCCCATCTTTTTTAAACACCTTTAGAGGGCCGCTATGGGGGGAGTGCAAAGCTATAGTGGGCTTGTTATAATCCAATTCTTCAAACAACACATGAGCACTGGCTAAGGTGGCATGACCACAAAGGGCCACTTCATCGTTGGGAGTAAACCAGCGAATCTCAAACCCTTCGCCCTGCGGCACAAAAAATGCAGTTTCCGACAAGTTATTTTCCTGCGCTATGGATTGCATGAGGGCATCGGACAACCATGCTTCCAAGGGGCATACCGCAGCGGGGTTTCCTTGGAACAGCTTTGTTGCAAAAGCATCCACTTGGTATATGGGGAGCGATTTTAGGCTCACTATTCCACTGCCTTAACGGTTTCTACAATTTTAGTTTCCAGTTCTTCCATCAATTCGGGGTTGTCCACCAATAGGGTTTTCACTGCATCGCGGCCCTGGCCTAATTTGGTGTCACCATAGCTAAACCACGAGCCACTCTTTTTGATGATTTCGTAGTTAACACCTAAATCAATGATTTCCCCAATTTTAGAAATACCTTCTCCGTACATAATATCAAACTCAGTGGTTTTAAAGGGTGGAGCCACTTTGTTTTTCACCACTTTTACACGGGTACGGTTCCCCATAACTTCGGCATCGGTACTTTTAATTTGTGTGGACCTGCGGATGTCTAAACGCACCGAAGCATAAAACTTTAATGCGTTTCCACCCGTAGTGGTTTCGGGGTTTCCAAACATCACGCCAATTTTTTCGCGCAGCTGGTTGATAAAGAAAACCGTACAATTGGTTTTGCTAATAGACCCGGTGAGTTTTCGAAGGGCTTGTGACATCAAACGGGCATGGAGTCCCATTTTAGAATCTCCCATCTCGCCTTCAATTTCACTTTTTGGAGTAAGGGCTGCTACGGAGTCTACCACCACGATGTCCACAGCGCCTGAACGAATGAGGTTATCTGCAATCTCTAGGGCTTGTTCTCCGTGGTCAGGCTGAGAAATAATAAGCTCTCCAAGATCTACCCCCAGCTTTTGGGCATAAAACCGATCAAAGGCATGCTCGGCATCAATAAAAGCGGCAATACCTCCTGCTTTTTGACATTCAGCAATGGCGTGCAGGGTAAGGGTGGTTTTCCCCGACGATTCGGGCCCGTAAATTTCAATCACCCTTCCTTTGGGATAGCCTCCCACACCCAGGGCTATATCTAAGCCTAACGAACCTGAAGAAATGGCTTCCACTTCTTCTATCGCTTGGTCTCCTAATTTCATTACTGCCCCTTTCCCATAGGTTTTGTCCAGCTTGTCTAAAGTGAGCTGAAGGGCTTTTAGTTTTGCATCTTTCTGATCAGCCATAATGGTTTTCTTTTCAAGCTAAAGTACCAAAATCTTTAGGGAAATTGCGGCGTGTCTTCGATGTATTATTAACAAATTCTAAGTTCTAAAAACCGATGTTTGCGCGTGCCCAGCAATGCCAATTAAATTTGTATTTTAAGGCTTTAAATAAATGAAAACCGATGAAATATTTTTGGATTTTACTGCTGTTTTGTAGCAGCTTAGCAAGCTCACAAAACATACTCCCTCTTCGTGAACGTGCCTCGGCCATAGAGGCCATACAAGAAGAGCGCCTAAACGAACTGCTGCCCGAACTGATGGCGCAAACCGATTTGGACATGTGGGTACTTATTACCCGCGAATACAACGAAGATCCAGTGCTAAAAACCCTGTTGCCCCCCACCTGGCTCAACGCCCGACGTCGAACCATATTAGTGTTTTCCAAAGACCCCAACACCCAAAAGGTAGCACGTGTTGCCCTCACCCGCTATGCCTTTGGCAAGCATTTCCCTTCGGTGTGGAACAAAGAAGAACAACCCGACCAATGGCAGGCCTTGGCCGATTATATTGTTGCTAAAAACCCTAAAAGAATTGGGATTAACACTTCTGACTATTTCGGTATTGCCGATGGGTTAGCCACCACCGACTATCAAGGGATGTACAAAGCCTTACCCAAAAAGTATCAAAAGCGGTTGACCTCAGCCGAGGCCTTGGCCGTAGCTTGGATAGAAACGCGCACCGAAAAAGAGATGATCCTCTTTCAGCAGTTGACCGAAATTACCCATAACATTATTGCAGAAGCCTTTTCTACCCAAGTAATCACCCCGGGGATAACCACCACCGAAGATGTGGTGTGGTGGCTGCGCGAAAAAGTAAGTGCCCTGGGGCTAACCACCTGGTTTCATCCTACGGTAGATGTTCAGCGTAACGAAACCAGTGATTTGTATGCCTTTGACGGCAAATCAAAATTTGATGTGATTCAACTAGGGGATTTACTGCACTGTGATTTTGGCATTACCTACCTCAGTTTAAACACCGACTGCCAAGAACTGGCTTATGTGTTACGACCTGGGGAAGAAACTGCTCCCGAATACTTACAGGAAGCCTTGCGACAAGGTAATCGTGTGCAGGATATTTTTATGGGGCATTTTAAAACCGGACGCTCGGGGAATGCTACCTTAAAAATGAGTTTAACACAGGGGCAAGCAGAAGGACTACGCCCACAAATTTATACCCATCCCTTGGGAACCTACGGCCATTCTGCAGGAACTACCTTTGGAATGTGGGATGCGCAGCAAGGCGTAGCGGTTGGGGGCGACTACCCATTACACGAAAACACCGCCTATGCTATTGAGCTAAACACCAAAGTATTTCTTCCCGAATGGAATAAGGACATCCGCGTAATGTTGGAAGAACCTGGCTTTTGGGGCCCCAACGGCTTCCGCTACATTCACGGGCGGCAAACCCAGTTGTTGTTAGTAGGAGGCAAAGCCCCTCATTTGGGAGAATAAATTTTTTTTAGGGGAAAGGCTTTGCCCTGCGTGCTACAGGAGTACAACATGCAATAGGGGACTACCCGTACCACAACCATAAAAAACCCTACCTTTGTACTTCACTTAAACCGTTTTATAGCATGCAACTGTACAACACCTTAAGTGCGCAAGAACGAGCAGAACTATTGGAACAAGCCGGCACCGAACGGCTAACGCTCTCTTTCTACCAATACGCGCACATTGGCAATCCCCAACTGTTCCGAGATTATTTGTTTCTCCACTGGAACGCCCTAGATGTTTTGGGCCGTATCTATGTGGCCCACGAAGGCATCAACGCCCAACTATCCGTACCCGCACCACAATTTGACGCCTTTAAAGCCTTTTTAGAGAGCATCACTTTTTTACAAGGAGTTCGCCTGAACATTGCTGTGGAGCAGGATTTAAAATCCTTTTTAAAACTCACCATTAAAGTGCGTGAAAAAATTGTTGCCGACGGCTTAAACGACAACAGCTTTGATGTTACCAACAAGGGCGTACACCTTAACGCTGCAGATTTTAACCGCCTGTTGGAGGATCCCAACACCATTTGTGTGGACATGCGTAACCACTATGAAAGTGAAATTGGTCATTTTGAAGGAGCCGTCACTCCCGATGTGGATACCTTTCGAGAATCTCTACCCCTTATAGAAGCAGACCTCTCCGACCACAAAAACGACAAAAACCTTTTGATGTACTGCACCGGAGGGATCCGTTGTGAAAAGGCCAGTGCCTATTTTAAACATAAGGGCTTTGAAAAGGTATACCAACTCGAAGGGGGAATCATTGAATATACCCGTCAGGTGCGCCACCAAGGCTTAGACAATAAGTTTAAAGGCAAAAACTTTGTGTTCGACGAACGCCGGGGCGAACGGATCTCCGAGGACATCATTGCCCAATGCCACCAATGTGGGGCCCCTTGTGACACCCATGTCAACTGCGCCAACGAGGCCTGTCATTTGTTGTTTATCCAATGCGAAAACTGCCAGGCCAAAACCCAAACCTGCTGTTCCCAAGCCTGTCAGGAAATCATTAACCTGCCCGAAGCAGAACAAAAATGCCTGCGCAAGGGAAAACACAATAGCAATAAAATCTTTAAAAAGGGCCGTTCGAAAGTGTTAAAATTTAAGCAATAATTAAGACGGTCTCCCATTTGAGGCCGTTGAATAAATGGTATCTTTACTCGTCTAAACCAAGTTTATGAGCTGTGCAAGTTGTGGAAGCAATGGATCGAGCGCGCCGCGCGGGTGTAAGAATAACGGCACCTGTGGGAGCGACGGCTGCAATAAACTCACCGTTTACAATTGGTTGGAGAACATGCAACTCCCACAAGGGCAGCAACCGTTTCGCATTGCTGAGGTTCGCTTTAAAAACAGCCGTAAAGCCTTTTTTCATTATCCCGAAGCTTGGACCCCTCAGGTAGGGGAAGCCGTGGTCACCGAAACCCCCAACAACACCGGTTACGATGTAGGCCGTGTGAGTTTGGTCGGCGAATTGGTACGTTTTCAATTGCGCAAAAAAAAGCTCACCCCAGATTCCGAACACATCCTCCAACTACTGCGAAAAGCTACCGATAAGGACATCACCACCTGGCAAGCCGCCCGCGATCGTGAACAACAAGTTCAAAAACGCTCCCGAGAAATGGCCCTTGCCCTTAAGCTCAATATGAAGCTCTCCGATGTAGAGTTTCAGGGCGACGGAAAAAAAGCCACGTTTTACTATACCGCCGATCACCGTGTGGACTTTCGCCAGCTGATTAAGGACATGGCGCAGGCCTTTAAAATTCGCATTGAAATGCGTCAAATTGGCCTTCGGGAAGAAGCGTCACGCCTTGGAGCAGTAGGTTCCTGCGGCAGAGAGTTGTGCTGTTCTACCTGGCTCACAGACTTCCGAACGGTATCCACCGCTGCGGCACGCTACCAACAATTGTCCCTAAACCCCACCAAACTGGCCGGCCAGTGCGGAAAACTCAAATGCTGCCTCAACTTCGAATTGGACGCCTACCGTGACGCCCTAAAAGCCTTCCCCCGTATGGACACCAAATTGCATACCGAAAAGGGCATTGCCGTATGTCAAAAAATGGACATTTTTAAGGGCCTGCTCTGGTACACCTACAAAGGCGATTGGATGCAGTGGTACACCCTCACCGTGGAAAGTGCCAATGCCATAATTGCCAAAAACAAGGCACAGGAACCCGTAAGTGGTTTAGAAGCGTATAGCCTTACGGCAGAAGAAAACACCCGCCTGCCGCACTTTGAAAATGTCGTAGGACAAGACAGCCTCAACCGCTTTGACCGCCCCAAAAAACGCAAGCCCCAGCACCGCAAACACAAAAACACTCGAAATGCGAAACGCAAAAACGCTTAGGGCGCTGCTATTTGCAGCCTTTTTTATTGTCCTCAGTAGTGGTTGTTCTTCTTCCACAGCAGACTATCGCTCCTATACGAGCTTTAACGCAGCTTGGCCAAGCAATTCCCCAGCGAAGTTTACCCTCACCAACCTAGAAGGCAATTACGATGTGTTTATCCACCTGCGAAATGACAACAATTATCCTTTTTCCAATATCTTTATCATCGCCGAATGGGAGGCCGATGCGGTCTTGCAAAGCACCGATACCTTAGAATACCAAATGAGTAGCCCCGAAGGCAAATGGCTGGGCACAGGATTTACAGAAGTGAAGGAAAGTAAACTCTATTGGAAACAACGGCAGCGCTTGCACGACAGCGTGCGCTACACAGTACGCCTGCGCCATGCCTTGCGAGAAATTGGACAAGCCCAAGGCATAGAAGAGTTAACAGGAATCTTAGCAGTAGGCATTGCTGCAGAAAAAAGGCCCTAAACAATGGCAAAGCAAAAAAAGAAACGTACAAAACGAAATTACAAAGGCTCCTTACGACTGTTTTGGGGACTGTTTGGCCTTGGAGTACTCTTAGCGTTAGGCCTGTTTTGGGCTGCCGCAGCAGGGTTGTTGGGCCCCATGCCCGATTTAAAACAATTGGAAAACCCCAAAACCAATCTTGCCACTCAGGTAATTTCCAGTGATGGGGTAGTATTGGGCAAATACTATTACAACGATAACCGCACCCCCATTACCTACGACGAGCTGCCGCAAAACCTGGTGGACGCCCTTATTGCTACCGAAGACGAACGCTTTTACGAACACTCAGGCATCGATTGGCGGGGAACCCTTCGTGCGCTGGTGTATTTAGGAAAAAAAGGAGGGGCCAGTACCATCACCCAGCAGTTGGCCCGCCAGTTGTTTGTTGGGGTTCGCTCCCGAAACATACAAGAGGCCATACAGCAAAAAGTAAAGGAATGGGTGCTGTCCGTACAATTGGAAAAGCGGTACACCAAAAACGAAATTATCGCCATGTACCTCAACATTTACGATTTTGGGTACAATGCCGACGGCGTAAGATCGGCAGCAAAAATATTTTTTAACACCACCCCACAAGAACTCACCATAGAGCAGTCGGCCATGTTGGTGGGCATGCTTAAAAACTCCTCTTTGTACAACCCCATCCGTCGCCCCGAACGTGTATTACAGCGCCGTAATGTGGTGTTCCAACAAATGGTGCGCAATGAACTCCTTACCGCCGAGGAACGCGATTCCCTTTCGGCGTTACCCATCACCATAGACTACACCCCCGAATCGCACCGGGAAGGCTTGGCAACCTATTTCCGCGCCTATTTACAAGAATTTCTCCAACAGTGGATTAAGGACAACCCCAAACCCGACGGAACCCGCTACGACCTTTATGGGGACGGCCTACGGATTTATACCACCATAGATGCCCGGCTTCAAGAACTGGCAGAAAATGCCGTAAAGCAGCACATGAAAAACCTCCAAAAGGAGTTTATGTTGCAAAACACCAAAAAACTAAATCCTACCGCACCCTTTTTAGAGTTGCGCGAAGGACAGGTAGATACCCTATTGACACTTACGGCAAAGCGCTCGGAACGTTGGCGACAAAAAGCCGCGGCAGGCTGGGATGAAGATGCCATTTTAGCCAACTTTAAGGAACCCACCCCCATGCAGCTATTCAGCTGGGATGGGGAAATTGATACCATCATGAGTCCTTTGGATTCCATTCGCTACTACAAGTTTTTTTTACGGGCTTCTATGATGTCCTTAGAGCCACAAACCGGCCATGTTAAGGCCTGGGTTGGGGGCTACAACTTTAAGCACTTTCAATACGATCAAGTAAAACAGGGGCGCCGTCAAATTGGATCTACGTTTAAGCCCTTTCTCTACGCTTCGGCTATAGATCAACTAAAGCTGTCACCCTGCGACTCGCTCCCAGACGCCCTGTACTGTGTGGAACCCTTCCGCCACGGGAATGACGAGGCGTGGTGTCCTAAAAATTCTGGGGATAAGTACGGGCGGGTACGCACCTTAAAAAATGCCTTGGCCAATTCTGTAAACACCATTAGTGCGCGCCTGATGGATAAAGTAGGGCCGCGTCCCGTAATTAACCTTATGCGAAAAATGGGTATTAAGTCGCGGGTGCCGGCAGTACCTTCCATTGCGTTGGGGACTCCAGACATCAGTCTTTTTGAATTGGTGGGCGCCTACAGCACCTTTGCCAATCAAGGGATTTTTGTGGAGCCTGCAGTGGTCACACGCATTGAAGACAAAAACGGAACAGTACTTTTTGAATTGGTACCCAAAACCGAAGACGTATTGAGTGAGGAGGTGGCCTATGTTACCTTAAATCTTATGCAAGGGGTGACCGAAGCAGGGTCAGGAGCACGTTTACGCCACGCCGGTTTAGAAAAAACAAATTACATCTACGAAAAGGTGGTTACGGGCTACCCTTATATTTTTGAAAATCCTATCGCAGGAAAAACAGGAACTACCCAAAATCAAAGTGATGGCTGGTTTATGGGCATGGTGCCCAATCTGGTTACCGGTGTATGGGTAGGCGGTGAAGACCGCTCCATCCACTTTAAGGAAATTGGCTTTGGACAAGGGGCTACTATGGCCCTACCCATTTGGGGGGTGTATATGAAATCGGTGTATGACAATCCCGAGTTAGGCATTTCCAATGGCGAATTTTTGGCCCCAGAAACGCCGGTGAGCATTCCCTTAGATTGTGAGGCCCTAGCAGCGGAGCGTTTACAAAAAAGCAAGAAGAAAGAAAATTTGGAAGATCTTGGGTTTTAATCCCTACTGATCGTGCGCAAACCATTCGGCATAGGCCGTCCCCGTTTCCCGGAGTTTTAAGGCATACAACTGCACAGTGTCCGGCAGTTGCTTTTGAATACGTGCCGCAAAATCTACAATCATGTTTTCACAGGTTGGTTGGTAGTCCACCCGTTGGATTTTATGGCCTTGGGCTTCCATTTGATCTGCCAACGCAGCGTGTGGGGTGCTAGCGTTCAATACCGTGGCATGGTCAAAAGGGGTGACAACTTCTGACTTAACAATGCCTTTTAAAACACTAAAGTCTATTACCATTCCGTGTTTTACATGTGAAGGATCGTTTAGGGGGGTGCCAATTACAGTTACCGCCAATTTATAACTGTGGCCGTGAACGTTTTTACACAGGCCGTCATATCCGTAAAGGGCATGGCCTGTTTCAAAAGTAAACTCTTTGGTTAATCGAATACGTGCATTCATTTGTCCATCAGTTTTTTAAGTGTCTGTTGTGTAAAAGGCTGTAAGGCCAGTTTTGCGGTTATTTTAGCATTGTCCGCCAATGTGTTATCCCAGTTTTCGGTGCCTTCCCAATGCAAGGCTTTTAAGGTGGCCATGGCTTCCAAAGGCGTGTTGGCCAATTGCGTTGCAAGGGCATTAACAGCGACATCTAATGCACTAATGTTCTCTTCCAGCGATGCAAAAAGGCCGTGCTGTGCAGCCCAGGCGGCACTGTGCCATTGGGTACTGGCCACGGACAAATGGGCAAAAGCCGATTTTCCAATGCGTCGTTGTACGGCAGGCGATATAACAAAGGGGCCTATGCCTATGGACAATTCCGAAAGCTTTACGGCGGCCTGCGTTGTGGCAAACGCATAGTCACAGGCTGCCACCAAACCCACGGCTCCACCCACGCATTTTCCTTGTACTCGTGCTATCACAAATTTTGGGAACCTACGCAGGGAGTTAATCAATCGGGCGAAGCCCATAAAAAATTCAGTAGCTTCTTCCAAGCTTGTTGCAGTTGCCAAATCGTGTAATGCTGCGCCTCCACAAAAGGCGCGTTCGCCTTCGGTTTGGAGGACCACTACTGCAATATCAGGGGATGTGCTCAAACGGTCTAAAGTGGTAATAACTTCCTGTATGAGCGCAGGGGTAAGGGCATTGGCCCTCGGGTGTCCCAAGGTGAGTTGGGCAACCTTAGCCTTGATGTTCACGGTTAGTGTTCCTTCTTGCATAGTGCAAAAGTACAAAAGTTAGTAGGTCAAAATTTTTTCAAAGCAATGAAATGGGTATTCGCTTTGTTTGGGGAAGAAGACATCCCCCAGCTGTTGGTAGCCACGGGCCTTATAGAACCTTTGATTACGGGGGTTTTTACTAAAGGTGTCTAGGCGTACGGCAGTACACTTTTCTTGTTGGGCGTGGGCTTCGGCATAGTCCATCAGCTGGCGCGCAATGCCTTGTCCCTGAAAATTAGGATGCACTGCCAAACGGTGGATGTAGAGGTTGTTGCCGTCGGGAGTTTGCCAGTGGATACTGTTGTACAGGGCATCTTTTTCTTTGGAAAACATCACACAGCCCACCGGTTGAGATTCGTGCAGGTACAGATACAACTGCCCATTGGCAATGTCTTGTTGAAACACGGCTCGCGAAGGATAGTGCTCATTCCACTGGTAAATGCCCTGAGCAATCATGTGTGCTGCACAGGCTTCGGTAATTCCTTTTACCACATCCAAATCCTTGGGAAATGCTTTTCGAATCATGGTTTTAATTTTCCGCAAAATAAATTTTATTCCTTTAGAATTGCACTAAATTTGCGGAATAAAAGCAGTATGAAAAATATACTTGTCCCTGTTGGAACTGCTGCTAACGCAGCGCCCACCTTAGCCTATGCCATTCAAATGGCACAAGATTTTGGCAGTACAATTTATGTGGCCGATGCGGAGCCTCAAAACGTTAACCCCACCCATATTGGAAATATTAAAAGCCTAATGCATCAAAAATCAGATGATCGCATTAAAGGTCTTATTGCAACAATGAACAAAGGGGATGTTCCTGTAAAACTCGTTCAACAACGCGGTACTGGTTTGGTGGAAACCGTGCGGACCCTTCATAAAAGCATTGGCTTAGACCTTATTGTGGTGGCTCCCTACAGCAATAAAATTAACGATACTGTTTTTTTAGGCCCCGTTCCTGGAAGCATGATTAAACGCACTTCCATCCCCGTTTGGGTGGCTCCTATTTCAGCAGCGTACACTGCTCCAAAGCAGTTTTTGTTGGCATTTAAGCGGGCTGCAGTGGACAACGAAAAAACCTTACAGCCTTTGCGCAACTTTGTTGTACAGTACACGGCCAAGGTTCGTGCGCTTTTAGTAAAAACCCCAACGGGTAAGGCCGCCGATTGGGAAGTGGGCCCTAAAATGAAGGCCTTAGATGCGCCCCTAACCACAACCACCAATGCTACGGTATACCAAGGGGTATTAGAACATTTTCAGGCTGCAGCTCCCGACGTATTGTGTGTGTTTAAACGGAAACGCGGCTTTTTTGAAAAACTTTGGGAGCCCGATGTGGTCCTCAAAAAGGACTTCTATTGTTCGGTGCCGCTTTTGATATTAAAAAGCGACTAAACCCAGGTTGATTGCCTATATTTGCGCTGCAAATTAGGCGACTATTTTATTTAATCGAGTATTTCTATTCCTCCTTTGGGGCTTTTGGTGTAGCACTGCAGTGCAGGCCCAGCACTATCTGAATCTTCAGGTAGACAACGACCTTTATTTTAAGGCGGATTACTATTATTCTAGTGGAATTTTTGTGGATTATGGCTACCAACTGCCCTTAAAAGATACGGCTGCTTTGGTGCAAAAAAATGCTACCTGGAAGCTGGGGCAAGAAATTTATACCCCTTCTAAACGCTACAGCACGAATACCGCTGAATACGATTACCCCTACAGTGGGTATTTGTATTTACAATACGGGCAAGAGTACCGCCACAAAATTAATCGCGGCTACCAATGGGCCCTACAAATGGGGTGGAGTGGTGCGGCCTCACAGGCGCAGCGCTTTCAGAACCTATACCACGATTTGGTGCTCAACCTTCCAAATTTAGCATGGGTGGCCCCCCAACCCCAACTGTTGCACGCCGCACTGTCGGGTAGCTATTACTGGGCAGAAAAGGTGTTCCCCTGGTTGTTGGCCACCAACAGGGTGTACGCCGAATTGGGCACGCACAGGACGCGCGCAGGGGTGCATTTTGGGATCGTTTTGGGCAAGCATGCTTTGGTGCCTTTTAATCAATTTACCTTGAGCCAACAACGCAAAGGCTGGGGAATCTATCTGGGAACGCGACAAGAATTTCGCAGTCACGACTTTCCTTTGGAGGGAAGTGCATTTGGACATCCTTCCGCCTTTGTGGTGCCGTCCAATGCCTACAGAAATATTTTAGAAGGGGGCATCACCCTACACAATGCCCATTGGCGACTTCTTAGCAGCATACACGCTGCCAGCAAAGACACTCCCCGTCAGCGGAAAGACCGCCACCTGTACCTTAACATAAGTATTACACGGTTCTTTTAACTCTGTGATTGGCCCCATTTTTGTACCTTTCAAAAAAAATCAACCATGCGCAGTGCCGTTCTTCTCACCTTACTTTTTAGCCTTCAATCCTGTTTTATTATTCGTGTGTATCCTCCTGCCGAGATTAATGCTACAGTAACCACAACGTCTCCAAGCTCTCCGTCGCTTTTAGCTTCTGGGAAATCGGCAGTGATCCACGGAAAACAGCACGACATCTTTTTCCATGAGGAAGGCGTTGCCCCTGAAGGGGATTTTATTTTTATCGCGGATTCTATTCCTGCTAAAAAGGGGAAGGTTGTTGTTCGTGTAGATGGCCGCCAAAGTAATGGGGAAAAGCAAGCGCCTTTAATTGTTGTGGACGGTGTTGTACAAGAAGGACAGCAGGCCCTTACCGCTATAGATCCTGACCAAATTGCCACCGTAAATGTCCTTAAAGATGCAGCAGCACTCAAAAAATACGGTGAAAAAGGGCGTAATGGCGTGGTAGAAATTACCACTAAACAGTAGCAGCCTCCCAAAAGTAATAGTGGTGGTCTTCGTCTTTTTGAAATCCCATAAGTGGGTACAGGTGATTTCCAGGGGCATTTGTTTTTTCTGTTTCTAACAGGAGCCCGTTTGCATTGTAGGCCAAGGCGTGTTCTTTGGCAGCAGTAATAAGTGCCTTGCCTACACCACGGTTGCGATAGTCTGGGGCCACATACAAATCGTTGAGCAAAAACAAGCGGGATAAGTTGGTGGACGAAAACAAAGGATACAATTGCGTGAAGCCGCAGTAGTCCCCTTGGGATGAAGCTATAAAAATAATGCTCTCTTCAAGGTTTAAACGGTCCTGTAAAAACTGTCGCGCACCACTGGGGTTTGGGGGTTTGCGATAAAATTTCCGGTAGGCTTCAAACATTTTAGTGAGCACTTCGAGTTGGGCCAGCGAAGCGGTTTCAATAACAATCATACAACTTAAGGTTTAACAAAAGGGTTTTTAAGGGTGTAAAACAACCCCAACGAAACACCTGAAAAGGTGTTGGACTGAAGTTGGAGTAGGGAAGTATCTTTTTTAATATAGCGGTAGCGTACCCCAACCGACAATTGCCCTTTCCATTGAAAGTTAATTCCTAAAAGGGCTCCAAAGGCGTTTTGAAAACGTCCTTCAGGATATTGTTTACTGTTGTTGGCAACATCAACAATGGCACTGTTTATGGCCTGTTGTAAGCGGTTGTAGGTAGGCCCAAAGAGCAAGGTCCATTTACGACTGGGGGACAAGCGCCCTAGCAGGGAAACCTCCCAATACTTAAGGCGGTCTTTAGTGCTGTTGTCTTCTAAGGTATAGCTGTAGTGGATGGGCAGCCAATGAAGCCCCGTTTCTACACCAAAAGACTTTGAAAAATTGCGCTTAATGCCGACCCCCCCACCAACACTAATCCCTGCTTTGGTGAAGTCGCTATCGGTATTCATCCAATTGCCTTGTACCCCTAGTGTTGCATTCCAGCGGTGGTAAAACCCGTCGGGATTTGGGCCTCGGCGGTATTGGAGCAACAAATTGTCGTCTCCTTGTGCAAAAAGCACAGAACAGCAGGAGATCGCAATGGCGTAGCACAGGGGTTTCATTGCTTACGAAGCTACGAAAAAACCACAAGCGACTACGACTAGGAAGTTGTTTAGAGCTTGTAAAAAAGAATGGAGGACCAAATGTTTTTATGAACATATCCTTGTCCGCCGTTTACCGAGACCCGTTGAAAGCCACTCAGAAGTTTGGCATTTGGGGAAAGGGTTTTTTGAAAGCCTAAAAACGTCCAGTTTTGGTTAAAGGTGTAGGGGAAGCCTTTTTTAAAATTCATAAACACTTCATTAAACACAATAAACTCTGTTTTTTTAGCATTTGCAGGGGTTAGGGGAAGTCCGAAACCTGTTCGAAAACGAATGCGATGCCCAAAACTAACTGCTGTATCGGGGCGGTTGATCCAACGCTGCTCTGCGCGAATCCAGCCTAAAAAGCGAGCCCTTTGCAAGGGAAAAGAAAAGCCTAATTGTTGCCAGATATTGTTTTCAACGACGTTTCCTGCCGCGGTATTGTTGTTGAGGTAGGTTACGCCAGCAGTCACACTTGCGCCAGGGGCTATTTTATAACTCAGCCCAGGGCGAATAAGGATTTGGTCGCGGGTACTGTAGAAATCTCGGGTACGAAAGTGGGTTTCCAAACGCAGGGTGGTGGAAGCGGTAAAGCTGTAATCGGTAAACCATGCGTTCCAGGCGTTGGACTGTAATTCTTGTGCCTGAACTGAAAATGCAGCAGACATCAGCACTATAAAAAACAAGAGGCGTTTTTTCATTTTAAACCATTTAGGGCGTAAAAATAGTTTTTTATTTTTGAGTGGAACACCCTATGCTAAAGGGGTTGCCAACAACAAAAAATTGCTTAGTTTAGCACTCAGTTATACGGGGATGTAGCTCAGTTGGCTAGAGCGCTTGACTGGCAGTCAAGAGGTCGGCGGTTCGAGTCCGCTCTTCTCCACCAGTGTCACCGCTACACTATACATTCCTAAAGCCCACCATTAACGGTGGGTTTTTTCTTTTTCTTATAGTTTTTTTAGCAAGGGTTTGCAAGGTTGTGAACAGAATCTAAAAATTACTTTTAAATTGCAAGTGAGTTTATAACCATAAACGAATTCATTTTTTGTTTTGAAGGGGCCTTATTGGCCCTTTTCTTGTTTAAGAAAAAAATAACGATTGTATATACAATAATGCTTATATTTGAATATCAATTCATTTGAATTGGTTTATGGTTATAGGCAGTTAAGCATCTTTGTTTGGCTGCCTTTTTTTAATCTTCGTCAATTATATCCTTCTCTAATTCTTCGGCTCCCTTGCGACTAATTTTGCCTTATTGCTTTAGTGTAAATGTCAATCGTTAAAACAACTTGGCTAATGCTAAAAATCACCAAACAGATATAACCATTTCCAACGGCCAACGGTTTAAAAATTAGTGGCTTAAAACTTGATTTTTCTAATGGGATTTTTACAGCTTTAAGCTGACTTTCAGTTAGTAAGACTTTTGATTAGGAAAAAAAGCAAAGCTATAACCCTAAGCTCTAAGTTGTCGAAGATTTTGATGGAATAGGAAATCTAGAGCGTATTCCTGAAAAAAACCAAAGAACGGAGCCATATAATTCTTACATAAATACCCTAAGGGCATCAGCGTTCTATTGGACCAGCGTTAGTTCTACTTTACACCAGTAATGGAAGTAGCTGTAATTTTAGTAATCCTAAAAGGGAGCAATATTGCCCAATAGATAGCCAATAAGTACCCCTAGGAGGAGGACAATTAGGTTTCTGCTTTTAAAAAACCAATTGAACTTTTGTTCCCAAGCATCGGGAATAAAGTTTTTGTTTTCATCAACAGCAAAGCCACTTCGTGTGGAATACCCTGCATACCAGTATACCCCTAAAACCAAGCCAGTTATAAATAATAGTGTAATTAATAATTCACCCATAATAATTTAAATTCAACAGTTTACATCATTACATCCAATCATCAGCAGGTGTAATGGCAGAAATGGGGCAAATTGGAAATCACTCTAAACTTACTTGCTGTAAGCTCCTTTTGGTGCAGGGGCCCACATTCCGAGGATTAGCATTAGGGCAATCACTCCCCAAAACATCATCGTTGGCAAATCTGGAGTGTTTCCTGTGTAAGGACCTGTGGGGTTATCCATAAATGCAATCCAGTTTTCGCTAGAAGCAGATATTGATATTCCTTTGCTTTTTAATTCTGTTAATCGAAACGCCATATCAACTTGTGTGCCCCGCAAAAACGTTCCTAAAGTCCAGCCAAAGTTTACTGTCATTAGTCCAAAAACAGTGGTGAGTGCTTTTCCATAAACGGGCATATTCAGTTCACGTGCTCTTCTGATAAGATAAAAATTCAAACACAGTAAAATGGTAACCACAAGAAGGTATGCCGAATTTTGTTGAAATGAGTTATGGGCAATTTGAAGTATTTCAAATTCTGTCACAATAAATTAATTTATAGTTATATCAAAATTTACAAAAATCCCTGATTATCAGCAAGTAAATTAAAATTTTATTTGACCTCCCCCACTGTAAGCTGTAAATTTTGAAAAGATTTTTAGTGCTATTAGCATCGCATTCAATTATAACTCAAGTGCTTTTTTAATGAAAATGATAGGGTTAGAATCAAAAGGGAACGTCTATCAGACAAGTTGTCCTTTAAACGAATACATTATATGAATCTAGTTGATTTTAATTGAAAATAGCGTAAGTTGTAAACCAACAGTTATGAAAGTGTTGTAGCGTGGCAAGAGTATTATTACATTATGGCTATATGCTAGGCGCTGCCTCTCAGGCGGTGTTGTTTGTAGTAATCTATTTTTCTGTAGCCGATTGGAATGAAGTTTTTCGTTTGGCTGCTCGATTTTCTGGGCGATTTTCTTTAACACTTTATTTGTTGAGTTTTTATTTTTTTGCCACTGAATTTAAACGCAATAGTAATTATCCCATAACCAAAAAGCTGATGGGTGTTTTTGCGGTAGTCCATATAATTCATTTTATTTTCTTGGCAACATCCATATACTTAAATGCTATCCCTATAGTTTTTACCCGTTTGGCGGGGGGTATTTTAGCGTATTTGATGATTGTAATTTATCCTTTTTATATAGATAAAATTCAACACCACTGGGTGTCTTTAATCTATTTTTATTATGTGGGGTTTGTTATGATTATGACCTATATATCAAGGGTACAAGGTGCTTTTGTGGGAGCAGCGCCTGAAGCGTTTCATTTTGTTGCACTGGCACTACTGCTTCTTTGTTTGCTAGTGTTTGGATTAAAATTACGCAACAAACGTTAAAAGGGATCAAACCAATAGGATCTTTTGTAGTGTGCCGTGAACCGGAAACGAAATTACATCCTTTTATGGCGCTTATGAATTGGGAGTTTCTTTTTTGGCACTAAATTTTTTCTTTATGATGGGCAACAACGGGGAGTGCCCAAACATCCTGTTTTTCTCCATACCCATCAGGAACCCCTGCAG
>WTIO01000066.1:19288-39675 GCA_011526365.1 Flavobacteriales bacterium
ACGGGGAGTGCCCAAACATCCTGTTTTTCTCCATACCCATCAGGAACCCCTGCAGCATTGTAATGAATGGGAATTTCTGCGGAGAGCTCACCATAATGGAAAGCAGTAAACGCCATCATTAAAACCAAGAAGAGTACTGCAATTTTATTCACTGCCCTAAGGTATAAAAAAGGAATTTCTCCCCTCAACACCTTACTTGTTCCTTTTTTTTGTTGCGAATATTGTGGGGAGTAAAAGGCTACAAATAACTATATTTAAGCTATGAAGAATATATTTACCGAGCATCCTCGTGCTGTTGGGGAAACGTATTTACAGCACTTTTGGTTTGCCTTTAGCACGGGACTGCAATTGCTCCTTTGGGGGGGTATTGCAATATTACATGCCCTATTTCCTTTTATGTTTAAAACCTTTGTTTCGGATCGTGTAAAAAGATTGTACAAAAAAATACATTCTAGATAGTAAGCGGGGGCGTAAACTTTTAAAAATGGACCTACACCAGGAAAAAGTATTTTCTTTATAACAAACTAATGCGCAGAAAAACCTTAGTATTAATAACTATTTTCAGCTGGCTTAATGTGGGCGTTTTTTACGCGTTCTATCAAATTCAGTTTGAAACTGTCTTAGTGGGTGTGTTTCGAGAAATCACATTATTGCCAGCAATTGGGTTAGGGGTAATATGCCCTGTATTGCTGCTCATTTCATTTTTTACTAAACGTAGGCCAAAGGTTTAATTTTTTGTCTTCCGAAGGCTAAGTCATCAGGCAAATCAAAAGTAATCTATTACTCCAATTTCCTTTTTGTAGATATAGAAGACTTTCTACAAATACTCTAAACGATTTAAAATTATATGTATAAGCTTTCGTTTTCGTGTATTTTCATTTGCTCAATTTTAAGGTCGTCCAGGCCTTTCTGGTCAAAGGGATTTTCAATATAATCCTGAATATTGTAAAGTGCCATTAAGATAAAACTTATTAATACTGCAAATAAAACAGACATTGGGAAATCAAAGCCCAATGACAATTGAAATTGCTCTCCTGAAATTAATTTAGTATTAAACAAAAAAGGGGAGATATAAATAAAAATTAAACAATAGCGGCGTAAAGATATCGGGGTATTGTGAACTTTGATGCCATTTAACTTTTCCATTGAAAGAAACATTTCATTTTTAACACTAATAATACTGTCTTTTTCTCGTTCATTAAACAACTCTTTATACGAAATAATAACTTTAAAAATTTCTTTCCGTTGTTGTCGTATTTGAAAGTAGCTTCTAGTATCGCTTTTGTGTATCAAATATTCTAAAAAGACATTTTGAATTCTTATAAGGGATTGAAAAATTTTATTGTAATCTTCTTTTTTTATTCCATCAACAGCATAAAGTAGGTTTGAAACGTCAATGATTTTATTTCTAAATACAGAAAACTCCATTATAGCATCTTGACGTCTTTGATAGGCGCTAGTTATAGAAAATACCAATGGAAAAACGATAGCAATACTAAAAATAAAAAAATCAACATCTACATTTATATCAAAATACTGATATAAAAAGAAGACCACTATGGTTTCAATAATTATTAAAGCTACTCTATAATTTAAAGTAGATACAATCGCATCTTTCATAATATCTTTGATTGCTTAGACCTTATTTTAACGTAAAAAATCGATATTTATTCTTTAAAAATTAAGTTATGTTTTAAGTTTTTATTTAATGAGGTAATAATGCAGTATTAAAAAGTTAAAAAATATCAACCTAAAATTTTTTTCAATTACATGAATCTTTGACATACACGTGTTAAATCAATGTAACATATATCTTTAAAGAACCATTTTATATTAAGGTTGTTTTTGGAAAATAAATCAATACACATTAAATTCATGTAAATTTTCTTCAAGAACATTAAACACATCTCAGGTTAAAATTATGACTAAATATTTCAATAATACCCGGACAGTAGAAGACAAACGCACCCAACGTCAAATATTAGACGAGCTAAAAAAACAAACCGCCTTATTGGAAACTCTCGTAGCCCAAACCAAAAAGTAGGGAGAGCCCCCTTAAGCATGAGTAAAGCCGCACAGCTTGAAGCCTATGGCTGGGTAAATGCAGCCTGTTGTTATACTAAAACCTTTGATTTTAAGGCCTTTAGTGAAGCCTTGGCATTTATACAGCAGGTGGGTATTCATGCCGAAAGGACCCAACACCACCCGCAACTAATTAACACCTACACTAAGGTTACCCTCAACTTATGGACACATGACACGGGGGGGATTACTGCTCAAGATGAGGACTGGATTTTAAGTTTTGAGCAACTAAGGGCTGAGAATGAAGCGTAAAAGAGCTAAAATTGCACTCATACCTGGGGTATTTGTTGTGAACAAACTATAATTTTCTATTTTTGTACAAATTGCTTTGAAGCCGTGAAACTACGTTTTTTCGTCATTCCGATTTTGGTATTGTTTACGCTTTTACAGCCGTTACGATCCTTTTTGTTCCATCAAGATGTTGGGGTACTCTCCAGTATAGAATGGGCTATGGATATGGACAATGACACAGAACAGGAAGAAAAGAAAAAGGATCAAGAAGACCTAAAAAACAACGCACCCCAACGGATGCACATCCAGTTTTTAGAGAGCAAACACAGTGCTGTAGCAGTGCTTCCCGGGCAGTTTATTTCGTCCTTCACCGCAAAAATTCATTTGCCCCCTCCAGAACCCAAGGCCTAAATCCCTTTGCTTGCGCATTTTGCAGGCTTCACACTCTATTTATTTAAAATCTCAAAAAAGTTCCTTTTTGGAACCTATATTCAATTATGAAAAACACAAACTTTATACAACATTTAAAATCAGATATACCGGCTAGTATAGTGGTATTTTTTGTAGCTATTCCCCTCTGTTTGGGGATTGCACTAGCCAGTGGTGCGCCCTTGTTTTCGGGGCTTATTGCAGGGATAATCGGTGGGATAGTCGTAGGAGCTATTAGTGGCTCACAAATTGGGGTCAGTGGCCCCGCGGCGGGGCTCGCCGCCATTGTACTGTCGGCCATTGAAAGTTTAGGCGGCTTTGAAACTTTTCTCTTGGCCGTAGTGCTGGGTGGAGTAATTCAATTCCTTTTCGGCATCTTAAAAGCAGGAGTAATTGGCTATTATTTCCCTTCATCTGTAATTAAGGGAATGCTTACAGGTATTGGACTGATCATTTTCATCAAACAAATTCCCTATTTCTTTGGAATTGATAAAACCATAACCGGAGGATTCATGGAACAAATAAGCCCTGGTGCTACTGCTATTGCGGTGGTAAGTATGGGAATATTACTTCTATGGGAAGCCGTACTGGTGAAAAAAGCCAAAATTTTCCGTCTGATTCAAGGCCCCTTGGTGGCCGTTGCAGTCGGAATCATCTATACCATTGTGACCGCAGGGAACCCGCAATGGGGAATTAGCAGTGCACAGCTGGTAGGGATACCTGAAGACATTGCAAATTTATCCTTTGTAACTCTTCCTAATTTTGCAGCCATCAACAATCCCGAAGTTTGGATTATCGCGTTTACCATTGCCTTGGTAGCTAGTTTAGAAACCTTGCTTTGTGTGGAGGCTACAGACAAATTAGACCCAGACAAACGCGAAACGCCCAAAAACCGTGAGCTATTAGCACAAGGTGTAGGAAATATATTGTCAGGAATGATCGGGGGGTTACCGGTAACCCAGGTAATCGTGCGGAGTTCTGCAAATATTCAGTCGGGAGGAAAAACAAAAGCTGCCGCGGTGTTGCACGGAATATTTCTAGTGCTTTCGGTATTAACCATACCTTTTGTACTCAATAAAATTCCATTGTCCGTATTGGCAGCAATTCTTCTGTTGGTGGGCTATAAGCTGGCCAAGCCCGTATTGTTTGTGAGTATGTACAAACTTGGGTGGAAGCAATTTATACCGTTTATTATTACTGTAGTAGGAATTATTGCCATTGACCTGTTGGTTGGTATTGGTCTTGGAGTGGTAGCAGGAATTCTATTCTTATTAATTGATAACTACAGAAACTCCCATTCGGTTACTGTAAAGTCAAATGACAAAGGCCCCAACCATTTAACGCTTAAATTGGCAGAAGAGGTTACCTTTATCAATAAGGCCCCCATTTCAAAAGAATTGGAGCGTATTGAAATTAAGACCAAAGTGGAAATCGACATTACCAAAACAAAGTATATAGACAACGATATTATTGAGATTATTGATGACTTTTTAAAGACGTCTCAAGAAAAAGAAATTCAAACAAAATTTATAACAGAAAACGGCATTGCCGAAAACCCCGACAGCTTACAAAGTGTGTTAGAACGCGTTGAAGCCTAGGGATTCATTTAAATACAAATACGATGATAGCAGCAAACAAAACCGAACAAGACAACATTAGCCCACAAGCGGCATTAACCTTACTTAAAGAAGGCAACCAGCGCTTTTTGGCAGAGCAACCCCAGGGACATCCCTACCAACCTCAAATTGAGGGAACCAGTGCAGGGCAGTATCCTTATGCGTGTATTTTAGGATGTATTGATTCTCGTGTTCCCGCCGAAATGGTGTTTGATACGGGTATTGGAGATCTTTTTAATGTGCGTATTGCAGGGAATTTTTCTAATACAGACATTTTAGGGAGCATGGAATTTGCCTGTAAAGTAGCTGGAGCAAAAGTGATTTTAGTCCTTGGCCACACCCAATGTGGTGCTGTAAAAGGCGCTTGTGATCATGTGGAACTAGGAAACCTCACCGCCATGTTGAAAAACTTAGAGGGGGTTGTAGCAAACACGGATTATGAAGGGAATCGCTCTTCTAAAAACCTTGAATTTGTGGATATGGTAGCTAAAAATAATGTGGAAGCTACCATTGCAATCATCAAAAAAGAGAGTCCTATATTAGCAGAAATGGCCACAAACGGAGAAATTCTTATCCTTGGCGGCATGTATGATGTGACTACCGGTAAGGTAGAATTTTACAACGCCTAGAAGGTTTTTTTGAACCTTAAAAGGGGATGCACTGCATCCCCTTTTTTTTGCGATTAAACGATTAGTTATTAGTCTTTCGCTCGTTCTTGTTCTAGGGCAATGGATTTGATGTAATTCAATTTAATGTTTTCGGCTTTTCCTACTGTTGTGGGAATTGAAGCTGCAATCGCTTTTGGTGTAAGCCCCTTTTGTAGCCCTTCGAGGGTTTTTTTATACAGTTCTGTTAAGGCGGTTTTAATTTGGAGCACCTCTTTTCGGGAAGTAATAGGGCCGTGCCCCGGCATAATGATGGTATCGTCGTTAGTGATGGCAGCAATGTTTTCCAGCACTTGAATAATCCCCTGAATGGAGCCCCCATTATAAAGGTCTACATAGGGATAGCGATAGCCCACAAAGGTATCTCCCGTGTGCATTATGTTGGCTTCAGTAAAATAGACCACGCTGTCACCGTCAGTGTGGCCATAGCCAAAGTGGTACAGTTCAATGTGCTCTCCTGACTCGTGGAGGCTAATTTTGCTGTCGTAAGTAATTACAGGCAAAGCATTTTCCGGATACTTGTCCTGAACAAAACCTTCTAAAAACGGAAGTATGCCCCCGTAGAGCTCGGCCGTAGCTTGCATGCGTTTTTTGGCATTCTCATGTGCAATGATGGGAATCCCTTGTTTTCCGTAGGTTTTGTTTCCGTCAGAATGATCGTGGTGAAAGTGGGTATTAATCATATACTTGATGGGCTTGTCGGTAAAGGTTCTTAAAGCGTCCATAAGTACAGCTTCTAGTACTTCGTATTTATTATCAATAAGTATTACCTCGCTATCCCCTACAAAAACACCGACATTGCCGCCACCACCAATAATCATATAAAATTGGTTGTTGATTTTTTCAACATCAAAGTAGGCCACATCTTCACTGAGGCGCTGTACTTGCTGTTTATAGCGCGATAAATCGGGGGTTTGTGCAGCACTCCATTGGAAGCACAAAAAACTAAAGACGAGCATTAAGGTGTGATTTTTCATAGTTAAAAGCAATTAGATTTCTTTAAAATACAAACTTTTAAGTTGTTGATTATTATACAATTACTTTTCATTTTGGTTTAAATTTTAATCTATTCTTAATATATACTTAATATACCTTAGGTAGGGGTAGGGTATATTCGCAAAAAAACTAGAAAAATGAGCACGATAGATAACGCAGTTCAACTTGTGGTTAACGCAGAATGCAGCTGCGGGAACTCTAATAGTCCCTACGGCATTTGTAATGCTTCCCATTGGACGTGTAAATAAGCCTAAGACGATTTTAAGCGGTGGAGTATCTTTTGAAAACGCCACACGGCTACAATGCCTACAAGGCCAGCAAGGGCAAGTACACCAAAAACCAATTGATGTCCCACTAAACCTGGGAAATGATCCAACAGATAGCCCATTAAGGGTCCCATAAATACATCTGGAGTATATCCAATTACAGAAATAATCCCTACTGCAGTGCCCATGTGTACATAAGGAATTTGCCCTTCTTGTACAGCAGCAAAGTACAATGTTCGTAATCCGTAGGTTGCCAGGGCCACTAAAATTAAGGCTACAAAAAACAATACTTGCGTATCCTCTTGCACCCATCCGCTGGAAAACAGCGCAGCCCCTAACAATAACACGGCAAAACCCCGAAGTAACCATCGGCTATTGGTACTTTTATCGGCCAGTTCTCCAATAATCACACAAATGATAGGGCGTAAATACATTTGATAGGAACCTACTTGTGCTGCAGCTACTTCATCAAAAGCCATTACTTCAGCAGCAAAAAGTGAAAGTATATCGGTAACCTTATAGCCTATATAGGCGCAAAGCACTATAAGAATAAGCATTCCCATGGTGGGAAACTGAACGGCTGTTTTTAGCTGTTTCCATGTAGACTGTTTAAGTTTTGTAGTAGTGGTTGTTTGTTCTTCTTTAAGAAATAAAGCAATGAGTATGCCCACGGTAAACACCCAAAGGCTACTAAATAAAACCACATTTGCAAATGCATCTTGGCGTTGTTGAAAATTGGCTCCAGAAACATCTACGGGGAGTAATTTTGAAAACAGAAACACTCCCAATGCACCAATGGTAGCAGCTACAATACCGCGACCCCCTTCTAGTAATCCAAACGCACGCCCTTGTTGGAGACTACCCCCCCAGGACCTTGCTGCTTTAATCATAGCCGCCCAAAACAAGTAAATGGTAGAAAATCCCCAAAAGGCATATAGTAACTGTAATTGTAAAAATGAAGGATAGAACATTAGGAAGAACCCTCCCATTCCGGTGATTATTAAACCTCCGGCAATTAATTTTCGTGGCTCATACAGATCTGCCAATGCCCCACCGAAAAGGTAAGAAACAACTGCAATTATTCCATATGTCGAATAAAGTGTACCTAGCTCAAAATTGGTTAACTTAAAGACATCAAGGAATGTAGGACGGTAAATTCTAGCTAATAAAAAGGGTAAAACGAAAATAGACTCTCCTGCAAGCATCAAAAGAATAATATTTCTGTAGGATGATTTTACAGTCTGAGTTTCCATACAATATCAAATCTAATTTAAACCAAACTTAATTTATTGTTGATTGGCCTCAACTTCTTCGTCTTGTTCAACTTCTGGAGATTTCCCTAAAATCGAATCTAAATTTACACTAATGAAAACCTCATGGGTTCTCCTGTCTAAACCTGATGTTTGACTTGACAATGCTTTTTCGTAAGCATAACCTAAAGAAAATAAATTTGATATATTTAATTGACCAATTAATGCTCCGTTTCCTGAACTATAATAAGTTGCGCCTAACTCAATTAAATCTTGATATGATAATGAAGAAGAATATTGTTGAGTAGCATCAAAGTTTTCAGATTTTCTTAAAATTAGAGCATTCTTAAGTTGAAAGTTCTCAGTTAGGTTATAATTGAACCCTGCAGCTGCATAATGTTGGATATTAATTACGCTGTTAATTGTCGGGTCCAAACTTCCCAACTTAACCAATTGAGGGACACTATAACTGAGCCAAAAACTATTGAATGTCCAATATAAACCAGCACCTATTACAGGTGCAAATGATGCTTGAACTTGCTGTGAAGGGTCTGTTAGTTGAGAAGAAGTACTTAATGATAATGGATCAGCCCTGTAGAAATAGCCCCCCCCTCTTAAACCAAGATAAATTTGACTTTGGTCATTTATTGTTAATTTATATGATACATCTGCTGAAGCAATTGTTCTACTTTGGACAAACATTGAATTACTTAAAACATTTAGCCCCACTCCTAAATTATTTTTTAACGGCGATGAGACAGCAAACGAAGTAGTCTGCGGAGCATTATCAATACTCATCCATTGATTCCTTGTAGAGAGTAATGCTTTAGTCTCTATACCGGAGAATGCTGGATTTATAAATTGAAGCTGTTCAGAAAAATTAGCATAATTAAATACCTCCTGTGTCCAAGAACTTACTGGAAACAAAATTGTTCCGAAGAAAAAAATAATTTTTAATCTGAAAGGTACAGCCATCCTTCAAATTCAATTGAACCATTCCCGTCAACGTCAACTCTATAGAGATAACTACCCACAGGTAACACATTCCCATTAAAAGTACCACCCCAATCATTATTGTAAGATTTTTTGTGGAACACTAGATTACCATCTGAAGAATATATCCAGACCTGATTCAAGGGGAAACGTTGAATTTCAGGGAACATCCAAGTATCATTTATTCCATCGCCATTTGGAGAGAAAAACTCTGCCATTTCTAAACTTACATAATTAGCATTATCAGGAAGATATTCTTGGTTTGGATTTGAAAAGTTTGGAGCAGTATCAAATTCATTTAATATCCCATCTCCATCAATATCTAGATCAATAATATCTGGGAACAGGTCTCCATCCAAATCGGAAGGGAGGCTATTTGCATCAAGTGGATCACTGCCTGCCTGCTCTTCATATATATTTAGATAACCATCCCCGTCTATATCTTGATCTGTATTATTTCCAATTCCATCATTATCTGTATCAAGCCACTCTGAGGCAAGTTGAGGGAAGGCATCAGATGTGTCTGGATAACCATCATTATCATCATCTTCATCTCTATTATCACCAATCCCATCCCTGTCAAAATCATAATATTCAGAAGGATCGTTAGGGAACATATCAAATTCGAAATACGATTCTCTCCAATTCAGATCTACATCTAATACACCATCATTATCAGAGTCATCGTCTGCATTGTCACCAATACCATCGTTATCAAAATCACTCCACTCACTTGGATCCTGCGGGAAGACATCCAGTGCATTTGCATATCCATCGTTATCTATATCGCTGTCTTGGAAATCATAAATACCATCATTATCAAAATCACCGGGGTAGTCTAAGAAGTCTCTATAGTCTGTTCCAGCATTAATTTCAATTTGATCAACAACTCCATCCCCATCAGTATCCACATACATAGCGTTATAGCTTGATCCACCACCTCCACCAGACGATCCTGAGTTTTCGCTTTGAGTTTCAGTAATTTCTGTTACTTGATTATTTGTTATAGAAATAATAAACGCTTCTTCATAAATAAGTCCTTCAAAGTCAGTAACCTTTACTGTTATGGAATAATCTCCATTTATGTCTTTGGTAGAGAGTAAGTATAGCCCTTGGTTATCAACTTCAAAAATATTTCTGTTTTGTGAGCCATCAGAAAGACTTAAAGTAAGCTCGTCATCAACATCAGGATCAGTAGCTTGAATTGTAGAAATGCTCAGTTTACCAGTACTTTCTATAGTATAACTAGTATTTTCTATTGAAATATCTGTTGGACGCTCATTAACATCAACTACAAAGAAATCATAACTTGTGTCAGGTGAAGTCTCTACTCCATTACTTATTGACGAGCTGCCTGAGAATGCATTTACTTTTTTCTTTACTTTCCATTTTCCAACCCCTCTATTACTTGTTTTTGAATTACGAGCAAATTCTCTTGAGTTATGGATTGTATTATTCCCTTTAGAATTTGATTTTAAGTTGGATTTAGTGGATGATTTAGAGTTTTTACCAGAATTACTAGCTTGGTAGTTTTCAAAGTTAAATACAGTCTCCACATAATTAACAAGTTCTTCAGTAACTACAATTAATTCTTCATCAGTTTCAATAGTCCCACCTGCTTGAGATAGATCATTTGTCCATTCTAACTCATCATTTTTAATTTTACCTAAAGCACCTAATTTTCCAAATTTTCTGTACCCCCATCCATAAGCTTTATTCTGATCATCAAGGGCAACTTGAAATAAATCTCCACCTAGGTTTTTATTCCAGGTTTTACCCCCGGCCACAGGCGTTGGAGTATTTTTATTTGAGAAATCACCAACCGCAAGAGTACCAACGATATTTTGCCCCCATCCGTACATCTGCCCATTATTTTTAATTGCAAAACTAGCTACCCTTGAGGCATCAATTTTAGACCAGTCAGAATCAGAACCTACTTGTTTAGGTATTCTACTATCATTGTTTACAGTTCGCCCTAAAACACCATTCCAGGCGTCACCCCAAGACCATAGTGTACCGTCACTTTTTAGCCCAAGGGTATGCCATCCACCTGCGCTGATCTTTTCGAAATTATCAGAAGCATCAAATATTTTAAATAACCCTTTTAAGAAATATTGATCACAATTAATAAACTGTGTATTTTGAACAGTTTCAATATTCACTGTACTTGTAGCTGTTAAACTATTCTGAACTTCTGCTGTTATATTGAATGAATTAAAGAATGTGTTTTCTATGACAAGAATAGTGCCCGATTGAGTAACGCTATATCCATTATTTTGCAGGTATTCATTTTGTTCAAAGACACTATAAGCATTTGCGTATAAGGTTGCAGAGTCCGTTCCTGAAACAACTAATCTATTTCCACTTATAGAAAAAGTCACCGTTGTTGTTCCCACAATTGGATTTACAATATTATTTTTAGCAAGACTAATTGTATTAGTAACAACTTCAGAGTAAGAATAGGAAAGGACATGAGGTTTTGAATCTTTAGCAGTTAACCTAATTGTAGATGAGGTTGTAGCATTAGCACCAACTGTAGTAGATAAATCAAATTTAGATCTTAGATTTCTATTCGAATCGCTTTGAAATTGAGTGTTAAATGCATTTATCAATCCATTTCTGTCAGTAGTATTTGATATAGTAAATGTTATATCATCCATTCTAAATTTAAATGTATCACTTGCATTACCTGAATGAATAAATTCAAATTCTGTTACCTGCTCTTGGGTAGGTTTAGTTAAAGAGACATGTGTGATTTGATTTAAGTTTTCAGGACAAGGGTTATCCGTTAAATTTCCATATTGATTAGATCCTCCCGCCCAAATAGATCCGTCTGTTTTTTCGACCCATATTCCTAACCAGCTATTTTCAAAATCATGGAAAAAGTCCCAATCGTTATCTGTTCCTATTTTTCTCGGTCTAGAAAGTGGTACCCAAGATGTATTATAAAAGTTATTTCCAGCTCCAAATAGATACCCTCCTCCAGCAGGATGACTATTGTTTGTAATAAATACATACCCATCTCGAAGTGGTGAAAAGTCTTTAATTTGACTTTTATTTACTCCCTCTACTTGAGTAGGGTCTAGAACGTAATCGCTCTTGTAACCTAGGCCTAAATCATATTTTGAATTTTTTCCCCAAACCCAAAGGGTCCCGTCAGACTTAAATGCATAAACATGTTCATTTTGAGCGTAAACCTCACTCCAACCATCTGTACTGATTTTTTTATGTTCGTAATCATCTGCCTTTGTTGAAGTATAACCTCTTCCAAGCTGTCCACTTTGATTATCACCATATGCCCAAATTTCTCCAGCTCCAGACAAAATCTGTGTTTCTGTTTCTGTTACTTTAACATCGCTTACACTTGAAATACCCTCCCAATCAAGTTCCTGAGGTGTATTTGGGTTAGTTGAAGATAGACCGAGCTGTCCTTGGTCATTCGATCCAAACATGCGAAGTTTACCTTCTTTATTTATCATACCGCTCTGTTGATCACCTGCGGTGATAAGGTCTAATTTTCCTAAGTAGACTTTTGGCTTAGAGAACCCTTGGAAGGTTGTTATTTTACCAAGCCCTAGTTGACCACTTAAGTTAGTTCCCCATGAATACAATTCTCCATCTGTATTCATACCAAGTCCAAATTTCTTCCCAAGAACAACAGACTCCCACTGTACATCTGGCCGAACTCTAATTGGTTCAACAATTGAGTATCCATACTCTTGACCAAAGTCCCAGAGACCAAAAGAAACAGCGTCATTTGCAGGTAGACCTCCATAATTTGTACCCCAAACATAAAGTTCATTGCTTGTTGTTACACCTGCATAAGCTCCTCCACGCAAAAACATATTCCAAGAACTTATATCTTTCCATGTGTCGGTTCCAATTCTATTAAATGAAAATAAAGAAGCATTCATTTGATTTTCAGATTGAACATTTGGATTTCTTCCATGAAAATCATCTCCGTCATTAACCCCATCCCCATCAGTATCTGGATTATGCGCATCTGTCCAAGGAGGCAGATTCCATTCGTCTTGATTTGATACACCATCCCCATCTATATCATCATCTTGTTCGTCTGATATACCATCTCCATCCAAGTCATGACAGCCTGGGCTATTTGGTGCTCTGTCCCATCCATCAGGGCAGCCATCTCCATCATGATCATGGCTGAAAGGAAATGGGTCATGAGAATCAGGATAGGAATCATTGTCCAAATCATCACCCTTTCTTATATCATCGTGAGCTATCCAAACTAATGGGTCTAAGCCTACTTCTACTTCAACCCAATCCGACATATTATCGTTATCATCGTCATCATCCCAAACATTAGCCCAATCGTCACCATCAGTGTCTGTGTGCTCTCTGTCATTTGTTGGCCTAAAGTCTGCACCGTCATATACGCCGTCACCGTCTGAGTCAGGGATAAGTCTATCTGTACCTGAATAGTCTTCAAAGTCGTCAGACATTTTATCATTATCTGTGTCTACACTTGGGTAACTACTTGAGTCTAGTGGATCAGTTTTAGAATATTCCTCGTCTTTATCAGAAAATCCATCTCCATCATCATCGTAATCTATAGCATTAGCTAACCCGTCACCGTCTGTATCTTTATGGAATTCTCCTCGTCTTGGAAATTCATCTTCTCCATCAATGTACCCATCTCCATCAATGTCTTTATTTCTATTCCACCATTTTATTCTATCATTATTATTTTGCTCCCACCTACTGTATGCAAAAAGAGCATCCTCTTGATCGTTGGTTAATCCATCTCCATCAATATCACGGTCAGTAACTTCAGCCGTATCAACTCCTTCCCATTCTCTAATTTCTCCGTCACCGTCCACATCTGTCCAAGTTTCATCTGCAATACCATCTCCATCGTAATCTTCCCAAGCAAAAGGATTCAGAGGAAGCTTATCATCATTATCCCCTCTAAAGTCTCGATCAGTATCCCAGTAGTATGGGTTTGTACCAGCCTCAATTTCATCTTGATCTGAAAGGCCGTCATTATCATCGTCAAGATCTTCATTATCACCTATTTCATCATGATCAGAGTCTTTCCATTCTTTTTCGTTTAGCGGGAAAACATCTCTATTATTCCAGCTATCTGGGCCAATTAGCACAGTAATTTTACCTCTGAACTCCCAAGATTCAATATTGAAGTCTGGCCAGTCATTATAATCTGTATTTGGATCATCTTCACCGACTAAAGTGATTGTAGATCCAGATACTGAGGAAGTAAATACCTCCGAAAATCCTGACCAGTCATAATTTTGAATTGCGTCATGAAATTGTACAGCTAGGTCATTAGTAGTTGTTGGAGAACTAACGCTAACGGAAATTCTAATTTGATCCTCCCATGACACATACTGTGTATAGTCATTGAAAATCAAAATATAGTTTTCGTTAGCGAGTGTACTTGAACCGGTAAAAGATATGGTTTTAATCCATCTATTTTGTTCGTCAAACTCAATAGCTCCAGGAATTCTTGATCCATCAAAAATTCCGTCACCATCGGAGTCAGCTAATTTTGGGTCTGTTCCATTTTTTTCCTCTCGTGCATTTGATTCTCCATCACCGTCAATATCGTTATCAGAATTATCACCTATACCATCACCGTCTGTATCTAAATAGTCTTTATCATCCATTGGAGCCTGGTCAACATCATCTTTGTAACCATCTCCATCGGAATCTACTCTGTAAGGGTTAGATCTTACTCGTTTTTGCAGCTCATGAATCCAGTACCCATGATGCTGTACTTCTTTTAATTCATCTTCGTTACTAACACCATCTCCATCAATATCGGCATCAGAATTATCTCCAATTCCATCTCCGTCAGTATCCCAATACTCATTAGGATCATTTGGGAACATATCCATAAGAAGTTTACCCCCGTCTTGATCTCCAACTGTTCTACCATCTCTGTAGTAGTACCAACTTTCACCACAATCCCAGGATCGTTCTCTAAAAAACTCATCCTTCCAGGTCGTTTCATTTGTCCAATTAAACCAGCCACATGTTCCAGGGTGTTTCCATCCATCACTTATTCCGTCGTCATCACTATCCCAGTCATTGGGGTCAGAGCCTAATTGCAATTCATATGGATCAGATATACCGTCTCTATCAGAATCTAATCCGCCATCTTCTGGAGTAAAAACTAAAGGATTTGGATCGTCGATGTCAAGGAAATTATCATTATCCTTATTACTGTCTAAACCGTCGGGAATCCCGTCATTATCTGTATCTTTTGTGTACTCTGAGTCAAAGGGTGCCTCATCATCTACATTATTAGTTCCATCACCATCGATATCGGAATCTGAGTTGTCACCAATACCGTCTCCATCAGTATCCCATATTTCGTTGGGGTCATTTGGGAAAGCATCAACAAGGTGTGGATAATTATTATCGTACTCAAACTTACCATTATTATAATAACGTACTTGGCCAATATTATTTAAATCTCTATCTCTGTAATAGTATTCTCCTTTATCCCAACCATCGAAATTATCGTTAAGCTTTATAAGATTATTATCCCCATAAATCAAAGTAAAAGCCTCAATGTGAAGATTCCTTTGATTGTCCGTACCTTTTATAATTAATCTTCTGCCAGACACAGAGGCTTCAAACTGCTCAGTTCCTGCCCTATTGTTAATATAAACCTGTCCATAACTATTTAATTGACTAGCAAAATATGATAATAATTCTCCTCCTGTAATTGTACTCCCTGGTTGATTATATTTTATTTCAATTCTATCATCCCAAGAGGAACCATTTCCATTGATTCTAATCATATATTCTTCACTAGTATCAACATTTACATCAGGTTTTGGGATCTCAATAACTTCAGTCCAAATAAAATCTTGATACGATCCAGACCACCAAGGGGCTCTAAATCCATCACTTATCATATCATCATCAGAATCCCAGTCATTTGGATCTGTTTGAGAAACATTATTCTCATAATCGTCGGTTAATCCGTCATTATCAGAATCTGTATTATTTGTTGGAATAGAATTACTGTCCAGCGGGTCAGAGCCGTGATGATTCTCATCTACGTCCAAATAGTTATCGTTATCGTCATCAAGATCAATACTATCAATCACTCCATCATTGTCTGAATCAGACTCTAATTGGCCTGATACAAATGGGAAGGGGTCGTTACCATTAGATAGGCCATCCCCGTCTATATCGTTATCAGAATTATCTCCAACACCATCACCATCAGTATCCCAATACTCTGTAGGATCTGTTGGGAACATATCCCTTAGGTATGGGAAAGCGTCATTGCTCCAAGCAACACGGCCTTCTATATACCTATAATCTTGATTCCCGTGACTATCATTCTCATCCCTTGTTTTGTAGAAATCACTTTTCCATTCGTGTGAACTGTGCCTATCATCCCAACTATCCCAAAGTGGAACTAGCTCCCCATTATCAATTACAATTCGTGAAGTTTCAAAATGATATTGTCTCTGGTTAATATTGGATTCAATAATCAAAGTTGTTCCACTTACAACAGAGGCAGTCAATTCAACATAAGCACTATCATTATTGTAACCTATTGGATCTAATTCGTTTACTTTCTGAGCAAAATAATTTAATATATCTGATGCTGAGGTTCCAGCGGTTGGGGTGTAGAATTCGTCTAGATCACAACAGTTATTATTGTTATGACCATTTATATGTAATCTAAAAGTATCGCCGGATTTAGAAACAGCATCAGCCTTATAATATTCAATGTAGAGTTTATGATTTTCATTATTAGAATTATAATTTGGTCTAAATTTCCAACCATCACTCACTCCGTCGTCATCTGTATCCCAATCATATGGATCTGAGCCTTGTTCAATTTCATAACCATTAGAAAGTCCGTCACCATCTGCATCTGTGTATTGAGCACCTGGGAAATCATTTCTATCTTTAGGATCTGTCCCATTAGCTATTTCATCAACATCGAGGAATAAATCTCCGTCATCATCCTCATCTAATTCATCCGGGATGAAGTCAGCTTTTCTATAATCTACTTCGTCAATCCATCCATCACCTTCATTATAGTCTTCACCGAAAATACCATCATTATCCCAGTCGGTAAGACCCCCGTTTTCAATTGTCGGCTTGTCGGTATTGTACTTGTAGCGCGCATCATTTGGATAATCATCTTCTGAATCAATAACTCCATCGTTATCATCATCAGTATCTTCATTATCTCCTATGCCATCATTATCATTATCAGCCCATTCATTTGGATTTGTTGGGAACTTATCTTCTATCCAAGTAGTTTGCTGAAATTCCCATGAATTATACCAGTCGTTATCATTTTGGTCACTAATGCCATCATTATCATCATCGTCATCTTCATCGTTAAAGACACCATCTCCGTCAGTATCAACCCTTTTCCAATACCCTTCGCATTCTCTCCAGTTAGTATCCCAAAAAGACCAATATTCTTCCTCAATCCAAACTTTTTTATCAATATCACAAGCAGCATCATACCTTCCATCGCCATCTGAATCTTTACTGTTTGGATCCATTCCATTGGAAGACTCGTAATTATCAGATAATCCGTCACCATCTGAATCAACAGAAGAATTTGCATCTAATGGGAAAGCGTCCTCCCCGTCATTAACTCCATCACCATCAGTGTCTGGATTCTCAGGATCAGTTCCATAAAATTCTTCTTCAACCCAATTTTCAAGTCGGTCCTTATCTTCATCCCACGCAATATTTGGGTCTAATGGCCACGCGTCCCAACCATCCCAACTTCCATCTTCATCAGTATCCACGTTTGTAGGATTTGTACCCAATTCTTCTTCAATAACATCTGGCAGCTCGTCTCCATCGGAATCCTCTGGCTTACTATTCCAGTCCAATGGATTAGTTCCAAATCTTATTTCATCAACATCTTTAACTCTATCATTATCATCATCATCATCAATTCTGTCATATATCCCATCCCAATCGTTATCAGCTACACCATTAGGGTCATTAGGAAAAAGATCTCTTTTATTGGAATCGTCTTGACATGCAGGACTTGATTTCTCCCATTCTTCCCAAGTTACCCTTCCATCTCCATTACAATCGTTATGTAAATCCCAATATTTCCAGAAATAGGCCCAATGATCACAGTCTACGTTGCAATCTAGATTATTAAGAGTAGCCCTAATTGAATCAAAAGCGTCTCTACCAATACCGTCTATGTAGCCATCGCCATCTGAATCTCTTTCATTTGGATTAGTTCCGTTGAGCACCTCAAGTTCATCAGGGAGTCCGTCACCATCTGAGTCTGACGAATAATAGTAACTTCTTGGAAATAAATCATCTTTATCATCAACACCATCTCCGTCAGTGTCTAAAACACATGCATCAGCCCATCTTTCCCACTCTACTTCATCTGGCACGCCATCTCCGTCACAGTCACTTCCTAAGTTTGGATCAGATGGGTCTGCATCATCACCGTCACGTATTCCGTCCCCATCACTATCCCAATTGTTATCGTTTGGATCAAGTTCATCTGGTAAACCATCCCAATCAGAATCTCGGTAATAATTTGGATCTAGAGGTAACTGATCTTCACCATCTACATATCCATCATTATCTGTATCATCATCATTTGGGTCAGTACCCATATTTTCTTCTTCCCCATCAGGAAGACCATCTGCATCACTGTCTTTTGTGTGATTAGGGTCATATGGGAAATCATCTCTGTTATCTGGAACACCATCACCATCACTATCAACGAGGACATCTTCAACGCTTATAGGGATGTCAAGGCCTAATTCATATAATTCACCATTTTCATTTAAAGCAAGAATAGCATCACTTACTTCCACTTTAGTCCATCTAACTCCAGCACCAATTTCTAAAGGAAAATCAATTACTGTGCCGTCTACTATCCCCCAAACATATAGTCTTCCATCCTCATCTATACCCGCAGCTGTAGTGTCAAACCCCCAATGGTGCTTTGCTGTAGCACTGTCATAGTTTTGAGAGACGGATACTTTATCCCAACGTATTTCATCATTAATCATTATTGGAGCACGAACTCTTCTACCTCCAGGATTATTGTTGTCATTAAAGTGGAAGGCGATACCTCGATAATAATCTAACCCCCAAAACCAAAGCCTCCTTGTATTTTTTTCAACTGCAAATACCGATTGTGCCGAGCCGGCGAAATCATGAACTTTAAGTGTAAATATACCTAATGGATCTTCACAAATATCATATTGATCTGGATCATCAAATGAGTTTGGATTTGACCCGATATGAGTTTCATAATCATCACTTAGGTTATCATTGTCAGTGTCGTTAGCAGGAATACTTCCAGCATCATTCCAATCTGAGTTAGAAAATATTTCGTCATTGTCTGAAAAACCATCTCCGTCAGTATCAATTAAATCAGGGTCTTTAGCAACAATTATTGGTTCATATTGAATATCTTCAGTTACACAGCCATTACCAATTAATTGAACTGTATTTCTTCCCCAAGAGTAGAGTGTACCGTCTTCCTTGAGAGCCCAAGTAGTTTTGTACCTAGTTTGTACTTTTTTCCAAACCCCTTGTTGATCTTCATATTTTATTATCCCAATTGTATCTCCAACCTTAAGTCCAGCTTCAGGGATTTCAAAAGCCATATTTGGTAAAACACCAAATCCAGTAATGGTAGTGAAGTTTTCGATTTCAGTAGATTTATCCCATCCATTACCTTCCAAACGCCATTTGTAGGAATAATTCTCTTCAGGATTTAAATCTGAAATTTCATATGAGTAAACGTTTAAATTAAAATCCTCTGATGCGGAAATGTTATCAACTAATGTAGAAGTTACAAGGGTAGAGGTTGAAGAGGTAGTATTACTGTAAAAATCTAAATATAGATCTGCGTCAAAATTATCTCCTTTATTGATTTCAATGGACAGGACAGCTCGCTTTGAGCGTATTTCAGTTGTAGGCCGATGGTTTTCAATGATAACCCGTGGTTCCTGACCAAAAAGTGTAGCAGAGACACCAAAGAAGACTAAGAGAAATTTAAAAAACGTTTTCAAAACTTGATTTCAGTAAGTAAATATACTGAAAACAAAGGATTTAGGCAATAAATTAAAATTCTCTAAAAAAAAGTCTTCTGTTTAGAAAACCCTCTTCAAGAGATACTTTGTCAATTAAACCTAATTTGATGAAAACATCTTTCACTTTAGGCACATCTATACCATCACCTGAATTCGGATTATCGAACCCAATTTTTTTAGAGAAACAAATTTCATATTTATTTTTTTCATTAGTCCTTTTTTTTCTGTTGACCAATGAAACTTGATAAGGAGATTCAGTTGAAGAAATTGTTTTTTTTTGGCTATCAATTGTCTGAATGAGTCTTGTGAGGTTTTCCTCAGAAGTGTTTAAAGGAATGCATATTTCAGGTGTATAATCTTGACAATACGCAGAATATGAAAAAACTATAATTAACAAAAGACCTAAACGTTTCATCATATCAAATTTAAATGACAGTGCCATTATGTTTTGAAATTGCTTTCAGTAAACCTGTTGCAGCATCAAAATCGTGTTTATCAACATACTGCTGAGCTTCAAGTTTTATTTCGTTTATTGACTTACCTTCTCTGAGCAGTTCTAAAGTGTTTACATAAATCTGCTCTATTCTTCTAAAATCATGCATCATTAGTCATTTACATTGTAAATATACTCATTATACTCAAATACGTGATTTTTAGAAGACTAAGATTTGAATTAACTATATATATTTGCTTAAATTAATACTATAAAATGAAAAACTTATTTACACTATTATTTATTTCTACACTCACAATTTCCAATATTAATGCACAATCTCTAGATGAAATAATTGATAATTAT
>WTIO01000045.1 GCA_011526365.1 Flavobacteriales bacterium
CCCATGGTGTGTTCGCCGACACGCAAGGGAACGCGGTTCCAAGTCGCACCGTGCGAATGGCAATACCTGCCAGTGTAAAAGCTCATCCGCGAAGACCCACAAACAGGGGATTGGCAATACGCCCGCGTAAAGCGCACACCCTGTTCAGCCAGAGCGTCGATATTTGGTGTTTTAAGGTGAGGATGTCCGGCGCAGCTCAGATAGTCCCAGCGAAGCTGATCAAACATGATAAATAAGATATTTTTGGGTTTAGGTGTCATTTTTCGTTCTCCAAATTGACCCTGATTACCTAATCCGGACCATAGGCGTCACTGCTGATAATGTTATGAGCTAATATGGTGATAGTGATTACTTTTCAATATAATGCGCGGTGGGAGAATGCTCTATAATGATAGCGTCCATGCTGCGAAGAAGATGTCGGCGAGTAACTTGGTCACGATTTGGAGAGTATCAAAGATGAGGATTGCGATTACTGGAGCTGCAACGGGGATCGGTGCCGAAACGGTTAAGTTATTCAAGACGGCGGGACATGAGATCTTTGCGTTTGATATCGTAAAACCTGACCTGGCGGATCACTGGATCGAGGTGGATCTTGCTGACTTGCCTTCCATTGATGCGGCGGTATCTGAGTTGGGAGGCAAGTTTGATGTACTTATAAACAATGCTGGATTGCCGCCTCGGTCGAACAATCAGGTGAAGCTGCTGGCTGTCAACGTCCTGGGTCTCATGCAGATGACCCGGTCGATGTGTCCAAAACTTGCGCCCGGTGCGCGTATCGTCAACACTGCGAGCCGCGCAGGATTGATGTGGCGCGAGAATCTCGATGAGGTGAAGGCTCTTATGAGCTTAACTAAGGTGTGTGAAGTTGAGAACTTTGTTGCGTCCCGCGGAATTGATCCAACGCGCGCTTACAATCTCTCCAAAGAGGCTGTAATCGTCTATACCAAGGGTCTGACGCGGCACCTTTTGGACCTAGACATACGTGTAAACTCAGTCAGCCCCGCTCCTGTCGCTACGGGTATTCTAGATGACTTCATGGCAGCTCTGGGTGACCGTGCCGCAGCGGCGCTGTCTTTACCCGGTCGCGCAGCCAGCGCGGAAGAAGTGGCAAAGGTCATTGTGTTTCTGGCCAGCGAAGATAGTTCTTGGGTCAAAGGCCACGACATTCTTGTGGATGGGGGAGTTTCGGCGATGGTCTCTGCAAAAGAACTTGGGTTTGAACGGGGAGAGACATGACGATGATTCCGGCACCTGACAACATCCCACTCCTCGATGACGACCCGTTTTCTGAAGCGGTATTGTCGGACCCACGCACCTACCAAAAAAAATTACGTGCGGCAGGACCAGTTGTTTGGCTTTCGCGTTATGGGTTCTACGCTGTCGGCGGCTATGAAGAGGTTGCCAGTGTCCTAGGTGACTGGAAGCAATATAGTTCGGCGCGCGGGGTAGGCACAACAGACTTTGCCAAAGAGGAGCCTTGGTGGGGCGAGCGAGCGGTTCTAATCGAAAGCGATCCGCCCAGACACAATCAGATCCGTGCCCATGTGATGAAGGTGCTCAATCCACGAGCCGTGGCAGATTTGGGGACGAGTTTTCGCAATGAAGCGAACATGCTGTTGGACATGGTATTGAAGTCATCAACCTTTGACGCGCAAACCGATATTGCGGATGTATATCCACTTAAGGTGTTCGGTGACGCCCTCGGGATCGACGCAGAAAATCGGGAGACGTTACTGATTTTCGGCGATCTGGTTTTCAACAATTTTGGCCCGCGTAACAGTGTGCTTGAGCGGGCGCGTAAGTCTGCCGATGCGGTTGGTGCTGTCGAGTGGATGCGCTCACGTACGGCACGTGAAGCGGTTCGAGAAGGCTCGCTTGGAAGGCTGTTGCACGAATTGTCGGACACTGGTGACCTGACCCCTGCAGAGGCGGCGAATGTCATGCGTGGGCAGCTCGCGGCGGGGGTCGATACGACCGTGGCGGCGTTAGGATATGTGTTTTACTGTTTTGCGCAGAATCCTGAACAATATGCGCTGGTACGTGAAAACTCGGCTTTAGCTGTTCGAGCTTTTGAAGAAGCGGTGCGCCTTCTTAGTCCGATCCAATCTATTCTGCGCACCACGACAGCAGATGCGGAGCTTGCAGGTCTTCCTATTCGTGCCGACACCAAGATCATTATTTCAAATGCAGCAGCAAACCGTGATCCTCGGAAGTTCGAAAATCCGGAAACGTTTGACGTAATGCGGAACGTCACAGGGCACGTTGGATTTGGGCGGGGTGTGCATACGTGCGTTGGTATGCACGTGGCCAAGCTTGAAGCGGAGAACCTATTACAAGCCTTCGTGGAAAAGGTTCGCGAGGTTCGCTTGGCGGGAACGCCAGTGTTCAAGCTGAACAACACGGTGCGCGGGCTTGCATCGCTGCCGCTTGAAATCCAGCTTGCCTAACCCGATTGCGCCAGGATGAAATCCGCGGCTCGGTCCGCGATCATCATGGTGGGCGCATTGGTATTACCCGAAACCAACGCCGGCATGACCGAACAATCTACCACACGTAATCCGTCGATCCCGTTCACCCGACATTCCAGATCGACAACGGCAGAAGGGGAGGGACCCATGCGGCACGTGCCTGCAGGATGGAAGATCGTGCGCGCTTGCGCTCGGATGGCGTCGTCCAGCGAGTTCGATCCGACCGTCGTGCTAACGTCCGGACCGGGCCAGACTTCGTCGTCGAACAGTTCCTTGAGGGGCGACTGTGCGTATATGTCTCGCGCCAGCCGCACCCCACGCCGCAGCGTGTCGAGA
>WTIO01000061.1 GCA_011526365.1 Flavobacteriales bacterium
GAAGATAATGGAATTCGTTGTCCTTTTCATGGCTGGCACTTTGACAGAACTGGGCAATGTATTGAGCAACCAGCTGAGCCAGTGGGTTCCAAGATGTACACTCAGATAAAAGTTCCAATGGTTCCAGTCATTGAAATGGATGGGATTATCTACGCAAAAATGCCAGGAAGTGAGAAGGCCGAATGATTAGTCAACAATTAAATGATCAAATCACGCTCATAGGCCCTGATGATGATGCTGGGTTGCTACTCCGGCAGTATTGGCAGCCAGCGGCACTCTGCGATGATATCGCGTTTGGTCTACCCTTTGCAGTTAACTTATTGAGTGAACAGTTGGCATTGGTGAAGGACCGCAGTGGGTTTAAATTGGTGACCCGGCTATTAGATGAAAATTATTCTCCGACGGTAATCCCACGAGCGGAAGAAATCGAAATAGATATAGACGGACCAACATATCCAACAGTGCAAAAAAACGGTGTTATTTTTGCATATTTAGGAAGTGGGGAGCCTCCTGAATTTCCAAGTTTTGATTGCTTCAGAGCACCAAATACGCACGTTTTTGCATTCAAAGGGTTATGGCGCTGCAACTGGCTTCAGGCACTTGAGGTTGGCATTGACCCTGCTCACGCTTCCTTTTTACATCGATTTTTACAAGATGAAGACCCGATGGAAGGATATGGCAAGCAATTCAGAGACACGGCTGCAAACACCAACATACCAATGACAAAAATACTTCGGGAGTATCCTCGCCCTGAGATTTTGGTTAATGAAACAGAGTATGGATTGAAAATCACTGCTCTTCGACACATGAAAAATGGCCTTACTCACGTACGAGTAACGAACCAGATTTTTCCACAGGCGATCTGTATTCCCATGTCGCGCGAAATGACAATAACGCAATGGCATGTCCCTATAGATAATGAAAACTGCTATTGGTATTCTGTATTCACGAGTTTTGATAAGCCGGTTAACAAGCGATTGATGCGAGAGCAACGTTTGCAAGAACACACTGTTCCTGATTATGCCCCAAGAAAGAATGCGGAAAATAACTACAATTATGATCCTCGCGAGCAAAAATTCGAAACCTACACCGGCATGGGCTTAGATATAAACGTCCATGATCAATGGGCTGTGGAGGGAATGGGGCCAATTCAAGATAGAACCCAAGAACATTTAGGCCGTTCGGACGTTGCTATAATAAGATATAGACGAATGCTTCGCCAAGCGATCGCAGACTTGCTTAGTCATAAACTCGATCAATTACCAATGAAAGATTATGCGACGGGTAAAATTAAAGGGCCACTTTCAAACGACGCGATTACGAAAACTTCTAATTGGGAGAAAGCTAGCCAAGCAGCTGATTTCGACAGGCGCAATCTATGTCCATGGGATGCTTCAATTTGAAAACTGATGAAAACCAAATATTAGAACTGATCAATGCTGAAGGCATTGAGACTGTTAGGGTCGTTTTCGTTGATCAGCATGGAATTTTGAGAGGCAAAACACTTGTTGCGACCGCTTTAAAATCAGCATTTGAGAACGGCGTAAAAGTTCCTTCCACGTTATTATTAAAAGATACTTCGCATCGCACTGCATTCCCCATATGGTCTGGTATTGGAGAAGTCGCTGGTATGAGATTTAGTGGAGCAAACGATGTAATTCTCCGCCCAAACCCAAACAGATTTTACCAAATTCCGTGGTCTCCACAATCAGCATTAATTTTATGTTCAGTCGAAGATCGAAATGGAAATGAAATTTCAATTTCATCGGACGCTATTTTGTCTACTGCCCAAAAAGCTTTGAAGGAAGCTGGATACGTTGCAATTTTCGGTTTGGAAATTGAATTTCAGATATTTAGGACGATTGATGAGTGTTTGAGCCACGACAAAGCAACAATGCCAGCAACACCGGTTAAAACTGAAAACCTCACACAAGGTTATCAATACCTTACAGAAGCAAAATATTCAGAAGTTGAAGAGGTTCTTGATGAACTTCGAAGGATGTCTCAGGCATTAGGTCTTGAGCCTCAGTCAATCGAAATTGAGATGGGACCAAGCCAATTCGAATTCACTTTCGCTGCAGCTGATCCACAAACTCAAGCAGAAAGATTTGTTCTTTTCCGCACTATGGTTAAAGAAGTTTGCTTTAGGCGAGGTATGCACGCGAGTTTTATGCCAAAACCTGCATTACCAAACGCAGCTGCAAATGGCTGGCATCTCCATCAATCATTGATAACGACTAGCGGCAATCCGGCTTTTATGCCTAACGAAGAAGGTCTGCAGTCAAATGAAGCTAATGGCTGGATAGCCGGATTGTTAGAAAACGCGGAAGCTTGCTGTTTGCTCACTAATCCCACAGTAAACAGCTATAAGCGGTTCACACCCTATCAATTAGCGCCCAACCTAATTCAGTGGGGTAGAGATAACCGAGGAGCTATGTTGCGAGTGCTTATGCACCCGGACGATCCGGCCTCCAGAATTGAGAATAGAGTTGCAGATACATCGGCAAACCCGTTTTATGCTATTGCAGCACAAATTGTATCAGGCTTGGATGGCATAACCAGAGGTTTAAAGCCACCAGGTGCAACAGACACTCCATATGAAGGCGCCGAAGCACTTCCCAGAAATCTTTATTCAGCAATCGAAGCCTTTGAGCGCAGTACGTTATTTCCAAAATATTTTGGTGACGATTTTCAAAGTTATATGGCAACTCTGAAGCGATTTGAGTGGGATAGGTATCTGATGAGCATTTCTGACTGGGAGCAACAAGAATATTTTGGGCTTTTTT
>WTIO01000009.1 GCA_011526365.1 Flavobacteriales bacterium
ATTGTGTATTCATTAATATGACAAAATTTTTCAGAAAACTCATTTACTATTTTTTATTATTCACAGGAATGATACTTTCAACATCCCATTTAGGTGATAATTATATGGGTATATCAGATGAAGAAGGGTATTTACTTGCTATTGGAGTATGCTGCTTTATGGCTTTCTTTTTAGAATATTTTCTACCCAAGATTAGGAAATAACTAATGCTTAAAAAACCTAAAGGTATCTGGGTTATACTGTTCCAACTTTAGTTATGGTATAATTGGGGTAAAATAAATAAACGTTGGATTTAATTTTAATCTAATTTTTTGTTAATTGAATCAAGAATTTTAATCATTTCATCATACTTAACTTGCTCATCAATATGTTGTTGGATATGTTGATGCCTTATATTTTGTGGTGGGTCATAATAATCCCTAATAAATTCTGATACTATACCAATGGTTGCTAAAGAACCAAAAAATAAACAGCCCATAATAAATATTGTTGTGTTAATTGCAATTGTGGAAAGTGGGTCTTTCAGGTAATTTTTTAAAATACTTTTCATAATTAAAAATTACAAAAAACTACAGAAACATTAGTTACAGAAGAGAATTGCGGCAATTAGTATCTTTATGGAAACTATAATAAAGTAGAATGGACACAAAATTATCTATGTCTTTTTTGGCTGAACCTAATGATGCAAACTTTAGCGGTAACGTTCACGGTGGTAAAGTGATGAAATGGATTGATGAAGTTGGATATGCATTAGCAGTTAAGTATTCAAAAAGGTATTGCGTCACAAAATTTGTAGATGATATTGAATTTTTGAAACCTATAGAAATAGGTGATTTAGTGAAATTGGATGCTGAAATAATTAAATTCGGAAACTCATCTTTAAGGATTAAGATTGACGTTTTTAGTATAGATTTAATTAAAGGAAAATCAAAAAAAAATTGTGAATGCTTTATTGTTTTTGTTGCTTTAGATAAAAATGGGAAAAAGGTTAATATCAAACATCCAAAAAAAAAGGATAATTAACTCTTAATGAATCTAAATGCATCTGGGTTATACTGCTCCAGCTTTAGTTCCATTCCTTATTTTTTCGCCCCTTTTCAATTGCTGAGGTGCCATACCATCATACACACCCCTACTTAGACCACTCCTTGATAGCATTAGAATTTAAACGCACATAATCTTGGTTCCCTGCTAACTATTTTGGAGCCCTTACAATCCTTCTATTTTTAATTTTTTATCTTGTTAAGGGTATTGTTTTGCAGCGGAAACATCCCATTCCAGCAAGGGTGTAATTGGGATTAAAAAAAAGACAAGAAAAAACGAATAAACACACCGAAGGTGTTCTAGATTTTAATACAAAAGGTAAAATGAAAAAACTAGTTGTAATCTGTGTTGTAGTACTATTTGCTCCCGTAGGCTGGGCACAATCTGGAGCACAGTTAGACACATGGGCAAAAGAAGCAACAATCAATTCTTTTCCTATGCTCTATGAACTATTGAGTATTCCAAATGACGCCCTGCGTTCTGCAGAAATAGCTTTAAATGTACAGTGGTGTGAACGCAATTTTAAGGACAGGGGCTTTATCACTAAACGTATTGCGACTCCTAAAGCGCCACTATTGCTTGCAGAAAAAAAACATCCAGGGACCCAGCAAACGGTACTAATATATTTACAGATAGACGGACAACCTGTGGACCCGTCCAGATGGTTTCAAGAAAGCCCTTACAAGCCCACATTAAAAAAGCCAACAGCTGACGGCCAATGGGAGGCGATTTCATGGAAAAAAATCAAAGCCTACGAGGACGATTGGCGGGTTTTTGCACGTTCCGCAAGCGATGCTAAAGGCCCTGTTGTAATGTTTTTGAATGCAATGGATGTGCTTCTCCGTAAGAAGATCACACCCAATTACAACATTAAAGTCATCATGGATTTTGAAGAAGAATTGGGGTCTCCGCATTTGCCCGAAGCCGTGGCCGCTAATCGGGAGCTGTTAAAAGCCGATCAGTTGGTTATTTTTGATGGGCCCAAGCACCGTTCTGGGAAACCCACACTTACCTTTGGCGCTCGAGGAATTTCAACAATTCAGCTTACTACATACGGTCCAGTTGTTCCACAGCACAGCGGACATTTTGGCAATTATGTTCCCAACCCAGCGTTGCGTTTGGCAAAACTTTTGGCCTCCATGAAAGACGATCAAGGCCGTGTGACGATTCCCGGTTTTTATGATGGGATTACCATTGACGATAAAACAAAAACACTATTGGCCGCTTTCCCCCACAACGAAAAGGAATTTATGAACACCCTTCAAATTGGAGCGGTGGACAAAGTAGGGCCAAACTATCAAGAGGCCATTCAATACCCGTCATTAAACATACGAGGCATGCAGTCTGGGTGGATTAATGATAAAGTAAGAACCATAGTTCCGGCATGGGCCAGAGCTGAAATTGACGTCCGTTTAGTTTTGGAGTCCGAGCCCGAACGCCTAATTGGATTAATTCGCAATCATATTGAGCAACAAGGGTATTTTGTTGTGGATAGGAAGCCCACGCCAAAAGAAAGAACACAGCATCCTAAAGTAGCCACCTTCACTTACGAAATATCGTACCAATCTTTTCGAACCAATTTAAACTCAAAAATAGGCACATGGCTTCGCAATGCTTTGCGCAGAGCATTTGAAGAAGACCCTATTAGAGTGCGAATGAGCGGAGGATCTATTCCCATTTCCCCATTTGTAAACACCTTGGAAATCCCCGCGGTTACTGTGCCCACAGTTAACAGAGACAACAATCAACACAGTCCCAACGAAAACATTCGTTTGGGCGACTTTAGGAATGGTATTAAAACCATTTTAGCAGTACTAACAGAAAAGCTCTAAACCAAAAAACAGGGGGTGCCCTAGGAATCCAAAAGCTATGGTTTAATGGATAAGGTCCCTTGCCGTTCTGTGTTTAAAACTAATTGTGTTACATCTGGACGAGAATAATGTCCAACAGGATCAAAATTTTGACGTTCTTCATACACGCTGCTTAGTGCCAGTGTATGACAAAAAACACCCTCTTCATTTACAATCGGTTGCACCATCCATTCCCCGTTGGGGCCTGCAATTGTTGATCCGCCATTGGCCAAAATATCGGGAGCATTTTCGAGTATTTTTTCTAGGTGAGGGGTTTGAGCAGGAAAATCTGTTTTACGCATCAGGCTAGACACAGAAACCACGAATGATCGGGATTCCCGAGCCACAAAACGGGTAATGTCCTTGGTGTTGTGATCGCCTCCTGGCCAAACGGCAACATGAAGGTTTTCCCCTTGAGCGTACAACGCTGCTCGGGGTAATGGCATCCAGTTTTCCCAACAGTTTAAGCCTCCAAGGGTAAATCCATTTAATTCGTGCACTCTTAATCCATGACCATCTCCGGGCGCCCAAGTCAATCGTTCGTCATAGGTAGGTTGCAATTTCCTGTGAACTGATTTTGGTTCCCCTGCTTTGTTAATATACACCAATGAACAATACAGGCTGTGGCCCCCTCTGTCCTTTGCACGTTCAATAATCCCCAGATAAACAGCCAATTTTAATTCTTTAGCCAATTTGCATATCGAATCTAAATCCCCTGCTTCTATTTGAATTGCATTGTTTGCATAATGGGCGTGAAGTTCTTTATTAACAGGGAGTTCCCATTTTGCACCTTGGGTTAGCGAAAGCCAAAAAGGATACCCAGGCAAAAACCCTTCCCCAAAAACTATTAAGTCAGCATTTTTTTTAGCGGCTTCAAGCATGGCCTCTTTAGCTTTTTCTACAGTGCCAGACTTATTAAGCCACACTGGGGCAAGTTGCGCCATCGCAACAGTTATGTTCTGATCCATATTAAGAATATTCTTTCTATTGTAAAGCTATAAATTAACTTTCAAATGCATTCTGAGCATTTTTCCACACCAAGGGGAACCAAGCATGCATTAGGGAAACATTGGGGGAAGTTGTAAGTTAGAGGGATGAAAACACAAGTGCTCACAACAATTGCAAGCACCTTAAAAAGGAGGTTTAAAAACGATTACACCCTTATTAAAAAGGCACTATTTGTATTACTCGTGGCACTGTTTTCTTTGCCCCTCACGGCTCAAGTAAAACGCGAGAAAGAATCCCGAATAGACAAAACCGAACTTCCCTCAGCTGTAGTGGCCCTGCTCCCACAAATAGAAAAAAACGCCAAGCACCTGCGTTACTATAAAGAAATAGATGGGGACAAAATAAGTTATGAAGTAAAGCTTAAAAAAGCCAAGGATCATTTTAGCATCGAATTTAGTCAGCTAGGAACCCTTGAAGATATTGAGGCTATTATCCCAAAATCGGAACTCCCCGAAGCAGTCTTAAAGACACTTAAAAACAACTTTGAACACGTTCATTTAAAGCGTATACAAAAACAGTTTCGCAATGAAAACAACAACCCCAAGCAACTAATTGAAGCTGTTTTTGAATCCCAATTAGCACCTACGGCCTATGAAATTTTAATATCAGGAAAAACCAATACGAGTTACAAACAATTTGAATTGCTAATTGATAGTAAGGGAACCATCGTTGCAAAGCGTCCTGTAATTTTTAAAGACTATGAACACTTGGTCTATTAAACACACTGTTTTTTTTACCCTTTTTTGCAGCTGTGTTTTAGTTCGGGCACAGCAGTTGGAGGCCCGTTACGTTCAACCTCAAGTATTAGTATCACACCAGGCCAGTGAAAACTACGATGTCTATTTTGGATTTTCCTCAAGGAGGAACACAAACGCCCAAAACAGCAGGGGTCCAATGAAATTCTACCAACTATCTCACTTTTCTGCCTTTCGATTAGAAAACAACAATAAAATCAGCTTAGGGGTATTGTACCGTTTTAGTGAACACCTAAAAAACGGCAGCCCCAATGAGTTGCGCTTGACCCAGCAATTTCACACTGCTTCGAAACCTTTTGCCGTACGCTACACACACAGGTTTAGAATAGAAGAACGCCTTACAACGGCAACAGTACGCACTCGATTACGGTATCGACTAGGAATTGACTTTTCCTTAAACGGCGCTTCTATAGACGTAGGTGAAGCCTACACGCTGTTTCATGCAGAAAGCCTTTTACAACTGGCCAAAAACCAATTCCCGCGATATGATTTTAGAGCATCCACAGGCTTTGGAGTAGTGTTAAGCCCTACACTAAAAATACAGGCAATGCTACAACACCGTTTTGAAAAGCTTTCACGAGCACCCTTCAACACTTGGTTAGGGGTTGTTGCGGGATATATAAAAATCTAAACTCAAGAGGGGATCAAAAATGTAGAGCTGAAAATTACTAAGGCCAATTGTGTTAGATTTGTTATAATGAAACGCTTGATACAAGTTTTTTTTGCCGCAACCGTTGTGTTTTTTTTAGCAGTCAGTTGTTCAAAACGCCCCACGTATCCTGTCATTGACGGCATAGGGGCGTGTGGTAATGGCATTCACGATAGAGGAGAATTGGGTGTAGATTGTGGAGGAAGCTGTCCGAACCAATGCACCAATGTTAAATTTTTAGAAGGAGAAATTTATACAAGAGTCCCCCTTAACCCAAACTTTCAATACATTGTTACTGGGCCATTTATTATACGTGATAAGGCGGCTCTTAACATTCCTGCAGGAACAAAAATAAAAGTACAACCCGACGTAGGAGCCTATATTGCGGTAATGCAAGGGGGAAGAATTTTCGCATGGGGTACAGCAGATAATCCCATCACCATTACCTCCAACGCTGCCGAACCACGCCCAGGAGATTGGGGCGGGCTCATTATTTGTGGAAAAGCTCCTGTAGCAGGAGACGACAAAAGACTATCTGAATTGGGCTATTACTTTTATGGCGGAGACAACGTCCTCGACAGTTCAGGGTATTTGAAGTATGTAAAAATTGAATATGCAGGAGCTGCTTACGACACCATAAGGAAGTTTAATGCCATCAGTTTTTATGGTACAGGTGCTTATACTAGTGTAGACCACCTTTGGATTGATCGTGCCCAGGCCACTGGGGTTGGAATTAATGGGGGCACCATGCCCCTAACAGATGTTTATGTTTCTGAAGGCGAGGAAGGGGTTCGTATACAAGAAACATGGGCGGGTAAAGGAGAACGGTGGTTTTTAGCCGACAACGAAAACCAAGGACTCACAATAATTGGTGCCCCTGCACTTAGTGCCACCAATAGCTCAAGCATTCGATTAAACCATATTGAAATAAAAAATCCGGGAAGCTACGGCATGTATTTTTCTGGGGTATCCCAAAAACTTCAACTGTATAATGCGCGTATTGAAAATGCCGCTGTAGGAATTGGGTTTTTTAATGTTGAAAATCAAAACGAGCTGCTAAACACGTTCGATTTTAAAAACATAGGCATTCGCAACAGCCAAAGCCTATCCAATATTCCTCAGTTTAATTTGATGCTAAATACTGCGGAAACACCCGCTGCAGAATCCCTCCAACGTCCAAATTGGGCAACACTTTGGCCACAGGACTAGGGGATCCAAAATTCGGGCACCCGATTGCTTCCTAAAACGGTGCAATCCCCACATTGGGTGGTAATAAAAATGTAGGGCCCTCCAGGAAACTCCCCAGTATTTAATTTATAAAAACGGCCGTAGCCGGAGTATATCGTGTTAAGCAAGTTTCTATTGCCCCGACTACCCTCTGTAGAGGGAGCAAATTGAGTACAAGAGATAAAATAATCAGGGGTTTCAGCTTCAGGATAAAAATCATTTAGATTGAAAAAAATTCGTTTCTCCGCCACAGCAGAAACACGAAAAAAGCCAGCCACTTTTTCCGAGGAATCCTCCCGATTTTTCATATTCCCAGCAATATACCCCGGCTGCTTTTCCGTAAAAAATGCCGATGAGGTTACTGACAAGTCTTTTAAGGTTTCAAAATAGCTGTAGGTAGGTGCCGACTCCACTAAAAGACGCACTAAAACACTGTAACGATGCTGTAGCTTGGGGTCGTTTAGGGGAAGAAAATGAACGGGTTCCTTTTGTAAACGGTCTTGGGTTTGGTTTAAGGTGGAACGCAGTTGAATACGCTCCGAAAGGGCTGTTCCATAACAGGTTTGCTCTTCCGTTTCGCGCAATATAATATCTGTAGCAAAGGTGGAAGTTCCTTCAAATACCACTATAGCATCATAAGGGGTCCAATAGGGGGCTACAATTTTATACGTTTCCTCATATTCAAATCGATACAAACGGGATTGATTAGAGGCACTAGCAGCATCCAAAAGGATACTGATTCCTTCTTCCCCACGATCATTTACAGCGGCTTCGGCATATACTTGTTCTAAGGCTGCTGGCTCGGGAAGCATCATTGGAGTGGATTCGTAATGCTTGCCCTCCAGGGTTGTAATTTCCAAGGTATATTTTTCATCGGCAACAGCAGCAAACGGGACTTCAGCTTCATAAATGCCCTCTTTTTGTTCTTTAAAATTAAAGCGGTCCCCCTTGTTGGTGCGCACTTGAACTACAGCGCCTTTTTCCATCGTTGGGGTGCCGTCAAAAGCATAAGAGCGCGAAAGGGAAATTTTGTGTTTCTTGTGTTGATTGCTAACACTACCATCTACAATTAGCACTTCATCAAAAGCTTCTTCGTCAAACGCGTAGGGCTCGGTACAACCTTTGCTAAACACACACGCTACTACAATGATTAGCACCCAAAAATAACGACTGTTGTTTGAATTCATCAGAAGGAAATATTGCAGGTTAAGGAGGGAATAGGAACGGTAAAGATACTGCTCTGACGCCCTTTGATTTCACCTTCATCCGTTACAAAATACACTGAAAAAGGATTGTTGCGCCCCAAAACATTGTACACCGAAAGGCTCCATGAGGCATGTGGGGCTTTTGCCTTCTTTTTTTGGCGATCGTAGTTTAGGCCTAAATCCACGCGATAGTAGTCTGGAATACGGTACTGGTTGCGGTCACTAAACAACACGTATTCGGCGTTGTTAAAAACGTAGTTGCCATTGGGAATGGTAATCGGACGCCCCGTTTGATAAATTAAGTTGGCAGAAAAATTCCAATTGGAATGAAGCGCATAGTTCCAAATGACACTAAGGTCGTGGGGTTTGTCATAATTTGTAGGAAAGAAGGCCCCGTTATTGACGCGCTCCTCAAGAAAAGCACTCTCCAATTGAATTAAGGTTCTGGTATAGGTATAGCCCAACCAACCCGTATGTTTCCCCTTTTTTTTGCGTAGTAAAAACTCCAGCCCATAGGCCTTTCCTTTGCCTTGTAATACTTCTGTTTCAATAAATTGATTGAGAAATAATTCGGCCCCAGTCTTAAAATCCACCAGGTTTTGCTGTTTTTTATAAAAACCCTCTAAACTCAACTCAAACATTTGATTGGGAGAAGTAAAAAAGGCGCCTAGAGCAATTTGATCTGATGATTGTGGTGCTAAATTATTGGTAGAAATACGCCAAGTATCAATGGGTGACGCTGTAGTGTTGTTGGTTAAGCTGTGAATAAACTGATAAATCCGCAACAAGGCAAACTTAAATGAAAAGGTTTCGTTGGGTTTATAGCGTGCAGCAAAGCGATAACTGGGAAAAAAGCGCTTGGAAAAAAACCCGTTGTCGGGGAGGGTAGTTTCGCTTACTACCGTTTCGTTGCTTTTAGGAAGACTGGGGTCGTAGCCCCGTTCAACATATGGCCCTATAGCGGTATATAAGGCGCCTTGAAAGCCAAGATTTACCACCCATTTTTCAGAAAGTTCAAATCGGTCGGCAATAAAAACGCTCCCTTCGAGGGCCTTTTCCCTAAGCAATATTTCCGATTGAATTAGGCTTTCACCTCCAAAAGGGGTGATGCTGCCAGGGGCAATACCATAATGAACCGCATTGGCGCCATAGGTTAATTTGTGTTTTAGCCCTACAGAAGTATTCAATTGCCAGCGCAGGGATTGGATATCCATTTTAAAATCGCTTCTGAAATTTCGCAGGGCGTTTCCATCATAGGTAATGGAAAAATCATAAGCGCTTGAACTAAGGTGGAGTTGCATGTTGTGTTTGGTGCTAAACCGATGACGCCAATTTACAGTTGCCAACCGGTTTGCATAGCGATAGATTGAGTCTGAGGAAATTTGGAAGGCATCATTGCTAATATAAAAGGAGGCCTCTAATTGATCGTCCACAGAAAGCAGATCTTCATAGGTAAGGATACCATCGTAAAAAGAAGCACTGCTTTTTTTTAGCTTGGGGTCGTCAAGTGCGCGCAACAACCAATCGGAATGAGCCGAGCGAAACCCTACCATTACCCCCGATTTGTTTTTTCGAATAGGAGCTTCCAACAACGCATTGGCGGTAATTGGCCCCACTGACACCTTTCCTTGGAATTCTTCTGTACTTACCGCCTTAGTTTTCATTTCAAAAACGGAGGAGGTGCGGCCTTCATATTCAATCGGAATATTGCCTTTGTAAATCTTTAACTCCTCTACAACAAAGGGATTTATTGCCTGGAAAATTCCAAAAAAGTGATTGGGGTTAATAATAATGCCCTTATTTAACAGAATTAGGTTTTGATCTGCTTTCCCACCCCTCACATTAAACCCTGTGGCGGCTTCACCAGCAGTAGAAACACCAGGTAAAATAGTGGCGGCCTTTAGTATATTTTGTTCTCCAAGAACCAGTGGAATATTTTTGGTTTCTAGTGCTGACAACCTCGATTTCCCAATCATTTCACTGTTTAAATTTTCATTTAAGCCTTCGGAAACCACCACTTCGTCTAAAACCTCCACTTCTTCTTCCAATTCAAAGGATAGTGTAGCTTCTTGGTGAAGAATAAGGTCCATTTCCTGCACAGCAAAACCCAATGCTTCAACACGAAGCCGATGGGCTCCGTAGTATAGGGGCAACCGATAGTTTCCCCGAGCGTCACTTATGGTACCTTTGTTTTTTCCAACGACAAAAACACTTGCCCCAGCAATAGGAATACCCGTTTTTTTTGCAGTTATTTTCCCACTAAGAACAAACTCTTGATTGACATTTTCGATATTGGGCGAACCCAATTGTAGCGGAGAAACATTTGGGGACACCTGACCTATTGCTGTTCCAGCAAATAACAGAATGAAAGCAATCAACCTCACCCCATAAATATAGGGCATTCAACTAAAATTTGAGTAGCGCCATGAGAATATATTGTACGATATTAACACCATCAAGAGCCAATTTCAAACCCACTGATGTTGTTTTTTGATGGCCTAAATTTTGTATGTTGCATTTATGAAAGGCAAAAGGGTTTTATTTGCGGTACTTTTTGGCGCGGTACTACTATTACAGCGTTGTTCTAAAGAAGAAGCGCCTACACTTACCCCATTAGAAGATTCCTTGGAAAATATAATTCCCTTGAGTGCCACTGCTCGAGTTGTGGGCTACTTGCCCTACTATCGTTTTGCAGCAGTAAACAACATTTCCTTTTGTAAAATCACACACCTTAACATAGCATTTGCAAACCCCGACGCAGCAGGAAATTTACTATTACCATCAACAACACCTTCGGTAAGTTTAGAGGATGTTGTTCGCATTGCCCGCGCACAAAACCCCACGATTAAAATATTGATTTCTCTAGCAGGAGGTGCAGTTTCCGAAGAACAAGCGGCCCATTGGAAGGGGTTTTTAGCAGATGCTACGCAACGAGAGGTGCTGGTGCAAAAAGTGCTTGATTTCCTTTTAGAGTACAATTTAGACGGGGTAGATGTCGATTTGGAATGGGGGAATATCACCACGGGCTATAGTGCGTTTATCTTAGCGCTAAGAACGGCCATGGACCCCCATTCAAAACTTCTCACCGCAGCCTATCCACCAGAATATAGGTATCCTCAGTTAAGTACTCCAGCCCTTGCGGCCTTGGATTTCATCAATATCATGGCCTACAATTACACAGGCCCTTGGGATCCTGCCAACAAAGGCCCTCACAGCACACTTACTCATGCCAATAATAGCATTGCGTTTTGGAAAAAGCAAGAAGGAGTCCAGGCACTACACTTAAATTTGGGGGTGCCCTTTTATGGGTATGAATTTCAGGACAGCACAACGGTGATAGCAAAAACCTACGCGGCTATAGTGGAGAGCAATACCAGCAATGCATACCAGGATCAAGTGGGGAATGTTTTTTACAATGGGCGTCCCACGGTTCGTTCTAAAACACATTTGGCGGCAACAGCAGTAGGAGGCATAATGATTTGGGAGTTGGGACAAGATCGTTTTGATCACTATTCGCTGTTACATACCATCCATAAGGCCTACGCTGAGGTGGGTGTAACTACCACCCCTTGCATCCCTTGAGCGAATACCATCAATAATTTCTACTCCTTATGTGGACCTGTTTTTAAGCTGTACTGCGGCATAATCTACTGCACGCGCTGTGATAGCCATAAAGGTGAGCGAGGGGTTTTGCACTCCTGTAGAAGGCATACACGCCCCGTCGGTAACAAAAACGTTTTTGCATAAATGCATTTGGTTGTACTGGTTAAGAAGGGAAGTAGACGGGTCATTTCCCATACGAACACCACCCATTTCGTGGATGTCTAAACCGGGAGCTTGGTGGGTTTCATAGGCATTAATTTGCTCACATCCAGCTTTTTTAAGCATGGCGGCACCTTGCTCAAGAAAATCGGCGAGCATCAGTTCGTCATTTTGGGTGTACCCTACATCTAAGGTTACTTTTGGAATCCCATAACGGTCTTTTTGGTTGCTGAGGTAAACGCGGTTGTTTTTTTGAGGCACTGTTTCTCCTTGCATCATCATATATATGGACCAAGGCCCGGGTTGTGCACTTTTGTTGATGTAGTCCGTACCAAAAGCAGCCCCTTCTTGCTGTTGTGTCCAGCCTTGTCGGGTGGCAGAATAAAACATCATATACCCCCCCTGGAACGCAGCGTCTTGGCGTGTTTTATTTCTAAATGAAGGAATCATTATACTGGTAGGCCTGCGGCCGTAGTAGTAGGCCTCAGGAGCCCCACGGTGGATCGCAGTCACTTGTCCGCGGTAATTGTGGAAGGACAGGTAGCGCCCCAGTAAACCGTTGTCGTTTCCTAAGCCGTTGGGGAAACGCTCCGAAGTTGAGTTTAGTAGGATGCTGTTGGAGTTAATGGTAGCAGCGTTCACAAAAACCACACGAGCACTATAGCGTTTTACCGCTTTGGTATAGGCGTCAATAACCTCTACCCCTGTTGCCTTTTCTGTTTTGGGGTCATATAGAATTTTTGAAACAATCTGATGGGTTTTCAGCTGAAGATTTCCTGTTTTTTTGGCCCAAGGTAAAGTGGAAGCGTTACTACTAAAATAAGCGCCTAGGGGGCATCCTCGCTCACAACGGGTTCGGGCCATACACTGATTACGCCCCTGTTCCCTATGGATTTCTTTGGCAGCAGTAAGGTGGGCGCAACGCCCAATAACCGCTGTTCGATTGGGGTATTGCCGTTTAATTTCTTTTTGAATATGCTTTTCTATAGCATTCATCTCCCAAGGAGGCAAAAAGGCCCCGTCGGGAACTTCCTCTAAACCGTCGTTGTTTCCGCTTACTCCAATAAATTGTTCTACATGGGTGTACCAGGGCGCCAAGTCGTCATAAGTAATGGGCCAGGCGATGCCATAGCCATCCCGTTGTGGCCGTTCAAATTCAAAGCGACTCCAGCGTTGTACTTGTCGTGCCCAGAGCAGGCTTTTCCCACCTACTTGATAGGCCCGAATCCAATCAAAGGGGCGGACTTGTTGGTAGGGGTGTTCGTTATCTTTAACAAAAAAATGCTCGGTGGTTCTTCCATAGGCATAACACTTGGAAACAATAGGGTTTTCTTCCCGCTCTTTTTGAGTAATTCGCCCGTGGTATTCCATTTCCCAAGGGGCTGTATTGGCGGTGGTGTAATCTTCCACGTGCTTTACGTCTTTCCCCCGTTCCAATACGAGGGTTTTAAATCCTTTATCACAAAATTCCTTAGCGGCCCAGCCACCAGAAATTCCAGAGCCAATTACAATAACATCAAAGTCAGGAGTTAGTGGGTCCATGTACGTGCAGTTGAAGTGAGAGGAACGGCACCGTCGTAACGCCCAGGGACGGGAAGGTAGCGAAGTACTTTGGTTGCTCCGTATTCGGTGTTAAAAAAATGGAACAGGGCAATTCCTCTAAGTTGTTGGGCAAAGAGAGCAGCCTTCGGAAAAGGCGCTGCGGAGGGATCAAAGGTGGCAATCAGCACCTCGTGCTGTTGCTTGTGGGAAAGTTGCTCAAAGCGATTTTTATGGCGTGTTAAACAGTGGGCTTGCAATTGTGAAAGCCCGATATTAAGGTCTTTAATCGCTTTTTCTGTAAGGCAGTTTTGAATAAAACAGCCGATAGACACCCCCAAAGGAGCTACCGCCGAATAATGGTCGCCTAAAAGATGTTGACTAAAGGCTTCATAAAAGGGTACAGCATCTTCATTAACTGCGGCCAGTGCATTGTTGCTCCACAGCTTTTGTGGGAGTAGTGCTACCCCCAAACTGCTTGTTAAAAGCATCTCTAAACTCGTTCTTCGATTCATATTTTTTAATCGTGCGTTTTGCCATTTAAAGCTACTAAAAACAAAATACATCAACAGTTGCTAAGGCTAATTCACTCCAATCATGCTTTTGCCAATGTTTTGATGGCTGCAACAAAACGGTCTATTTCTTCAAAGGTGGTAAACACGTTGGGTGTAATACGGCATCCTTTTACATTGGCGTAGTCTATGGCTACAGTAAAAATGCTGTGTTCTTTTAACAGGCGCTCAGCAAGAGTGGCAGGGGACATGTTTTGCAGTCCAATATTACCAATGCCACAGGCTCTGTTGGGATCCGCGGGAGTGTTGATAACCACATTGGGAAGGCCGTTGAGTGCCGTCATCCAGTAGCTGCGCAAGCTTTTCAGTCGCGCTTCTTTGCGCTCCAGCCCCATCCAATTGAGGTAGTCAATGGCATCCTGCACCCCAAGGGTAATATAGGCGGGGTGGGTGCCCAAGTGATTGAGGCGTTTAATTTTAGTACGGTCTTTTTCATAGTCTGCAAACAGTGGCCAAATTTTTGAAATGTGTTTGGACGCAACGTACAATAAGCCATTGCCAAGAGGTGCCGCCAACCACTTATGCAAACTGGACCCGTAATAATCACACCCCAAATCAGAAAGTTTGAAGGCAAAGTGCCCTACGCAATGCGCGCCATCCACCAACACTTCGACCCCTTTTTGATGGGCCATAGCACAGATTTTTTTGATGGGAAGAATTTGTCCTGTGATGTTGATCATATGGCACACCATTAGGAGCTTGGTTTTTGGGGTAATTTTTGAAGCATACAAATCCACAATTTCTTCGTCGGATTTAGGGTGGTTGGGAACAGACACCACATGAGCTTTTATGCCGTGGCGTTCTACCACCTGTTCAAACATCACCTTCATGGCGCCATAATCCTGAAGGGCGTAAATGACCTCATCACCAGCCGCCCATGGATAGCCCGAAATTACAGTGTCTAAGGACTCTGTAGTGTTTCGTGTAATGATGAGATTTTCAGCGGCGCAGCCCACCACTTTAGCGAGTTGTTTCCGCATATTTTTTCTGTCTTTTTCTAGTTGGTTGCGCATATAATACGACCCTTCGTAATTGACACGTTGGAGGTGTTGCTGCAAGCGTTCCAATGTGGGATTGGGGATAATGTTGTAGTAGCCACTTTCTAAATTGATGTAATCATGTGTAAGTGTATAATGTGTGCGAACGGTCTCCCACAATTTGGCTTCGGTCACTTTGGGTAAAGGTGAAGGAATAGTGGTAGGTTGAGGGGATAAAGCAAAGCCACTAAAGGGGAGCGCTCCTAGGGCAGCAGTAGTTTTTAAAAAGCTTCTTTTGTCCATAATTATAGCTATAAGTCTTTTAAGCTACTAAAAACTAGCACTATAGGCAAATGCTACTCTTCAATCAGACGATCGGCACCCAAGTAACGCTTGTCCTTATTGGTGTACCAGGCTCTGGTTTGAGGCATTTTAATACCTGCTATTTCCACCTCTTCTTCCATTACAATATATTCTCCATCGTTGGCGGATTCGTCATGATAAAATTGATAGTGGCGCAGTTGAAAGGTTAAAGGATCAAAGTAAAAATACCAGCGGTCCTTGCCCACCCCTTCTTCATAATCGACACGAAGCCGGTAGAGTGTTTCTCCTTGAAAGCTTACCTCTGCTACTTTGGGGTGTAGTTGTGTTCCAGGATCTTTCAATTTCATAGGAAGCCCATAAAGGTAGGTGTAGTAATTTCGCATGGTGGTGGTGCGGTTGCAATTTAAGCGGTGTTTTTCTGCAATTTCGGTGCTGTAGTTGGCACTGCCATTAAAAGTAAAGGAGCAGTTCTCCTGTCGCAGTTCTGAAATAATTTCATTGTCGTTTTGCCGCACGGTACTCTTAAAATATTCGTTGGGCAAATCAATGGTGATTTCTGTTGTCCGTTCTGCACGGTTGGGGGAGCTCATCACCACAGTGAAGGTTCCCTGAAATTGCGCCCATCTCCCTTGGGGATCATGATAGGCAATACTCTTATCTAAAAGTTCTAAAGCGGTTAGCTCCTGACTTAACAGCATTTGGGCCGAAAGAAAAAACAAGGTGCTCGAGAAATATAAAAAAAGGCGATTTTTCATAGGTTTTGGTCTATTTCTGTTCAAAAAACACAATTTTTTCCAAAAAAACACCCAAAAAAGAAGAAAATTGCTCAAAAATTGATGTTGTTTGGCTACAGCCAATAAAGTTTCAGCACAAATTAATTGTATATACAATATATGTATGTACATTTGTAATAAAAAAAGATGCGATCACTACTACATAAAGCCGCCACTAGAGGACATGCCAACCACGGTTGGTTGGAATCGTACCACAGTTTTAGTTTTGCCAACTATTTCAATCCAGAACGTATGCAGTTTGGTGCGCTTCGGGTATTGAATGACGACACAGTCTCAGCCGGAATGGGCTTTGGCACCCACCCTCATAAGAATATGGAGATCATTTCCATTCCTTTAGAGGGAGATTTAGAGCACAAAGACAGCATGGGGAATACTGCGGTTATTCGTTCTGGAGACATTCAAGTGTTGAGTGCCGGGACTGGGATTACTCATTCTGAATACAATAAAAACAGGGATCAACAGGTCAAATTCTTACAAATTTGGGTCCTTCCAAACAAACAGAATGTTCCTCCGCGCTACGATCAAATGCGGTTAGACATTAAGGATCGAAAAAATAAGTTACAGCAAGTGTTGTCTCCTTCTCTCGATGATGCTGGAGTATGGATTCATCAAACGGCCTGGTTTCATATGGCGCAGTTGGATGCTGGAAAAAGTGTACAGTATGAACTTAAAGCCCCTACTGCTAATGGTGTGTATGCCTTTGTATTAGACGGGGAAGTACAAATTAATGAACAGTCACTAGTCACACGGGATGGTTATGGCGTATGGGAAGTGGAACACCTCAGCATAAATGCCACAAAAGATACCGAGCTATTGCTGCTTGAAGTTCCCATGTCTATTGAACATTAAGCGCCATGTTGCTCTAAGTGTATAAAAAAACCCTCCAATTGGAGGGTTTTCTTTTTCATAGCCACTGGTGGTTAGTTGGAAAAAACCAATTCTGTTTCAATGGTGATATCGTCATAGATTAATTTATCTCCTAGGTTTTCAAAAAATGACCCTGAACGAAACCGTACCTCGTATTTTGATCGGTCAAAAACCAGTTTGGCTTTCCAGTGATCCTCGGCAGGAGTCATGACAAAAACAACGGGATGGGTAATGTCCTTAATGGTCAGTTTTCCTTGAGCATTGTAGCTACCGTCTTCTTTTGCAGTAGTGGCGGTCAATTCCAAAACGGCTTCGGGATTGGCTTCAATGGAAAAAAAGTCGTCGGAACGCAGGTGCCCTTCAAGGCGTTCGCGGTAGGGTGACGAAAGGTCTTCGCAACGTAAGGAGGTCATATCTACCACAAAGGTTCCTGTTTGTGGTTGGTTGTCTTCTAACACTACACGCCCCGATTTAAAAGCTAAAGAGCCGTAGTGTTGTTTGGTGGTGATTTCTTCCCCCGTCCATTTTACTTTGCTGGATTTGGTGTCCAGCGCTAGGCTTTGGGCATATCCACTAGCGGTAAAAAGCAAGAGCAGCCCCAGTGTGTATAAATTCTTTTTCATAATAAAAACTTTTGTTGTTACAATTATTGTATATACAAATATAGACAAAAAAGAGCTACTTCAATGCAAGAGGGCAAAAATTTATACTGTTCCGGTGACAACCAAAGTTCCTGACCAACCTTCTTTGGCTCCCACGCGCCAACTTTGGACGCCTTGAAAACCGGCCTGCTCAAAAAATTGAATCCATTGGTTTTCGGAGAACAGTTGCATGGTATCTATACCACAGCTTTCAGGCCAGCCGTGGGAGGAGGGGTTTTCCAGGTAAAAGTCTAAGCCAACAATCAATCGTCCCTTAGGAAGCAGCCAATGGGTGTAGATATGCTGAAGTAATGCGTCGGGGGCTTTAAAATAGTATACGACCTCCATGCTGTGAACCAACGAAACTTTTTCTTTTGGGGTCCACGCCATAAGATCTTCACAAAAATAATTGCCTTTGGGGTCTAACTGGTTTGCCTTAGCAATCATGTGTGCAGCACCGTCTACCCCAACAGCCGAAGTACAGCCTGGAAGTTGTTGTACCTGGCGCACTACCCATCCATTGCCACAGCCGGCATCGATAAAGGAAAAATGGGCGTGCTCCTCGGTGGCAAACTCCAGCATGTTTTCCACTGCCGCCTTATGGTTGCGTTCCATTCCTTCGTCTTTTCCGTTGGTTGCCCAAGTGCTAAATACTGCTACAGGAGATTTTTTCATTGATTAGGGAGTTTGTTGTTCTTAAAGATAAAAACAAAAAACGCCATTTTTTGATACCTTGCAACAATTAGGACGTTATCCCACTAAACTATTTTTTATGTCATTACGGTTGTTCCCTTTTGTTTTGTTCAGTTGCATGCTAACCTATGGGCAAACGATTATTTCTACCACTTCGCTACCCAAAAAAATCAATGAAACTTCTGGCTTAGCTACATACAACGGATATTTAGTAACCCACAACGATTCTGGTGGAAAAGCGCGTTTATACCTTTTTGATACTCTTGGCGGGCAATTACAACAAAAGCGTATTCGCGGGATTAAAAACAACGACTGGGAAGATTTAGCTCAGGACGAAAACTATATTTATATCGCTGATACAGGCAATAATTTTGGCACCCGAAAAAACCTTAAAATAAAACGGGTTCAGCCCACAGATTCTGGTTTTTTCCACCAAGGGAGTATCGCCATTCGCTATGCCAAACAGGAAAATTTTAACAAGCAATACAAGCATGCTTTTGATGCCGAAGGCTTGACCAGCAGCGGGCATGAATTATTACTGTTTTCTAAAAACAGAGCTACACTCACCACGGAGGTGTACTGCATTCCAAAACAGCCGGGAGATTATGAACTGTACCCTACGACCAGTGTTTTTGTAAACGGCTTAATTACAGGAGCCGACTATAACACCAAAGAACAACTGCTGTTACTGGTAGGCTACAACTATGAAGGCGAACAATTTTTATATACTGTTCCAAATTTTAATCCCGATGTGATGGCACTCGATAGTTTGGTACAACACCGTTTGGATTTAAAAAAAGCGCAAATTGAAGCCGTTAAAATCATTGATGCGCACAGCGCATGGCTCACTACAGAAGAGGAGGGGTCTGGAGCCCCACGGTTGTTTAAGGTTACTTTTTAGGCTTAGAACTCGCTGCACTGTGATTTGACTGTGCTGCCATGAGCTCTTCTATTACCGTTTGCGCAGTTTTTGTGGCATCGTATTTAGGATGCCAATTATAATTGTTCCTCAAGGCGCCGCTTGAATTCGGGTACAAATAGCGGCCCACCACACTACAGCGCAATTGGACAATGCCATTACTGTAGTTATTTCAGCAGGGAAAAAATTTGGGCTTCTTTAAGGGAAGCCATTAATAGTCTTGGAGTTGTGTTGTTGCCGGTAAATACAGGGGATGCTTTGGCAGCCCAGCCTTTGTGAGGGCAATCACCTTGGGAGATGCTACAAGTGCCGTTAACCATTTGGGGACGGGATGGTTTTGCCCCCAGGCATAGACCACCGTAGTTACCCGTGTACACATGGCAGCCACTTGGGCGTTGTTTTTAGGGTCGTAAACACCTAAGCGGGGCACTTTTTTGGGAGAAGGGCTACAATGGGGATATAAATTGCCCACCAAAACACTTCCAAACCCCCAAGAGGTAGCAAAACCAACCACGCGTCTAAGGGTTGGATCGTCCTGTGTGGCACTAGCCGAAGAGGGATTAAACAGTACAAATAAAATGGTCTTTTTTGTGGCATCCCATTCTCTGTACAGCTGATACCGTTTTGCACCATCTTTAGAGAAAATTGCAGTGGTCTTGGAGTAGCGCAGTGCCATAGCTTACGCAATTAAAAAATTAAAGGCTTCTTCGTGAATCACTTTTCCGTTCTTGTTGTAGAGTATGGCTTTTTCAAAGCTTCCGTAAGCAGTAAATACAATTACATAGTAACAAAGCTCATAACGAACCCCTTTGTAGGGGAAATTCTCAAAGCGAAAAAACTGACGTGTTACCACGCCATTTTCATAGCGGAGAATATGATCCGCATACATTCCTTCAACCCCATCAGGATGTGCTGCTGCATACCTGGAGCCAAAGCTTAGGTAGTGTGAACCAAAGGGGATATCAATGGTGACAAGTTCTCCGGTGGGAGTTTCCCAAACACCGTCAGCATTCTTTTTATACCGTACGGTTTCAGCAAATTCTCGGGGACTGAGTAAGGTGTCAAAATTTTGGTACAGTTGTTCAACGGATTCAAACGAACTCGGTCCCGCACAGGCAAGCACTAAGACACTTAGGGGGATTAAAAGGGAACACTTCATTTTTCTAGTAATTGTTTTTTCTTTCGATTTAACCAGCGGGCCTGTGTTGGGCTATCCACAAAGTAAATTAGCAATTCGGCAGCGGCAGCAGTATCGGTAAAATACACTTTTACATCGGCATAGGTAAGTGCATCTTGAAAGTACCAGTGCCCACGGTTGCCTTTACTGTCTTTTTTATAATCAACGCGAAACACATGAAGATCGGCCTGTTGGGCATCGTCTGTAATAAAAACGGTCACTTGAGCGGCTTGGGCTGAACCCACCGATTGTATTACTTGCCCTGAAACGCTAAAAAGGCCTCCCAAGAAGCCGAACAGGAATAGCACAAGTTTTTTTAACTTCATTTTAACCAGGACCATTTGAAAACCAATAGTTTATATGAGTAATTTTTAACTGTTAATAGGCTTTATTTCAACAAGTTTGTGCCGTCCTCAACCTTTGGGAGAGGGCGGTTTTTTTATTGCGACACTTCGTATTCAAACTCCCAACGCGGATTGTCCAAATGATTGATAATGTACTTGACCGTAATTTCTTCCCCTGCTTCAATGGGTTGTAGGGTGACCAAACGCAGGTGTTCTAGTTCTCCTAATTCAGGGTCCCGCTGAGCAATAATCGCTTTGGTATTAGGAATTTCATGGTGATTGACAAAGCCACCCAAGGGAAGGCGGATATAACTATTCGGGAATCGTGCATCATACACATGAGAGATTCCTAAATCGGTGCCTTTGGGAATAGCTTCGGTAGCAATTAGACCCAGGCCTTCAATGCTACTCTCGCCTATGGTAAGGTTCTTGGGAAGGGGACGCCATTCGCTTTTAGCAATCATGAGTGTGTATTTATTGTCAAAAATAGCATAAAATAATACGCTTATAAAAACACCTTAATGGGGAGTATGGGATTTTGTTTTGGTCCCAGCCAAGCATTTTGAATTTTAAAGTGTAGTGTTAGGGCTTCCACTTGGGTTTTGGTACGTATTTCAAACATAAGGGTTTCGTAGGGGGGCACGGTGATAAAACGGCTTTGCTTTTGAAAACTTAAGGGCCCTAAATACTCCAATTGCATGGGCAGGGCACTGTGGTTGGTGAGGGCTACTTGTGCAATACTGGTGTTGGGCATATAGCCTTTGGAAGCAGCACTTAAATTGTGGCGTACCACCGCATTGATATTTTCGGGCTTTCCGAGAATCATATCCTTATACCACACCACGGTTGCTCCTTTAAACAGGGCTTTTTTAAGTTCGGCCTCGGAGCTGTCTTTGCTGAGCACAAAAGTCATGGGACGGTGGCCCCCTTCAGGAATTTCAAACAACCAATCGGTTAATCCATGAATGTCTGAAGTTCCTAAAATGGTCAGGTTGTTGTCTAAAGCCAGCTGAAAGGCTTCTTCGGAATAGGTGAGTTCGTTTACCACTTCAATACCGTGGAGCAATTTTTTAGCAATCAGGTCTTCGTGGAAAGGATCTAAACGAGCAATGCCGTCAGCGCGTTGTGCGGGCCAGTGGGGGTGATTCCAAAACACAAAAGCGCCCTGTTTGTTCGCTTCTTCGATTCCGGTAAGGGAATCCTTATGCAGCAGTTTGTTGGCATCTTGCACAAACACAGCATTTATATGCCCTGGGGCCATGTTTCGGGTGATTTCTGAACCGTTAATCAGTTGGAGCAGGTCATTGCTTCCCAGGTGAGCACTGGCTACTTCGTAGGAACGGTTTCTGTTGGGATGGGGGAGGTCTTTTTTATGGGGTTGATACTCCAAGTGCTCGGTGAGCGCGATGAGGTCTAAGCCTTCCCGCAGGGCTTCTTGTACACGAATATCGGGCCACACCGAACCGTCGGAAAACACCGTGTGGATGTGCAGATCGGTGGAGAGGAGTTGCATGCCTTCAGGGGCTTTAAAAAAGGGGGGCCTAGTCTTTTGGGCGATCATTGCCTGACTTACAAAAAGGGTGAGGAGAAGGAGTATTTTTTTCATAGGTATTCGCATTAGCCGCTGCAGTCCACTTCTTGTTCTTCCCATTCTTGTTCGGGGGGTTCATTAGAAAAGTAAAAACAGCGTTGTTGATTATCTGGGAAGGTAATGGTTTTTAAAAAACCCGAAGGGATATGTGCTCCTGTAGGCAGAATTTCGTGCCCTTGGTCAAAAAGCACATCAATACGCACCTCAAGGGTGCCGAAGGTTTTTGCCCAATCGCGGACTTGCGTTTCTAAATAGGCCCATTCCCCACGGTTAAGGTCGTCGCGTTGCAGGGCACAATTTAAATAGCTAAAGGTTTCGTGCAGGTTTTCCACCGAATCCGTAAAGGCTGCTGCTGGGGCCATATGGCCCTTATCCCAGGGGTTGGCGTAATAGTCGGCATCATTGGAGGTGTACACACTGTCCACCTCGTAAAAATCCCTGTTCCCCCGATCGGCAACTTTAACAATATCACGCACTTGGTAGGTAATCCAGTTGGGCTGCTGGAAAATTTCGTTGTAGGACACCGTAAAAATGGGCCCTTCAATAAGGTAGTTTTCTTTTTTTTCTCGTGCCGGGAGTCGTTCTATTTCCTCGGGTTGAGAGCAGTTGTAAAGTAAGGAAAGGACTACAACAACCCCAAAATACAACAGTGAGCAAATAAAAAGTAGGCGTGTCTTTTTCAAAATACAGTGCATCTTAATGCCCCATAAAAGTAGTAAAAAACCTTGGGGGTTAAAACGTCATTGCTTCTTTTGTCCTAGGGTTAATTTTAAGAGTCCAAACAGTTTAGTTGATCTAGCGTAGCCGCTTACTAAGAGCAACAAACACACTACCATAAATGGAATGTACCAAACTGGAAATGGCTGCAGGAATGGCGGTAAGGGGACTAGCAAAATTTTCTTGTGCCAACACCACGCCTAGGCCAGAGTTTTGCATGCCCACTTCTATGGCAATGGTTTTGGAAACAGCAGTGGCACGAAACAGCAGTTGACTGATGCTATAGCCCAAGAGGAAACCAAAAAAATGCAATAGCAACAGGCTAGCAATAAGGGCGCCCCCTGCTTCCAATACTTGTTGTTTGCCCTGCCCTAAAATACTGCCCACAATAAGGCTAATGAGGAGTACGGCAAAGGGCGGTGCAGCGGGCATCACTTTTTGGGTAAGTTGGGGGAGAAAACGGCGAAGCAGTACGCCCACACTAATGGGTAGGAGTACTACTTTTAGGGCGGAGGAAAATAGCCCCCAAGCAGGTACGTCTACGCTACTTCCTGAAAGTTGCGCAGTGAGTACTGGCGTTAGGGCAATGGCCAAAAGTGTTGAAATGGTGGTCATACAAACCGATAGGGCTACTTGGGCTTTGGCCAAATAAGAAATCACATTAGAAGCAGTACCTCCGGGGCAGCAGGATACCAGGATTAAACCAACAGCAAAAAAAGGTGGCAACTGAAACAGCTTTCCTAACCCCCAGCCTAAAAAAGGCATAACACTAAATTGTAAGGCTACGCCCACAAGCACCCATCGTGGGGTTGTAAACACCTGCTGGAAGTCCCGCCATTCTAGGGTAAGGCCCATGCCCAGCATAATCCCTCCCAAGCCTAGGGTAATCCACAAGCCCGAAAACCAGGTAAACAAGGGTGGGTAGTAAAGGGCTAAGGCAGCGCAACTGGCTACTAGCCAAGGAAAAGCGGCAGTAAATTTTTGAGCGAGCAGGGGAAGGAGGATTTAGTTTTTTCGAGCACTCCAAATTTCGTGTAAGGGGGCCCCTTTACTGCTTTTACCCTTGTGGTACCAGTCGTCTCCTTTTTGGGTGTATTGAAAACGCAAGGCGGCTCCCACCCGGGAATTGTCGCGCGAAAAGTATTCTATATTTTCGGTGTAGGCGCCTTCTGCAGCAGTGTAGGAACCCCCACCAGAACCAAAAAAGGCAAAACTTTCGGTATTAAAGGCAATCCATTGAAAATGGCCATCCACCAAAAACTTCATGGTTTTTCGGGGGCGGTTGAGGTCTCTTCGGCGTTCGCCACTTTCGGGGTTTACACGCCCTGCCATCAACCACTTGCCGTTGAGCGCTAAGGGTGGTCTTGAGGTTTTTTTCCAGTCCTCCCCCAGGGTCCATGTCATGCTTTTTTGTTGGTCGTTTTCAAAATTGGAATTAAACTCCAATTGGGCTTCAATTTTGTTGCCTTTTTGGGTGTAGAACCCTCCAAGGGTTTTTACAAAATGGGCTGGGTTTTTAGCATATACTGTTTCTACAATATATTCACCATCCATCAGGATTCGATGTTGGAGCTGCAAACCTTCGGCATCAGTAGTTGTAAATTCATATACTTGAGCTTGGAGTCCCCAAGAAAACAGCAGTAAAAATAAAAAGGTTCTCATAATGGTTTAGTTTCTATAATCTAAGGCGGGTGCACGATCTCCAATAAGAGGAATGTATTTAAAGTTGGCACCCCGTTGGGTTTCAAATTCTTCTTTTGCTTGTTGAATAAGCTTGGGACTGTTGAGGAGCTGCAGGGCTGTAAGGGTAAGTGTTTTTGCAGCAACCACCATGCCCTTGGTTCCTATGGAGGTGCCTCCTGCGGCTACGGCCTGCCAACTGTGAGCAGGAGTTCCGGGCACCCAAGTGGCGGCGCCAAAACCTACAGTAGGCACGGTAAAACTCACATCCCCCACGTCGGTAGATCCCCCTGCAGGGGTGTTTGGGGTGTAGGGCATTACGCCTTCTACATATTGGGTGTTTAGGGGGCGTCCTAAACTTTCTGAAATTTGAGTGGCAAATTCCTTTTCTGAACTGGTATAGGCATATCCACCAATGGCAGATAGGTTTTTGTGTACCAGTGTTTGTAGGGTTTCATTGGGCAGCAGTTCGTGAACACCACCTATGATTTCATAGTCTACTTTAGTGTCTGTTCCTAGGGCTGCACCCTTAGCGGCGTTTACTACCCGATCAAAAAGGTCCATAACCACGTCCCGTTTGGGGTGGCGGGTATAATAGTAAACTTCAGCATAGTTGGGCACCACATTGGGGGCTTCTCCACCACTGGTAATTACATAGTGAATTCTACTGTCCGAAGGCACGTGCTCCCGCATTTGATTCACCATATAGTTCATGCTTTCTACTGCATCTAGGGCCGAACGTCCTTTTTCGGGAGCTCCTGCAGCATGGGCTGAGGTGCCATAAAAACGAAACTTTGCCGATTTGTTGGCCAGGGCGTTGGCAGGGTTTGCAGCATTGATGCTGCTGGGGTGCCAGTGGAGCATGACATCTACCGCATCAAATAATCCGGCACGGGTCATATATACTTTTCCTGAGCCTCCTTCTTCGGCAGGACAACCAAAAAACACAATGGTTCCCCCTTTGCCTTTTTCGGCCAGGTGTTCTTTGACGGCGATGGCTGCGGCGCTACTGGCAGTTCCAAAAAGGTGGTGCCCACAAGCGTGCCCACTAGAAGTTTCACTGGGGGTTTTGTAGGGCACGGCACTTTGCGATATGCCCGGCAAGGCGTCGTATTCTCCCATAATTCCAATCACTGGGCTGCCCGAGCCGTAAGTGGCCACAAAAGCGGTGGGAATTCCTGCCACTCCTTTTTCTATGGTGAAGCCTGCATCTTCAAGGGTACTTTGTAACAAGGCACTACTTTTTTCTTCCTGATAGCCCAATTCTGCCCAGGACCAAATTTGTTGAGCAACGTCCGTATAGGCTTCGGCCTTAGCATCTATGGAAGCTAGGGCTTTAGCATATCTTTTTTGGGCAAGAAGACTTAAGGGGGTGAGCAATAAGAGCGCAAACAAGCGTAATTTCATCGGTAATAGTTTTTCTTAAATATAAAAAAATAGGGCGCTTTTTAAGCGGCCTTCTTGCTTTTTCTTTCGGTGGCTAGCGCCACACCAAGCAAAATTAATCCACAGGCCAACCACTGTTGCAAACCAAAGGCTTCGCCATCCAACAACCCCCAGCCAATGGCGACTATGGGAAGTAGGTAGGTTACTGAAATAGAAAAAACTGGAGAGGCAATAGCCACTAATTCATTAAACATCACTTTGGCCAGTGCTGTACCAAAAAAAGCCAGGATAAAAATATAGCCCATGGCAGTCATAATATCCGGGGTGCTTGCTGCTGTACGAATTGAAAAAGGGGTGAAAATTAAAACAAGCACAGCGGGTCCAATGATGGCCACAAAATTCCCTAAGGCAATGGCCATAGCACTAAGGCCTTGAAGTCGGTATTTTAAAAGGTTGACATTAAGTGCATAACAAAATGCTGCCAAAACTACCAATAGGGCGTAGGCACTGCCCCCTGTTGCTCCAATGTTCACGTCTTGTACCACTAAAAAAACAGTGCCTAAAAAGCCTAAGAGCACGCCAAGTACTTGTTTTTTATACAAGCGAGCACTAAAGAAAAAGATGCCCAGCACTAGGGTAAATAGCGGTGTCATTCCATTGAGTACCGCCGCGATGGAACTGTTGATTTTTGTTTCTGCAAAGGCAAATAAATAGTTGGGAAAAAAAGTGCCTAAAAAGCCCGAAAGGGCCACCCATCCCCATTTGTCTTTGGGGATAGTTTTTAAACTTTTGTGGCCCATTAATAAAAGGATACCAAAGGTAAACACTATACGAAGAGACCCGAGTTCGAGGGGTTGAAGCCCGAGCAAGCCTTTTTTAATGAGGATGTAGGAGCTGCCCCAAATGATAGACAATACAATTAGATACACCCATTTTTTTACCCCAGTGCTCATTTTGTAGCAATTTTTGAGGGCTAAGTTACTCTTTCCACGCTAAGGTTTCCATGAGGTGGATAATATCTTTTTGTAAATAATCAATGGCGGGGAGCAGGGAGTCGTAATTGGGTTTGCTGTAAAAGTACAAGGCCCCTACCAAAAAATGCTTGGTACTGTCTGTTACAAAAAACTGCATTTGCGAGGCCGCGTCCCCTACTACGGTAAACAAGGTGCCATAGACGTTGTTTTCTTCATTAATGAACAGGCGCTCTGGAATTTCTTCCGCTTTTTGAAGGTGCTTACTGGGCAGTTTGTAGGCATCATTCAGTAAGGCTTTGATGTTGTTTTTTACCGGTTTATACGAAAGGTATAGCGTCGCCTTCATGTTGGGATAGTATAGGTTTGGCGTGTTTTTTGCCTGGGCTTGCAAGGTGGCTTGGCGGTTGATTTCAAAGGCAAAGGGATAATTGGCCTCTGGGGAGGTATAGTCCGCTGTGGGATAGTCTAAACGCAAGCCTGCTTGGGGCTTGGGTTGCAGTGTTGTTTCGCAGCTCCACTGGAGTAGAACAATACTAGGGAAAATAAGAACATTGTACCACCGCATCATGTTACTTTGAGTTTTATGCGTTTAATGCGGCGTTGGCCGACTCCTTCAACAGTAAATTGCAAATTGTCAAAGTTAATTTTTTGCCCTTCCCGCGGAAAGGATCCGGAGAGCTCTAGGAGGAAACCGGCTAAGGTTTCGGACTCCCCTTTTTGCTTTTCGAAAGCCTCTTCGTCTTTTATTGGGATAATTTTAGCAAAATCTTTTAAACTCACTTTGGCATCAAACACATAGGTGGAATTGTCCAGTTTGGAGTACATTAAATCTTCATCGTCAAATTCATCGCTAATGTCCCCCACAATTTCTTCAATAACGTCTTCCAGTGTAATTAGGCCGGAAGTCCCACCGTATTCGTCCACTACAATGGCCTGATGGATTTTCTTTTGTTGGAATTCGGCCAGCAGATCGTCTAACTTTTTGTTTTCAGGAACATAAAAGGGCTCCCGAAGCAATTGTTGCCAGTTGTAGTTTTTTTTGTTGAAGTGTGCCAATAAATCTTTGGTGTAGATTACCCCTACAATACGGTCCAACTGTTCTTGATATACAGGAATTCTGGAATAGCCTTCAGTAGTGATTTTTTCAACCACTTCATCCATGCTCAAGGTGTCGGCAAGGGCAAACATATCAATACGGGGGCACATAATTTCTTTGGCTTCGGTATTTCCAAAATTCACAATCCCTTCGAGGATTTTTTGTTCTTCCTTGGAGGTGTCGGCATTGGAGGTAAGCTCAAGGGCTTTAGAGAGCTCATCCACCGAAAAGTCGTTGTTTCCACGGCCCAAGCGATGTTCTAACCAGGAGGACATGCGACTCATGGGGGCAGTTAAAAAAAACAACAGATAGCGGTCTAAAAAGCGCAGGGGTTGCAGCATAAATTTAGAGAAACCAAAGGCATTTCGGTTGGCGTATACCTTGGGGAGAATTTCTCCAAAAACAAGGATTACCCCAGTAATAAGGCCTACTTCAATAAGCAAGGCCAAATAGGGGTGAACATTTTCGGGCAAGTACAGCGGTTGCAACGAAGCAAATAGCAGTACAATAGCAATATTGATAAAGTTATTGGCCACGAGTATAGCTGCCAACAAGCGCTTGGGCTGTTGGAGTAGTGTGCGAATAACCCCTACAGTTTTTGGATGTTCTTCTTCTTCTTCATCCAACTGCGGTGCAGTAAGAGAAAAGAAGGCCACCTCGGCACCCGATACCAAGGCAGAACTGACCAATAGTACCAGCAATACAGGTAGCTTGTAGTACAGCACACTCCAATCGGGTGCACTTACAAGGGCGATCAAACTAAATGGGTCAGGGTCCAAATACGCGGTGTTGGTTTAAAATGGAAGATCGTCCTCGGGCGGAGGATTTTCTTTAGAGGTTTCGGGGGCACTACTGGAGGGCGGAGGAGCCGCTGTTCCGGAGCTGGTATTTTTGGTGCTCAGGAAGGTAAACTCGTCCACATTAATTTCTGTAGTGTAACGGTCGTTACCGTCTTCTCCCTGCCATTTTCTTGTTTTTAGCCGCCCTTCGATGTATACCTTGTCGCCTTTGCTCAGGTATTTTTCGCAAATTTCAGCAGCTTTATTCCGAACTACAACATTGTGCCACTCGGTGTTGGTGACTTTTTCTCCTGTAGTTTTGTTGGTGTACGTTTCATTGGTGGCTAAAGGAAAGCGACCAATGCATCCGCCGCCATCAAAGTAATGGGTTTTTACTCCATCACCTAAATGACCGATTAACATGACTTTGTTTAAGGTTCCACTCATGGCGTAAAGATTATGGATTGAACATACTCAAATATATAAATCTAAAGGGGAGATTAAAAGTATTTTTTTATGAAATTTTCCAGTACAACGGGCACGGCAAAGTCTTCTAAAGTATTGATGCTCACCGTATCACGAAGTATGGTTTCAACGGGAATCGTCCAAAAATAAATAAAGAGATGCTGGTGGCTGAGCTTGTGCAGCACAGGCACTGTGGATGTTTGTTTTGGACGACCGACGCCCTTGGCAAAAGGAGCTGCTGCAGTTTGAAGTGCCGTTACTGAAGGAACAGCAGCGGTGGAACACTCAAGAAGTGGGAATTGATACAATTGCTGCCAAATCCCCTTTTCGGTCCGTTGTTCTAAGGCGGTAGTGTTTTTTGGGCCTTGCATTACCAGATAATGAAAGTAACGTTTTCGAACTGCAGTTTTCTTTGCCTTAACGGGAAACTGCGTGATACTTTGGGTAGTAAAGGCCACACAGTTTTTTTGAAAAGGGCAGTTGGCACATTGGGGCTGTTTGGGCGTACAAAGCTGGGCGCCAAAATCCATAAGGGCCTGATTGAATGCTCCTGGGGGATAGCCTTGCAGCAGATCGGAGGCTTTCTTTTTAAAATAATTAAAACCAGCAGTGGTGTCTATGGGCAGTGCGATTCCAAAACAGCGTGCCAAAACCCGGAACACATTTCCGTCTACTACAGCATGAGGAAGATTATAACAAATGGATGCAATGGCAGAAGCGGTGTAGTCACCAATCCCCTTAAGTGTCCTGAGTTCTTTATAGGTTGTGGGGAATACACCACCTTGTTCAAAGGCAATTTTTTTAGCCGTGTGGTGGAGGTTGCGCGCACGAGAATAATAGCCCAAGCCTTGCCAAAGTTTTAGCACTTGATCTTCCGTGGCGTTTGCCAAGGCATTCACCGTGGGAAATTTTTCAACAAAACGCTCGTAATACGGCTGTCCTTGCTGGGTTCGGGTTTGCTGCATAATAATTTCCGAAAGCCAAATCTTATAAGGGTCTTTTGTTGTTCTCCAAGGGTAGGCACGGGCATTGATGTCATACCACTGCAACAGTTCCTCCTGCCATTGCCGCATAGTTTTCTGTTTTGGGGTTAAAGGTAAGCAACCTTTGGGGGAGAACACAAACACAGTCGCCAACAGATTTTGTTTTAAATAATTTTTAGACTGTATTGCTAAAATGGTGACTTTAAGCCACAAAGATGGTGTTTAGGTACTTGGGATACTATTTTATTTTTATATTTGCAAGCCTCTCAAATCAAACAACTAAACAAAACGTTACTGATGACAAAAGCCGACATTGTTACAAATGTATCCGAACAACTAGGGATGGACAAAGCAGACGTTCAAGCGACCCTAGAAAAATTTATGAAAGAAGTTAAAACCGCCTTAGAAAATGGTGAAAATGTTTACCTGCGCGGCTTTGGAAGTTTTATAATAAAAACCCGTGCGTCTAAAACTGGACGCAACATTTCTAAAAATGTAGCGGTACAAATTCCAGCCCACAACATTCCCGCCTTTAAACCTGCAAAAATATTTGTTGAAGGGGTAAAATCAAAAGTCCCTGTAGCATAATTGAATAACGCTTAAATCACACACATATGCCAAGTGGTAAAAAACGAAAAAGACATAAGGTAGCTACCCACAAGCGCAAAAAGCGCAGAAGAGCTAACCGCCACAAAAAGAAATAGTGCACGCACTATAGCTGTACTAACCCCATACGTTCTTTGACATAGCTTCGCAAGAAGCGTTCGGCACACCTGAAAATATTGTTTAATCTGCCAAAGTTATTTGGCACAATACCCAACAGAGTGAATAAAGAATTGATAATACGATCGAATTCCTCTGCTGTTGATTTTGCTTTGCTCAAGGATGGAAAATTAATTGAGCTTAATAAAGAAGTAGACAGCTCCCAATTTTCGGTAGGTGATATATTTGTGGCTAAGGTGCGTAAAACCATCCCTGGCCTCAACGCTGCATTCGTTAACATCGGTTACGAAAAAGACGGCTTTCTTCATTACCACGATTTAGGACCCAATCTACTTTCGCTACAACATTTTATCAAACAAGTAAGTACAGGTAAAACAAAAGATTACACTCTCAAAAACGTCAAATTTGGAGAAGAAATTCCTAAAGACGGCACCGTTGATAAGGTCCTAAAATCACAACAATCCCTTTTGGTACAAGTGGTTAAGGAACCCATATCCACTAAAGGACCTCGATTGAGTTCTGAACTGTCTTTAGCAGGGCGATACATGGTTATCATGCCCTTTTCTGACCGCGTATCTATTTCCCAAAAAATAGCATCTCGCGAAGAAAAAAGCCGTTTAAAACGCCTGGTAAAAAGTATCAAACCCAAAGGTTTTGGTATCATTGTTCGCACCGTTGCTCAAGGGCAAAAGGTGGCGGCACTTGATGCTGACCTCCAACAGCTACTCAAACGCTGGAAGTCACTTTGCGCCAAACTCAAACGGATTGACAAGCACCCCACAAAAGTCTTGAGTGAAATCAATCGATCTTCCTCCATGCTACGCGATATCTTTGATGACAATTTCACCGGCATCTACACCGATGACGAAGAAATGAAAGCAGAGGTCATGGACTACCTTGAAACCTTTGCGCCCAAGAAAAAAAATATCGTAAAGCTCTACAAGGAACACACCCCTATTTTTGAAAAATACGGTGTAGATCGACAAATCAAAACCAGTTTCGGTAAAACGGTCACCATTCAAAAAGGGGCCTACCTTGTTATAGAACACACCGAAGCACTGCACGTTATTGATGTAAATAGCGGTAACCGATCCAACAAGGCCAAAACCCAAGAAGACACGGCATTGGAAGTTAACCTGCTCGCAGCTAGTGAAATTGCTAGACAACTACGCCTCCGCGATATGGGCGGAATTATTGTAGTTGACTTTATTGATCTCAACAGAAGCGAAAACCGCAGAAAACTCTTTGAACATCTCACGAAAGAGATGGCCCAAGACCGCACCAAACACAAAATTCTCCCCCCAAGTAAGTTTGGACTCATTCAAATTACACGTCAACGCGTGCGCCAAGAAATGAACGTTAAAACCATGGAGCGCAACCCCAATCCTAACGGAGAAGTGGAAGCCCCCATTGTTTTAATTGATAAAATCAACGCAGAACTTGACAAAATCGTCAAGCATGAGCAGCTAAAAAAGAAAAAGCTCTTTTTACACCTTCATCCTTTTGTTGCTGCTTATTTAACCAAAGGATTTCCATCCATCCAACAACGATGGTATCTGACCCATAAAAAATGGATTCAGATTATCCCTCGCAATGCTTATACCTATCTCGACTTTCGTTTTGTAGATGAAAACAGAAGACGTTTACGGTACTAATATAACAGCCGTCCTGACCTTTGTCAGGGCGGTTTTTTTTTGCCTAAAAACGAGGAGAATCAGTATTTTTAGGCATGCCAAAACACCCCCCTGTAACGGAAGCCGATTTTTGCCAAAAGCTCGAATACTATTGTGCCTATCAGGAACGCTGTCATAAGGAGGTGGAAGAAAAACTACGTAGCCTTGGCGCAATTCCTGCAATGCGTGACAAGGTAATTTCCCATTTGATAACAAACAATTACCTTAATGAAACCCGTTTTACGACAGTCTTTACCATGGGCAAGTTTCGAATTAAAAAATGGGGCAAAAACCGCATTCAACTGGAGTTAAAACGCCGCGGTATATCCGAATGGAATATTCGCCATGCATTAAAGCAAATACCCCCAGAAGACTACCACGCTACTTTTGAGGCCCTGGTGACGCAGCTGCAACAGAAATACGAGGGAGTATCTTCACCCCAACTAAAAAAGAAAAAAATTCATGATGCACTCCTGTATCGCGGCTGGGAAACGCCTCTTATTTTTGAAGCATTACGGGAGATATAGGGCCTTACAAAAACTTGATGCGACGGTTTAGTCGATTAGTAGTATAACTTTATTAGCGTTCATTTCCACGGTGCCCGAAGTAATATCTAAAAGGGTTGTATCACCTTGTTTGCGAAACATATCCTCGTATTGGTTGGCAACAGTTACCTGTCCTTTGATGGCTACGGTGCCTTCTTTAAGGGCTGCAACAATGGGTGCGTGGTTGTTTAACATTTGAAAGCTTCCATCTGTTCCAGGGACGGAAACAGCCACTACTTCTCCTGTAAACAGGGTGGCTTCTGGGGAAACAATTTCAAGAATCATTAGGCTTCGGTTAGCATTTGTTCGCCGACTTCTATTACTTCTTCTATGGTTCCTTTAAGGTTAAAGGCCGCTTCAGGAAGGCGGTCTAATTCCCCGTCCATAATCATATTAAAGCCTTTAATGGTGTCCTTAATATCAACCAATACTCCTGGGATTCCAGTAAACTGTTCTGCTACATGGAAGGGTTGCGATAAGAAACGTTGTACACGTCGTGCACGAGCTACAGCAAGCTTATCTTCTTCCGATAGTTCTTCCATTCCTAGGATGGCAATAATATCTTGAAGTTCTTTATAGCGTTGTAGCAGCTCTTTTACGCGTTGGGCACAGTTGTAATGATCGTCGCCTAAAATTTCAGGAGTTAGGATTCGAGATGTAGAATCTAGTGGGTCTACAGCAGGGTAAATACCCAGCTCGGCAATTTTACGTGAAAGTACCGTGGTAGCGTCTAAGTGGGCAAATGTTGTTGCAGGCGCAGGGTCTGTTAAGTCATCCGCAGGCACATATACGGCTTGTACAGAAGTAATTGACCCTTTTTTGGTGGAGGTGATACGCTCTTGCATGGCTCCCATTTCAGTAGCTAGCGTAGGCTGATATCCTACCGCAGAAGGCATACGCCCTAAGAGGGCAGATACTTCAGATCCGGCTTGCGTAAATCGGAAAATATTATCTACGAAAAACAACACGTCTTTTCCTTGTCCGTCACCGGCTCCATCTCTAAAGTATTCAGCGATGGTTAGTCCTGAAAGCGCTACACGAGCACGGGCTCCTGGAGGTTCGTTCATTTGACCGAATACAAAGGTGGCTTTGGACTCAAGCATGGCTTTTTTGTCTACCTTTTTAAGGTCCCATCCGCCTTCTTCCATGGAGTGTAAGAAATCATCTCCATATTTGATAATCCCCGACTCTAGCATTTCACGAAGCAAATCGTTTCCTTCACGAGTACGCTCTCCTACACCGGCGAACACTGAAAGACCTCCGTGTCCTTTGGCGATATTGTTAATAAGCTCTTGAATTAAAACGGTTTTTCCTACACCAGCACCTCCAAAGAGACCAATTTTACCCCCTTTGGCATAAGGCTCAATGAGGTCGATTACTTTAATCCCAGTAAAAAGCACTTCAGTCGAAGTAGACAAGTCCTCAAAGGCTGGTGCACTGCGGTGAATGGGCAAGCCATCGGCAGCACTTTTTGGAAGGTTTTCCAATCCGTCTATGGCGTCACCAATAACATTAAAAAGACGACCGTAAACAGCATCGCCAATTGGCATTTGAATGGGACTCCCCGTAGCCACAACTGTTTCTCCACGACTTAAACCGTCAGTAGAATCCATAGAAATGGTACGTACAGTGTCTTCCCCAATGTGTGATTGTACTTCGAGTACGAGTTTAGAGCCGTCTTTACGATCAATCTCTAATGCATCATAAATTTTAGGGAGGCTGCTGTTTTCAGCAGCAAATTCAACATCAACCACTGGGCCAATTATTTGGGCAACTTTTCCTGTGTTGTTCGCCATAGTGTAACCGATTTATTTCAAAACAATAATTTCGGGGCAAATATACTGTAACCCTGTTGAATAAGCGAAATCAAAGCCATGTTTTTCTCTTGGGAATTCCTTTTTTTTTTGAGGGCATAAAAAAAGGCAACCGTTGGGCTGCCTTTTTTTGTTGTTTGAGAAGCAGAGTTTACTAGAAACTGTAGGTTGCTCTAAGGTTTACTCTTCGTCCAATAATTGGCATATTAGGGAATGCACGGTATTGTTGGTCAAACAGGTTGGTTGAAGAAAGGTCAAGGGTCATACCGTTTTTAAGGGTATAGCCGATGCTTGCGTCAACAAGGTTTTTTTCTTGTACGGTTCCAGCGTAAAACCCTTGGTTGGAGTTGAACTCATCGTCATGTTGAAAAGATAATGATCCTCGTATTCCTGAATTACCATTGTACATTAAACCGGCACGGTACTTAAACAAAGGGGCGTTAAGGAAATCTTGGAAAGGTAAACCATCATCATCGTCTTGACCAGGAATCCATTCATTTTGACTTAACCATGAGGCGTTGGCCCACCAAGTTAGTTCGTCAGTTGCATAGTATTCTAATGATAAGTCGCTTCCCCAGTGAGAACGTGTCACATCTTCAAAAATTCTATACCCTGCTGATATGTGTGTTGCACCATCCTGAGGGACCCTTTGAGATTCTATTGCTCCAACTGCCGCAGGATTAATAGCGCTTGTATATCCTTGACCTCCCAATTCAAATGCTCCTGCAACTAACTGTTGGGCAAGGGCTATAGTTCCCGCTACATTTTGTGTAATAAGAGGAGCTGCAGTTGCTGCTACAGCCTGGGCTACAGAGGGTACTGCTGCTGAACCTGGCCCTAGAGCTCCAGCTGGAACTCCAGTAGCCCAAAATGATTGTGGTATTCCTAAAGCTGTATATTGTGCCTCAACTCCAGCCTGAACTTGTGCATTTACTGCTGCTGTTACCGACTGTGTAATAGCGCCATTAATGGCAGGGTCTGCCACCAAATCAGCACCAACTTGAGCGCCTAGTGCTGCTGGTATAGAAGCCGCATTATTTAGGCGGAACAATGGTCCAATACCGGTAAATTGAGTAGAACCTGTTCTCGCAAAAGTATAAACATCTAATCCTACTGCAAGTTTTCCTCCAATTAAGCCTTTATAGCCTACCTCCCAAGACCTTGTAGTTCCTAGTTGGGCCGATGGTGTTCCAACTGCAGTCGGCATTGGGCTGCCATTAAAGGCATTGTAGCCTTCAATTGTCCCTGCAGTTCCTGTTGGCACGTAAGTGCTAAAGAAATTTTGAACCAAAGGTAATAGCGGCGCAAAATTAGGGTCTGCTGCAAGGCCTGCGGTTAAACCAGCAATAGTTGGCCCTGCAACAGCTGCATAAGGAACTGCTAAAGGCCATTGTGTAGTTGACGCAGGAAGTGTAGCACCACCGCCTCCAATAATCTCTATAGGGGCATTAGGAGCAAAGTTTTGAGCAGTATTTTGCCCAGAAAGCCACACATCAAGAATACCTGGGGCCTGTATTTGTACAGGGAAGTCTACGTAAACTTCTAGTGCACTTGGTCCAAACGTTGCTTCATTATAGGTTACCCTAAAGCTGTTATTGCTATTGGGTTTAAATACCATTGCTAAACGGGGAGCTATTTTCCCTTGGTCTACAAAATTTGCTTTGTCGTAGCGCAAAGCATAGGTGAAATCTAATTTTTCACTAAATCTTGATGTTCCTTGACCATAAACCCCATAAAGAACATATGGATTGTTCCCGTCATTTCTTCCAAATAGAGTATTCTCAGAATCTGAACCAATATCTCTGTAATCTATTCCTACAGTAAAGTTAGAGTCTAAGAAATTAGCAGCATCAAAATTGTATTGTAACTGACCTTCTAGCGCGGAACGCTTTGTGATTATCCGTTGTCCTGTAAGATATAAGAAGAAAGGATTGTCTTCATCACCCCCGTCGTTATAGTTGTACGAAAGCTGTCCGAAGAAACCTCCTGAACGCAGTCTCGCTTGCGCCCAGTAGTCATTTCCAGCAGCAAGTCCTGGACCTTGAGATTGGTTAATTAATCCATTTCCTGCATTCCAGCCTCCAGCTATAACTGCCTCAGTATTGTCATTAGGTCTGAATTCAAAATGAGTGTTTACATAATAGCTTTCATATTCTCCCATATAAGCATTTCCATCACCATCAGTATCAATTTCATTGAAGGATAAGATGTTTGTCCCCGGCTGAGAAGGATCAATCATATTATTTCTCACAACGGGCTGAGAAATTCCATTTCTTGTTGCACCATTAATTTGTGCTAGCCAGGCTTGATCTTCTGGAGAATCAGTGAATCCAAATTCGTCACCAGCCTTATATCCTGCATTGATTTTGAATCCAAAAGTCTTTTTTTCATTGGCAAATGCGTGGCGAATAGCCCCATTAAAGGTGTTTAAATTACCTCCAATTAATTCTATTGAAGTTCCAGGGTGGTCGATTGCTTTTTTGGTCAAAAAGTGGACAACTCCAGATTCTACTGCAAATCCATAAAGTGCAGAAGCAGCTCCCCGCACAACTTCAACTCTATCAATGTCAAGGTTAGATAACCCTGATTGAAAAGTAAAGAATGACCCAGATGCTGGAGATTGTAGAAAGCGGTAATCTAAAATTGGGAAAGCACTCGTTCCAAACACTCCAGAGCCTGCACGCATTTCAAAGTTGATGCTGTTAGCGGACTGTTGTTGAAAATTAATTCCAGGAATATTTACCAAGTTTCTTACGGGATCCGTTACGTTGGCAGAATTTTCTAAATCAGCAGAAGATAGAATGGAAACCGAAGCAGGTGCGTCGAGCACTTTTTCTGCCCTCCGTGAAGCGGAAACTACAACCTCTTGGAGGTTTTCACCCGGTTGAAGTGCTACAGTAATAGCCATATCAGCGGAAGTAACATCTACCCGTTGGGTAGAAAAACCAATAACGCTAATTTCAACTTTAAACGGAACTGGTTTGGACGTCGTAAGGGTAAAATTACCGTCAAAATCGGTGGTTATTCCCTCAGTTGTTCCAACCACGATAACATTGGCCCCAGGTATGGGGTCATTGGTTTCGGCGTCTGTGATTGTACCCGTAATGGTGGACTGTGCAAAACTTAATGGCGCTACCAGTAACAATACAAATCCAAACAGCCTTTTAGCAAGATTTTTTTTCATAATTATTTGTTTCTTTTGATTTTCTAGGAAAAGTTGGAGCAAGACAGGGACATCAAAACCTAGTTTTTTTAAAAAATTTGTAGTGTGAAGATAACATTTTTTTAACAGACCTAGGGGAAAATTGCAAAATGTGTAATTTCCCCAGCAGTAAGACGTTTGCTCCAGGGATTAATTTTTGCCTACATCTAACGTAAAATTGGTGCATGAAAGCCGTTTTTTATTGGTTTGTTAGTACGCTTTTTAGGGGATACAACCACCTATATTTTAGGCGGGTTGAAGTCGATGGTAAGGAGTATTTACCCAAAGCGGGAAGCCTGTTGTTTTCTCCCAACCATCAAGGGGCCTTTTTAGATCCAATTGTAGTGGGGAGCATTTTGAGTTTGCC
>WTIO01000007.1 GCA_011526365.1 Flavobacteriales bacterium
GTTGTGTTTCCGTTCGTTTTCCAAAAGAACTTACCGTAAACGTAAGCCTTCCCGAACACATGAGCCCTCACGATGCAAAAATGATAATGGATCCCATTATTCATTTTTCTACAGACTCTATATTAAAACTCCCCATGGGTGACATGCATTGGAGTGACGATGGAAACAATACTTTTACCATTTTTGGTGACAGTATAAACTCGGCTCACAAAAAAGTTAAAGTCATTCGCTTAGATTCAAAGGGAAAAGCCAGTCAAAAGGACATGAAGGTGATTGTCAGAATAAATAAAGACACCCTTACAGTAAATGAAAATTAAATTTTTAGGGCTGCTGTTTAGCAGCCTTTTCTTTTCCACAGCACTTCAAGCTCAAGAAGGGGAAGTACAACTTAAAGGAAAACAACAGTTAAGCTTATTTTTTCATCAGGATGCTGCCTATGCTGTACGACTAAGAAATAAGGCGGTGTCAACTGTTAATATTCGTGTAATGCATCGTTTAAGTGGTGCATTTATTCGGGGATTCGGATTAGCACCTAAAGGAAAAGCAACCGTTACGGTTGAGGAACAGGAAGAACTACTACTGGAAAATACCGCCAAAAGACAAGCCACAATCCAATACACCCTTAAGAAAAACAAACTTAAAAATGATGTTGCAGCAACAAGCATTCGGTTTGAGTTGTTCAATTCTACAAAAACAGTTATTCCACTTTGGATTCCTGGAGTGATGAACCCTAACCTTTCACCAAATTCAAAAAGTTCTGTGACCCTTAAAATTGGACAAATTTTATATTACAAGTCGAAGGGAAAGAAACGGGTATTGTTTGAGGTAGATGAACGCATTTCACACGATGCAGTTATTGATGTCGCTGCTTTGATACAGGAACTACAACAATAAACACTGTATTTAGGACTCTTTAAAAGGTAAAAAGTTTGAGTCACTTTCTGTTGGTTTTTGGGGTTTGGGTGCGTCTATTTGTTCCACCTTTCGCAGTTTGGAAAGCATCATTCGGGTACGGGTAGTCACCAATTTTTCGATTTCTTGATCGGCTTCTCGAATTTTCTTTTGTGTTTTTTCTAGGACTCCTCCAAAGGTGGCAAACTCTTTTTTAACTGCTGATAGAACTTCCCATACCTCACTACTTCTTTTTTGAATTGCCAGGGTTTTAAAGCCCATTTGAAGGCTGTTTAACATGGCTGCCAACGTGGTGGGGCCAGTAATAATTATTTTGTATTCACGCTGGAGCTGGGCAATGAGGTCGGGTTGTCGAACTACCTCTGCATAGAGCCCCTCAAAAGGCAAAAACATAATTCCAAAATCGGTGGTATTGGGGGGATCAATGTATTTTTGTTGGATGTCTTTGGCAAATTTTTTCACGCTGATATTCAATGCTTTTTGAGCAGTTTCTACTTCCGCTAAATGGCTTTGTTCGTAGACCTGCTGTAGGCGTACATAATCCTCTTGGGGGAATTTGGCGTCTATGGGTAAAAAAACTGGCTTGTCGGATTGGGTTTTTCCGGGGAGCTTTACCGCAAATTCTACATGGGTATCGGAACCTATTTTAGTTTTTACATTTTTGGCATATTGCTCTGGAGCCAAAATTTGTTCTAAAATGTTTTCCAATTGAATTTCTCCCAATACCCCTCTGCTTTTAACATTACTTAGCACCTTTTTTAAATCCCCTACACCGGCGGCCAAATGTTGCATTTCGCCCAAGCCTTTTTGTACTTTGAGAAGCTGTTGGGTAACAATCTCAAAGGATTTCCCTAAACGTTCTTCCAGGGTTTTATGCAATTTTTCATCTACGGTTTCACGCATTTTCTCCAAGCGCAGTTCGGTACTTTTTACCAACTCATCTTGCTTGAGGGTCATGGCTTGAAACTTTTCTTTTTGCAGTTCATTAAACGCTGCTACATTTTTTGAAAATACTTCTTGAAAGTCTTTGAGTGTTTGGCGAAGCTCTTCGCGGTCTTCTTTGGCTTTTTTAGCGAGGAGTTCCCCTAAACCCTCCATACGTTGCGAGAGTTCAATCCGGTTGTCTCGCATTATTTTACCGTATTCTTCCTTATTGTTTTGCAGCGCCTGTTGGAGCTGCTGTAGCAGCTTGTCGGTAGCTCCATCGCTTGATTTTTTTAGGGTCACATAAAGGTTTGCCGCTACAAGCAAACAAAGTAAAAGCGCAAAACTAATAAGGGTTGTTTCCATGTGTAAAAAGGTACAAATTATTCTAAGGAATGGATGCTTTGATAGAGGGAATTACCATTGGCTGCTGTAAGCTCAAAACGCATGGTACTTTTCGTCCAATCAAAAAACAGCTGTCCAAAATTACGTTCCACAATCAAAGGACTTATACGATGCGGATTGGCTTCTTCTTGGAGCACATCATAAGAATGGGTTATCCCACTGGAAGTAAAATCATATACTGTTTTAGCGGGACTTAAAGCCGTTTTTGACAGTTCAGCTATATGCCGATCTCCTGTTAAAAACACAGGGTTTTTAAGGTTATATTTTAAGATTAATTCTTTCATACGTGCTTTTGCCTTAGGGTAGTTTTCCCATTTTTCGTAAGGATGCTGATCGGAAAGGAATTGAATTCCTGAACCAAACAGATGCACTCTAGCATCACTGCTAGCGAGTAAATTGTCTAACCATTCCCACTGTGTTTCACCCAATAGGAGTCCTGCATTGGGGTAGTACCGTTGTTTGGGATCGGGATTTTTTTTATAGGGTTCTTTAAAGTAGCGATTGTCTAAAAGCACCAACAGCACTTTTTGAGCGCCACTTCCGAAGCTGTATGCCTGATAGGCCCCATGACGTTGTCGTGCAGGATGGGTTGTGGGAAGCTCTAAAAAATTAAATAATAATTCACGACTTTCTTCCTTCAACGCATAATCACTGCCCCCATCATTTGGGCCATAATCATGATCATCCCAAATACCAAAAACTTTGGCTTGTTGCTTTAATTGCTGATAGTGGGGATTGGCCTGTTGCTTTTTATAGCGTTGAGAAAGGTCTTCTAACGCGTTGGGTTTGCCGTAAATAATATCTCCCAACCATATCCATGCTTGTGCCTGTTGTTCGGCAATGGTAGCCCAAACTTCAGGGTGGATCGAAGTTTTATTACACGAGCCAAAGCTCAAATGGGTTAACGGTTCTGGATAAACTACATCTTGTGCAAGTGCGCTCCTAAAAGCAAGAAATATTCCCAATAATAGGATGTGATAGCGTTTTTTTTCCATGCACTAAAGATACTGCAATGGAATAAAATGGACCGACGATTATACGCCTAAAACGTAGTTAAAAAGTGCTTTCCACCAGCTCATAGTTGGAGTTTATCCTTATAACGCTGTGAAAAAGAACTTATTGTGTTTAAAGCACTTGTTTGATGATTTGATCGACCACTTCAGGATTAAGTAAAGTGGAGGTGTCACCGAGTTGATCAACTTGTCCATGTGCAATCTTTCTCAAAATACGGCGCATAATTTTCCCTGATCGTGTTTTAGGCAAACCAGTGACGAATTCCATTTTATCGAGTTTTGCAATTGGTCCCACCTGTGAAGCAATTAACGCATTAATGGTTTTGACTAGTGCTTGCTGGTCTTTTGGATCGTGTTGTTCTTTAAGGATGATGAAACCAAAAAGGGCGTTTCCTTTAACATCGTGGGGATACCCTACAATAGCGGATTCAGCTACCGCAGGATGCTCGTTGATGGCGTCTTCAATGGGCGCTGTTCCCAGATTGTGTCCCGAGACAATTATTACATCATCAACACGTCCAGTAATTCGGTAGTACCCTACAGCATCCCTAAGTGCTCCATCCCCAGAAAAATAGTGCCCAGGGAAACTTGAAAAATAGGTGTCAAAATAGCGTTTGTGGTCCCCCCAAATGGTTCGAGCCATAGACGGCCAAGGGTACTTAATACAGAGCCTTCCTTGTACATTATTACCATGCACCTCTTTTCCTTCGGTATCCATTAGAGCGGGTTGAATACCGATAAACGGTAAGGTAGCAAAAGTGGGATTGGTGGGGGTAACAAATGGAATTGGCGCTATCATTATGCCGCCTGTTTCCGTTTGCCACCAGGTGTCTGTAATGGGGCATTCCCCTTTTCCTATGTATGTATCATACCATTGCCATGCTTCTTCGTTAATGGGTTCTCCAACAGTTCCAAGGACTTTTAAAGAGCTGATATCGTGCTTTTTTACATGGGCTTCGCCCTCTTTGGCTAAAGCGCGAATTGCTGTTGGGGCAGTATAAAACTGAGTGATTTTATGTTTGGCTACAATTTCCCAAAATCGATCGTAATCGGGATAAGAAGGTACACCTTCAAATATCACCGTGGTTGCTCCATTGGCGAGGGGTCCATATACGATATAGGAATGCCCTGTAATCCATCCAATATCTGCGGTACACCAATAAATATCCTCTTCTTCATATTGAAAAATATTCTTAAAAGTGTAGGCCGCATAGACCATATAACCGGCCGTAGAATGCACCATACCTTTGGGTTTACCAGTAGATCCTGAGGTGTAAAGAATAAATAAAGGATCTTCTGCATCCATCCAAACTGGAGGGCAATGTGTTGCTGCCTGTTCCAGTAGCGGTGCCAGCCAAGCATCTCGTTGCGGGTGCATGCTTACTGCTGTATGAGTTCTTTTTTCCACTAAAACTTTTTGCACCGACGGGCAGTGTTCTAATGCTTCATCAACTATAGCTTTTAGGGGAATTTCTTTAGCCCCCCGAAAGCCGCCATCTGCTGTTATTACCATGGAGCAGTCACTATCATTTATACGAGTAGCCAGCGCTGCAGCAGAGAAACCGGCAAAAACCACAGAGTGAATAGCGCCAATACGCGCACAGGCTAACACACTAACTGCCAGGGCAGGAATCATGGGCATATAGATACATACCCGATCTCCTTTTTTTACTCCTTGGGCTAGCATTACATTTGCCATTTTATTGACCTGCTCTGAAAGTTGCTTATAACTGATGTGTTGTGCAGGGGCATTGGGATCATTGGGCTCAAATAGTATTGCTGTTTTGTTTCCGCGTTGCTCCAAATGACGATCGATACAGTTTACTGTAATGTTTAATTTGGCTCCTGAAAACCATTTGACCTCGGGAGTACTAAAATCCCAGTCCAATACACGGTCCCATTTTTTATGCCATTCGAAGTGTTCTTCAGCAATGGCTTCCCAAAGTGCTTCGGGTTGTTCTACTGAGGCGCGATACACCTGAAAATACTGTTCTAAACTGCTAATGTTGTATTCATTCATGCGGATTGTTTTTTACACTGAGTATTAATGTGCTTGAGCTGCTGAAGCCCCTTGTGGAATACGTATGTCTTCTACCATCATTTGAACATCTTCGGGCGGAGGTGGGGTAAAATAATTTACTATTAGCGACACCGCAAAATTGACGAGCATGGCTACACTTCCAAAGCCTTCTGGAGAAATGCCCCACCACCAGTTTTCTTGTAAACTAGCTACGGTGGTTTTCCCTCCATCAAAGAGCCCAAATTTAAATTTAAGCATATAAAACAACATGATACTCAAGCCCACTACCATTCCTGCTATGGCCCCTTGTTTATTCATTCTTTTGTAGAAAATTCCAAGTATAATGGCCGGAAAAAAAGAAGCTGCTGCCAACCCAAAAGCAAGTGCTACTACTGCTGCCACAAAACCCGGGGGATTAATGCCAAAATAGCCGGCAATTACAACTGCAAAAACAGCGGCTAAACGGGCCGACCAAAGCTCATTGCGTTCACTGATGTTGGGCTTAAAAACTTTTTTAATTAAGTCATGTGATATGGAAGCCGAAATTACCAATAGTAATCCTGCTGCTGTAGAGAGTGCTGCCGCAAGTCCTCCAGCCGCAACAAGGGCAATCACCCAGTTGGGCAATTGAGCAATTTCTGGGTTAGCTAACACCATAATATCCCGATCTACGGTTAACTCATTTGTTGTGGCATTGGCATTGTATTGTATGTGTCCATCGCCATTTTTATCATCATAGGAAAGCAATCCTGTTTTTTCCCAGTTTTTAAACCACTGTGGCATGCTTTCATAAGGCTGCTCACTAACCGTTTCAATGAGATTAGTACGCGCAAAAACAGCCACTGCTGGAGCTGTGGTGTACAAAATAGCAATACACAACAGGGCAATTCCTGCAGATTTTCGCGCATCACTCACTTTTTTTACAGTAAAAAAACGAACAATTACGTGTGGTAAACCAGCGGTTCCAACCATAAGTGCTAAAGTGATGGCAAAGACATCGATCCTGGATTTGCTGCCTTGTGTATAGTCAGCAAATCCGAGTTCCTGCGACAAGCCGTTAAGGCGGTCCAGTAGATACGTTCCCGAACCATCGCTGAGCGTACTGCCCATTCCCACTTGTGGAATGGGATTTCCCGTCATTTGGATGGAAATAAAAATGGCCGGAACCATAAAAGCAAATATCAAAACACAGTATTGCGCTACTTGGGTGTAGGTAATACCTTTCATTCCTCCTAAAACAGCATAGAAAAGCACAATTAGCATTCCTATTATTACCCCGGTGTTGATGTTCACTTCTAGGAAGCGAGAAAATACTACTCCAACCCCACGCATTTGTCCTGCTACGTAAGTAAATGAAACCAACAGTGCACAAATTACCGCCACTACTCGTGCAACATTAGAATAATACCGTTCGCCGATAAAATCTGTAACAGTATATTTTCCAAATTTTCTGAGGTACGGCGCAATAAGCAGTGCCAAAAGGACATAGCCTCCTGTCCAACCCATTAAATAAACTGAGCCGTCATATCCCATAAATGAGATTAATCCTGCCATGGAAATAAAGGAGGCTGCTGACATCCAATCGGCGGCAGTGGCCAAACCGTTCGCCCAAGGTGAGATGCCTCCTCCTGCTACATAGAAATCCTTCGTTGAGCCTGCCTTAGACCAAATAGCAATTCCAATATAAATACTGAAAGTTATGCCTACCAGCAGGTAGGTCCACGATTGTACGTCCATAGTTCATCTTCGATTAATCCCCAACCCCGTATTTTTTTTCGAGCGTGTTCATCAACCGAATGTAAACAAAAATGAGCACTACAAAAACATAAATAGCCCCTTGTTGTGCCATCCAAAACCCCAGTGGAAAACCGCCAATTAAAATGCCATCCAAGGTGTCTTTAAATACTATTGCCGCACCATAAGATGCAAAAAACCAAATGCTTAATAAGATTCCTAGGTACCTGAGGTTTTGTTTCCAATAGTGCTTTTTATGTGTGGTCTTTTGTTTCATACACTCCCATAAGGTTGTTTTCAATTTGGATTAAATTAAAAAAATTATGGGACAGTAAGAAATTCGAGGGCTGGCCTTCCTAAATTTTTGGATCAAGCAAAAATGATGCAACTCTAAGAAGCCGGATCTATTTTAGTGATTATCTTAGCACTAACATGACGGGATTCCCTTTAAAAACTGAACAGCTTTCCATAGGGCTTATTTGGCTCTTCCATGTTAGTGGGATTTTAGGTATTCTTTACGGGAATGCCGAATGGTTTATTGCAAGTACACCACTAAATTTAAGCCTTTCGTTTGCACTACTTTATCTCAATGGAAGAACTGCTAAAAACTTCCACTGGATGCTATTAGCAGGTTTTATGGTAGGGATGATTACAGAAATTCTGGGTGTGAACTTTGGATGGATTTTTGGCAATTATAATTACGGGGAAATGCTCGGGTGGAAAGTGTTAGGTGTTCCGCTGTTAATAGGTGCCAATTGGGCCCTTTTGGTGTTGTGTACAGGAGCCATTTCAAGAGAGCTGGCCCAACACCCAGTAAGCAGAGTCCTGCTGGGTACAGCCATGATGCTCCTTTTAGATTTACTAATTGAACCCATTGCACCGCAGTTAGATTTTTGGGAATTTGATGGCGGCACCGCGCCCTTGCAAAACTTTATTGGTTGGGGAGCAGTCGCATTGCCATTGCAACTTCTGTTTCACAGCCTAAAAATTGAACTTAAGGGCTACTACTATCACAATTTGTATTTGTTGCAACTGCTCTTTTTTACCATACTTTTACTCAAACTAAACAGCTAGAAGATTCTGAGCAAATTGTACATTTGTGATTATGAAAAACATTCTGTTTGTTAGTATTCTTTTCATAGGTCTTTACGGCTGTGCCGATCCCAAAAGAAACCCCACTCCTACAGCAACAACAACAGACACACTTGTAGTTACTACACCTGTGGAGGCAGAAAAACTCCTTCAATTTACACCTGAATTCACGGCTCGCTTTGCTTTAGAAGATTGGAAGGAGTTGATGGATTTTAAACGCGATTTCGAAAATTTAAAACGCCTCAACCCAAAAGGACTGTCGCTGTTTTTAAGAGGTTTAGAACGACAATGCCGTACGGTGCTTCGCGGGAAGTTTCCCGAACCCTTTGACCAAAACCCCATTAAAAGTCGACTTAAAGTGGTGCTCACCGAAGTAATGCAGGCCCAGTATTTTGCCGAAAACAAACAAAATGCAGCCCTAGAGGAGAGCTTAAAGAAAATGTATGCTGCCTACACAATTTTTTTGGAGCGCATTATTAGTATTGGAGAAGCAGAATCTCTTACTACAGGGGAAGGATAATAAAACTATAATGTAATCTTATTTTTAGCCTTGGTTACGGTTGCCATGCGTTGAACTTCAACCAAATTAGAACCAATTGTTTGCTGTTGTCGTTGCAGCAGTTTTTCATCAGGCAGGGTAGAAATTAGCTTTTCGTAATTCAATAAAAGCATATTGTCAGCTTCAATGCACTTGTTGGTTTGATCATTAGCTCGTCCATTTAGAGCGGTAATCATACGCTGATTAAAATTTATATTTCGCAGTACAAAAGTTTCTGTAGAAATGTCGTGTGACCTTAAATAGGCTATCAATTCTTGGAAAAAACGGTTTCGCAACATCCCCTGCTGATTGAGATAGCGTTTTTTTTGTGCATCCAGTTGAAGATCCGCAGCTTTCATGTACTCTAGCTTTGCAACATTAAGTTGTTGCAAGATTTCGAAAGATATGCCAACTGTTTTTTGATCCATCATCTAAATATAGTATAAGTTTACTTGCAAATTAAAAGCTGACTTAAGATAGTATCAACAACTTTTTCACATTGAAGTAATCTCCATAGTGGGCTACAATTTTATTAGATAAAACAGACCCCTTAAAAGACGTAGTTTCTCCGAATTGCAATTGAGGTATCCCCAATTGTTCGGCACACTGTGAATAATAGGCTTCCCTCGGCTGATGTAAGGGAGAAACAACATTAAATACTGCATTTGTAGCTGAACGCTGAATCCAAGCCCTACAATAGGCCAAAACTTCATCTTGATGAACAAGGTTTATGGGTGCTTTTGGATTAGGAATTATTCCGCGTTTTGCAAAGCTGTGAATGGGGTGGCGATCTGCTCCAATCAATCCGCCAAGACGGAAAATGGTGGCCTTACCAGCTGCGGCTAAAATATGTTGTTCACAAGCTAACAATTGTTCTTCACTAGGGGTTTTGGGCTTGCAAGGTGTAGTTTCATCTATGGGATCACCTGCAACGCCATAAACAGAAATACTACTACAAAACAACAAATGTGGAATAGCATACGGAGTACAATACGTCATTAGATGTGCCACAGCAGCATCAAAACGACGTGCTGGATTTTTACGTAGGCCTGGAGGCACAGCAATGATAAGTGCTGAGAGGCCTTCAAAAAACTGTGGATCATACTGCGAATGGTGCGCATCTAAAACAATCTGATGTGCTTGTAATCCCTGTGACCGTAATGCTTGAACCCCTTTTGCAGAAGCGCGAGAGGTGCGCACCTCTATGCCCTCTTGTTGCAGTTGGAGTGCCAAAGGCATTCCCAACCAACCACAGCCCAATATTCCTACTGTCATTTAATTTTTTTTAATGATTTTGTTATAATCATAACGAATTAATAAAGATTATAGTAAATGATTAAACATTTTTTAGTATATTATTTGTTCTAACAAATTATTATTATGCCAATAAAAAGTTTTCAGGGCGCACGAGCGCAAGTTAAGAAGTCTGTACGTAAACTTTTCGTGCGTGATATTATGTGTCAAAAACTGGTGGTTTTTCGACCCGAGCAGACCATACATGAAGTGATGGAATATTTTATACAACACCGTATCTCTGGAGGTCCTGTGGTAGACCAATCAGGACAATTGATTGGCATTATCTCAGAGGCTGACTGTATGCGTCAAATTTCAGATAGTCGCTACTTTAATATGCCCATCCTGGATCGAGCAGTTGCTAATTTTATGACCAAAGAGGTGGAAACCATCGAAAGTTCAAAGAGTATATTTGAAGCTGCCTCCCTATTTTTCAAAAGCAAACGCAGGCGATTTCCAGTGATGGAAAACCGTCGTTTGGTGGGGCAAATCAGCAGAAAAGATGTGGTTATTGCCGCCTTAAAAATGAAAAGCCAGTCTTGGCGCTAAGCATATAATTCACGAGCCACACGAAAGGTGTTTGCGTGGGCTTCAATGATTACCTTAATATCAGGAGAATAGCCCCCTCCCATGCTACACTGCACGGGCAAGTGATGGTTTTTACAATAGTCCAACACCAGGGTGTCTCGGGCTTTTGCCCCTGACAGTGTCATTCCTAACCGCCCTAATTTATCGGTGGCCAATATATCTACCCCACACAAATAGAATACAAAATCTGGCTGATGTGTGGCCATTAATTCTGGAAGCATTTTTTCTAAAATACTCAAATATTCTGCATCCGTTGTAGCGTCTGGAAACGGGATGTCTACATCGCTTTTTTCTTTTTTGAAGGGATAATTTTTTGCTCCGTGAAAAGAACAGGTAATCACACGAGGTTCGGTACTAAAAATTTCAGCAGTGCCATTGCCTTGATGCACGTCTAAATCGAGGATAAGAATTTTTGAAGCCAAGCCCTGATCCAACAAATATTGGGCCGCTATGGCCTGATCATTCAACAGGCAAAAGGCTTCCCCATGGGCGCGATAAGCGTGATGCGTGCCTCCTGCAATGTTTAGGGCAATCCCGTGCTCTAATGCGTGGACCGCTCCAGATATCGTACCCCCTGCAATGCAAAATTCCCGCGAGATTAAATCTTCAGACAAGGGAAAACCAATTTTGCGAACGGCCTTAGCATCAAGGTTTAAGGATAAAAGATCAGTTACATAATTCTTATCGTGCACCCGACACACCGTGGCGGTATCCACCGCTTTTGGCGCAATAAAATCTGTTGGTAGGCAAGTACCCTCATGAAGCAGCTGTTTGGGTAACAGCTCGTATTTTTCCATGGGAAAACGGTGCCCCTTGGGAAGGGGTAGTTTGTATATAGGGTCAAATGCTACAAAAAGCACAACGCCAACTATCGGATTGGTGCTCCATTTTCGGCTTCAGCATCAGGACGAACAAAATGCAAGGTGCCTGCACTATCTTCGGCAAGTAACAACATTCCATAGCTCACCACACCGCGAATTTTCCGTGGTGCTAAATTTGCTACTACAGTTACTTTGGTGTCCACTAAAGTATTGGGGTCAAAGTATTCCGCAATTCCAGAGAGAATGGTGCGTTTTTCAAAACCAATGTCCACCTCAAACTGCAGTAACTTATCGGTTTTAGGTACTTTTTGTACTGCTAGAATGGTGCCAACGCGTAAGTCTAAGGCGCTGAAAGTGTCAAAATTTATTTCTTCTTTAATTTCGGGAAGTGTAGTGGGTGTTTCCATAGTATTCATATTGTACAGTTTGTCCAGCTGGGCTTCAATTGCCGCATCTTCAATTTTTTCAAACAAAAGTTCTGGAGTACCAATTTTATGACCAGAAGTTAGTAGTTCTGCTTGCCCCTCAAGTGCTGCCCAACTTATGTTTGGGAGCTGTAGCAGGTCTTTTAGTTTCTGTGCAGTAAAGGGTAAAATAGGCTCCGAAACTACAGCTAGTAATGCCGTAATTTGGAGGGCAATATGAAGAATTTCAGCTACAGCCTCAGGATCTGTTTTTATTTTTTTCCACGGCTCTTCATCAGCCAAATACTTATTCCCCAAGCGCGCTAAATTCATCAGTTCTTGACTTGCCCCCCGAAAACGGTAGTGTGTAATTTCCGTTCCAATTTTTTCTGGAAAGGCACTCATTTTTTCCAGTGTGGCAGTAGCCGTTGCAGAAGGTTGGCCTACAGGAGGAACATGTCCTTCGAAGTATTTGTGGGTGAGCACCATAACACGGTTGACAAAATTCCCGTAGATGGCAACCAACTCGTTGTTGTTTCTTGCTTGAAATTCTTTCCAAGTAAAATCGTTGTCTTTAGTCTCAGGGGCGTTGGCAGTTAACACATACCGCAAAACATCTTGCTTTTGGGGAAAATCTTCAAGGTATTCGTGCAACCACACCGCCCAGTTCTTTGAGGTGGAAATTTTTTCTCCTTCCAAATTTAAAAACTCATTGGCAGGAACATTTTCGGGAAGAATATACCCCCCATGAGCTTCAAGCATTACAGGAAAAATGATACAGTGAAATACAATATTGTCTTTTCCAATAAAATGCACCAGTTGGGTTGCTGAATTCTTCCAATAGGGTTCCCAATCTTTTTGTTCGCGTGCGGCCCATTCTTTAGTAGAAGAAATATAGCCAATGGGAGCATCAAACCAAACGTAGAGTACTTTGCCGTTGGCTTCGTCGAGAGGTACCGGAATCCCCCAATCCAAATCCCGGGTCACAGCTCGGGGTTTTAAACCGTTGCTTACCCAAGATTTCACTTGCCCATAAACATTGGGCTTCCAATCGTTTTTATGGCCTTCTAAAATCCATTTGGAAATAAAGCCCTCGTACTGATCCAAGGGAAGGAACCAGTGCTTGGTTTTTCGCGTTTCTGGTGTTGCCCCCGACAGAGTAGATTTAGGCGCAATAAGTTCGTTGGCACTAAGGTCGCTGCCACAGGCTTCACATTGGTCACCATAGGCTTCAGGGTGCTGACAGCGCGGACAGGTTCCGGTTACAAAACGATCTGCAAGAAATTGCTGGGCTTCGGGATCATACAACTGTTCCGATTCTTGGGCCGTAAAAATATCTTTTTCGGACAACTGCTTAAAAAATTCTTGTGCTGTTTCGTGGTGAATGGAGGCTGAAGTACGCGAATAATTGTCGAAAGAAATCCCAAAGTCCGCAAAAGAAGCGGCAATCATTGCATTGTATTTGTCAATGATGGCTTGTGGTGTGGTATTTTCTTTTTTAGCTTTTATGGCAATTGCCACGCCGTGTTCATCACTGCCACAAATAAAGGCTACATCGCGCCCCATAGCCCGAAGGTAACGGGCGTAGATGTCCGCTGGGACATATACCCCTGCCAAATGCCCAATGTGAATGGGCCCATTGGTGTAGGGTAAAGCTGCTGTAATGGTGTAGCGTGATTTTAAGGTGGCCATGAAAAAATTTTAGTAAAAATACGAATTATTCACCCCCTCCAAATAAAATGCATAACTTTAAGTGTCCCCAAATGTAGCGCATGAACAAAGGCCATCAATTAGGTAAAACAGCAGAACTTTACGCCCAACAGTTTTTTGTCTGCAAAGGATATCAGCTGCTTGCCAAAAACTACCGCTATCGCAAAGCCGAGGTAGAACTCATTGTACGCAAAAACAACTCCTTTGTATGGCAATGGATCAGTTTGCACAAACAATTTCAGAAGAGGTGGAATTCCGCTTCGACATACTGTGTATCTACAAATCCAACAACCAATAGCAGGTGGATCACCTGAAAAATGCCTTCTACTGAATGCATTAATTGTTGTATTTGTAACAAAAAGTTAAGTGTGCTATCTTTGTATTAAAATTCAATGCCTTGAGAACTATTGCTTCTGAAGTTTTAGACTACATCAATAAAAAACCGTTTTTACTAAGTGCCCTATCACAAAGAATTATAAATCTTACCTCCTTAGCCCGACAGATTCAGCCTGAAATTGAAGGAGCGCTTAAAAAACCTGCAAAAAGTGGGGCTATAGTGATGGCCTTAAAGCGCATTTCTGAAAATGAAGAGTTCTTAGCTACACACAAAATCATAAAGACTTTAAAAAATATCGGCGAAATTACCGTTCGTTCTTCAATTGTAGATTACTGTTTTCGTTTTTCAGACACCTTGTTGGATACGCAAGCCCAATTTCTAAATCACATCAAGGGAAAAACAGCTGTTTTTTACACCTCCTCCCAAGGGGTAGCAGAATCTACCATTATTGTAAGTAAAAATTTAAGTGAAGAATTAGAAGCCTTTTTTAAGGAAGAACAATGCCTGAGCAAAGAGGATAATCTTTCGGCTATATCTTTAAAACTCCCTACCGAAAACGTAAAGGTTTCGGGGGTTTATTATTTTATTTTCCAACGCTTGTCGTGGGAGGGTGTTAATATTCACGAAGTCATTTCTACCGCCAACGAATTTACCATCCTCACCGACGAAGCTTCGGTAAACACGGCCTTTAAAGTTATCAAGGAGTTGAAGGCGCTGTAACTTTCAACAGCTTTTCAAATTCGTGCAGCAATTGTTGCATGGACTGCACTCCTCCCATTGTAAGTAGCAATCGTAACCCTTGGCGTGTTTCCTTTTCCTTAAGCGTAAACTTTTGATTTTGCTTTTGGAATTCTTGAACCAGGTGCCCAAAAACATCCGATTGGTAAAATGAACTGTCCTGATCGGCAATAAAATAGCCAATACAGCTGTTGTTTTTGATATGCAAGCGCTCCAATCCTAAACTCGCTGCACACCATTTTAATGCAACACTAGCCATAAGCTCTTCCGCAGGCTCAGGCAAAGGTCCAAACCGATCTACCAATCGCGACTCAAACTCGGCCAATGCTGTTTTGGTTTTTAACTTGCTCAGTTCTTCATACAAGGTTAAACGCTCGGTGACGGCATTCACATAGTCATCTGGAAGCAGTACTTCTAAGTCTGTGTCTAATTGCACCTCTTCTACTACTGCTTGAGGTTCTTCTTCAGATGCGTTAAAAAGGGTTTTAAATTCTTTGGACTTTAATTCAGCTATGGCTTCTTTTAAAATTTTCTGATAGGCATCAAAGCCAATGGCATTGATAAAACCGCTTTGCTCTCCACCCAAAATATCTCCAGCTCCGCGAATTTCTAAATCTTTCATGGCAATTTTAATCCCCGATCCTATTGCCGCATATTGCTCAATAGCCTGAATGCGTTTTTGGGCATCCCGGGACATAGCACTGTGGGGAGGGGTGATAAAATAACAAAAGGCCTTTTTGTTACTTCGCCCTACACGCCCGCGCATTTGGTGCAAATCACTTAAGCCAAAATGCTGGGCGTTATTTATAAAAATGGTATTGGCATTGGGGACGTCCAAACCGTTTTCGATGATGGTTGTGGCTATTAAAATATCGTACTTCCCTGCCATAAAGTCGAGGAGGTTTTCTTCCAACACTTTTCCGTCCATTTGACCATGGCCAACACGAATGCGGGCATCGGGTACCAAACGCTGCACCATCCCGGCCACTTCCTTAATGTTTTCTACCCTGTTATGAATTAAAAACACCTGCCCACCGCGTTGCATTTCATACATGATGCCATCTCGAATTAGGGATTCAGTAAACCGAATCACCTGACTTTCAATGGGGTGGCGGTTGGGGGGAGGCGTAGCAATTACCGAAAGATCACGGGCCGCCATTAAGCTAAATTGCAAGGTTCTTGGAATGGGCGTTGCGGTTAACGTAAGTACATCCACATTGGTTTTTAGTGCGCGTAATTTTTCTTTGACAGCAACTCCAAATTTTTGCTCTTCATCTACAATGAGCAGTCCTAAATTTTTAAAATCTACCCCCTTACCCACAAGTTGATGGGTGCCAATAAGAATATCTACTTTCCCTGAACGCAAATCCTCCAGGGTCTCCCGTTTTTCTTTGGCCGTACGAAAGCGATTGAGGTAATCTACACGCAGTGGAAAAGCTTCCAGGCGTTTGGAAAAGTTTTGATAGTGCTGAAAGGCCAAGATGGTGGTAGGAACCAAAACTGCTACCTGCCGGCCATTGTCAACCGCTTTAAAGGCTGCCCGTAGGGCCACTTCTGTTTTTCCAAAGCCCACATCACCACACACCAAACGATCCATTGGACGTTCACTTTCCATATCGGCTTTTACCGCTGCTGTTGCAGTGCTTTGATCGGGGGTGTCCTCATAGAGAAAAGAAGCTTCCAACTCCATTTGCATCGTACTGTCGGGTGCGCAGGCAGTACCAATTTTTTCTCGGCGTTTGGCGTAGAGTTCAATAAGGTTAAAGGCAATTTCTTTAACCCGCTTTTTAGTTTTTTGTTTTAACGCCTTCCAAGCTGCAGATCCCAGTTTATAAATTTTGGGAGTGGTTCCGTCCTTGCCGTTGTATTTGGAAATTTTATGGAGGGAATGAATACTTAGAAATAAGATGTCACGCGCTGCATACACCAACTTTATGGCTTCCTGTTGACGTCCGTCCACATCTATTTTTTGCAAGCCTGCAAACCGCCCAATCCCATGATCGATGTGGGTGACGTAATCCCCAATTTCAAGGTGGGTTAATTCTTTAAGGGTAAGGGCTTGCTTTTTGGTGTAGCTGGATTTAAGCTGAAACTTATGATACCGGTCAAAAATTTGGTGATCGGTAAACACGGCCAGCTTGCCTTCAATATCTTCAAAACCTTCAAAAAGGGGTTTTACTTCTGTTTTATAATGTACTGTGCTATCGCTTTCTTCAAAAATGGAGTTTAACCGCTGGGCTTGTTGCGCAGAGGCACAGCAAATAATATTTTGATACCCCTTTTCGTGGTTCTCATTTAAATAGGCAATCAAGCGATCAAACTTGCGATTAAATGCAGGTTGGGGGCTCTGTTTTACAAAACACTGTGTTGTGGTCTTCAGGCTTTGTGGGGGCTGTAAATGTATGCTGCTCACCCCTAGCAATTGGTCTAACAACACTTCTTTTGAAAGGAATAATTTCTCGGGGGGAAGCTGTACGGTTCCCTCCTCTAGCTCCTGATAATTTTTTTCAGCTGACGCCATCAGTTGTTCAAGTCGTGTCGCGGTACGCTCAAGGTTCTGAAGCACCACTACCCCTTCAGGTGCCACGAGTTCAATGATGCTTTTTCGTGTAGCGCGTTTAAACCCAGCACTGGTATTGGGCAGTAATTTTACTTGCTCTAAAGAAGCAATAGAAAGTTGGGTACTCACGTCGAAACTGCGTAAACTTTCTACTTGATCATCAAAAAATTCAATTCTATAGGGATGTTGATTGGCAAAAGAAAACACATCGATGATTCCCCCACGAACGGAAAATTCCCCCGGCTGAGCCACAAAATCTACCCGCTCAAAATTGTAATCAAACAAAACCTCATTGACGAAATCAATGGACAACTGGCTTCCCTTGGCGATTTCCAAAGTGTGCTTCCGCAAGGTAGCTTTAGACACTACTTTTTCAAATAGTGCTTGAGGATAGGTAACTACAAACTGCGCCTTTTTGGAGTTGCTCAACGCATTTAAAACGGTGGCTCTAGAAAGTACATTGGCATTGTCCAATGTTTCAGTGGCATAGGGTTTTCTGTAGCTCGATGGGAAAAACAACACCCGCTGATCCCCCAACAGGGCCTCTAAATCGTTGAGGTGATAGGCAGCTTGCTCGCGATCTTCACAAACTAATACTGTGGTTTTTTGATGTTGGGAAAAAGCTGTGGCCAAACGCAGAGTAAGCCCCGACCCCACTGTTCCTTTTAGGTATATAGACTTACCCTCCTGCAAAAAAACCGTTTCTAAGCTTTTTTGTGAAGGTGTTGCTGCAAAGGTGCTAAACAGCGTATCGATTGCTTTTTTTTGGCAAATATAGTATATCCCTAGGTTTTCGGGGGGAGTTCAAGTACTTCTTTGGACGTAAGCACAAACACCCTGTCTGTTGGTGTAGGCTGAAGCAGATGTAAGCCCGTAAAGGCTCCAAAAGCCGGGAGTATGAATTGCTTAGAGCTGTGAAAAAAACAAGGCAACTTCAACTGCTGTTTCCCCTTCCCATTAAGGCGTATTCCTGGGTGTACATGACCACAAATGATAAATAACGACTCTCGTTCTTCGGGGTAATGGGTAAAATAAAGGCCTTCTTCTTCCCAATGAGGGACGGTGGTAATCCCCAGTGCTTGAAATTGTTGCCTGGGAATAATATCGTGGTTTCCCTCTATAAGAATAAGTTCTAACTGTTGTTGTTTTACCCATGCGGAAAACAAAAACCACTCGTTGTTTTTATCGCTGTGAAACAAATCTCCAAGGAAGAGTATTCGACGGATGGGAAGGTCGTTTTGCAACTGTTGCATTTTTTGGTAGAACACCCCTTCTATTTTCCTGGGAACTGCAATACCATTTTTTCGAAAATGCCCGGCCTTACCCAAATGCACATCAGCCAGGAGGACCGTTTTCTTTTCGGGCCAATACAACGCACCACTGGGGTGCAACACCATCTTATGCCCCGCTATGGTGGTTGCTTTCATTAGCTGTCTTGAGTGAGTTGATGGTACATTTTTTTAATTCGGTCTTCTACCGTTTCTGAGGACAATTTACTGCGAATACGGTCGGTGATCAAGGGGAAAGAAAATGGGGTGGGCTGCGAACAGCTTTTCCACACTACAGTTTGTTGTGCCATGCGTTCAAAAACCTGAAACATCCTCCCTCGCTCCATCCCGTGATCAAAGGTTTCTTCAAGTGCTTGCTGGTAAAGCAGGTTGTCGGATTCGTAGTCTTTAAATACATCGTAAAACAATTGGGATCCCGACTGTAAATGTTTGGATTTTATAGGGGCATTAGGAAATCCTTGGAATACTAATCCCGAAATGACAGCGATATCTCGAAAACGGCGGCGCGCCATTTCTGAAATATTTATGCTTTTTTGAAGGTCTTCCATCAAATGTTCGCCACTCAACAAATTATTGTCCATAAAGGCTTGTGGATCAAAAGCCTGATCGGAAAGCAGCTCAAAACCATAATCGTTAAAAGACATGCTGAAACTTATGGGTTGCAACAAACTTATTCGATACGCCATTAAACTGGCCATTGCCTCGTGGATGGCATAGCCCTCAAAGGGATAAAAAACTGTATGAATACCCTCTTTGGTTTCAAAGCGTTCAATAAGCAGCTGGTTGGGTTGGGGAACTATGGATTCTTTTCGTTGCTGTTCAAATATTGGAGCTAAGGCACGAAACTCTGCTGTGGCCTCCTCGTCAGGTTCAAACAAGGCCTTTTTTAGCAAGTCACTCAGGTGGGCACTAAAACTCATTCGGCCTCCCATCCAGGCTGGTATTTTGGTTTTTTTTGACTTCGATTTTCGTACAATGACCTCCATATTATGCATGCGCAAGAGTTCCAAATTTCTCCCTGAAAAAGTAAATACATCCCCGGGTTTTAATTTGGCCACAAACCATTCTTCTACCGTCCCCAAATACCCCCCCTTTTGGAATTTTACTTTTAAATCGGCATCACTGACTATGGTGCCTATGGTCATTCGGTGGCGCATAGCAATGCCACGATGCACTACTTTATAGCAACCGTCTTCCAGCACCTCCACCTTTTTGTACTCATCGTAGTGCTCTAAACTTTGACTCCCTTTAACAAGGAAATTCAGCAGCCAAGTCCATTGTTGGTCCGTTAATGTTTGAAAACTAAAAGTAGCACGCAACACAGGGTACAACTGTTGAGGGTAAAAGCCTGTACCTACGGCTAAAGTCATCAAAAACTGTAAGAGCACGTCATAGGAATTGATGTAGGGCGTTCGGTCTTCAATTTGTTGGGTGGCAATACCTTTTTGCAACGCAACCGCTTCAATAAGCTCCATGGCATGCGTGGGAAGAAAATAAATTGTACTTGCAGCCTTCGGCCGATGCCCGCTACGTCCCGCTCTTTGAATTAAGCGCCCTACTCCTTTAGGGCTTCCAACTTGAACACAGCATTCCACGGGACTAAAATCTACCCCCAAATCTAAACTAGATGTACACACCACTACTTTTAAGCGTTCTTCACGAAGTGCTGCTTCCACCCATAGGCGTATTTTTTTATCGATACTTCCGTGGTGCATGGCAATATGCCCGGCAAGGTCAGGAGCTTCTTCCAGCAGCCGATGAAACCAAATTTCACACTGAGCACGGGTGTTGGTAAACACTAAAGCGGTTTTATTTTTTTTTATGATGCGAAGTACTTGAGGCAGTAAATGCATCCCCAAATGCCCTCGCCAGGGAAAGCGTTCCATACTTTTGGGTAAAAGGGACTGCACTTTAATCTTCTTTTGGATTTGTGCTTCCACAGTTTGGTGATTGGTTCCTTTGCCCAGTAGTATTTCTTGTGCCAAAGCTTTGTTTCCTAGTGTGGCTGAAATGCCCCACACTTTTAAATGTGGTAAAAACGATCGCAAATAAGCCACCGCCAATTCTACTTGCACTCCGCGTTTGGTTCCTAATAACTCGTGCCATTCATCTACCACTACCACCTGCAGTTGTTGAAAATACTTTTGGTGGTCTTTGGTACTCAAGAGCACATGCCAACTTTCAGGCGTAGTCACCAAGCCAAATGGGGGAGTGCGCTTTTGTTTGGCACGGACGGCTTGTGAGGTGTCACCCGTTCGCAGCCCAATCTTTTGGTTGGGAAGTAAGTCCGAAGTCATGCGCTGGGTGGCCTGTTGGATTTCAACCGCTAAAGCACGTAGTGGGGTAATCCAAAGTGCGTTTAAACCTTTGGGAGCAGCTTTTTGATTTAATGCTTCTGCCATAATACCACCCCAAAGGGCATAGGTTTTTCCACTCCCAGTGGGCGCATGCAGCATGCCATTTTTACCTGCTAAATAGGCTTCCCAACACTGTTTTTGAAAGGGCTGTGGACGCCACCCTTGCGTTTTAAACCATTGCTGAATGGATGTCATGGCAGGAGTTTTTTTAGGTCTGCTAAGCTGTTGGCAGCAGAAATTTTTTTGTCGTGGCGCCAACGCAAAATACGTGGAAATCGCACTGCAACTCCACTTTTGTGTCGTGTTGAGGGGGCTAGGCCTTCAAAGGCAATTTCAAATACCAATTCGGGTTTTACTTGTCGTACAGGCCCAAAACGCTCCAAGGTGTTTTGCTTTACAAATCGATCTACCTGCTTTATTTCGGCATCTGTTAAGCCCGAATAGGCTTTGGCAAAAGTGACCAATTGATCTTCTTCCCAAAGGGCAAAGGTATAATCGGTGTATAAATTTGTTCGTCTTCCGTGGCCCCGCATAGCATAGGTGAGTACCGCATCTATGGTTTTTGGATCGGATTTCCACTTCCACCAATTTCCCTTTTTACGTCCCACTCCATAGGGGGCCTTAACATTCTTAAGCATAAGCCCTTCGCTGCGTTTTACCTCAGCCTGTTCTCGTTCTGCGGCTACCGCTTCCCAACGATCAAAAAATAGTACAGGTGACAAACGCAAAGGCAAAGCAGGTTGTTGGTACTTTTGAAACAGGGTCTCCAGTAATGCCCTTCGTGCATTTTGTGTTTGTGCTCTTACATCTTCCCCATTGTATTCTAAAATATCGTAAGCCATAAGAATCACCGGCTGTTCGGCCTGTAACTTGGCAGACACAGTTTTCCGCCCGATGCGCTTTTGCAGGTCGTTAAAGGTTCCAATTTGATGGTCCTTATACACAAGGAGTTCCCCGTCCAAAACAGTACCATTGGGGAGGGCTTTTGCCAACACCTGAAGCTCTGGGAATTTATCTGTAATGAGTTCTTCACCCCTGCTCCACAAAAACAATTGATCTTTTCGAACTATGAGCTGTGCCCGCATGCCATCCCATTTGTGTTCTATGCTCCAAGCGGTGGGATCTTCTTGTTCAAAAAATCCTTCGTCCAGGGCGTGTGCTAAAAAAAATGGATAGGGCTGCGAGAGTTGATCCTCGGGTTTGGGGGTAATAATTAAGGCGTCAAAAGTAGTTTTCTGTGGATCCCAGGCACCCATTAAACGGTGGGCCAGTAAATTTTCTTCTATGGCTACTGCCTTAGACAAGGCGCGGGTCATAAGCTTTTGACTCACCCCAATGCGGAAGCCTCCAGTTAAAATTTTATTAAACACAAAACGCTCTATGGTGTTAAGTTGCTGCCACTGCTTTAAGATGTAGGCTTTTTTTGCAGCTTCTGGCTGTTGTTTTAGGGCTATAATTTCTGCAATACATTCTGCTAAACTTGGAGGATCTTCCGATGTACTTTGAGGAATCAACAGGGCAATGGTTTCCGCCAAATCACCAACAATATGGTAGGACTCTTCAAACAGCCACGGCGGCAGGGCGGTAACCTCGGCAGCCCACTCCCGCATTTGTGTGGTTGTCACCGGGCGTGAGGGCCTTCTGTGCGACAACAGGGCAACTGCCCAGAGTGCGTCTTCCTTGGGAGCCGTTTGAAAGTAAGCCGTTAAGGCTGCTACTTTTTTGTTGGTTTTATTGGTACTGTCTAAAACCGAAATTAATTGGGCAAATCGCTTCATGATTCCACAACTTCTGCTTCTAAGGTTTCTGCCTCATATTGTGTTTTTTCTGTACGTGCATTCCAGCCCTGTTCATTGAGGTACTGGGCAAATAACTCTGTATAGCCATGAGTGGTAATTACGTTTTCACAACCCGTAGCTTTGATGGCAGAAAGTAGCCCTTGCCAATCGGCATGGTCCGAGAGCACAAAAGCTTTGTCTACCGCACGTCTTCTTCTGGCCCCTCTAAAGGCCATCCACCCCGAGGCATAGCCGGTGGCATGTTGCCCTAGCTTTTTTGCCCAACTACTCCCCATAACTGCTGGTGGTGCCAACACCAAATGGCCTTCAATATCTTTTTTAGTGGTTTCGCGTGTAATGAGTTCTGTTGCAGGGAAGTCGATGTATTGCCGTAGTACCTGAGTCATTTTTTCTGTAGCTCCATGGGTGAAAATCTTGCCTATGGAAGGGTCTAAGTGCTTAAGGAGTCGCTGGGCTTTCCCCAGAGAGTAGCCCATGAGTAAACTGGTGGTTTTTGTTGCGCTGTTTTTAGCCCACCAGCTATTAATTTGTTCGTGTACACTGGCCGGTGGAGCCCACTGAAAAACAGGAAGTCCAAAAGTGCACTCCGTTATAAAAGTATGACAACGCACAGGCTCAAATGGTGTGGATATGCCGTCTTCTTGCACCTTATAATCCCCCGTAAACACCCACACTTCCCCTTTGTATTCTACCCGAATTTGGGAAGACCCCGGGACATGGCCAGCAGGATGAAATGAAAACTTAACGCCATTAATGGTAAAAGGATCGCCATAGGCTTTCCCTTCATAGTGTAAATCTCCCAAGCGGGCTTGTAGAATAGGCACATTGTGCTCCTGTGTGATGTAGTGCTTGCTCCCCCACCGGGCATGGTCAGCATGACCATGCGAAATAATCGCCTTGTCAACCCCACGCCAGGGGTCCAAATACACCTTGGCCTGGGCGCAGTAAATTCCCTTAGCAGTGAATTCCAGTAGCGCTGATTTCCTTTTCTTTTTCACCCCATGAAGATACTAATTTCTTCACAAGCCCCTTTAGAATTGGTTAATAACTCCACCCCAATTTGAAGTGTTACAACTGGAGAAAATTTTATTTTAGTCAAACACTTCAAAGAATATGTTTTTAATATTTGATACCGAAACAACCGGCCTACCGAAACGCTGGGACGCCCCCCTAAGCGACAGCGACAACTGGCCAAGGTGTGTTCAAATTGCTTGGCAAATTCACGATGAAAACGGAGCCCTTAGCGCACATGAAAATTATCTTGTTCGCCCCGAGGGTTTTACTGTTCCCTACGACTCTGAACAAGTACACGGCATTTCTACAGCCTTGGCAGAAAAGGAAGGCCACCCCCTTGAGGAAGTGTTAAACGCATTTGCCACCGCAGTATCGCAAGTGGAATATGTCGCCGGTCACAATGTGAATTTTGACCTTTATATTATGGGAGCTGAATTTCTCCGATCAGGGCGAGAAAATCCTTTAGAAAACGCCACTGTAATTGACACCTGTACAGAAGAAACTGCCAGTTTGTGTCAGCTTCCTGGTGGACGTGGAGGGAAATTTAAGCTGCCGACGCTTAGTGAGTTGCATCAGTTTTTATTTCAAACCGCTTTTGAAGAAGCCCACAATGCTACGGCTGATGTTGAAGCCACAACCCGTTGCTTTTTGGAATTGCTGCGCCAAGGAAAACTGCAACCAGAAGCTATAAAGACCCGCCCAGAATTAAGTGCCAATATCGCCCATCATTTTACAACTCCAGTTCCTGCTGTAGGGCTACAGCACCAAAATTTAAAAGCCATGAGTGCCGCCTTGCAAGAGGCACTTCATGCAGAACAGCCCCCAACTGCTGCACCCCAACAGGAGAACGCCTTGGTGGAAACCCCCTTTGTACACCTCCACAATCACTCGCAATTTTCAGTATTGCAAGCCACCTCCAGAATCAACCAATTGGTGGAAGCCACAGCAAAATACAATATGCCAGCTGTAGCCTTAACAGACCACGCCAATTTAATGGGCGCCTTTCACTTTGTGAAGGAAATAAAAAAACACAATGCCAGTTTAGAAGAAAATCAGCGCCCCATTATCCCCATACTCGGTTGTGAATTTTATGTGTGTGAAGATCATCAGGACCGCTCCCGCCGAGATGATGGCTATCAAATCGTGTTTTTGGCCAAAAATAAAAAAGGGTACAACAACCTCTCTAAATTGTCGTCACTGGCCTATACCAAAGGTTTTTATTATGTCCCCAGAATTGATAAAAAACTTGTGGAGCAGTATAAGTCTGACTTGATTGTGCTCACAGGAAACCTTTATGGAGAGGTGCCCTCAAAAATTCTTAACCTGGGTGACCGACAGGCAGAAGAGGCGTTGCAATGGTGGCATCAAATGTTTGGAGATGACCTCTACATTGAGCTGATGCGGCACGAACAAGAAAATGAAAAACGGGCCAATGCGGTGTTAATGGAGCTCGCTGCAAAGTACAATATTCCCTTGGTGGCTACCAACAACACCTATTATGTACACCAAGAGGAGGCCAATGCGCATGATATTTTACTATGTGTTAAAGAAGGCGAAAAACAAGCTACACCAATCGGGAAGGGTCGTGGCTACCGCTATGGCTTCCCTAATCAGGAATATTATTTCAAGTCGCAAGAACAAATGAAAACCCTGTTCCGAGACTGCCCTCAGGCCATTGAAAACATCCAAGAAATTGTATCTAAAATTGAGCCTTTTGAACTGGAACGAGAGGTTTTACTTCCCAAGTTTACAATTCCTGAGGAGTTTGTAGAAAATAACAACGACGACCCCAAAAAAGCGGAAAATGATTACCTGCGTCATCTCACCTACGAGGGGGCCAAAAAGCGCTATCCCAACATTACTTCAGAAATCCAAGAACGTTTGGATTTTGAACTGGAAGTGATTGCCAATACCGGCTACCCTGGCTACTTTTTAATTGTTCAAGATTTTATTGCTGCAGCAAAAAATATGGGGGTGTCCGTAGGTCCTGGACGTGGGTCAGCAGCGGGGTCAGCCGTAGCCTATTGCTTGGGCATCACCAATATTGACCCCATTAAATACGATTTACTTTTTGAGCGTTTCCTAAATCCCGATCGGGTGAGTTTACCCGATATTGACATTGACTTTGACGATGAAGGCCGATCTAAGGTAATGGACTATGTGATTGAAAAATACGGTGCCAATCAGGTGGCACAAATTATCACCTATGGTACCATGGCCGCAAAATCTTCTATTCGCGATACGGCTCGTGTGTTAGATTTGTCTTTGGGTGAGGCCGACCGGATTTCAAAAATGATTCCCAACATCAAACTCAACAAACTGCTGCAATTGCCCGAAAGTGAGTTGAAAGAAAATTTGCGCACAGAGGAGTTTTCACGGGTGAAGTCCTTGCGTGAAATGGCAAAAACCGACGACTTAGCAGGGCAAACCATACAACAGGCGCGTATTCTCGAAGGCTCTCTTCGCAATACGGGAATCCACGCCTGTGGAGTAATCATTACTCCGGACGACATCAGAGAGTTTGTTCCGGTTGCTACCGCAAAAGATTCTGATTTATACGTTACCCAATTTGACAATGCCGTAGTGGAAGATGCGGGACTCTTAAAGATGGATTTTTTGGGTCTTAAAACACTCACACTCATTAAGGACACCGTTAAACTGGTAGAATACAAGCACAACATTCGCCTTGATCCCGACCAATTCCCTTTGGATGACGAAAAAACCTACGCATTGTTCCAACGTGGAGAAACGGTAGGTATTTTCCAGTACGAATCCCTTGGGATGCAAAAATATCTGAAGGACCTTAAGCCCACCGTTTTTGAGGATCTAATTGCCATGAATGCCCTTTACCGCCCGGGTCCATTAGAATACATTCCCTCTTTTATTGCACGAAAACACGGCGATGAAGCAATTGCTTACGACCTGCCGGTAATGCAAGAATTCTTAGAAGAAACCTATGGTATTACGGTATATCAGGAGCAGGTGATGCGACTGTCGCAAAAGATTTCTGGCTTCACTAAGGGGGAAGCAGATTTACTGCGTAAAGCCATGGGGAAGAAAATTTTTGCCCTACTGCAAAAACTAAAACCTAAGTTCATTGATGGTGGTGTTGCAAACGGACATCCTCAAGATATTTTAGAAAAAATTTGGCGCGACTGGGAAGCTTTTGCTTCCTATGCCTTCAATAAATCGCACTCCACTTGCTACGCGTGGATCGGCTACCAAACCGCCTACCTTAAGGCGCACTACCCTGCGGAATACATGGCAGCTGTTTTGTCCAACAACATGAACGATATTAAGCAGGTCACCTTTTTTATGGAAGAATGTAAACGCATGGGATTGGACGTTTTGGGCCCAGATGTCAATGAATCGTTCTATAAGTTTACCGTAAATGATCAGCAGGCCATCCGGTTTGGAATGGGCGCCGTAAAAGGAGTAGGAAAAGCAGCTGTAGAAACAATTATTGCACAACGTGAAGAAGGGCCCTATGCATCTATTTTTGATATTGTAAAACGCGTAGACCTGCGCGCTGCAAATAAAAAGGCCTTTGAAAACCTTGTGCTTGCAGGAGGATTAGACTCTCTTGGAACAGCGCACAGGGCACAGTATTTTAATCCGGATGGGGATGGAATTAGTTTTTTAGAAAAAGCCTTGCGGTTTGGAGCAAAATACCAAGAGCATCAACTCTCTGCACAAACCAATCTTTTTGGGGATCAAAGTGACACTACCTATCAGGACCTGAAGATTCCTGATTGCCTCCCCTGGAACCGTTTAGAGCTTTTACAGCGTGAAAAAGAAGTCGTAGGAATTTATATTTCGGCCCACCCACTGGACGATTTTAAACACGAAATAAAATATTTTACTACCGCCAAGGTGGAAGTACTTCAAGATTTAACACCACTGTTAAACCGGGAGATACACTGTGCTGGGATTATCAATAGCGTGGAACATCTCGAAACGCGAAACGGAAAACTTTGGGGGCGATTTGTACTTGAAGACTACAGTGACCAATACGATTTTAGAATTTTTGGGGAAGAATATTTAAAATTCCGACATTTTTTAGTGGCACAAAATTTCGTGCGCTTCAGGGCCTATATCCGCGAAGGTTGGATGAATCGGGAAACCGGAAAAGCAGGGGCTCCTAGGTTGCAGTTTCTGCACTTTGAATCGCTGCAGGATACCATCAGCAGTAACTCGAAAAAACTGACGCTACAACTTAACCTCAACACCTTTGACACGGCTGCCGTAGAGCAGTTGGAAAAACGATTAAAATCGTTTCGTGGAGACAAAAAACTCGCCTTTGATATTTACGATACCACTACGGCAACCAAGTTGAGTTTAATCAGTCGAAAAACCAAAGTGAGTATTTCTACAGAACTGCTGCAACTGCTTGATGAGGAGGAATGGCACTACAAACTAAACTGATATTGTGTTATCCAATAGCTTTATTGAGAATTCTAATTTTAAACTGTTTAGATACCCGTTGAAATGCTTAATTTTGTACTTCTTAATATAAAATTATGGCTTTAGAAATAACTGATGCAACATTTGATGAAGTGGTACTTCAATCCGATAAACCTGTGATGGTAGACTTTTGGGCAGCTTGGTGTGGTCCTTGTCGTATGGTGGGTCCAATCATCGATGAACTCAGCAACGAATACGATGGCAAAGCTGTTGTAGGCAAAGTAGATGTAGACGCCAATCAAGAGTTTGCTGCCAAATATGGGGTTCGCAACATACCCACTGTTTTAGTGTTTAAAAACGGTGAGTTGGTAGGACGCCAGGTTGGTGTTGCGCCAAAGCAAACCTATGCAGAGGCTTTAGACGCCGTTATATAAGAAAAAAAAGGGAGTGCGATAACCTCTATTTATTTTGGCAATTTAATTTAGGGGTGTATATTTGCACCCAATCAACGGTCTGGTAGTTCAGTTGGTTAGAATACATGCCTGTCACGCATGGGGTCGCGGGTTCGAGTCCCGTCCAGACCGCTTCTTTTGAAGATGTTGTGTGTTGCCAACCGAACATCGGTTGCAACTGATGAAAGGCTTTCCATTAAAACGGAGGGCTTTTTTTATTTTAATACGTAGGAAATTCCCACTACTACAAGGCCAACAATTAAAATGGTAAGGCTGTTGTCCAAAAGAAAATCAAACAGCATTAGGGTAATGCCCAAAGCCAACAATCCCCAACCCACATTTTTTAAGTAATATTTCATTTTAATGTGTGTTCCAATTCTGGAACCTTCCCGGCAAGTGCACGAAGGTAGCCCTTATAGCCTGCTGTATTTTTGGCTGCCCTAAAGTAAACAGCTTCTTTATTTAAGGTGGTAGCATCCATCCCTAAGTCCAACAATTGCGTTGCTTTCTGGTAGTAGAATAGTTCTTTTTCTTCCATAATTTGGGATTTTAGTACTCAAATGTACGGTTGTTTTTGCATACCAAATTTTAAAGGGGTGTTAAAAGAAATAAAAAATTAGGTTGGCACGTCGGGCAATAAACTCGTAGTAATTTTTGCTGAAAGTAAACACAGTGGAATACCCCCGCCCGGGTGCACGCTGCCCCCACAAAAATAAAGCCCTTCAATAGTTTTAGAAAAATTGGGATGACGTAAAAAAGCATCTGCCCGTCGGTTGCTTGAACTGCCGTATAAGGCCCCTTTGTAGGACTGGGTCAGCTGTTCAATTTCTAGTGGTGTACGTACCACTTCTGTGGCAATATGGGGCGTGATGTCTTCCCCTAAAATACGTGCTATTTTAGCCAGTGTTTCTTTTCGTAGTTTTTGGGTTAGCTGTTCCCAATTTTGCCCTGTATCATATGGAGCATTTACCATCACAAACCAGTTTTCTCCTCCTTTGGGAGCGTCTTGTGGAACGTCTTTAGACGTAATATTAATGTACACCGTTGGATCGTCATCCAGCGTTTGAGTATTAAAAATTGCATTAAACTCTTTTTTATAGTCCTTCGAAAATAAAATATTGTGCAGCTCCAGTTGTGGAAAGGATTTGTTCATCCCCCAATAAAAGATTATCGCGGAACTGGAAGGCTGCATTTTTTTGAGCTTTCTTGGAGGCTTTTGTTGGGGCAGCAATTTTTTATAGGTTGGGGTGACATCCATATTGCTAATCACCACATCGGCAGGATACCTCCTACCATTGGCTACTACTCCCGTAGCCTTTTTATTTTTTACACAAATTTCAGACACCTTGTGCTCAAATTTAAAGTGTACCCCTTTCTTCTTGGCTAAAGCATACAAAGCGTTTGTAATTTGAACCATGCCCCCTTCGGGAATAAAAGTTCCATAATGACTTTCCAAGTGTTGCACCAGCGTCATAAGCCCTGGTGTTTGAAAGGGATTTGACCCGTTGTAGGTCGCATACCGATCGAAGAGTTGAACCAAATGAGGGGCTTTCAATTGTCGTTGGTTTACCCCATGCAAACTGGAAGCCAATTCATAGCGGTGAAACTGACTTAGGGCTTTAAGGGTGTCCGAATTAAATAGGGTACTCCATTGGTGCAAGGAGCGCTCTAAAAATAATTTAGCCAAAAGATCGTATTTCTTTTTGGCTTTGGTCAGGTAATGATCCACGGCTTTTGCATGGCCACTAAACACACGTTCAACTTCTTCCAAATAGGCTTCCCGATCTCCGTAAGCATTAAACTGTGTTCCATCTTCCCAAAAATAACGACACGCAATAGCCTTCTTTTTATAGGAATAATAGGCTCTTGGATCTTCGCCAGCCAATTCGAAAAGCGCATCTACAAAATGCGGCATGGTAAATAAGGAAGGTCCGGCATCAAAACGGTACTCTCCAGAGCTAAATGTGGATAATTTCCCCCCTGGATAAGCGTTGTTTTCAAACACAGTTACCTGATAGCCTTTTAGCGCTAAGCGTATGGCACTTGCCAAACCTGCAACACCGGCGCCAATTACGTGGGCTGCTTTCATGAGTGCTCAATTTTTTTAGTGTCCGAAAGGATTACAAATCGCGAAAACATATCTTCGGCATACCATTTTTGTTGGCGGGTTTTTTTGATAATTTTTGCATGGGACCCCTTGTAGGCAAATTGTTTTACTGCCTCCAAATTATCCCAAATGCTTACTGTTGCTTGTTGAATCCAGGGCCATTCCCCTATGCCTTTATAAAATTGAATGCCTTGGGCAGACGCTATTGCCTTACTGGCTGCAGGCACTGACTTCCAAAAGGCCAGTAACCTACTCCACCGCAGGCTAGCACGGGTAATAATAGCTACTACTTGTGTAGCCTTTGGAGCTTCTTTTAAGGCTGGTTGAAAGGGGTTTTGCTTATCCCAAAGACCGGCAGTCTGAAACGGTTGTAACTGTAAGGTGCGATGTGCTGAAGCCTTTTTTAAATAAGAATGCATAAATGGATGCTGGGACAAAAAGACCTCAGCCGTTGCTTGTGATTCCCAAACGCCTAAAAAAGCATAGGTACTAAAATCGGGGCGTAAGCTAAATCCTGCGCCTCCACCGGTACCTAAAAGTTTTTTAAAGCGTAGCCCTTCCACATTTTTTAACTGGCGGTAGCCTACCCCCATTTGTTTAAAGGCCCAAAACTGATTTTTGGAAAAATAGAAAAACGTTAAGCTTACGTGTGGCGTTGTCATTTTTCTCAAAGGTACACCCTTTCTAAAGAAAAACGAATCCCCCCAAACTACTTGTTTATTGTGGGTTGTGTTCTGCTTTTAGGTCCGCTATTTCAGCAGTTGTAATTTTGGGGTTTGCCCCTTCTTTAGACGCTACTAAGGCCCCCATAGCACAGGCATGATCTAAAGTTTTTTGCAGGGTGTTGGTCTGCAAAAATCCGGCAACAAAAGCGGCTAAAAAGGCGTCACCAGCTCCCACAGTATCTGCAACAGTAACGGGGTAGCCCCCATGGGTGTACCAGGTGTTGTTGTACAGTACTATTGCGCCTTCTCCCCCTCGGGTGACACAAATGGTTGGGGTTTGGGTGTGTGCTGCTATAAATTCCATATTGGTTTGCAAGCTGGTACTATTGCTTCCCAAGGCAGCAGAAATTTCTAAGATTTCTTCTTCATTAAATTTAATGAGATCAGCCGGTACCATTAATTGTTTTAAACGCGCAATGGAATAGTGGGGTGGCCGTAGATTGACATCAAAAATCTTAAAAGCAGCGGCAGCTATTATCCCCAACAAACTTTGAAAACTTTGTTCTTCGCGTGCAGCTAGGCTGCCATAGACCAGCGCCTGAGCATTTGCAAGGACTTCTAATTGTTTGGGACCTGCTTCAATAGCATCCCAAGCCACTGGGCCAGTAATGGTATATTGCGCTACTCCCTGAGTATCTAAGGAAACTGCTACGGTTCCTGTGGGATAGGCATTGCGCTGAATGTGTGAGGCCAACTGTTGGGATGCTAAAAAAGCGATTAATTCATCCCCAAGTGCGTCTTCCCCTACGGCACTAATCATCTCCACCTCTAAAGCATGGTGCTTTAAGCCTAAAGCCACATTTAAAGGAGCTCCACCAATTTTTCTTCCTTCAGGAAAACAATCCCAAAGCACCTCGCCAAAACAAACTACTTTGGGTGTTGGCATTATACGACTATGCTAATGCAGTTATTATTAAAATTCGCGGATTTTCATGTTGCGGTAGGAAATCACCCCAGGGTGATCCTGAATACACAAATGACCTTTTTGGTATTTGCCATACCCTTCCCAGGTAGCAAATTTACTGTTGGCAACCATAGCGTCCCAAGCTTCTCCTCGTAGGGGGAAGCGATTGATTTCAACACCATTGTGAATTACCACTCCAAGGTTGTTGTCTTGATCGATGGTGATGTTGTAAGAATTCCATTCTCCAGCGGGTTTGGTCACCAAAGAGGAAGGGGCTTGTAAATCATAAAGTGCTCCTGCAGTGTGAATTTGGTTGGCCTCGTCTCCCTTGTACACTTCGGGATCTAACAGCTGAATTTCAGGTCCGGTGTTATAGGGAAACTCGTATTTTCCGTCTTCGTTCACCCCCCACATGAAACCGCTATTACTTTGTTCGGATACCTTCCATTCAAAATAAATTTCAAAGTTTTTGTATTGTTTGTCGGTCAATAAACTTTTATCGCCTTCGCCTTCTGCCTTAGAAGAGTCAAAAGTCAATACCCCGTCTGCAATTGACCAGCCTTTTTTATTTGGGTCTGCTTGGTAATAGTGCCATCCTTTCATGGAGTTTTGATCGATTAAACTTACCCAGGTTTCCGACTTCTCATCGGCCACTGGAGCAGCTTTTTTAGGAGTAGCATTTTCACAGCTTGTAAAAACAACTAGGCTTACAATAAGTGTGTTTATTATCTTCATGGTTTGTTTTTTTAGTTCCAGCAATATAGTAAACATTTTTTGATGATAAGATGCACTGGTTTGCGTATCCAATATTTAAAACAGGATAAACAGAAGCTTTTTACAACAGACAAGATAAAAACTTATTTTTGTGCCTATGACTGATGCATTCAGCACCTATTTTGAAAGCGCCAAAGCCCGTATTACTGCACTGGGGTTTAAAGTAATTTCAGAGGACGCCAACCGTCCTTGGGGCGGTTTTTTAGTGATTGATGAGCAACAGGCAGCGGCGTTTTGCAACCATTTTTTTTCGGGTGAAGCACTGAAGACCGATCAAAGGTTAAGCCCTAAAATATTACTCGTTGCGCCACAACAACGGTTGTCGTGGCAGTACCATCATCGGCGTTCGGAAGTATGGAAAGCCCTCGAAGGAGAGTTGTGGATTGCTCGAAGTTTGAAGGACGAAATTCCTCCTCCCACGGTATTTGAAATTGATTCTATAGTATACCTAAAAAAGGGTGAACGGCATCGGCTTATTGGTGGGGCTTCCCCCGGAATGGTAGCCGAAATTTGGCAGCACACAGACCCCAAGGCACCTTCCAATGAAGAAGATATAGTGCGTCTTCAGGACGATTATCAGCGCTAACAAGCAGAACAAAATGAAAGAGGGTTAACAAGTACTAATGGCAGCTGCAATCGCTGTTGCAGGAGCCCTCTTTTTTCCGAAATCGTCGGCCAAAGCGCTTGAGCAACAGATAAACTGCTAGAGCCATAAAAACAACTACTAAAATCGGTTGTAGCAGTGCCATATTAATATAGGATTTGATAGGCAATTAAAGAACAAACATAGGCAATCGACGTCATCCCTACAAGTTGAAGGGTAGACCACTTCCAGGAATTGGTTTCTTTGCGTACTACTGCCAAAGTGCTCATACACTGCATGGCAAAGGCGTAAAACAACAGCAAAGAAATTCCAGAAGCTAAGTTAAATGTAGGCTTTCCGTCAGGGCGCTGTTCTGATGCCATACGCGATTTTATGGTTTCCTCTTGGGTAGCACCCACACTGTAAATGGTTGCCAAAGTTCCCACAAATACCTCCCGTGCTGCAAAGGACGCAATTAACGCGATGCCTATTTTCCAATCGTAACCCAGCGGTGCAATTGCGGGTTCAATTACCCGCCCCAAAATACCGATGTAGGAATTTTCGAGCTTATATGAGGCTATTTTATATTCTAGGTCTTCGGCATCCAAATTTTGAGCAGCATATTGATTGGTGATAATTTCTTCGGCTTGGGAAAATTTTTCTGAAGGACCAAAAGATGCTAAGCCCCACAGGAGAATGGAGATAGCAAAAATGATTCTTCCTGCCTCAACAACAAAGGTTTTTGTTTTTTCAAAAACAGTATAAAAAACATCTTTTACCAACGGCAGTTTGTAGTTGGGCATTTCTACTACAAAATAGCTTTTGTATTGGGTTTTTAGTACCCGTTTTAAGATTAAGGAGGCGCCAAGGGCCATCACCACACCGAGCAAATAAAGTCCCATTAGGGTTAGGCCTTGATAATTCATGCCCAGTATTCGCTTGTTGGGAATAACCAATGCAATTAAAATTAGGTACACGGGCAATCGTGCCGAACAGGTGATGAATGGCGTTACTAGAATAGTAATCAAACGCTCCTTCCAATTTTCAATATTGCGGGTTGCCATTACAGCAGGAATAGCACATGCTGCCCCTGAAATCAGCGGAATAACACTTTTCCCGCTAAGGCCAAAACGGCGCAGGCTGCGATCCATTAAAAACACCACCCGACTCATGTAACCGGTTTCTTCTAAAATGGAAATAAAAAGAAACAACAAAGCAATTTGCGGAATAAAGATTAAAATTCCTGCCAAACCAGGCAGTACCCCTTCTGCAAGAAGATTGGTAAATAAGCCTGGGGGAAAATTGGTTTTAACCTGTTCGCTTAGTGTTGCAAAAGTTCCGTCGATAAAATCCATGGGGATACTACTCCAATCGTAGATAATTTGAAACAAGGAAAGCAGTAAGAGTCCAAAAAACACATAGCCCCAAAATTTGTGGAGTAACACCCGGTCTAAACGCGCTCTAAAATCTGTTCCAGCAGTACGATCAACCGTATATGCGGCCTTTAGTGCCGAATTAATAATTTGATAACGCTTTACGGTTTCCCGTTGTTGAAGGCGCTTTAAATCTTGTTCGGATTGGGTTTTAAAACCCGAACTGTCCGCAACTTTCTGACGGTTTAATTTGGCAAAATTCACATCCTGTGTAATTACCAGCCAGAGTTTAAAAAGTGACTCGTTGGGGAAGGTTTTTTGTAAACTTTCAAAATACTCTGGGGCAATTGTATCTAGTTCTAGCAAGGGAGTGTTCTCCAAATTGCGGTATTCAATGAGTGCTCCTTTTAGTTCTTCTACCCCCCAATTGTTGCGGGCACTCATGAGGACCACTTTTGTTTTTAGGGCAGTTTCTAAAGCAACCTTATCCAATTGTATCCCCCTACGTTTCATTTGATCGGCCATGTTGATGACCAAAATTGTGGGGATTTCCAAGTCTTTAATTTGTGTAAAAAGGAGCAGGTTTCTTTTGAGATTTTCGATATCAGTGACCACCACTGCCACATCGGGATAATCGCGGTCATTTTTATTGAGCAATAACTCAATAACAATGCTTTCATCCATGGAACTCGCATTGAGGCTATAGGTTCCAGGCAGGTCTATTATGTGAGCTTTTGTGGTTCGATCTAAGCGGCATCTGCCCTCTTTTTTTTCTACAGTAATCCCAGGGTAGTTTCCCACCTTTTGTTTTAGTCCGGTTAACTGGTTAAATACTGAGGTTTTTCCCGTATTGGGGTTACCAATTAATGCAACATTAAGTGAGCGTCCCATGGAGACTTAAAGTAAATTAATTTCGATTTGGGAGGCAATTTCTTGGCGGATGGCCAAATGCGATTCGTCAATCTTAATGTAGAGGGGGTCGTTAAAAGGTGCACGGTGTACCAAGGCAATTTTGTTTCCTGGTAAACATCCCATTTCAATTAATTTTAAGGGTAATTTGTCCGTATCAAATGAAGAAATCACCGCTTCTGCCCCTGGCTCAAGTTCATCTAAGAACATCATTATTTAGAATCGTTTTAAAGAGCAAATGTAGGGAATTTTGATTGAAGGGAAGATTAAAATGCTTCGGATTCTTCAAAAAATTCTGCTTCTAAAATTTGTAGGTCTTCCAGCAGTTGTTGCATGGCTTCTGAATTGGTGCCGTCGTAATATCCACGAATTCTTCGCAAGGGGTCAACCAGGACAAAATTTTCGGTATGGATAAGTGCATAGGGGTCCTCGTTTGGCTCAATTTTAGCCACTAAATACGATTTTCGGGCCAGATCGTAAATGGTTTTTTTTGGCCCGGTGAGCAAATCCCATTTGGTGTCCACAACTCCTTTTTCGAGTGCGTATTTTTTTAGCTGAGGCACCGAGTCTATTTCGGGAGTAACACTAAACGACACCAATTGTACATGGGATTTTTGAAGCACCTGCTGTTGAATTTCCCCCATATTTGTAGTCATAATAGGGCAAATGGAGGGACAGGTGGTAAATATAAAATCTGCGATATAAATTTTCCCATCAAATTTTTTGTGGGTGATATTTTCTCCGTTCTGGTTTTGCAATTCAAAATCAGCAATGCGATGAAATTTTTTAACGTACTGAATACTATTGTCTACAAGCTCGGCATTTACTCCTGCTGGTTGGAAGATTGGTAAGGCCGGTTTGGGTTTTAAGGCACGATAAAACAACAGTAAAATGACCCCTGATACAGCAGCAAACAGGAGCAAAAATTTGCGGTACTCATAAAAAAATTGGCGCATACAACAACACTATGGTTACAAAGGTAAAGTAAATTGAAATGCCCACCAGCGCTTTGTTAAAGATGTGTAAAATTATAAAACACTAGGCTCCCTGCTGGGCGAAAAAACCCTATTTTTGGGAAAAATTCTTTCTATGAGCCCATTTGCTGTTAAGGCAATTCAATTGTTATTGAGCTTATCCTTACTAATTGTACTCCACGAACTGGGGCATTTTATTCCTGCAAAGTTGTTTAAAACACGTGTGGAAAAATTCTTTTTGTTTTTTGATGTAAAGTTTGCCCTTTTTAAAAAGAAAATAGGCGATACAGTCTATGGAATTGGTTGGTTGCCCTTAGGCGGCTATGTGAAAATTTCGGGGATGATAGACGAAAGTATGGACACCGAACAAATGCAACAACCACCACAGCCCTGGGAGTTTCGTTCGAAACCTGCCTGGCAACGGTTAATTATTATGCTTGGAGGGGTTACGGTAAACCTAATTTTAGGGTTTTTAATTTATATGATGATTCTTTTTGTTTGGGGAAAAGACACCCTGAGCAATGAAGCCCTCCCAGAAGGATTGCAGCCCAGTAGTGTTGCTGCTGAAGTTGGTTTCCGCCCTGGAGACCAAGTGTTAGGTGTTGATGGTACTCCCCTAGACAATGTGCTTGATGTAAACCGGTATTTGTTTTTACGTCATATAAAAACAGTTACCGTAAAACACCGAGAGGGAAACACAGAAACGCTAAATATTCCTGAAGATATTGGTCAACAAATTTTTAAAAGTGGCGAATTGTTCCCCTTGGTTCCTGCAATTCCTGCTGTAATTGACAGTGTGATCCCCAACTCTCCAGCGGCCCGCAGCGGTTTGTTGCCCAAGGATAAAATACTCACCATAAACAACCAACCCATACACGATTGGTCAGATTTGGGGAACACCCTTGATGATCAAGCCAATCAATCTATTACCCTACAAATCAATCGGGAAGGGGAAATCCTGCAACTTGACGCTACCACAAGTGCCGAAAGTACCCTGGGCGTTTTTCCAAAACGTCCCCAGATTACAGTTACCAACAAATCGCTGTCCTTAGGGGAAAGTATCCGTGATGGCTTTGCCTTTGGGTATTGGACACTTTATGATTATGTCTCGCAGTTTCAATACATATTTACCAAAAAAGGGGCATCACAGGTAGGAGGTTTTGGCGCTATTGGAAACCTTTTCCCCCCAACTTGGGACTGGCGCGGTTTTTGGTCTAGCACCGCTTTAATATCTATAATGTTGGCCTTTATGAATATTCTTCCTATTCCAGCCTTAGACGGGGGGCATGTTCTGTTTTTATGCTACGAGATTATTACGGGGAGAAAACCGCACGACCGTTTTATGGAGTATGCCCAGATGCTAGGATTTTTCTTGCTGCTCAGTTTGGTGCTGTTTGCTAATGGAAACGATTTGTACCGCGCTTTTTTTAG
>WTIO01000057.1 GCA_011526365.1 Flavobacteriales bacterium
TGTGTTAAGCCTGCCGCTAGCGTTCATCCTGAGCCAGGATCAAACTCTTCGTTGTTGTTTCTTAAATAAATTCTAAAACAACTTAAAAAGTCATTAACGTTGCCTCCAAGTGGATGGTTTTGCTAGTTTGTTTCGTATCTTTCGATACGCGCTGTCGTTTCAATTTTTTCAATGAACTTTCGCCCCTTTCCATCCGTATTTTTTATATACTTCAGTGCCGAAGCGGGTGCAAATATAAAACCCTTTTTTCACTCCTGAAAAACTTTTACCATAGTTTTTTTGACTCCCCAAAAAAAACCTTGCCAAAAACACGCTAAAGCCCCTAAAAACAACGGTTGAAAGCCTAAAAAATTTTACCCAAGTACACCCAACAAAAAATACATGACCTTTGCGCTTCGAGATGGTCACTTCGACTTGGTAGTTGAGCCTTACCAAAACTCAGTGACCTTAATAACCGGAGGCTGAGCGGAGTCGAAGCTGGAGGGTCACTTCGACAGGCTCAGTGACCTGTATGCCCGGAGGCTGAGCGGAGCCGAAGCTGGAGGGTCCCTTCGGCAGGCTAAGTGACCTTGATAACCGGAGGGCAGCTTACTGGAAAAAATTCCAAACCACACCAAAACGAATGGAAGCATCGCGGTAGGGATGGAAAGGTGCTGCATAAAAATCGTAGCCGGTGTAGGGACTGTTAAAATGTTCCCACTTTAAAAAGACGCGGGTTTGTTGGATACGAGCATTTAGGAATAAATCTGCACGAGGAAATTCACCAATGAGGGTGTTATTTTGGTTAACCATCTCCCCCAGTAGCGGATGCACGCTATTGGCCCAAAAATCAGTGAAGAATTGAAAGGTGATGCCTGGCTGAATTAAAAGGGCATCTTTAAATAATGGAATTTGCCCGGTAAGAGTGGTTCGTGTAATCCATTTGGGGACATTTAATGTCAGGGGATCTGCAAATGTTGTTTCCTCGGCAGCAGCAGCACGTTGTTGCTTGGTTTCTTGAAACTGCACGGTGTTCACCAACTGTATTCCCCGCCATTGCAAGTTTTGAGAAAACCGCAGCTTTAGGTAATGCAGCACATCCTCAGTTTGAAAAACCTCTGCGGTAAGCAGTCCGCCCCAGTCTTTAAGTCTAGTTGTGGCATTAAAAAAAGAATAATTAGAAATACGGCTAAATTGCCCTTCAAGGGTACCCCATTTAGAATCGTGTATTTTTAACCCAAGGGTTTGCCACTTTTGATTTTTTAACTCCTTGTTCCAATTGTAGTCGTCATAGTCACTCTTTAAACGGAACATATTAAAGTTGGGAGCCTGGGAGCGTAAATTGAACATCCCTTTTACACCCAAACGGTTGAAGAATATTTTTTTGGCTTCGCCATAAATATCATTGCTAGCAAAATCTTGTAGCAACGATCGATAGCTGCTTAGCTTTATGTGCCATCCCCGAGCCTGCTTTTCCCACCCTAGAACTAAGGCCAACTGCCCTGTGGTGATCCCTGAATCATCTGGAGCATTATCGTATTCGTCCTCCTCAAAAAAGTACTTCCACCGATGATAATGAAGCCCTCCTTCAAATTGACCTAGTACAGGATGCTGGAATCCTACATAGGCTTTGTTTTCGAAGCGTTGTAATTGTGACCGATCAGAAATATCAGCTTCTAGACTGGTAGTTCCTAAAAAACCACTGGGTCTTCGAGAAGAGAAACTGTAGTATTTTGTCTCATAGGTAAACCTATTGTTTATTGTCCATACAGAAGATATGCTATCAATGGCACTATTGTTTAGCTGATACCGCTGACTGATATAGGTTCTTTTTCCACTTAAAGTGGTACTCCCCTGCATTTGCCCTGCCAAACGAGAACGATCCAAAAAACCATCGTAAAAAACTTTTACAATTTCACCGTTTTCATCCACCACAGCTGTTCCATCTGGATTTACCTCAGCATAATTTGGTGCTTCTTCAAAAAAGTAAACACTGTCAAGCGTAAGTCCGCCATTAACTTGTCGTTCTAAGGTTTGAGAAGCAAAATGCGCCCGTAAATTGTAGCGTTCGTTACTGGAAGTAAAATGTGCCGTTCCTCTAAATTGTCCACCGTTGGTTCTACTGCTGATGTAGTTTCCCAAAGAACGCAAGCCTTTGTAGGATACAGAAAAGTTAAAATTGGGGGAGGTGTTTACACTTACTAATGCATCAACCAACTGGCCTTGTTTGAAAGTAGTCTTAAAAAACAGCTCTGTTAATGGGGTGGGCACTTGATAATAAGGAATGTCTTCTTGCTCAAAGTATCCATAGTTGTATATGGTGGGACCAAACTGTGGCCCTATTTTTCGGTGGAGGAAATCGTAGCCCAAAACATTGTATCCCTCACCAACATTTTGCAACGGAAGTAACTCGAAATAATCCTGTCGTAAAAAATTAAAGCGATAGTCTTTTGTAATTGAAAGGGTGGTATCCACATAGGAGGTACGCCCGTCTTCGTAGAATATTTTATAGTTGGTGATAAAACTAACGGTATCGATTGGGATTTTTCTATTCACCCTTTTTTTACGGATGGTATTATTCTTTCGCTGTTCCTCTGCATGCTGTTCCTTGGATCTTCGGGTTACACTGTCCAGTAAAATAGTAGGAGGTGCAGTTAGGGTGTCCCGAACTTGTTCCCTCCCGCTAGGATTGGACAACACACTACCTTGGGCAACCATTATATTTTGCTGGGCACTAAGAAGAGTACTGCTAAAAAGGAGAACCAAAAAAAGCTGCTTCATTAAAAAAGCGTTTGTGCTGCGAAGTTAAAATAATTGTGCCTATTTTGGAGGATAGTTTAACAGACGAATTTAGGCTATGTTACTTCCACAATGCCAAGAGGGTATAGAAGCAGGTACCGACGAGGCGGGGCGCGGCTGTTTGGCGGGACCTGTTACGGCCGCAGCGGTCATTTTGCCTCAAGGCTATAATTTACCCCAGCTTAATGATTCAAAAAAAATTGGAGTGCAACTACGACAGGAACTTCGTGAACGTATCGAAAGTGAAGCCCTTAGCTATGCCGTGGTTCATGTTCCACCGGAAGAAATTGACAGTATCAACATTTTAAATGCTTCCATATTAGCCATGCATCGGGCATTGGAACAATTAAACACAGAACCAGAATGCATTGCTGTAGATGGAAATCGTTTTAAACCCTACCGCAACCTCCCCCATCAATGTGTTATTAAGGGAGATGGAAAATACCAAAATATTGCCGCAGCTTCCATTTTGGCAAAAACCTATCGCGATGAATACATGCTGCAATTGCATGAAGCGTTTCCGCATTATGGCTGGAAAAAAAACAAAGGCTATCCAACAAAAGAACACCGCTTAGCCCTACAACAATACGGCACCTGTAGGCATCATAGAATAAGCTTTCAATTGTTGCCCAAACAATTGGTCTTGTCTTTATAAGTTATTAATTTTGACAGCAATGCGAACCTACCTTTCTTCGGTTTTATTGCTAATTACTGTATTGGCTTGCGCTCCCCAAAAAAACGAGCAGCAACAGCCCGTGGATCTTCTCCCCTTTGACGCCCAAATTGTGATACAAGTCAACGATCCCGTAGTTGTGGAGAATGCACTAACCAACAATGATTTTTTAGGCTTTACCAAAAAGGTATTTACTACCGAAGCGGCAAAATTAAAAACGCTTCTGCCAAACACGAACACTCCCTTTTTAGTGTGTGCTTCGCCCATTGGAAAGTCGGCTTTTGCCTTAACAAGTATTCGTCCACTAACCGTTGCAGACACTATCCCCCCAAAAGCATTAACATCAAAAACCTACGACAATATTGTTATTTCTACCCTGGAAAACGAACTTCAACCACTTTATCTTGCTCGAGTTGGCAACCATGAGGTAGTGTCTACCTCAAATTTAGTGGTGGAAAATAGCATCCGCCGTTTTAATAGTAAGGCTGCTACTGACATTGAAGACAGCTTCAAAAAACAGTTAGAAGCCATCAATAGTGATGCAGCTTTTAATCTATTACTGCATCCTGACGGGGCTAATTTTTTTAACCCCCCACTAAACAACGCCCCCTTATTCCCAAAAATTAACAGCTCTTGGTTGGGTTATGATGTTAGTGTAGAAGATCCCTTAGTTGCAGATGGCGTGGCCTTTTTATCGGATTCCATACCTGATACCATGCGACTGTTTAAAAACCTGGAACGCCAAGAACTACAAACACCCTCACGAGTGCCCAAAAGTTTTTCGGCCTATATGGCAGTTCCCATTGCCAATTTGGAACAGTTGCAAGACAACCTCAACTACTACAATCGCATACGAAATGCCCCAAAATTGGAAGGTGCCCTAAGCGATTGGGCTACCGTGGATGAACTAGGACTGATTAAATTAGGAAATGGCGAAGCTGCTATTTTGCATCGCAACAACACCTCTGAAAATTTAGAAGGACTTCCCGCAACTGGAGATTATCAGTACCGAAACGTGTCCTACGGTAACCAACGACTGCCCCAAACTTGGCAACAGCTGTTAGGAATTTTGGGCAGCACCCAAAGCATGCAGTGGTATGCCTATTTTGAAGACACTGTTCTTTTTGCCTCCGATCAAGCGACACTTAAATCTCTAATTGGGAATTTTAAGGATGGTAATACACTAACAAACGACCCCAATTTCACAGCATTGCAAAATAGCTTGGCTTCTGATGCTTCCTTTTTATGGGTGCTAAACACCCAAAGCTGGGCTAGCAACACCGCTGTACCCTTTCCTGTAAAAAGTTATCCCTTCATAGGCTTACAAGCAAGTGGAAGTACCGATTTTATGCTCCTGCATTTACAAGTTCAACCCTTACAAGAGGTACAAGCAAAAAACACCGTACAACAGCAATACAGCTTAACTCTTGACGCTCCAGCTGCCAGTACACCTCAGTGGCTTAAAAACCATCGTTCCAAAGGCATGGACATTGCTATTCAAGACGAACAAAACGTGCTATACTTGTTTTCCAATAAAGGGGTGCTGTTTTGGAAAAAACAACTGCCCGGGAAAATCCTTGGCCCCATCGTTCAGGTGGATTTGTACAAAAACAAACGCTTACAAATGGCCTTTAGAACCGCTGAGCGGTTTATGATCTTAGACCGCAATGGAAAAGTGGTGCCGCCTTTTGACATAAATATCCCCTCGGGAAGCAGCCCTCAACCTCTTAGTGTTTTTGACTATGATAACAGCAGAGACTACCGTTTTGTAGTGAATTACGGAAAAACCATCCGCATGTACGACCGCAGCGGAAAAATTGTTAAAGGCTTTGGCTTAAAAAGTTTGCCTAGCCCACTACAACTTCCTGCTCAACACCTGCGCTTTCAAAGAAAGGACTACTTGCTTTTCCCTTTACTAAACAACACCCTAAAAATTGTCAATCGCCGGGGACAAGACCGCGTGAAAGTAAAAGAATCCATTGCCTTTAGTGCCAATAGTTTTTTTGGTTACTTGGACACCTTTACCACCACCGATAGCCAGGGGAACCTTGTGCAGGTAGATACCAAAGGAAATGTAATCCGTGCGAACCTGGATTTGGTGGCTGGACATCGTATTGATGCCACAGCAAAATCTTTAGTTACCCTTTCAGAAAATATCCTCACCATTAAAGGTATTCCAGTACAATTACCGTTTGGCACCTATACCCCGCCTAAAATCTTTTACATCAACAACACCTTGTATTTTAGCACCACTGATACAGAAGCCCAAAAGGTGTATTTGTTTTACAGCAATGGAAAAGCTGTTGGCGGCTTCCCCGTTTATGGGACAACAAGCGCCGATGTAAACAATGCCGACAACGACAAGAACTTAGAACTCACCGTTAGCACCGAAGACAATGGTGTATTAATTTATCAGTTTACAAACTAGAGGGAAACAGTTCAGCTTCAAACTGGTTGGCAAAGTGGGCTTCAAGTTTTTCTTGCACTTCTTCTAGAGGAATTTTACGCCCCAGTTCGCGGGCCAAAGAAGTTACTTGCTTGCCTTGAATCCCACAGGGGACAATAAGATCAAAATAACTTAAGTCTGTATTTACATTTAGTGCAAAGCCATGCATGGTGACCCATCTACTGGCACGAACGCCCATGGCGCAGATTTTTCTGGCTTTTGGAGTATCGGGATCCAACCACACACCCGTCTCCCCATCACTGCGATAGCCTTGGATATGATACTCCGCAAGGGTAGCAATAATAACCTCTTCTAAATGGCGTAAATAACGGTGGATATCGGTAAAAAAATGATCCAAATCTAAAATAGGATAACCCACCAACTGTCCTGGGCCATGAAAGGTAATGTCTCCCCCACGATTGGTTTTATGAAAATCTACACCCCGTTGTTGAAGCTGTGCTTCGGTTATCAACAAATGGGCTAAATCGCCGCTTTTCCCGAGGGTTATCACCGGAGGGTGTTCTACAAAATACAAGATATTTTCGGTGGGAGTGGTAGAAGTACCGTTTCGCAGGGCACTTTTTTGGGCTATGGTTTTTGCGAAGGTATCTTCCTGCAATGCCCAACACTCGGCATAGCTCATTTGTCCCAGCTGCTGTACGTGTATTTTGCGTGCTTTGGTTTTCAATAGTTCGACTTATTTAAAATAATTAGCGCGGCAATTACTCCCGGAACCCAGCCACAAAGGGTAAGCAAAAAAACGATTAGCATGGAGCCGCACCCACGATCATAAACAGCTAATGGCGGGAAAAAAATAGCTAGTAAAGCGCGCCCAATGCTCATGGATAAAGATTTGCAATCAAAGATAGGAAATTTAGGCCCTATTGGGAGCAAGTCTTTATCTTTGCCAAAAAACAGCTGGAATGGCATTGTCGGAACAAGAACAGGTACGAAGAGAAAAATTAGCGGCACTGCGTGCCTTAGGAATTGACCCCTACCCCGCAGCGCAGTTTCCCCTCACACACACTACTGCTACAATTAAGGCCGCTTTTGAAGAAAATCAAGACGTGGTGTTGGCCGGACGCCTAATGTCCCGACGCATTCAAGGAAAAGCGAGTTTTGCAGAATTGCAAGACAGCACAGGCCGAATTCAGCTGTATTTTAATCGTGATGAAATTTGCCCCAACGAAGACAAAACCTTGTATAATGAGGTCTATAAAAAACTCCTCGACATTGGGGATATCATTGGTGTGCGTGGCACGCTGTTTACCACCCAAGTGGGCGAACAAACTGTAAAAGTGACCGGTTTTGAGGTGTTGAATAAATCCCTGCGCCCCCTCCCCTTGCCCAAAACAGATACCGATGGCAAGCAATACGACGCCTTCGTAGATCCCGAACAACGCTACCGCCAACGTTATGTTGATTTAATTGTAAATCCAAAGGTGAAAGACACCTTTATTAAGCGCACCAAAATCACCAACAGCATCCGTTCCTTTTTTAATACCAAAGGCTATTTGGAAGTAGAAACCCCCATACTACAACCCATTCCAGGAGGAGCTGCTGCACGTCCTTTTGTTACCCACCATAACGCCTTAAACATCCCCTTATACTTGCGAATTGCCAACGAACTCTACTTAAAACGCCTTATCGTAGGAGGGTTTGACGGTGTGTATGAATTTGCAAAAGACTTTCGTAATGAAGGAATGGACCGTACCCATAATCCCGAGTTTACTGTAATGGAACTCTATGTAGCGTACAAGGACTACAATTGGATGATGGATACCACAGAGGCCCTGCTCGAACAAGTGGCACTAGAAAGCAATGGAGCTACAGCTGTAACCGTAGGGGAACACACCATTGACTTTAAGGCACCCTACCCTCGTGTACCCATTTTAGAGGCTATTAAAACCCACACCGGTATAGACGTGTCTGAAATGGACGAAAACCAACTTCGTACAACTGCGCAAGACCTCGGCATTGAAGTGGACGATACCTTGGGAGAAGGAAAATTAATCGATGAAATTTTTGGTGAAAAGTGTGAACACAACTACATACAACCCACCTTTATTACCGACTACCCCAAGTCGATGAGCCCACTTACAAAAACCCATCGGGAAAATCCAAAGCTCACTGAACGCTTTGAATTGATGGTCAATGGTAAAGAATTGGCCAACGCCTATTCAGAACTTAACGACCCCTTGGACCAACGGGAACGCTTTGAGGCACAATTGGCCTTGAGTGAAAAAGGAGATGATGAGGCCATGTTTATCGATCAGGATTTTTTACGTGCCTTGGAATACGGTATGCCTCCTACATCTGGGATTGGTATTGGCATCGATCGACTGGTGATGCTAATGACCAATAATAGCTCCATACAAGAAGTGCTGTTTTTCCCACAAATGAAACCCGAACAACCACAGCTTGCCCTCAGTGACGACGAAGCTAAAGTACTTCAATTGCTAAAAGAAGAAACCCCTATTGCTTTGGCTGATTTGAAAACCAAGGCAGGCCTAAGCAATAAAAAATGGGATAAGGCCATCAAAGGGTTAACAAGTAAAAAACAAGCTCAAGTGATCAAAAACGAAGAAGGCCTGTGGGTGGAAATCACCAAATAAGCACACCCATTCAGTTTTTGTTTTCCCAAATTTTGTTAAAGCATTAAACCTTTAGTGGGGTGTTGCATCCAATAATCAAATACAACACACATGAAAAACTTACTTTACCTCAGCCTGCTTTTACTGCCACTAGGTCTTTTGGCACAAACGCCAAACAAAAAAGCCCCAAAACCCTTAACCCCCGAACAACAAGCCACCCTTCAGGCAAAAAAGATGCGATTGCATTTGGACTTAAATGCCACTCAGGAAGAAAAAATTAAAGCTTCGCTTACCGAACATTTTACTGCCGTTAAACAGCAGCGAAAAGTACTTCGTGAAAAACAAGCCTCCCGATACGACCGCCAATTGGCCCAATTGGACGCTCAACTGGAAATGCAAGAAAAAATGAAAGCGGTATTAAACCAAAAACAATACGACCGCTGGAAACAAATGCACAGCAAACGCCAAGCCCTAACCATGCAAAAAAAACCCAAAATGCACAAAGCTCCCAAAGCCCCAAAGCGTCCTGAAGCCCTAAAAAAACCAAAACGTTCACGCCAAAAACGTGATTATTAATCCTACCGTTTTTATTGTTAAGCCCGAGTAATCGGGCTTTTTTTATGCATAAAATTCAACCATTGAAAACCTAAAATAATCCCTAACTTTAAGAAAAATAGGATAGTACTAAAATGCGTTTAAAATTTTTTCCCACTAAAAAAGGACTCCGTCTTTTATTGATTTCCCTCTTGCTGTTAGGGGGGTACAATTGCAGCAATGAAAAAAAAACTACCCAACCCCTAGTTTCACCATTTACAGGGCTTGATACCCTGGCCACTAACGATTGGTGGAACAGAGGTCCCAACAAAATCATCAATCTAAAGGTAGCCCGTGAGGACGTTATTGCTTTTGGTATTTACACTGTGCACAACAATACCTTAAAACTCACCGCACAGCTTTTCCCATTATATCCCACCGAAACCCGAGAAGTCTGTTTGGAAATTAAAAAAGACGGCCGTTGGCAGGAAATTCAAAAACAAAATATAAATGACATTGGATGGGCCACCACCTTTACGGTAGAAAACTGGAACACAGAAGAAGACATATCGTATAGGTTATTACACGCTGATAGTGCCCGTTTTGAGGGACTGATTCGCAAAGACCCCAAGGCTAAAAATGAAATTGTCCTTGCGGCACTCTCGTGTAACAGCAATCAAGATCGAGGCCCTCGGGACAACTATGTTCGCAACATCAACCACCAAAATCCCGATTTGGTGTTTTTTGCAGGAGATCAATCTTATGACCACACCGAACACACAGCGGCATGGTTAAAATTTGGTTTGCAATTCCGAGAGGTGTTTCGGAATCGTCCCTGCATTACCATCCCCGATGATCACGATATTGGACAGGGCAACCTTTGGGGGGAATATGGGAAAAAAGCCAGTTCTAGCGCAGGAAATGACGGCGGGTATTTTTATCATCCCGAATACATACAAATGGTGGAACGCGCACAAACCGGGCACTTACCCGATCCTTATGATCCTACCCCGATTCATCAAAACATTGGGGTTTACTACACCAATCTCATTCTTGGAGGAGTAGATTTTGCTATCCTAGAAGACCGTAAGTTTAAATCGGGGCCTAAAGGAAAAATCCCTCAAATGGGTCCACGCCCCGATCACATCAGAGACCCCAACTACGATCCTAAGCGCATCGATTTAGAGGGGCTTAAATTACTAGGTGATCGCCAGCTTGAATTTTTAGAGGCCTGGGGGCAAAATGATACGACACCGATAAAAGCCGTACTCTCCCAAACAGGATTTTGTGGTGGCGCGCACATTCATGGGAGTTTAGACAATCGTTTACATGCCGATCTGGACTCTAACGGTTGGCCTCAAACCGGAAGAAATAAAGCCCTAAGGGCAATTAAAAAAGCAAAGGCCCTACATATTGCTGGTGACCAACATCTGGCTACGGTAATTCATCATGGTATTAGCACCTATGACGATGGCCCTTGGGCATTTGTGGTGCCCGCCATTGTTAATGATTATTACAGCAGATGGTGGTGGCCCGAAAATGAAAAAGCAGGGCCCCATGCTAATGGGGTACTCCCCTGGAACGGTCAATTTTTGGATGGCTTTCACAACAAGATTACCATGCATGCCTATGTGAATCCCGACAGTCCTTCCAGTGGAGCGGGCTATGGCTTGATTCGGTTTCTAAAAAAAGAAAACAAAACGGTTCTGGAATGCTGGCCACGCGACAGCGATGTCCGCAATCCCAACGCCCAACAATTTGAAGGCTTCCCGTTTACAATTCAACGGGAAAACTAATCCCAACTGCCATTACCACGAGGCAATAACCTCCTCTAAGGCCGTTACTGTCGTCTGAATATCTGCTTCAGACAAGGCATCATTTAGGAAGTAACTTTCAAAAGCACTCGGGGGTAAATACACCCCTTTTTCTAGCATGCCATGGAAGTAGCGTTTAAAAAAGTCATTATTTCCAAGGGCAGCGGTCGCAAAATCTACCACCGGTGTTTCTGTAAAGTGCAAGGAAATCATAGACCCTAAACGATTGATCTGATAGGGTGTCCCTTTACGATCGAGCACTGCGACCATGCCTTGGTGAAGTGCAGCGGTTTTGGCCTCTAAGCGATCAAAGACATCGGCATGGTGATGCAGGTGTTTTAGCATTGCATAGCCTGCGGCCATAGCCAAGGGATTTCCACTAAGGGTTCCGGCCTGATATACGGGCCCTAAGGGCGCCAAATGCTGCATTATTTTGTGGGTGCTTGCAAAAGCCCCTACGGGTAGTCCGCCCCCTAAAACTTTTCCAAAGGTGACAATATCTGCTTGTATGCCCAAGCGCTGTTGTGCTCCTCCGGGGGCCAAACGGAAGCCTGTCATAACTTCGTCAAAAATCAGGAGGGCTCCGTGCGTGTCACAGAGCTGGCGCAAGCCTTCTAAAAATCCTTCTTGCGGTACAATACATCCCATATTTCCAGCTACAGGCTCCACAATGATGGCTGCAATTTGTTCGGGATGCTGCTCAAAATGCAAGGCAACACTTTCTAGATTGTTGTACGCTGCCAAAAGGGTGTCTTTGGCGGTGCCCTGGGTAACTCCCGGACTACTGGGGGCACCGAAGGTAACAGCCCCACTTCCCGCTTGAATTAAGAAGGCATCCGAATGTCCGTGATAACACCCAGCAAATTTTATAATCTTTTCCCGCTGGGTGGCGCCTCGTGCCAAACGCACAGCACTCATACAGGCCTCTGTTCCAGAATTTACAAAACGAATTTGGTCGATGTATGGCACCATTTCTACCGCCAGCGTCGCAATATCCGTTTCTAAAGCCGTGGGCATTCCAAAAGAGGTGCCCTTTTTTGCTTTTTCGGTTACTGCTTCTAAAACTGGTGCAAAGGCGTGGCCTAAAATCAAGGGACCCCAGCTGGAGATATAATCAATCAATCGGTTGCCGTCTACGTCATAGAGGTAAGCCCCCTTAGCTTTTTCTACAAAAATCGGGGTGCCTCCAACGGCTTTAAACGCACGAACAGGGGAATTTACTCCGCCTGGGATTACTTTTTGGGCCGCTTGAAACAGGGCGCTACTGCGTTGATAGAGCATAGTATTAGTTTTTGGGTATAATAATTTCCTGGCCTAAATATATGGTGGAGGCCTCCAGTTGGTTTACCTCGCGTAAAATGGCTACGCTAACATTGTACCGTTTTGAAATACTGTAAAGGGTATCGCCTTTTTGAACACGATGGCGTTGGGCAACATTGTGTGTAGCGACCTTTTTGATCGCGCGTTTTTCTTTTCGGCCTTGCTTGAGGTTGTCATAACGGTCTAAGCCAAAGCGTTCAATGAGGCTAATGAGTTTGTCTGGATATTTGGGATCCGTGGCATAGCCGGCTTTTTTTAACCCTTTTGCCCATGCTTTATAGTTGGTGGGTTTTAATTTAAAAAGTGCATCATAACGAGAGCGTTCGGTTAAAAACAGGGAATGGTCACGAAAGGAAGCCGCAGCATCATCATACACACGAAAACACTCCCCCTTGAGGTCATCATCATGGTAGATGCGTTGACCGTTCCATTCTTTATGGCACTTGATGCCAAAATGGTTGTTGCCTTCCACCGCCAAACGTCCTGCTCCAAAACCAGACTCCAGTAGTCCTTGGGCCAGTGTAATACTTGCAGGTATTTTGTACGTTTTCATTTCCTGTTGTGCTACAGTAGCAAAACGTTCAATATATTGCTTTGCCTGTTCGTTTTTTGTTAAAGGCACCCGTGGAGCTTTTGGGGCAGTTTTGGGACTAGGTTGAACTTGCTCCTTCTGCGTTCCATTTTGAGCTACTGCTTTTTTATAACGAATTTTTTTGGCGCCACAAGAAGACAAAAGCACTCCCAAAAGTACCGCTAAGCTACGGCGAATCAGAGGAGCAAGGGCTGCCCTTTTTTTGCTAAACGCTGATTGATTCCGGCTATTCCCTGTAAGCCTCCTGTGTGAATGATAAGTACATTTTTGCCCCATCGCCATTGGCCTGTTTTTATTAGGTCAAAAATACCAAAAAGCATTTTCCCAGTGTAAAGGGGTTCCAAAGGAATTTTAAATTTCTTTTTAAAATTGTTGATAAATGCAATTAGCGCTTCGGGGGTTTTGGCATAGCCCCCAAAAGTATAGTCGTGTATGAGTTGCCAATTAGAGGTGGTGGTGTAAGGAGTTATACGTTCTGCCATGCCTGTGTAGCGTAATGACATAAATCCTAACAATTGCTGGTGTTCAGTACTACCTGTAGCAAGCCCTGCAAGGGTTCCACCTGTACCCACAGCCACACAAATGGTGTCGTATTTGTGATCCGCTGCAGTAAGTACTTCGGCACAGCCTTTTACAGCTAAGGCATTTGTGCCTCCTTCAGGGAGCAACATAAAGTTGGGGTACTGCTGTTGCAATGTCTTTTGTAGTTCGGTACTGTTTTTGTTTCGGTAGGTAGATCTACTGAGGAAGTGCAGTTGCATGCCCTTTTGTTTACAAAATTCAAGGGTAGGATTCTTTTTTTGTGGATCAGCCCACTCTTCCCCTCGAACTACCCCCACACTTTGCAAACCACTGCGTGCACAAGCAGCAGCAGTAGCTGCAAGATGATTGGAAAAAGCCCCGCCAAACGTTAGCAGGCCTAAAGCCTTTTCGTCCATCGCCTGTTGAAGATTGTATTTTAACTTCCAATACTTGTTGCCAGAACCTTCCGTATTAATACAATCTCCGCGTTTAATAGTCAGTTGTATTCCATCTATTGAAGGAAGCGAATTGTAGGGAAGCGAACGCATAGGGTAGGTGGATAAGTAACTATTTTTTTTACTGCTGATACAAGGGTAAGGCTTTTATTGTACATTTAAAAGAAAAACTAATGCACCCCCTACCCCCGTTGGAAGAAGGCGATTATTACCTATCCCCAGAAGGTTATCGTGTGTTTACCGAACAATACCACCTCAAACGTGGCTACTGTTGTCAGAGCAACTGCCGGCATTGTCCTTATGGCTTTGACCCAAAAAAACAATTGTAAAGCGGCATAATTTTTGATTAACTATAAACCATGTTGAAAAAATTACTTCTTGTTGTTGTTCTCTTCACCGTTTCGAGCTGTGTAAGTATTCGTGTGTTTTCGGATTACGATACTGTCACTGATTTTAGCACCTATAAAAGTTTTGGCTTTTATAAGGAAGGGGTGGACGCTGTGGCCATCTCCGATTTTGATAAACGAAGAATACTTAAAGCCATTGATACAGTTTTGGTGAACAAGGGGATGGAAAAATCTTCAACTCCCGATTTATTGATCAACTTTAAGGTACGTGCAGAAGAAAAAGTTACCGTTGACACCCCTGGCTGGGGTTGGGGCTGGGGCAGTCCATTTTTTGCGCCATTTTGGGGGATGAACAACAACAGCTTACTCACTACCCGTAAAGAAGGTCAGTTGCAAATTGATTTTATTGCTCGCGATAGTGATCAATTGATTTGGCAAGGGATTGGATTTGGGAGTATTAGCGAACGTACCAAAGACCGCGACGCCCGTATTGCGTTATTTGTTTCGGAAATACTACAGGCCTATCCGCCAGTAGAAAAAAAATAAACTGTAGCTATACTACTTGCCAAAAAAAGCTTCAGCTGCCTGAAGTGCATTGGAAATCCCTGCGGGGTTTTTTCCTCCTGCCGTAGCAAAAAAGGGCTGACCCCCGCCGCCTCCTTGAATGTGTTTTCCTAAGTCACGGACTACCGCACCTGCATTCCATCCTTTTTCTTCTACTAAAGGTTTGGGAATATAACAGCTTAACAGAGGCTTTTCGTTGACTACTGCTGCAAGCACAATAACCACTTCTTCGCGCTTTTTACCAATGGCAAAGGAAAGGTCTTTTAGCATTTGGGCATCGCCTTCAATTTTTGCACATAAAATTGCTTGTCCATTGGTTTCTTGAATTTGCCCCTCCAATTCTTGCTGTACCAATTGGGCTTTCATTTTATTTAAGCTGGCAATTTCTTTTCGCATGGTTTGGTTTTCCTCCTGCAGCTGTGCTACAGCTTTCACCAAATCTTGCGGGCGTTTCATCAACTCCTCAATGGTTTTTAATGTGTCTGTTTGTGCTTCAAAAAAGCGTTTTGCAGCATCCCCAGTGATGGCTTCAATACGTCGAATGCCGGCAGCTACTGCGCTTTCTGACACAATTTTAAAATGCCATATTTCTTGGGTATTCTCAACATGAGTTCCCCCACACAGTTCAATGGATTGCCCAAATCGAATGGTACGTACGGTGTCCCCATATTTTTCTCCAAATAAAGCCATGGCTCCTTCTTCTACCGCCTTGGTCATGGGAATATTACGTTGCTCTTCTAGGGGTAAATGCTCCTGAATTCGCGCATTTACAAATTGTTCTACCTGCTCTAATTCTTCTGTTGTCACCTTTGCAAAGTGGGAAAAATCAAAGCGGAATACTCCAGAATGAACCATGGAACCGCGTTGTTCTACATGGGATCCCAAAATTGTACGTAGGCCTTGGTGAAGCAGGTGCGTTGCGGTATGATTGCAGGCAGTGCGTTGGCGCTGAAGCGGATCTACAACGGCCTTAAAACGCGTATTGAGCTTTTCGGGTAGGGTTTTGGTGTAGTGTAAAATTTCGTTGTTTTCCCTTTTGGTATCGGTAATATAATAGAGGGTTCCGTTGGACGATTCTAAATAGCCTTTGTCCCCTACTTGCCCCCCACCTTCCGCATAAAATGGGGTAAGGTTAAATACCAGTTGGTAAAAATCGCCTTCTTTGGCAGAAGTAATTTTGCGGTATTTGGTAATACGTACTTCGGTGTTTAAAATATCGTACCCTACAAACTCTTGCTCGTCGTCTTCTAAAAGAATTTGCCAATCGTCAATGGCCGCAGCAGCAGCATTTCGCGATCGTGCTTTTTGCTTTTCCATAGCCCGATCGAAACTTTCGGTTTCAATTTCATAGCCACGTTCCCGAGCAATTAGTGCTGTAAGATCTAAAGGGAAACCAAATGTATCGTACAACTCAAAAGCTTTGTCGCCACTAACAGTTTTTCCTTTGGTGTTTGCTAAAACGGATGCTAATAAAACCAAGCCTTGATCTAAGGTTTTGAGAAAAGAGCCTTCCTCTTCGCGAAGCACATTGGTAATTAGGTTTTGTTGTTGGAGGAGTTCTGGAAATACTTCTCCCATTTGTTGTACCACGGTAGCCACCAATTGATACATAAACGGCTCTTTTTGATTTAAAAAGGTAAAGCCGTAGCGAATGGCGCGTCGAAGAATTCTTCGAATGACATATCCTCCACCAGTATTACTAGGGAGTTGACCGTCGGCAATGGCAAAGCACACGGTACGCAGGTGATCTGCCACCACGCGAATGGCACGGTCGGTAGTTTCTTCTTTCCCATAAGTGAAGTTGGTTTTGGTTTCAATTTCACGAATTATGGGTGTAAATACATCAGAATCGTAGTTGGAGGTTACTCCTTGAAGGATCATACACAAACGCTCAAAGCCCATCCCAGTATCAACATGTTGGGCTGGAAGCTTTTCTAAGCTGCCATCAGCTTTTCGATTGAACTGCATAAATACCAAGTTCCACACTTCAATTACCTGTGGATGGTCCTGATTGACCAAGCTTGCGCCATCAACCTTCTTTTTTTCTTCCTCAGAACGGATGTCCACGTGAATTTCTGAACAAGGGCCACAGGGACCTTGCTCTCCCATCTCCCAAAAGTTATCGCTTTTGTTGCCTAACAAAATTCGGTCCTCGGCTATCCATTTTTTCCAAAAGTCATAGGCTTCTGTATCCCGCTCGAGGCCTTCCTCTGGCGCTCCTTCAAAAATGGTGACATATAAGTTTTCTTTAGGGATTTTGTAGACTTCTGTGAGTAGTTCCCAGGCCCAAGCAATGGCCTCCTCCTTAAAGTAATCGCCAAAACTCCAATTCCCTAACATTTCAAAAAAGGTGTGGTGATAGGTGTCTATTCCTACTTCTTCAAGATCGTTGTGCTTTCCAGAAACCCGAAGGCATTTTTGGGTGTCGGCCACACGATTACTTTTGGGTTGGGCAATGCCTAAAAAGAATTCTTTAAACTGATTCATCCCTGCATTGGTAAACAACAATGTAGGGTCGTTTTTAATTACCAGTGGTGCTGAGGGCACAATAGTGTGCTTTTTAGATTCGAAGAAATCAAGAAATTGCTGACGGACTTCGGCTGCCTTCATGAACTAAACTGTTTTTGCCTTGCAAAGGTACACATTCCGCACAGTTTTTTTGAGCAACAACAGGGGATAAACTGTTGATGTGTTTTTTTTGTATCTTTGGGCAACCCTTTAGTAATATAAGGAGCTATGCCAAAAGCAAAATATTATTACGATGCGGAAACCTTGTCCTACAGACCGGTTGAAGTATCAAAAGTTCGAAAGTTTTCCAATTTTTTATTGTTTCTTATTTCGGCTGTTATTTTTGGTGTTGCTGGCTTACTGCTGTTATTAAACACCGACCTTTTAAACACCCCTACAGAACTTGCGCAACAACGTGAGTTGGACAACTTCAAATTACAATACGACTACCTGAACCGCCGTTTGGCACAATTGGAAGATGCCCTGTCCTATGTTGAGGAACGGGATAACAATATTTACAGGGTGTATTTTGAAGCTAGCCCAATTCCGGAGGAGCAACGAAAAGCAGGTTTTGGTGGGGTCAACCGCTACACCGATTTAGGAGGGTATAGCAATTCGGATTTAATTATTGAAACCACCAAAAAATTAGATGTTTTAACCAAACAAATTGTGGTACAATCGCGTTCCCTAGATGAAATTGAAAAGCTAGCGAAAAATAAATCTGACCTGTTAATTGCAATTCCTTCTATCCCACCCGTAAAATGGGAAGACATGAAGCGTATGGCGTCGGGTTATGGATACCGCATTGATCCTTTTGATAAAAAACGCCGTATGCACTGGGGAATGGATTTTTCAGCGCCACGAGGCACTCCAGTATATGCCACTGGAGATGGTATTGTAAAACGTGCCGACAACCGCGCTACAGGTTTTGGAAACCACATTCGCATTGACCACGGATTTGGATTTATAAGCCTCTACGCTCACTTGAACAAATACAATGTTCGCCGCGGTCAAAAAGTAAAACGCGGTGATATCATCGGTTTTGTAGGAAACACCGGACGGTCTGTTGGCCCCCACCTGCACTATGAAATTTATAAAGACGGAGTACGCATTAACCCGCTAAACTTCTATTACGGCAAACTCTCTCCTAAAGAGTTTGAGCAACTGCGCTATTCTGCCTCTCAAGAAAATCAATCCTTGGATTAAATGCTGAGTAAGCTGCCTGAAAAACGGTACTATGCCATTGGGGAAGTAGCCAAAGCCTTTGGCGTAAAACCTTCGTTGCTACGGTTTTGGGAAAAAGAATTTAAACAAATTCAACCCAAGAAAAAACAAAGTGGCACTCGAAAATATACGCCACAGGATGTACAGCAAATCCAGCGTATTTATTATTTATTAAAAGAAAAAGGGCTTACCATTGAAGGCGCTAAAAAACATCTTCGCACCCCAGAAGAGGAGGATAAAAAAACAGCCCTACTCGACAAGTTACACAAAGTAAAAGAGGAATTGGAACGCCTTAAAAGCCAGTTGTAATTTATTTCTTTCTAAAGAAAATTGTAATGGGAATGCCCTTGAAATCAAATTGTTCGCGAAGTTGATTTTCTAAAAATCGTTTGTAAGGATCTTTAACATACTGAGGCAGGTTGCAAAAAAATGCAAACTGCGGGTAGGCTGTAGGCAATTGTGTGCAAAACTTAATACGAATGTATTTGCCTTTGAGCGCTGGTGGGGGATTGTTTTCAATTATAGGCAGCAGGGTGTCATTTAGCTTTCTTGTAGGAATGCGTCGGCTTCTGCTTTCATATACTTTTTGAGCGACTTCTATGGCCTTGTAGATTCGTTGTTTATTTACTGCAGAGATAAACACTATGGGAACATCCGTAAATGGAGCAATTTTTTCTTTAATCGCTTTTTCAAATTGACGTAGTGTGGCAGTGTCTTTGGCAATTAAATCCCATTTGTTTACCAATATTACGATGCCTTTATTGTTCCTGTGAGCCAGCCAAAAAATATTTTGTACCTGTCCGTCAAATCCACGGGTAGCATCCACTACAAGCAAACATACATCACTGTGTTCAATGGCCCGAACCGAACGCATTACAGAGTAAAATTCTATAGACTCTTTTACTTTTGATTTTCGGCGAATACCTGCGGTATCAACGAGCTTAAATTCAAATCCAAACTGATTGTAAACAGTGTCAATACTATCGCGTGTGGTTCCTGCCACATTGGTTACAATGTAACGGTCTTCTCCTATAAGCGCGTTGATAAAGGAGGATTTCCCCGCATTGGGGCGCCCAACCACAGCCAAACGCGGGAGCCCTTCTCCCAGTTCGGGCTGCTCTTCGGGTAACACCGCTACTAAGGCATCTAAAAGCTCCCCCGATCCAGATCCATTAATGGCAGAAACGGGGTAAATGGTATCAAAGCCTAAGGCATAAAATTCTACCGCTTCGGTGGTGCGCAAACCGTTATCAGCTTTGTTGGCTACCAAAAACAAGGGCTTGTTGGAACGGCGGAGAAGTTGTGCCACCTCAGTATCCATCCCTGTGATCCCATCGGTGCTGTCCACCATAAATAAAATGGCGTCCGCTTCCTCAACGGCTAAAGCCACTTGTTTGTCTATTTCTTTTTGAAAAACATCGTCGCTATTTTCTACGTAGCCCCCGGTGTCTATAAGGGTAAATTCCTTCCCATTCCAATCAGACTTTCCGTAGTGCCGATCGCGGGTTACCCCACTAACTGCATCTACGATAGCTTCGCGCTTTTGGATTAATCGATTAAAAAAGGTGGATTTCCCAACATTGGGTCTTCCTACTATGGCAACAATGTTTCCCACAAAAATGATTTTTGCAAAAGTACATTAAAACTAAAGAATGAGAGCGCTTAGGGGGAAGACTTAATGTTGGTAGCCAAAACGGCGCAGCTGACCACTATCGGATCGCCAGTCTTTAGCTACTTTTACATACAATTCCAGATAGATTTTTTTTCCAAAAAATTCTTCTAAATGTTTGCGAGCACCACGACCCACGGCTTTTAAACGAACCCCCTTATGCCCAATAATAATTCCTTTTTGTGTAGGGCGTTCTACCAAGATTAAACTTCGTATGGAAATGAGTTTTTCGGTTTCTTCAAAACTTTCGGTTAGCACCTCAACAGCATAGGGAACTTCTTTATCGTAGCGCTCTAAAATTTCTTTTCGCAGCGCTTCATTAACAAAGAATCGCTCGGGTTTATCTGTCATTTGATCTTTGGGGAAATAGGGAGGCGATTGTGGGAGTTGCGCGCTAATTAAGGGGAGCAATTCGGGAATAAAAAAACCTGTTTTTGCTGAAATAGGGTAAATAGCTGCTTTGGGGAAGAGCCCTTGCCAAAAATCCACCGCAGCCTCTAAGGCTTCTTGGGTGGCCAAATCTATTTTATTGATAAGTACCAGCAGCGGCGCCTTACTGTTTTGAATTTTTTCAAATACTGTTGTGTCTTTTACTTTGGGTTCGTCTACTGCTACCATATACACCAGTACATCGGCATCTACAAGGGTTTCTTTTACCTGATCCATCATGGCTTGTTGCAAGGCATAGGCGGGTTTAATGATGCCCGGAGTATCGGAAAGAACCATTTGGAAATCGTCACCGTTTACTATGCCTAAAATACGATGGCGCGTAGTTTGCGCTTTAGCAGTGATGATAGACAAGGGGGTTTCCATCATGGCATTCATCAGGGTAGACTTGCCCACATTGGGATTCCCCAGTATTGCCACGTAACCCGCTCGGTGTTGTTTCATACAACAAAGATACAACCTTCCTAAGGATGACTTGCCCAAAGGAAATAAACTTCCTATATTTACAGCTCACAACGCGAGGTAGAGCAGTAGGTAGCTCGTCGGGCTCATAACCCGAAGGTCGCAGGTTCGAGTCCTGCCCTCGCTACTTTAATTATCCGTAACTAATTGTATTACATGAAGTTGCGGATTTTTTTATTTGTGAATGGTAACATATTGGCAACAAATCACATTATTTCACTTAAATAAATCACCAAAACCTTTTATATCATTCCTGTTATCACCCCCTGGGTTTCAGGAAATGAGTTTTCAATTGAAGTTGGGGGTTGAGATTTGATATATAATCTAATCTTTTTATATTGACATTATTATTAACCATAAATCAATTAAAATGAAAAATTATTTTCTATTACTAATTTTAAGTTCCTTGTCGTTAAATGCCCAATACTGTGTGTTTTTCGATTTCAAAGCTGAGAATCCAGAAATGGTGGTATCAACTATTACAAAGGCAATGAATACTGATTGGGCAAAAAGCATTGAAGGTACTAAATCCTTATTTGCTTATTTACCCAACGGAACTACCGCATCTACTCATTCACTTCAATTTTGTTTTCCAAATGAAGAAGCATTCGAAAAAGCATTTATGTCATATGGGCAATCTATGGACGTCCAACTGCTTTTTGATGAAAGGTTGCCAGAATATTCTATAGATGTTTCTCAATCAATAAATACTCCCGTTTGGTACAATGGAGAAGACTGGGCTGAAGACAATGTATTTATGCTTTATCAAATGGAAGTAACTAACCCTTCTGCATACTTAAAAGAATTCAAGAGTTTTTCCATGAAAATGGCTAAAAAATTAGGGTACGAAGAAAACTCATTTGGGCTTGCATTTCCTATAGTTGGAAAAAATGCTGATTTTTCCCATTTTGCATGGATAGGGTCACCAGATATTAAAACAGCATTGTCAAATTCCAAAAAAATGTTAACTGATCCATTATATGCAAATTTTTCGGGTAAAGTTTCAGGAATAAGAAAGGTTGTGAATACAGTAATGTCTGTTCGAGTCATGGATTTTTAAACGCAATCTAATTTAAATATAGACCCTCCCAAGCGGAGGGTTTTTTCTTTTATACCTGAATTAGTTATGCCTGAGTAACTACTTTTTAATTGTTACCAAAAGGTGACTTATTTCATAAAGTAACCAATTGTAGTTTCGCCAAAGGACAAACAAAAATTTGCAGCAGCATTAATGAAAATCAATTCTGATATCCAAAATTCATTGGAATAAAAAAGCGGCTACTGACATTACAGTAGCCGCTTTTTGAGGGGCTATATAATTATTTTTTTTGATACACTCGAACGAAGTCTACTTCCATAGCGTCCTGAGTAAAGTCAGGTGCTACAGTTCCACCTAAATTTCCGCCCATAGCGATGTTCAGTAGAATAAATTGATTGCTATAAAAAGGCCAATTAGCATCGTTTTTTTCTTCAGGAGCATAGGTGAAATAAAAGGTGTCATCCACAAAGAAACGCAGTTCTTTAGGGGTCCACTCTACTCCATACACATGGAAATTTTCAGTAACGTCTGATACGTTAAATTGCTTTAGCACAGGGGTGTCCCCATAATTAGCAGGGACATGTATTGCACATTGCACCATGAGAAAGTCTTCAAAAAGCTGCTCCATAATATCAATTTCACCGCATGCAGGCCAACCGGCAGTAGTCAAATTTTCACCTAACATCCATATGGCCGGCCATGTCCCTTGCGCACGGGGAAGTTTAGCACGTACTTCCACCCGTCCATAAGTAAACTTAAACCTGGAATTCAGCCGTGATGAAGTGTAGGCCTGTGTAGTTCCTGAATGGGTGTAATCTTCTTTTTTGGCTACTATTTTTAAGGTGCCATCACTCACATAAACATTGTCTAAACGATCAGTATAATGCTGGAGTTCGTTGTTGTACCAGGCACCGTTGTTTGGGGCTTCAATTTCCAAAAACCATTTTGACGTATCAATTTGGGTTTGTGCTTGATCAAATTCATCGCTCCAAACCAGTTCATAGGTAGCAACTGTTTCTGGCTTAACGCTATCATTACAGCTTAAAAATCCTGCCGTAACAAAGACCAAGCCGACGAAAGTGTTAATTTTCATAAACTCTGATATAGTCAATTAAAAAATCTTCTTGTAAAAAGGTAGAATTAATGTTCCCTCCAAGGGTCCCACCCATGGCCAGATTTATCAGCAGGAAAAAGGGCTGATCGAAAGGTAGGGTGTCATTAATAGCTATTTCATAATATTTGGCACTCCCCACAAACATTCGAATATAGGATTCATTCCAAACTAAGGTATACTTCTGAAAACTTTCAGTGAGTTTTGGAAAGTCTAGTGTGGTGGAATACTTTGCGTTGTTGCTACTTCCTTCGTCAAACCAATGTGAGGTACCAATAATTTTATCTTTCTCTTGGCCATTTTGCTCTATGAAGTCGATTTCACCACAACGGGGCCATCCCACGTTACTATAGTTATCGCCCAACATCCACACGGCAGGCCAGGTACCGGCTATTTTGGGGAGCTTAGCACGCACTACTATTCGCCCATACTGAAACGAAAATTTATCTTGCGTATTAATACGTGCCGATGTGTAGGATTTTCCTTGTAAGGATTCTTTTCGGGCAGTAATTTTTAAAAACCCATTTTCCAATTGCAGGTTTTGTGTTCTGTTGGTATAGGTTTGTTCCTCGCCATTTCCCCAGCCGGGAATGCCTTCGGCAGTACCGTCACCGGTTTGGAAATTCCATTTTGAAGTATCTAAAGTACTTTGGTCGAATTCGTCATTCCAAACTAATCCTTCACGATCAGCAGCCGTAAGTTCTTCGGCTTGTGGAGGAGGAGTTGTGTCTGTATCTGTATCGGAACAGCAATCATCTTCTGAAGAACAACCAATAAAAAAGAGCACCCCAAAAAATAGGAATGCTCTTTTAAATTGAATAGATGTTCTGTTAATGCATGGCATTATTGCTTAGTAAACTTAAAGTACCAAGTTGCAGCGGGTACATCTGCAAGCCAGCCAGCGATGGTTAGCTCTAATACCGTGTCGTTGTTAGACAGGGTGTAGTTATAAGTGATGGTGTTGTTAGCAGGACTACCATCTTCACCACCGTTATGTACTTTGGCCAAGCCCATAAAGTTTCCTGCACCAGAAATTGTAAGTGTACCGCCCTCAGCAGTCCATGTTCCAGTGTTTGAACCATCATGCGGAGCCACAGGGGCACCACATCCTTCATCAGCTCCTTGCCAGCCTTCTAGCCAGGTTTGACTTCCCATATTATTTTGGAAACTACCATCGGCGTTAATAATGTACTGATCGTCAAATAAACAAGAACGGGCCCCAACGTCGTCTGCGCTGTTTGACCACCATCCGTAGTTTCCAGCAGACTCCCCAACGGCAAGTGCTCCTGGTTCAGACGCCAATACCCAAGTCCCCACTAGTGGATCTTCATTTTCTACTGGTGCCTCTTCTCCATCGTCTTTACTACATGCAAATACTACTAGAGCAGTTAAAAATAAGAGTGAAAGTTGAAATTTTTTCATCATTAAATCATTTTCATATTAAAGTACGCTAATATAGCTTTTTTTCAATACGACTGCAACACCCCACCGTCAATAGGAATGGTAATTCCGGTGATATAACTTGCCTGTGCAGACGTTAAAAAAGTAACAAGGGCCCCATAGGAGGTTGGGTCGCCCAATTGTCGCAAGGGAATTTTTTCAATTAATGCCTGTTCCACGGTCTCAAAAGCTTGGCCTGTGGCATCAGCTTTTGCTTCGTTTAATGCCCTTAAACGTGAAGTATTAAAATAGCCTGTAAGTACGGTATTCACCGTAATCCCCTGAGATCCAACATCAAGGGACAGACTTTTTGCCCATGAGGCCAATGCCGCTCGAACACTATTGGATAATGCCAATTGCGGCAAGGGTTCTTTTACAGTCACAGAACTTACATTGATAATCCGTCCCCAGCGCTTTTTTTGCATCTGTGGAAGGGCCCGTTGGGTAGTATGTACTACACACTTAAACAGCAAATCAAAAGCTGCTTGATAATCTTCCACTTGAAGATCTATCGCATGTCCTGCTGGAGGACCTTGGGTATTGTTGACAAGAATGTCTACACTATTTTTTTGAAAGAAAGCATCAATTTTTTCTTTAAAGGAAACAAAGGAGCTAAAATCTACTACTAAAAATTGGTGTTGTTGCCCTTGAGAAGGAAGCTGTTCCATCAATTCCTTTAAGGCAATTTTATCTCTTGCCATAACAGTAACCGAAGCTCCCGCTTGAGCTAGTGCAAAAGCTACTGCTCGCCCTAACCCCTTGGAACTCCCACCAACTAATGCTGTTTTCCCTGTTAAATTAACCTGCATTCCTATTTATATTCTTCCCTAACGGGAGTAAAAACATCCATTAAAGTACAAGGGGTAAGTGCTTTTCCCGAATGTACTGCATTAGATGGAATTACAACTACAGCCCCAGAAGTATAGGTTTTGGTATGCCCGTTGAGAGAAAATTCGAATTCCCCAGCTACCACATGCATAATCTGTTCATGAGGATGATGGTGTTCGGGAACCTCTGCCCCTTGTTCTACTTCCCAAAAAATCCACGACAATTCTGCGCCGTGAACGGCTTTTGCTTTAAGCCCCGGAAATAGTGGCATTGTAGGCAATTCATTTAAATGATACTCCATTTTTTAATTCTTAGGTTTATTGATCTACTTGAACGCTGCGTCCTCCTCTGCCATTGGCATCAAAACTGCGCAGGGTAACTTTATCCTCAGGCCCAAGTACCACGGGTGCAGTGTACACCGGAGAGCTATTGGTTGGGTTGCTGCCGTCTGTGGTGTAGCGTACTGTTAGTCCTGGGAATTTTTGTCGCACATGTAGCTTCCCCTTTGTAATTACTCCTCCAGGCTTTGGTAAATCATAGGCCACCGAGGGGTAAAGTGCACTTATCAGCGGAAGACTTCGCTGCCCTAACTGATTGGAAAAATGATTCCATGCAACCTGCATGGCAGGCTTTTGTTCTTCCGCTGAAGTAGCTTGAAGCCACGCCGGACGTTGTTGCCAAGCCCGTTCAGCAAATACTACCATATTGGGGAACACCAATTCATCTAAAACCGCTGGACTAATTACAGTTTCCGTCCATAATTGACCTTGAATGCCTATGAGGTTTTGTCGTTTCAAAGGATCAAGCTTTTCTTTACTTGCAATATAAGATGGGCTAATCCCGTGCTTTTCAATTAAGCTAAAGTTGGCAAAAACATTTTCAGGATCGGTCCCCCAAGCGTCTTTATAATTGACATAACCCGACCAATCGAGACCATAGTTCTCTATGTCATTATCATCGGTCATGTCAAAATAAAACGCCGATGAATTGCTCATCACTGTTTGAAAACCACGGTTGGCAAATTTATAGATCATGTCCTCACGCCCACCTTTCCAAGTGTTATTCCAAACGTAAGGAATCACTTCAAAATTGAAGTTTTCTTTGCGTATTTGGGTTTCGCTTTGGCTTTTTTCAGAATGATCTAACATAATATCTTCCCAGCCTGCCATACGCACTCCCAATTGATCAAACATGCCTTTAAGGCGCTTTAAATTGTATTCATATAAGGCATCGATAGAGGTAATTCCAAGTGTGTTTTCCTTAATAAAGGTATCGCATAGTGGGGACTTGCGCCAAGATCCATAGGGAAGTTCATCGGCACCAATACTAAATTGTTGCAAGGGAACCTCAGCAGCTTTATACATGCCTACCATTTCTTGCACCACCTTTTCAAAAAAGGTGTAGGCACTTTCCCTACAAATACAGATAATGTTGTCGTTGTACAATTGTGCAGAACGATACTCACTTTGGTCTTTTGGGTCAATTAGCAAATATTTTTCAGCTGCTGCTTTATCACCTTGGGTCATGTACTTTTTATAACGGGCATCCATTGCTTTTATCGCTGCACGTGCATGGGAAGGAAAACTAATTTGAGGCATAATCTGAATGTTGCGAGCATGAGCATACTGCAAGAGATCAATAAATTCTTCACGGGAAATAAATCCGTTTCCCGTTTGTCCTCCATGGGCCCCAGAACCGTACATGGGAATCAGTCGATTTGTTTCGGTGGTGGTATACCCCCTTTTACTTGCTACTTCGGTCAACTCCTCCAAACCAGGAATTTCAATGCGCCAGCCTTCATCATCCGCCAGTTTAAAATCCAAGGCGTTGAGCTTAAAAAGACTCATAAGATCAAGCAGTTGTTTGATTTTTTCTACACTGTAAAAATTTCTTGAAATATCTAATAAAAATCCACGGTACTGAAAGCGTGGTGCATCTTCAATTGTGAGCAAAGGCCATGGACTTGCTTCTAAAGTTGCTGTTTGAATAATTTGTCGCAAGCTTTGAAGGCCATAAATCACTCCTGCATAAGAAGCGGCCTCCAAAAGGATAGCATCTTCCTCAAGTTGCAGCTTATACCCTTGCTCCTTAAGCTGTGCGTTGTGTTGAATTTTAAAATTTGAAGCGGCAGTATCCCATTGGAGATTTTGACTAAAACTAGCCTTCAAAAATTGGTTTAAACGCACCTGTGCATTTGAAAATTCGGGCGCTAAAGTAACTGTCCAATCCGTGTCGGCCGCACGAAAAGCCGAAGGTTCACTTTGAAATTTAGGAGTAGGAACCACCCATTGTAATTCACTTTTGTTTAACAAAGAAACACCCTCCAACTGGTGGTAGCGATCCATTGCCGAAGGCAATTGAAGATCGGCAACCCCTTTTGCATCTTTCCATTTAATGGCTACCTCTGCATCCTGAGCCTCCCTATCCTGCACTAAAAACACCCCTCGTGGTCCCATTACTAAACGTTCCATGATACCGTTGTGGGTGTATGAAAAACGGAGGGTTTCTCCCGGAGCCAAAGCCCAGGCATCTCCCATTGAAAAAATAAAGTAATAGGCCCCGTTTACCCATTCAAAGGATATTCCCTCGGGCAAACTTTCGGTGGCCACACTTCCCCCCATCTGATTCCAATGTAGCTGCCAATTTCCGGGGGTATAATTAACATTGGTGTTATTTGTAATTTCAAAAGTAACCTGCATCTGATTCTTTGTAACATCAAATGTGTCTATGGTGTAGGTTACCTCTACCGGCGTCTTTGGAACAGAAGCACAGTTAACTATACCTAACATTGCTAGGAGGATAAAAAAACGTATCATCAAATTGTGATTTAGTAAATATACGTAGTGGACCATTTTATTATGTTGCTACATTATAAATTTAATTCAGGGTGATTAAGGTAATAATATCCCTTACATATTACCTAATTTCAATTGGAGATTTTAAACGATTGACTGAATCAAACAATAAAAAAAGGAGTTACTTCCCTCCATTTTGCTGGTTGATTCACAAGCATGCAGCACTAAAATTTTCAAACAAATATTCTTCTTCTATATATTCACCAATTATCACAATCGCCTTCATTAAATATTTCGGCTGCTCATGCACGCCTACTAGTAACACTTTTACCTTGACGTTCCAAATCGATAATTACATCCTCCAATGCATTGCCTCGAAAATTATCGAATAGGAGTTTCATAGTAAAAATTAGATTTGGGATGCCACACATTAAATTGTATGACATAAATTTAATAGCAAAAAATAGGGAGATATTGCAAAAGCCCTTAGGCTGCTGTAGTGAAGGGTAATGAAATTTTGAGAGCCTGTGGAAACATACTATCTTGGGGAAAAAAATATTTTAATCCTCCTCCTATGAAACGTCCTCTTGTTGCACCACTTGCACGAAACGCTACGGCAGAAAGTGAAGCCATGGCTGTATTTTATGAAGAAACACTCGGTTTTACACCCAACAGCTTGTTTACCATGATGCACCGACCTAAAATTGCCGCTGCTTTTTTGGAGTTAAATCAGGCGGTGATGGACAATCAGGGAAGATTAACCCCTGCCTTAAAACGCCAAATCGCCTATTTATCCAGTCAAACCACAGGGTGCCGCTACTGTGAGGCGCATGCCATACGCGCTGCCGCTCGTTATGGAAGTGAGGAAGATAAAATGAAAAATTTATGGAATTATAAAACCTATCCTGCATTTAGCGCCGCAGAACGTGCAGCCTTTGATTTTGCTATTGCCGCCTCTCAAGTTCCCAATAGCGTTAACGATGCCATAGCCGACGCCCTCCGAGAACATTGGGATGAAGGCGAGATTGTAGAAATTGCAGGAGTAGTAGCATTATTTGGATACCTTAACCGCTGGAATGACAGTATGGGTACCGCACTTGAAAAACCTGCCGCTGAAGATGCAAAAACGCTTTTGAATGATGCGGGTTGGGATATTGGAAAACATCAGTACAACAATTCATGAAAATAATCACAGCACTCGAAGCCCAACTGGGTGAAGCGGCAATACTCCACGGAGAAAAGCTGCAAAGCCGCTATCACCATATTTGGAAAATGGATAAACCCTTAAATGCCGTGGCAGTGGTGCTTCCAAAAACTACAGCGGAAGTGGCTGCCGTTGTTCAACTTTGTCACCAAATGGGGCAAGAAATAGTAGTGCACGGGGGGCTGTCTAACCTTGTGGGTGGCACAGAAACCGCTGCCCACCAACTGGTGATTTCTATGGAAAAAATGAATGCCATTGAAGAGGTAGACCCCATTAGCAAAACCCTAACCGCCCAATCGGGAGCTATCATAGAACATCTTATTGATGCCGCTGCCAACCACGATTTATTACTGCCCTTAAATTTTGGCGCCAAAGGTTCGGCCCAAATTGGAGGAGCCATAGCTACTAATGCCGGAGGATTGCGTGTGTTTCGGTTTGGAATGACACGACAATTGGTGCTTGGTCTTGAAGCCGTACTCCCCGATGGTAGAATTATTACTAACCTGAAAAAAATTATCAAAGACAATTCTGGCTACGACTTAAAGCAGTTATTTATTGGAAGTGAAGGTACATTGGGCATCGTTACCCGAGTAGTGCTCCGACTAATTGAAAAACCCAGTAGCAGGTGTTCGGCATTGGTAGGCGTAGAAAATTATGACAAGGTACTACAGCTGTTAAAACATATGGATAAAGGTTTGGGCGGCACCCTAAGCGGTTTTGAGCTGATGTGGCAACACACATACGAAACCATGACCTCTGACCCCTCTCCCTACCGCGCTCCCATACCCCAGCACTATCCCTATTATGTGTTTATTGAAGTTATGGGGAAAAACCACACCCAAGATGTTAAACTCCTAGAAGACCTGGTAGGCGATTGTTTGGAAAATGAAATCGTCCTCGATGGAATGCTCGCCCAAACCGACAAGGAACTCAATGCGTTGTGGCAAATACGGGAAGATGTTGCCGTCCTTGCAGCTCAGGCAAAAGACGATCAGCACTTTGATATTAGCCTCCCCATCCCAAAAATTGGATCGCTTATTGATCAGATTACAGCCGACCTAAAAAAACTACCCGTGGTAGATCGGATTTTTACCTTTGGGCATGTTGCCGACGGAAACATCCATTTTATCATCGGGAAGCACGAAAATAATCCTGACGTGATTGATGCCGTAAATGCCTTAGTATATAAGCATTTAAAGGCCCATCAAGGCTCAGTATCTGCCGAACACGGCATTGGCTTACACAAAAAAAAGTACCTTAACACCTCGCGTTCTGAAGTTGAAATTGAATTGATGCAACAACTTAAACAGCTTTTTGATCCTAAAAATATTTTAAATCCAGGACGTATTGTGAATTAAACATGAAAGGTATCCTACACGTTTCCCCGGCTTTTTTTCGCTTAACGATAGTACTTGTTGTACTTTTTTACGCCTGTAGCACCCCTTCCCCCGAAGGCTTTGCCCCTATAGCTACAACTATCCCCAATCTTCAGTTCGAGTTGCGCTATGCCACTGCCAATAATTTTACTGGCAGACCTGTTCGAGGCTACGCCAACATTGCAAAAGTATTAAGCCGTCCCGCCCTAAATGCCTTAGCCGCTGCACAAAAAGATTTTAACGCTATGGGCATGGGCTTAAAGCTTTATGATGGTTATCGACCACAAAAAGCTGTTGATGAATTTGTGACTTGGTCCAAACGTTTGAAAGACACTTTGAGAAAACAACAGTATTACCCCAAAGTACCCAAATCTGAGCTCTTTACTCGGGGGTATATTGCTGCTAAATCAGGGCACAGTAGAGGCAGCACAGTGGATGTTGGGTTGGTGTACTTGGAAGGCCCTAAAAAAGGAGAAGAAGTGGACATGGGCAGCCCTTGGGATTTTTTTGGCCCCATATCCTGGGCCAGTGACACTACCATCACAGTAGCCCAACAAAACAACCGGAAGCTGCTTGCAAAAATTTTAATGCAACACGGCTTTAAACCCTACAGTAAAGAATGGTGGCATTTTACTTTAAAGGAAGAACCCTTTCCCGATACCTATTTTGACTTTTAAATGATTTACGCTTTGGCAAGTGCTTCTGGAAAACTACTGATGTCAATGTTCCAAAACAGTGGGAGCATAAAGTACACCATAAGCGCTACAATTATAATGGAGATAAGATTCATCCAAATCCCAGTTCGTACCATATCGGGGATGCGCAAATAGCCTGACCCAAAAACCACGGCATTAGGGGGTGTAGCCACAGGAAGCATATAGGCACAAGAAGCTGCTACAGCAGCACCAACCATTAGTGCAAAGGGATGTACGCCTACCTTTTCAGCCATAGGAGCTAAAACGGGTAGTAGCATTGCAGTAGTTGCCAAATTAGAAGTAATTTCTGTTAAAAAGTTTACCGCAGTAACCAACAGAAGAATCAACAGCAATAAAGAAAGGCCTTGCAATAAGGTCATTTGGTTGCCCAACCACAGGGCAAGCTCACTACTAACAAATGCTTTGGCCAATGCCATACCTCCCCCAAAAAGAATAATAATCCCCCAAGGGAGCTTTACGGCTTCTTTCCAGTTTAGCAGTACGCCGTCTTTTTGTTTTGTAGGAAGAATAAACAGGAGGACAGCAAAAAATATGGCAATAATAGTATCGTCAATTGCGGGAAAAATAGTTTCTAAAACATAGGAACGCACGATCCAGCACACTGCTGCACTAGCAAAAATAAAAGCAACTACTTTTTCCTCGTACTGCATGGGGCCCAGGGCCTCTTTTAATCGTTTAATTTCTTGCTTGCCACCAGGAAACGAGAGTTGTTTGAATTGAAATGCAAATCGGGTGAGATACGTCCAACAAATAAGGAGCAATACCAATGAAATTGGAGCGCCAAACACAAACCATTGAAAAAAGGAAATTTCATAATTGTAGATCTCAGAAATCACCCCTGCCAGTACCAAATTAGGAGGTGTCCCAATTAGCGTTGCTACCCCACCAATAGAAGCACTATAGGCTATGGCTAACATTAGGGCTTTCCCAAAAATGGTGTTTTCGTTTTCAACGGTATTGGGATTGTCTTTTAATTGTTTGATGATAGCAATCCCTATGGGGAGCATCATCACCGAAGTAGCCGTATTGGAAATCCACATGGATAAAAAGGCTGTGGCCACCATGAAGCCTAAAATTATTTTTCGAATATCAGCACCAATGAAATCTATGATGTTTAACGCAATGCGTTTGTGTAAATTCCATTTTTCAATAGCTATGGCAATCATAAAACCGCCCAGGTAAAGAAACACATAACGATGGCCATAAGCTGCTGTGGTGGCTTGTAAATCTAAGCCGCCAGAAAGGGGAAACAACACTATGGGTAGAAGTGCCGTAACAGCAATGGGAACAGCTTCGGTAATCCACCACACGGCAATCCAGAGGGTGGTGGCCAAAACGGCATTGGCCTGTGGGTTTAGCCCCTCAGGCTGGAAACCCAACAATACAACTACAAACAAAAGTGGCCCTAAAAATAAGCCTGCGCGAGGTGTCGTCATTTAGTTTTGGTTTGATGCACTGGTATGGTCACTGATAATTTTCCAGCCTTCATCTGTTTTTCGCCACAGTAAACTAAAATAGCCTGAGGCATTTCCTCCACTTCGCTCTAATTCAAATTTCCCCAGCATTTGAATAATGGTTGGGGAGTGTTGCTGTACGTCTTTAACAGTAAATTGAAGACGCCCCATAAGTGCCTTAGTAGCGTAATTTTTTTCGTAGCGTTGCTTCACATTTTCGTAGCCAAAGGTAGGCCCCTGTGATCCCATAAACACCAGGCAATCACTTTGCCAGTAACCCTCCATAAACGATGAAATATCACCGGCATTCCAAGCTGCTTGTTGTTCGTATAATATGGCTGTTACTGCTTTAACAGCTGCTGGGTTGGGCTTTTGGGCGTATGCAGTTAATGAAAGTATGCCCCAAAGCAGGAACAACAAGTATTGTTTTTTAATCATTTTTGGGTTTTAAGGTAGGATAAGAAACCCCTAACTGATCCAAATATGAATCGTACTTGGTTTCATCGTAATAGAATTTTTCAAGCTCCTGGCGAAAGGTGGTCATGATTTGTGTATTCAATTCTACTGGGGGTGGATCATCTGCCGTTATCATGGGCTTGTAGGTAGTTTCTTTAGACTGCACATTAGTAAAATAGTCTTTTGCTTGCGCCACCAACTGTGGCTGCATCAAAAAATCTACTACTGTCATGGCTACTACTTTTGCCCCAGCGGTGGCCCCTTTGTGGGCAATGGGAGTGGCCATAGCAATTGCATTTGACCAATGGTGGCCTTGTAACCCAGGAATGTTTGAAGGGAAACGCAAAGTTACGGTAGGAACTTTCCAGGATACATCACCAATATCATCGGAACCTCCACTCACAGGATTTGGAAGGGGTTTCCCTAGTGGAGATAATTTGGTAGCCAAGCCAGAGGTACGGCGCGAATTCACCTCTTGTTGAACTGCTTTTGCCAGTTGTTGATCGGCTGCTGACCATTGGGGTAACCCTACCTGCTGAATGTTTTTATACATGGTTTCTGCAATCACCTTATTAAAGTGGCGTGGCCAAGCGGTACCTACTACACGAGATCTTACCTTAGTATCTGTCATTTTTGCTGCCCCTTCGGCTATGTTATTGGCATCGTTGTACATTTTCATAATCCCCTCATAGGTAATATCACGCAAGTAGTACCATATGGAGGCTTTGGAAGGCACCACATTGGGCTGGTCTCCAGCATCTGTGAATATAGAATGTGAACGCTTTAAGGGATGCAAGTGCTCGCGTTTGTAGTTCCAACCAATGTTCATAAGCTCAGCCGCATCTAAAGCACTACGCCCACGCCAGGGTGCTCCTGCAGAGTGGGCAGCTTCACCTTCAAAAGTGTATTCCACAGAAATAAGTCCAGTACCGCGGGCTTGCCCCCATGACACAGACAGATTGCTGCTTACATGAGTAAAAATACACATGTCGATATCATCAAAATACCCGTCGCGTACAAACCAGGCTTTTGATGCTACCAGTTCTTCTGCTATCCCTGGCCAAACGACTAAAGTGCCCCCTAAATTATTTTTTGTCATTACCTCTTGAACACTTAAGGCTGCTGTAATGTTTAACGGAATACCGGCATTGTGTCCTTCGCCATGTCCAGGAGCTCCTGCTACCATAGGTTTATGGTAAGCCACCCCAGGATATTGTGACGCCTTTGGAATACAATCCACATCACTCCCCAAGGCAATCACGGGTCCGGCTCCATTGGACCAACGGGCAAACCAGGCTGTAGGTATATCGGATACACCATAAATAATTTCGAAGCCCGCTGCTTCTAACACGGAAGTAAGGTAGGCCGAAGATGCTGTTTCATGAAAGCCCAATTCTGCAAAGCTGAATATTTTATCTACCATTACTTGGGTATTTTTATGGCGGCCTTCCACAAGAACAGCTACAGCAGCTTTTTGCTTTTTTATGTCATTTTTAGAATATTTTTTCTGTGCTTGAGCTGTCGAAGAAAACAAAAGAACGACAAGAAATACCCAAACAGTACCTACAGATTTAATTGTGCTTTTCATGAGTTTTATATTTATATCCTAAATTACAAATTCTAATTAAAGAAAAAATTATGCGTCAGCAAACTCCATTTTTCATCGGTATTCTTATGTCTGTAGTATTTACAACTGTTGGCTGCAGTTCTCATCCAGCCAAAGAAATAGTTTTAAAGTCATTAGAAGCGCACGGGGGTAAAAAAACTTGGGAGCGCACCAAAAAAGTAAGCTACACTAAAGCCACAACGCTATTCACCGAACAGGGCGCTGTGGAGAAGGAGGTTTATCAAAACCACGAAGTGTACTTTCAGCCGTTTAAAGCTATTATGACATGGCAAGAAGGTGCAACCACCAATACAGCCCAACTGGAAAATGACAGCCTGATGCTACAACGCAACAGCAAAAGTGTTACAGCGCCAAAAGTACTTCAGGAAACCAAGGCGGTGTTAGAAGGAGCCTACTATGTGTTTTGGCAACCCTATCGTTTGTTGGAACCCGAAGCTCGGTTGGAGCTCCTAGGTACACGAACGCTTTTTAATGGTAAAAAAACAATAGAAGTTTTAGTACGCTATAACGATGCTCCTGAAGCAGATCGCTGGCATTATTTTTTTGATGAAAACAGCTATCGCTTAGTAGCCACTGGAATAATCCACCAGGGGCGGCGTAGTCTTATTACTAACGATGCGTATCAAACCCGCAAAGGTATCGTATTGAATCGGTTGCGCACCAGTTATTTTACCGATGCCAATTTCCAGCCCAAATACAAACGCGCTAGCTATGTCTATATGGTAACAGATGTCGTCCTTGAAAAGTAATCAATAGATTTCCCAGTGGGTGTTTTCAATGACTGAGAGTTGTTGGAGTTTGCCACTTTCAAAAAGTTTGGGTAAACTGTCCAAAGGGGTAAAGGTTGCATTGGACTTTAAATTGCGGTAGTCCTGCACTCGTATAGTACCTATGGTTCGCTGGTTGTAGGCTACGCGAAAACGTGTCCCTCCCCCATCAGTCAAATAATTGTAGGCCATATAATCAATAAAGTACGTTTTTGGATCTATCCAGTAACGAAATTCATCCTGAAAGTCTTCCCCTCCACCTTCTTTTTGAAAAGTAATTTTTATACTGTGATAGGTTTTCCCGTTTATGGACTGGTCGGGGAGTTGGGTTTTTATTACTGCAGCATCATTGAGTATATGCGGTATTTGAACAAAATACAGTACAGAATTTACCGAAGCGGAATAGACTTTTTTTAGGCTATCGCTAAGCTGTACTAGCACTTGATTTTGATGCCGTGTAAAACGTCCATCACTCCACAGGCTGTCAATGTAAGGGGCAGCACTGTCTAAAGCTTTGCGCACATAGCGAAATTGGTTTTGCTTTCTGTAGAGGTGGTAGTTGTGCTTGCGGAATTTAAATTCTAAGTGGAGGTCTTCCCAGAACATACCGCCATAGGCTTCAATGCTAGCGTCAACAATTTTTTGAGCTGAAGATTTTTCGTGTGAAGGGGCACAGCCTGTAAGCAGAAGTACAACACAAAAAACTAATTTTTTCATTGGGAAAACGTTTAATCAAAAATATAAATTCTTAGTGTTGTGCCTTGCTATAATTCCTTATTTTGCACTTCCAAAAAAATAAAATATTACAGACGTATGGCGCCTTTAAAAACCTTAATCATTGGAAGCGGTCCTGCTGGGTATACCGCAGCAATTTATGCTGCTCGAGCTGACTTAAAGCCTGTACTCTACACAGGTATGGAACCTGGAGGACAGCTCACTACCACCACAGAAGTAGACAACTTCCCAGGGTATCCCAAAGGAATTGATGGCCCACAAATGATGGTAGAACTCCAGCAACAAGCTGAACGTTTTGGTACCGAAGTGCGTATTGGACACATCAACAAAGTAGAACTTTCCTCAGAAATAGGCGGGATGCACAAAGCCTATGTTGAAGGCGGTGAAGTTATTGAAGCCCAAACGGTAATTATTAGTACAGGGGCTTCCGCAAAATATTTGGGCCTCCCCAGTGAGCAACGTTTGCGTGGGGGTGGGGTTTCGGCCTGTGCAGTTTGTGATGGTTTTTTCTACAAAGGACAAGATGTAGCGATTGTTGGAGGTGGAGACACTGCTGCAGAAGAAGCTACCTATTTGGCCAAAATTTGCTCCAAAGTAACCATGCTGGTGCGAAAAGGAAGCATGCGTGCCTCCAAAGCCATGCAACACCGAGTAAATAAAATGGAAAATATCGATGTGCGTTATTTTTCAGAAATCGATGAAGTTTTAGGAGAGCAGGTTGTAGAAGGTATTCGCATTCGCGACAACCAAACCCAAGAAACGGAGGAAATTTCTATCACAGGACTCTTTATTGCCATTGGACACCAGCCCAACACGGCAATTTTTAAAGGCCAACTGGACATGGATGACGCTGGCTATCTCCTTACCGAAGGGAAAAGCACTAAAACGAATTTACCTGGGGTATTTGCCTCTGGAGATGTCCAAGACAAAGAATACCGACAAGCAGTTACAGCTGCCGGAACTGGTTGTATGGCTGCACTAGATGCAGAACGCTACCTGCAGTCCCTCGACTAAATCTACTGCTAAAATTAGTGCTGCAACTTTAAGTACAGTTGAGCATCGTTTAAGGTGTAGTCCATTTGCACATCTTCGCTGGGATATTATTCCCAGGTTGAATTTCATAAGTGATTTCAAATTTTTGTGTATTGGCCCATCCTTCTTGGGTAACTCTTCTATCAAAAGCAATGGGCTCTATTGTCTGTGCAGAAGCTGTACAGCAAAAAAAGGTATAAGACTTTTCGATGAGGCATTTGTATCGTTTTAAATATGATTACTTAAAATCAATACGTTGAAAACGTCTATTTGTTAAATTACAACAAGGTTTAATTC
>WTIO01000072.1 GCA_011526365.1 Flavobacteriales bacterium
AGCCATTAGTGTAACTGCTGGTACAGTAGCGGTTACTTCGAACAATGCTTTAGGAGATACAACAAATAGAACAAATATTTCATCAGGTGCTACTCTTGATTTACAAAATGTAAATTATTCTACAACAGAACAAGTAAATACATCAGGTACAATTTCAACATCTACAGGAACTAGTACGTTAGCTGGAAATGTTGTTTTAGATGGAAACTCAACTGTAGATGTTGATGGAACCCAATTAACTTTAAGTGGTGTAATAAGTGGTAGTAATGCAATAACAAAAACTGGAAATGGTATTGCAATACTTTCTGCTACAAATACTTATACTGGTGATACAACAATATCAGCTGGAACTTTAAGAGTTACAGGTAGTTTAAATAGTTACACTGATGTTTCTGTAAGTTCAGGAGCAACTTATGATATTGATGCTTCAGATACAATTTCATCACTATCAGGTGCTGGTACAATTGATATTGCAAATTCACAAACTTTAACAGCTGGAAATTCTAATAATACAAGTGTATCAGGTGTCATCCAAGGAGCTGGAGGGTATACTAAAATTGGAACTGGTACACAAACTCTAAGTGGTGCTAATACTTACACTGGAACTACAGCTATTAATGGTGGTGTTCTAAAAGTTTCAGGATCTTTATCAAATAGTACTGCAGTTAATGTTGGTTCAAGTGGACAATATAATGTTGAAGCTAGTGATACTGTTTTATCAATTGAAGGCTCAGGAACAATTGATATTGCAAGTTCACAAGTCTTAACTGCTGGAGACACAAATAACAAAACTTTTTCTGGAGTAATTCAAAGTGCAGGAGGATATACTAAGGCAGGTTCTGGAATTCAAACTTTAAGTGGTACAAATACTTACACTGGATCAACAATAATTAATGCAGGGACGTTAAAGGTCACAGGATCTTTATCTGATAGTACTGCAGTTAGAGTAGCGTCAGGTGCAACTTATGATGTGGATGCAACAGACACAGTTGGATCATTGTCAGGTGCAGGTACAGTTGATATCGCAAGTTCACAAGTTCTTACAGCTGGAAATTCTAGCAGTGTAACTTTATCAGGAGTAATACAAGGTGATGGTGGATACACTAAAACTGGATCAGGAACTCAAACTTTAAGTGGCACAAATACTTATACAGGCGCAACAACAATTAATGCTGGTACTTTAACGGTAACAGGTCTTCTATCAAATAGCACTTCTGTTACGGTAGCATCAGGCGCAACATATGATGTGGATGCTTCTGATACAATTGCCTCAATAGCAGGTGCAGGTACTATCGATATTGCAAATTCTCAAACTTTAACAGCTGGAAATAGCGCAAATACTGAGATTTCAGGATCTATTGCAGGTTCTGGTGGATTTACAAAAGCTGGAACTGGGATTTTAACTCTATCAGGAACAAATTCATATAATGGAACAACAACAATTAATGCAGGTACTTTAAAAGTTACAGGCTCTTTATCAAATAGTACTGTAGTTAATGTTGGTTCAAGTGGAACATATGATGTGGATGCATCAGATACGATAGCTTCATTTGAAGGTTCAGGAGCAATTGATATTGCAGCTTCACAAATTTTAACTGCTGGGGACTCAAACAATAAAACTTTTTCAGGAACTATGACAGGTTCTGGTAGCTTAATTAAAAATGGAACAGGTGTTTTAACTTTAAGTGGGAACAATTCATTTAGTGGAGGATCAACACTGAATGCAGGTATTGTCGAAGTTGGTCATAATAATGCTCTAGGTTCCGGAACACTAACTCTTGCGGGAGCTACTTTAAAATCAGACAGTTCAACTGCAAGAGATTTATCTCAAGCTGTAAGTATAAATGCAGATACTACTCTTGGTAGATCAGGAAGTGGTCGATTAACATTAAGTGGTGATGTAACTTTTTCAAGTGGTTCAGTTACAGTAAGTAGTGCAAGTAATACAATTATGTCTGGAGCAGTGGATCTTGGAACAGGTACAAAAACTTTTTCAGTTTCATCTGGATTAGTTCAAACTGCAAGTGGTGTTATTAGCAATGGAAGTTTAACAAAATCAGGTGCTGGTAGAATGAATTTAACTGGAGATAGTACTTATACTGGAACAACTTTAGTCTCAGCTGGTGAATTAAGATTACAAAGTGGTTCTTCGATAGACTCTACAACAGTAAATGTAACAGGAAGTGGTAAATTATATTTAGAGTCTGCAAGTGCTTTAGTATCTAGTGCAAATATTACATTAACAGGTGCTAGCGCAAAATTATATGTTGCAGAAAATAATACTGTTAATACAGTTTCAGGAGCAGGTGCTATTCATATCCAAAGTGATAACACTTTAACTGTTAATGATATCTCAAGTCATACAGGAAAGGTAAGAGGACAGGGAGATATAGTTATTACAGGATCACATACTATTGGAGCATTTATTGATACTAGTGACAGCACTGAAGACAATATCAATACAAGAATTTCTGGATCAGGAACAACTGTTACATTAGGTTCTTCAAATGTTTTACCTGATGATGAAGATTTAACGATAGAGAATAGTGCAACATTAGAATTAAATTCAGAAACAGATACAGTAAGAGATGTAAATTTAACAGCTGGAACAATTCAAGGTGGAACAATTACAGCAACA
>WTIO01000047.1 GCA_011526365.1 Flavobacteriales bacterium
CAAGACAGCCCCTAAAAGTGCCAAAATTCCAATACGTTTCATGTTTTCCTCCAAGTTGGTGTATTTTTAGTTATCAGCTAAAGCCGTCTGCGAGAGAAAACATAAACCAGACAATTCCTGCTGCGAATAGAAAGCCTACTATCGCAGCCAAATGACCATAAGTTGTCACGTCATCTGATCGGGTTGGTTCACTCATAATCATCTCCCCTTTATGCACAATGGCGTCAACTATTATTAATGCTTGATCAGAAATCATAAAACTGCAAGCATTATTTCAAAGCACACTAGCGCGACACAAGAAGCGAATAAGTAGAGTTAGCGCGAAAATAAAGAGATGTGCGTGGGAGGAGATTATTATGCAAGTTACACGAGACAGACGTGACACGAGTATTTTTACACCGTCACCTGGCCCCTTCAAAATCATTGATCATTTCAGCAAATTTTCGGGATTAGCTGTAGCACAACTGTACCTTATTGCGGCTTTATGTACGATATATGAAGTTGTATCGCGATATGTCTTCAATGCTCCCACGCAGTGGGCTTTTGAAGTAGTGATGGTTTTATGCGCCACTGCGTGGATGCTATCTGCGGGATATGTAACGCTACACAAGCGTCATATCTCTATCAACGTTCTTTACTTAATGGCGGGAAGCAAAGGTAAATGGTTTTTGGACTTGTTTGCTTATGTTGTTGGCGTTGTAGCACTATGGCTTTTAGCTGACGACGCCTTGGTTAGAGCGATGGAATCCATACACATCGTAGAAAGAATGGGCTCTGCTTGGAATTCTCCACAGCCGATGATTTTAAAAACCTTGTTAGTAGTTGGTGCGATCATGTATCTTACGCAACTACTAGTAAACCTACACAGGCACGTGATCTCAAACGCTGCAAAGGCTTTGGTACTACTAGCGGCTGCGGTCATATATGTGCGGCTTTTAAGCATCGTTGGCTCGAATTATGCGGTATCTGGCGATAATATATTTGCGAGTATCAATGAATATTATGCCGCTGTAGGTTCACGCATAGATCCATCTGGTTTAATTGACATGCGCGCAATGGGTATAGGTTCCGCGAGCTTATTAATCGTTGGCTTGATGATCTTACTCATGATGACAGGTATGCCGTTGGGCATCGTGACACTTATTGTATCCATACTGGCGGCACTATTTTATTTCGGATACGGAGGAATGTATTTGGTATCCGTTAATGCATTTGGGTTACTTGAGAAATACCCCTTGATTGCAGTACCATTATTCGTGCTGATGGCATCTATCCTAGAACGTGCTGGCGTCGCTGAAGACTTGTTCGATGCAATGTCAATTTTTGCAGGCAAGCTACGAGGCGGGGTCGCGATACAAACCATCATTGTGGCTGTGATTCTTGCCGCCATGTCAGGTGTAATGGGTGGAGAAATCGTAATGTTGGGCCTTGTTGCCTTACCACAACTGCTCCGCCTGGGATACGATCGGAAAATGTCTATTGGCCTAATATGTGCAGCCGGCTCATTGGCGACGCTAATACCCCCTAGTATCATCATGATCATTTACGGATTAGCCGCTCAGGTCGCTATTGGCGATCTCTTTATGGCCGGTGCTATTCCAGGAATATTGTTGGCTACATTCTATGCCATTTACGTTCTAGCACGCGTGAACTTAAACCCAGCAATGGCCCCTACAGCGGCTGAGGTTGCCGAAGCTCGAGGTACAGAGTTGGAGTTATCGAAAGAGAAGATAATGGCCGTGGCGCTAAGTATTTTCCTTATTTTCTGCGTAATGGGATCAATTTATGGTGGAATTGCAACCGTTACTGAAGCTGCATCCGTCGGTGTGGTAGGGTCAATACTTGTAGCTTTTGTCAGAAACTCATTCAGCTGGAATCTACTGCAAGTTGCGTTGGCTGGGACCATGTCAACAGTGGGAACAATCATTTGGTTGATCCTAGGCGCCGTTTCCTTCGTTGGCATTTACAACCTCATCGGCGGCGGTGATTTTCTACGATCGCTGTTTAGTAATTTGGGCCTACCTGCAATCGGCATCGTATTTGTTATGATGTTAATTCTGGTCGTACTGGGTACGTTCATGGAGTGGATTGCAATTGCATTTATAACAGTGCCAGTGTTTGCTCCTGTTGTGGTCGGGCTTGCACCAGAATTGGGTCTAGAGCCAGAATGGGCCGCCGTATGGTTTGGCGTATTATTTGTGATGAACATACAAATCTACTTCTTGTCTCCGCCCTTTGGACCAGCATGCTTCTGGCTAAAGTCGGTTGCCCCTCCAGACATCACGTTGCAAGAGATTTTCATGGCAGTATTACCATTCATTGCCTTGCAAATTATCGGGATGCTTTTGGTAATGTTTTTCCCTGAAATCGCTCTGTGGTTGCCAAAGACATTGACTGGATAAAATATCCTCTCAATCACCATCAAACCTTGGGTTTTAAACTTTAAGATTGGCCGTGGCGCGAAAGTACGGCCAATCTTTATATCAACGAATGAACAAATTCATTATCGTATCTAAATCATGTCATAAATGATGGCTTTAATTTAAAAACAGACAAATCACTCTAATTTTGAATATTGGATAC
>WTIO01000082.1:0-71710 GCA_011526365.1 Flavobacteriales bacterium
ATCTTTTTAGCGGCTTGAAAGCCTAGAAATTTACATTTTAATTAAGTGCTGTTATTAAAATATTGTTTTTCAGTAATTTAATTGAAAAACATAAAGTAAACAATTAATAATTTATGCCCGTTTCTACTTGCCTTTCTACTATACTTTTCATATTTTTAGATTAAAATTTTACAATAGTTTACAATGTTAAACAAAAAAGAAATAGTAGCGCGCATCAACACCATCCGCGAAGAAAAAGGAGTAACCGCGGCTGCTTTGGCTGAAAAGATCGGAGTGCAACGCTCTTCTTTTTCACATCTTATTTCAGGGCGCAACAAGCCCAGCCTCGATTTATTGGTGCGCCTCCACGAGGCCTATCCAGAATACAGCTTAGATTGGTTGGTGTTTGGCACCTCCACTCCCCCATCATCGGATAGGTTTGCTGCTGTTGACAAAGAAGTGCTTCCCCCTCCAGACCTTCCTCCGGCGCCCGATCAAAAGATAACTCAAGAGAACCCTCGTATTTCATCTAAAGTCGTCGGTACGATATTATTATTTGAAGACGGTAGTTTTGAGCATTTTTCGTCAAAATCTTAGTACTTTCGCAGCGTGCGAACATTTACTTTACTCCTGCTTATGCTGCTAGCGAGCTGTTATGCTCCAAAACGCAATTGTCTCCCTTTTCACCAGGGCACCTTTGAGTACACCACAGTGATTAATGGCAGCTTAAAAACGTCCCGTTTCGAGCGTTCGGAAAATTTTGAAGTAGAGTATTATGAAGGAAAAATTGACAGTGCCCGCATTCGGTGGGTGAATGACTGTGATTGTGTTCTCACGCGTTTACGTCCAAATTCCTATCAAGAAAGCCGTCCCTTGCAAATGCGTATTCTTTCCACCACCGAAGACTCCTACACCTTTGAGTTTTCTTATGTTGGGGATGGTAAAAACAAACAACGTGGTACTATTGTTAAAATAAATTAATGGAAGCCTTTCTTACCCCTGAAATCATTGGTGCTTTTTTAACCTTAACCTTTTTAGAAATTGTTTTAGGCATCGACAATATTCTTTTTATCTCCATCATTGCAGCCAAACTTCCCGAAGCAAAGCAACAGCTAGTAACTCGCGTGGGACTTCTACTGGCCATGCTGTTTCGCATTGCCATGTTAATGGGCATTAGCTGGTTGATTGCACTACAAAAACCATTTTTTGAGGTGCACAACAATATATTTTCTACTGTAGTGAGCGGACAAGCAGTAGTATTGCTGTTAGGTGGGTTCTTTTTGTTGTACAAAAGCACCAAAGAAATTTTCGAAAAAGTAGAAGACCCCAGTTCAGATGCTCCAACAGCAACTAAGGCTGCACTTAGCTTTGGACAGGCAATTGTTCAAATTGTATTAATTGATATGGTGTTTTCGTTTGACTCCATTTTGACTGCAGTAGGAATGACTAATGGCATCACTAACGCTTTTTGGGTGATGGTGGCTGCGGTAGTCATTGCCGTTGTAGTGATGATGTTGTTTGCGCATCCTGTAGGGAAATTCATCAACAAACACCCTTCACTTCAAATTTTAGGGCTCTCCTTTTTATTGCTTATTGGCTTTATGCTACTAGCAGAAGCTGCGCATTTATCGCACACCAAAGTATTAAACACCACAGTAGGCAGCATCCCAAAGGGGTATCTGTATTTTGCAATCAGTTTTTCGCTACTGGTGGAATTTCTTAATATGCGAAGAAAGAAGGGGACTAAAACCTAGATGTCTAGCTTGATTTGCGTATCCTCGTCGTTGCTAGACGCTTTTAATTCTTCGCCCTCGTTTACCTCAATGTCGTCCACCTTGGGAGGTGCAGGCACTTCAAAAGGGGCAGTTGCGGTGATGCTGATGTTTTTAATTCGATTTTTGGACAACTGATTTCCCATAGCTTTGTAGCCTTTTACTGCTATAAAAGAGTCCACTTCTACTTCAAGTGGGGGCAATTCGGCCTTGCCTTGCGGCTTTACAAAATTAACCGTTAAGGTGGGTAACCCTTCGGCGGTAATAAACAGCAATTGGCATTCTTCACGAACACAAATGTCAGTTTTAGTGACGTTTTCAATTAAAAATCGCTTGATGTAATTGAACTTTTTTTCAGGATCAAAATAGATGGCTGTTAAGGGTTTTTGGGGAATCCATTTTTCCATAATATGAATATCATCTTCAAAATGCATATTCAATTCTGGGACTACGGTTCGGGTTTTACCGTTGCCACTCACCAAAAGCAAACGATCGTCGCCACTAAAGGCACCCACCAAATCACCTCTACCATCGAGGTTTAAACGTCGTACTGTAGGATCAAACCAAATGTTGTGAGGTTTAAGGGTAGATACCCCTTTTTCTTTTAATACAATTTTGCGCACGGCATACTTGGTAACGGTATTCCCACGTACCGAACGGCCTTTAATTTGGAGGTCAGCAAAATCCAAATCCCACTTGAGCTTTTTGACGTTTCCACTATTGCGCAAAAGAACGGTCACCACCTCTGCTTCACCATTGGGGTTGGCGGTAAAATAAAAGACCTCTGTTCCAGGCTTTCCGGGGGTTAAATCGTATTCTTTTTCACGGGTTACCCCACTCACTGCAAAACGCTTCATAAAGGTAGTGCCTCCCCTTCCATCGCGATAAATCATATTGTAAATGGCACGAGTGTCTTTACGCTTAAATACTGCAACATGAATAATATCCTTGCCAACAAACACTTTACTGTCCACCCGAACCACCATCATTTTCCCCGTTTTGGTAAACACAATAATATCGTCAATGTCGGCACATTCACACACGTATTCTTCTTTGCGCATTCCTGTACCAATAAAACCTTCCGCTCTATTGACGTATAGTTTTTGATTGCGAACAACTACTTTTTTGGCATCCACCGCATCAAAGGTGCGGATTTCGGTTTTGCGCTCATGCCCTTTTCCGTAGGCTTTTATCAAATGTTCAAAATAGCGGATGGCGTAGTCAATTAGATGCTTGAGGTTGTTTTTAACTTCTGCAATATTTGCATCTAGCGCAACAATTTTTTCTTCTGCCTTATCAATATCGAATTTTGAGATGCGCTTAATGCGAATTTCCGTCAAACGAACGATGTCTTCTTCTGTAACAGGGCGTTTTAGAATTTTAATGTGCGGCTCCAATCCTGCTTGTATGGCAGCTAGTACTCCTTCCCAGGTTTCTACTTCTTCAATATCGCGGTAAATCCGTTTTTCTATAAATATGCGTTCCAAAGAGGCAAAATGCCATTGCGATTCCAGCTCTTCTAATTCGAACTCCAGTTCCTTTCGTAAAATATCTACCGTATGATCGGTGGTCAATTTTAACATCTCTGACACCCCAAGGAAAACAGGTTTTTCGTTGTAAATAACACAGCCTATAGGCGAAATAGAGGTTTCACAGGAGGTAAATGCATAAAGGGCATCAATGGTTTTGTCGGGAGAACTTCCCGAAGGGAGGTGAATTAAGATTTCTACTTGGGCTGCGGTGTTGTCCTCAATGCGCTTGATCTTAATTTTCCCTTTTTCATTGGCTTTTAAGATGCTTTCAATGAGGCTGCCCGTGTTGGTTCCGTAGGGAATTTCATTAATCACCAAGGTGTTTTTATCAAACTGACTGATTTTAGCCCGCACACGGACCTTACCTCCCCTTTGACCGTCGTTGTAGTTTTGAATATCAATAGCGCCACCCGTTTGGAAATCGGGATAAATTTTAAAGCTACGCCCCTTCAAATACTGTATGGCGGCCTTCAACAGTTCATTAAAGTTGTGGGGGAGAATTTTGGTGGATAAGCCTACCGCTATCCCTTCTGCCCCTTGGGCAAGCAACAATGGAAATTTAACCGGTAATAGAATGGGTTCCTTTTTACGCCCGTCATAAGAGAGTTGCCAATCAGTAACTTTAGGCGAGTACACCACCTCCAAAGCAAATTTAGACAAACGGGCTTCAATATATCGCGAAGCTGCTGCGCGATCTCCGGTGAAAATGTTTCCCCAGTTTCCTTGCATGTCAATAAGCTGTTCCTTTTGCCCCAATTGCACTATGGCATCACTGATACTGGCATCCCCATGAGGGTGGTATTGCATGGTGTGCCCTACGATGTTGGCCACTTTGTTGTAACGCCCATCGTCCAAATCTTTCATGGAATGCAATATTCTGCGCTGCACGGGCTTTAAGCCGTCCAGGACGGCAGGAATAGCACGCTCGAGAATTACGTAGGAAGCGTAGTCCAAAAACCAATCTTCGTACATCCCTGTAATACGAATACTCCCCGACTCTTCGGGGGAGTTCTCTTGTGGTACAGCCTTTAAATTAGGGTCGTTTTCTTGCATATTAATGGGCTCCTGTAAAAATAGAATATCCTGCTTTTTTCCTAAAACGCTAACCCGCTAAGAAGTTAACAATACCCGGAAATTTTGTTAAGAACTTCCCAAACCTTGACAAAATAGCTACTTCAGTGGTACAGCAAGCTGCGGTTGTAACATTTTTTGCCCTCATTCGTCCTCCTTATGAACCCCAAATTTACTTGCAATGAACACTTCCATTTACATCGTTAAGATTCCACTTAATCATCCGAAGCCGCGTTACTTTGGTACGTATTTCAAATCGTATTTTAAAGAATAGGTACTGTTCTTAGTCTAGCTCCTAAGGACAATTTGCAAAAGCAAAACAGCTTAAAGCGCGGCTTCTACAACATCCAATTCCACTTTTAAGTTTTCCATAATAAACTTTTGGCGGTCTTGGGTGTTTTTCCCCATATAAAAGGACAACAATTCTTCAATAGTAGTAGAGCGATCCATCATCATCGGATCCAAGCGAATATCATCCCCAATAAAATGCTTAAATTCGTCTGGTGAGATTTCTCCTAAACCTTTAAATCGGGTGATTTCAATTTTTCCTTTGAGTTCTTCAACTGCTGCTCTTCGTTCTGATTCACTGTAACAGTAGCGTGTTTCTTTTTTGTTGCGCACACGGAATAAGGGCGTTTGCAAGATGTACAAATGACCTTCTTTTATCAGTTCGGGGAAAAATTGCAGGAAGAAGGTGATAATTAGCAAACGAATGTGCATGCCGTCCACGTCGGCATCTGTGGCAATCACAATATTGTTGTACCGGAGGTCTTCTAGGCTTTCTTCTATATTTAAAGCGGCTTGCAATAAGTTAAACTCCTCGTTTTCATACACAATTTTTTTGGTCATCCCATAGGTGTTCAAGGGCTTCCCACGTAAACTGAAAACCGCTTGAGTATTAACATCGCGCGATTTTGTAATTGACCCACTGGCAGAATCCCCCTCGGTAATGAAAATGGTAGATTCCAAGCGACGTTCTTTTTTAAGATCATTTAAATGCACCCGGCAGTCCCGTAGTTTTTTGTTGTGTAAACTCGCTTTTTTAGCCCGTTCTCGGGCCAGTTTTCGGATGCCAGAAAGCTCTTTACGCTCCCGTTCGGCTTGAATAATTTTTCGCTGTAGCGCTTCGGCTACTGTAGCGTTCTTGTGCAAAAAATTGTCAAACTGATGGGATACAAAATCATTGATGTAGGCCCGTACTGAAGGCATATCGCCTCCCATTTCGGTAGAGCCCAATTTGGTTTTGGTTTGGGATTCAAATACCGGTTCCATTACCTTAATGCTGACCGCCGCTATGATGGATTTTCGGATATCGGCAGCGTCGTAATTTTTATTGAAATGCTCCCGAACCGTTTTTACTACCGCTTCCCGAAACGCCGCTTGATGCGTTCCCCCTTGCGTGGTATGCTGTCCGTTGACAAAGGAGTGGTATTCTTCGCTGTATTGGGTTCTGCTGTGACTTAAGGCAATTTCAATGTCTTCTCCCTTTAGGTGAACAATGGGATACAACAGGTCCGAAGCATTGGTTTGGTCCTCTAACAAGTCCTTTAACCCATTTTCAGAAATGTATTTTTCGCCATTAACACTAATGGTTAATCCGGGGTTGAGATACACATAGTTTTTAACCATGCGTTCTACGTACTCCAAGCGGTATTTGAAATTTTTAAAGATCTTGGCGTCGGGAACAAAAGTAACTTTAGTACCACGACGTTTTGAAGTACTTTGCTCCTCTTGTTCTTCTATGAGGTTTCCGTATTCAAAGCGGGCCACTTTTGAGCGTTGTTCTCGAGAAGATTCTACACTAAAACTTGAAGATAGTGCGTTTACTGCCTTAGTTCCCACACCATTAAGCCCAACAGATTTTTTAAATGCTCGGGTGTCATACTTCCCTCCTGTATTCATTTTAGACACCACATCTACCAATTTCCCTAGAGGAATACCACGACCGTAATCGCGCACAGTAACCATGTTTTCTTTAATGGTAATGTCTATGGATTTACCTGCTCCCATCACAAACTCATCGATACAATTATCGAGTACTTCTTTGAGGAGAATGTAGATGCCGTCATCCGACGAAGAGCCGTCGCCCAACTTCCCGATGTACATACCGGGCCGTAGGCGTATGTGCTCCTTCCAATCGAGGGAACGTATATTGTCTTCGGTGTATTGGGTGTCTTTTGCCATTAGGGCTAAGATAAGCAGATGCCCCTATACATCTAGCGGTTTTATGGCGAAAGAAATTAACAAATAGCTGTAATTTCTTGTTGAAAAGTCAATGTTTACGGGGGTTAAACGTTAAAACGGAAATGCATTACGTCACCATCATCAACTACATACTCCTTGCCTTCCACGCGCATCTTCCCCGCTTCTTTTACTTTGGCTTCGGTGCCAAACTGTATGTAATCGTCATAGGAAATGACTTCTGCGCGGATAAAGCCCTTTTCAAAGTCGGTGTGGATTACACCAGCCGCTTGAGGTGCTGTGGCCCCCACGGTAACGGTCCAGGCGCGGACTTCTTTTTCACCTGCGGTAAAATAGGTTTGTTGCTGCAACAAGGCATAGGTCGCTCGGATTAGTTTGGCTGCACCAGGCTCTTCGAGTCCCAAATCAGACAGAAAGAGTTGCCGTTCCTCATAGGTTTCAAGTTCATTAATATCCGCTTCTATACTTACCGCCAGCACTAGCAGTTGCGCGTTTTCACTAGCAATAGCTGCTTGTACTTTTTCTACATAAGCATTGCCAGTTGCGGCATCTGCTTCAGAAACATTACAGATATACAATACCGGCTTGTCCGTTAACAATTGTAAAGGGGCTACAAAGGCCTCGTGATCTTCTTCCTTAAAGGTAAGTCCCCGTACGTTTTGCGCAGCCTCAAGGCCGGTACATAGGATATTGAGTACATCGAGTTCTTTTTGGGCTTCTTTATTGCCTGTTTTCGCTGCACGCTGAATTTTATCACGGCGCTTTTCAACGGTTTCTAAGTCCTTTAGCTGCAACTCGATATCAATGGTTTCTTTGTCGCGTAGGGGATCTACGCTCCCGTCCACATGTACGATATTGTCATCGTCAAAACAGCGCAACACATGCAATATGGCGTCCGTTTCACGAATATTCCCTAGAAATTGATTCCCTAAACCTTCTCCTTTACTAGCGCCACGAACCAAACCAGCAATGTCTACAATTTCCACTGTGGCGGGAATCACTTTTTCGGGCTGCACGCAATCTGCCAAGGCCTGTAGTCTTGGATCGGGAACATTTACAACGCCTATGTTGGGCTCAATGGTACAAAAGGGAAAGTTGGCACTTTGCGCTTTGGCATTAGACAAACAATTAAACAGGGTGGATTTACCTACGTTGGGGAGACCTACAATTCCAGCTTTCATAATTTATTTGTGCAAAAAGCTTTGTTTAGAAAGTAGCGTTTCTTCAGATTCTACACGATCGGTATCAGGCACACAACAGTCTACAGGACAAACTGCTGCGCATTGAGGTTCTTCGTGAAAGCCCTTGCATTCGGTACACTTATCGGGTACTATAAAATAATATTCATCGGAAACGGGCATTTGCAACACCTCTGCATCCACGGCCATACCATTAGGAAGTACAACATCTCCGGTTAGTGAGGTCCCGTCCTTGTAACGCCACTCTTCTGCTCCTTCATAAATTGCTGTATTGGGGCATTCTGGCTCACAGGCGCCGCAATTGATACACTCATCAGTAATGATTATGGCCATTGTAGGATATCTTCTTAAATTGAGCCAAAATTACATCCTCTATAGCTATTGGGCAAATAAGTGTACATGAAATCACGTTTTAAGGCGCTACAAGAACTCGGAACACTCCTGGCTTCCGCCAAAGATACCACTACGGCTGCTCCTGCTTTAAATGCAGCTATTGAAAAAGCACAACAGGCCAATGGCTGGTTTACCCCTACAGCTATAGGGCATGCGCTTAAGGCTTGGGGAAACGCACTCCGAAAGGACAGATTAGCACAATGGCAGTCCAACTACAACTGGAACAGTCCAACGCCAAAGACCATTGGTTTAGTATTGGCCGGAAATATTCCCTTTGTGGGGCTCCACGATCTTATTTGCGTTTGGTTGAGTGGCCACAAGGCAATAGTTAAATGCTCTTCAAAAGACCCTTTTTTACTGCCAGCACTCGTAACACTTCTAGAGTCTTTTGCTCCAGCGGAAAAAGGGCGTTTGCATTTTACTACTGCTCCTTTAAAAGATTTTGACGCAGTAATTGCCACAGGAAGCAACAATACTGCACGCTATTTTGAGCACTACTTTTCTGGTGTTCCCTCCGTCATAAGGAAAAACCGCAATGGTGTGGCAGTACTTACAGGGGACGAAACCGAGGCCGAACTGGAAGCTTTGGGTGCCGATATGCTACATTATTTTGGTTTGGGCTGCAGAAACGTTGCCCAGCTTTTCTTGCCCGAGGGATACGATTTGAATAATATTTTTGGAGGACTTTTTCCCTACAAGGACGTAATCCAGGTGCAGAAATACGCCAACAATTACGACTACAACAAAGCAGTATTCCTAATGAGTGATATTGCCTTTTTAGAAAATGGATTTTTTATGCTGCGCGAAGCACTCAGCTGGTCAGCACCCATCGCTACGGCAAGCTATACCTATTACAACGACCTTGCATCTGTTACGAAACTCCTAGCAGAAAATGCAGATAAGGTGCAATGTGTGATAGGAAAAAAATCCCTTGAAAACGCCCTTCCCTTTGGAACTGCACAACAGCCCCAGTTGTGGGATTATGCCGATGGTGTGGACACGCTATCTTTTTTACTGGAGCTCTAACAATTGTTGACAAGCCCGTGAAAAATTATAGCCACAAAACGTGCATTTATCTCGGGATATTATCATCTTTGCAATTGAATTTTGTCTATGAAAAAACACAATTTTAGCGCTGGACCAGCCATCTTGCCGCAAGAGGTGCTTCAACAAGCCGCCGCTGCAATTCAAGAGCTGGACGGTATTGGATTATCCTTAATTGAAATTTCGCACCGCAGCAAGGAGTTTGTTGCCATTATGGAAGAGGCACAACAGCTTGCCTTGCGTTTGCTAGGCCTTGAAAACAAAGGCTATCGTGCCTTGTTTTTACAAGGTGGTGCCAATTTACAATTTTTGATGGTGGCCTACAACTTACTCGAGCACAAAGCCGGTTACATCAATACAGGGACGTGGTCTACAAAAGCCATCAAAGAAGCACAACTCTTTGGTGAAGTAGAAGAATTGGCCTCCTCGAAAGACAAAAATTTTAGCTACATCCCTAAAGACTATGCCATTTCCAGCGACCTAGACTACATTCACCTAACAACCAACAACACCATATTTGGGACGCAGATTAAGGAACTGCCTGTAGCTGCAGCGCCCTTAGTAGCTGATATGAGCTCTGATATTTTCTCCTGGAATATGGACTACAGCAAATTTGATTTACTCTATGCTGGAGCACAAAAAAATATGGGCCCCGCAGGAACTACCCTTGTTGTGGTAAAAGAATCTATTCTAGGGAAAGTTAGCCGTAGCATACCCGCAATGCTTGATTATCGGGTGCATCTCGATAAAGACAGCATGTTTAATACCCCCCCGGTGTTTGCGGTGTACACCTCCCTTCTCAATATGCGTTGGGTTGACCAACAAGGAGGCATTGCGGCTGTAGAAGCACAAAACAGAAAAAAAGCTGAACTGCTCTATAATGAAATTGACCGCAATTCTGCCTTTGAAGGCTTTGCGGCACCAGAAGACCGAAGTATCATGAACGCAACGTTCAATCTCAGCGATCCTGATACTGCTGCACTTTTTGACTCCTTATGGCAAGAAAATGGTATCAGCGGACTCAAAGGACATCGTTCCGTAGGAGGCTATAGGGCCTCAATTTACAATGCAATGCCATTAGAAAGCGTTCAGCTGCTCGTGGACTGCATGCAAGCATTTGAAAAGAAAATATAATTCCAAAGCATGACTATATTAGCGAATGACGGCATTTCACAATCGGGTGTTAAGGCCCTTGAAGCCGCTGGGTTTACGGTAGATCTTACCCAAGTAGCCCAAGAACAACTTCAAGATTACATCAATACCAATTCAATCACCGGACTATTGGTTCGTAGTGCTACCACTGTTCGAAAAGCACTCATCGATAATGTGCCCGGCTTAAAGCTCATTGGGCGCGGAGGAGTGGGTATGGATAACATCGATGTAGACTACGCAAAATCCAAAGGGATTCATGTAATCAACACTCCTGCAGCTTCTTCTGCATCTGTAGCCGAATTGGTGTTTGCCCATCTCTATGGTTGTGTGCGTTTTTTATATGACGCCAATAGAAATATGCCCTTAGAAGGTGAATCCAATTTTAAAGGGCTAAAGAAAAGTTATGCCAAGGGAATTGAATTACGCGGTAAAACTTTAGGAATCATTGGCTTTGGACGAATTGGACAAGAAGTCGCAAAAATCGCTATAGGTGCAGGAATGCAGGTGGTTGCAGCAGACAAATTTATAGACAAGGCCACTTTATCACTTGATTTTATGGGCGGGCACAACATTGCCGTTGATATTGCTACGCAACCCATGGAAGAAGTCCTTAAAGTTGCTGATTTTATCAGTCTCCACGTACCGGCACAAAAAAACTATGTTATCGATAAAGCAGCCCTCCAAATGATGAAAAAGGGTGCTGGAATTGTCAATGCTGCCCGTGGTGGAGTGGTCGATGAGAGTGCCTTAGTAGAGGCGCTAGACAACGAGCACCTTGCCTTTGCGGCCCTGGATACCTTTGAAACAGAACCTAGCCCGCATATCAAACTTTTGATGCATCCCAAAATTTCGTTGACCCCTCATATTGGTGCAGCGACTTTGGAGGCACAAGATCGTATTGGTGTAGAATTAGCGACTCAAATCGGGGCACTTTTAAAATAATTCGCCTGTGCTAGAACGCTTAAAATCGCGCTGGAATATTCAATCGAATTTACAGCTGCTCATCATCTTTATTGTATTCGGAATCACAGGGAGTGCCAGTGTTGCCCTTGGAAAACCCCTATTGGAGTACTTACAGCTGCAACCAGAGGATTTTCAGGAAGTCCCATTGGGAACCCTGTGGTACTTCATGCTGCGGATACTGCTTATTTTTCCCCTCTACCAGGTAGTACTCTTGGTGGTTGGAGCAGCCTTTTTTCAATTCAAATTCTTTTGGGAGTTCGAAAAGAAAATGCTCACCAAATTATTTTCTAGAAAGCGATAGCACGATTTAGCTCAACTGTGAGGTGATCAATTTTAAAAATTCGTTGCGGGTTTCCGTTTCTTTAAATGCGCCTCTAAAACCTGATGTTGTGGTGGTTGAATTTTGTTTTTGAACCCCACGCATCATCATGCACATATGGGAAGCCTCAATGACAACAGCAACTCCCTTAGGATTTAAGGTGTCATTAATACAGTCGAGGATTTGTTCTGTCAAACGTTCTTGGACTTGCAAACGTCGTGAAAAAACGTCTACCACACGTGGAATTTTACTCAAACCAACAATATGGCCATTAGGAATATAGGCGACATGGGCCTTTCCAAAAAAGGGTAATACGTGATGCTCGCACATGGAATACAGTTCAATGTCTTTAACGATTACCATTTCGTTGTAGTCCTCACGAAACATAGCACTTTGAAGAATTTGTTTGGGATCTTCTTCGTATCCACCGGTTAAAAATTTAATGGCTTTGGCCGCGCGTTCAGGGGTTTTAACGAGTCCTTCACGGGCAGGGTCCTCCCCTACTAAATCGATAATTTCACGGTAGTTAGTTTTGATTTCTTCCGTAATTGGAAGGGTTTCGATGTTAAAATTTTCATTCATTTTTAAGCAATTTTTTAAAGTTTAGTGTGAATTTTTCCAGCTTTGGTTCAATCACCGCCTGACAATAAGGATGATTGGTATTGGTGTTATAAAATTCGTGATGTTCTGCTTCGGCAGGGTAAAAGTTGGTGAAGGCGGTAAGCTCGGTTACTATTGGGGCCGAAAATATTTTTGTGGCAGTTAGCTCATCGATAATTGTACTTGCAGTAGCTTGCTGTGTAGCGTCGGTATAAAATATTGCGGAGCGGTATTGGGTCCCCACATCGGCACCCTGACGATTGAGCGTAGTGGGATCGTGGCTACTAAAAAAAACTACCACCAAGGTGTGGTAGCTGATTTCTGTTGCATCAAATTGTACTTCAACACCTTCTGCATGCCCTGTTCTCCCCTGACACACTTCGCGATACGCAGGGTTTTTAATGGTTCCTCCCATATAGCCCGATTGGACGTTGATCACACCTTTAAGGCGCTGAAAAACAGCCTCAGTACACCAAAAGCATCCAGCAGCAAAATAGGCAGTTTGTATCAAAATATAGGGATTAACTTGTTTAACAATCGTAATGTAAATATAAACAAATTAATCTTTGTTCAATTTTATTCTCAAAAAAAGACTAAAAACAATGAAAATAATAAACAGAATATTGAAATCTTAGTCGAAGTAGTAGAATTTCATTAGGGAGAAAAGATTAATTTTGAAGCATGCAAGAATTGGTTACCGCTAAAAATATTTCAAAAACTTACGGCGATTTAAAAGTGCTCAAATCGATTTCGCTTACTGTACAGCCAAAAGAAATTTTAGCTATTGTAGGCCCCTCAGGAGCTGGAAAAACCACCTTGTTGCAAATTCTAGGCACCTTGGAAAACTACGATTCTGCTCCAGCTGCAAACCTGCTGCTAATGGGTAAATCAGTGGGGGCCTTGAAGTCAAAAGAACTGGCCCAATTTCGCAATCGTCATTTGGGTTTTATTTTTCAATTTCACGAACTACTCCCCGAGTTTAGTGCCCTTGAAAATGTTTGTCTTCCTGCCTGGATTGGAAAAAAAGACACCGAAGCCACTAGAAAACGTGCCAAATCCCTTTTAGATTTAATGGGACTTAAGGATCGTATGCAGCACAAACCCACGGCCCTTTCGGGAGGGGAACAACAACGGGTAGCTGTTGCTCGCGCCTTAATGAATGCCCCAGAACTTATTTTTGCCGATGAACCAAGTGGTAATCTTGATTCTGAAAATGCAGCCCAACTGCACGAACTGTTTTTTAAAATCAGAAAAGAAGTAGGATGTGCTTTTGTAATTGTTACCCACAACACTGAACTCGCCACCATGGCCGATCGTAAAATCACTTTGGTTGACGGCGCTATTGCATCATGACTCTTGCTGAATTAAAGGCATTTTTGGATGAAAAGGCAGCCCAATATGAGCATCCTGACTTCATTGGTACCGATCCCATACAAATCCCTCACCGCTACAAACTGCAACAAGATATTGAAATAGCAGGCTTCCTCACAGCAACCATATCCTGGGGTAACCGCACTTCTATACTTAAAAGTGCCACTAAAATGATGACCCTGATGGGGAATAGTCCTTATGATTTTGTGTGCAACTGCAACACCCAACAACTCGAACAGCTCAATGGCTTTGTTCACCGCACCTTTAATGCGGTAGATTTTAAGTTCTTTGTTTGGGGCTTAAAAGCGCTTTACGCCTCCTACAACACTATGGAAGACGCCTTTGTTGCTAATACTGAAGCCACCACAGTAGCCGAAATGCAACATCACTTTAGAGCAAAACTACTTCAAAACACCCATGAGAAACGGTCCGAAAAACACATTGCCGACCCACTTTCAGGATCTTCAGCCAAGCGGCTAAACATGTTTTTTCGCTGGATGGTGCGCTCCAATGCAAAAGGTGTAGATTTTGGTTTGTGGAAACATATTAGTCCTGCACAATTATCCATTCCCCTAGATGTACACACTGGAAACATTGCCCGTAAGTTAAAATTGCTACAACGCAAACAAAATGACGCCAAAGCGCTTGAGCAGCTCGACAAAAAGCTGCGTAAATTTGACGCTACAGATCCAGTGAAATACGATTTTGCCCTTTTTGGTCTTGGAGCCTTTGAAAATTTTTAAACACCCCCAGAACATTGGAAGATGTTTCTTACTTTTGTCACTACCTGGTTAAACCGGTTCTTGGTCTATGAAAATCTTAATTCAGCACGCGACAATAGTAGCCCCACACCAAGAACTTCATTTCAAAAAAACGAACATTCAAATTGAAAACGGGAGTATTACTGCCCTTGGTACAGACTGCGAAACCACAGCAGACCGCATCATTGAAGGAAAAAATCTCCATGTTTCTCTTGGGTGGTTTGATCCCCATGTGAGTTTTGGTGAACCGGGATTCGAAGAACGGGAAACCCTAACCAATGGATTGGCGGTAGCAGCAGCCTCAGGTTTTACTGCCATTGGACTCAATCCAGATACCCATCCCCCTGCTGATAACCAAGCGGTAATCAATCATCTGGCCCAGCAATCCCAGCATACACTCACCCAATTACTTCCTATTGGGTGCCTTACTGAAAACAAGGAAGGTCAGCATTTGGCCAACCTTTACGATATGCATACTGCTGGTGCACTGGCTTTTGGAGACTATAAGTCCAGTATTTCAAATGCTCAATTACTAAAAATTGGTTTGCAATACACCCAAAGTTTCAATGGACTGCTATTCTCCCATCCTGCCGCAAAAGATTTAGAAAACAATGGAGTGGTTCATGAAGGAATCACCAGTACGCAGTTAGGACTTAAAGGTATTCCCGCCATAGCGGAATCTGTTCAAATTATGCGTGATTTGGAAATTCTCCGCTACACAGGAGGCCGCTTACACTTTCCTTTTATCACTACCAAAGAAAGTGTTGCACACATCCAGCAGGCCAAAAAAGAAGGATTACAGGTAAGCTGTAGTGTGGGACTGCCACACTTACTGTTTGATGACCGGCAATTAGAAAGCTTTGACAGTAATTTTAAATTCTACCCCCCACTCCGCACTGCGGCAGACACCCAAGCCTTAAGAGAAGGCTTGCTTAACGGTACTATTGATATGGTAAGTGCCATGCACGAGCCGATGAATGTTGAAATGAAAGAACTGGAGTTTGATTTTGCTGCTCCAGGCTCCATAGGTTTAGAAGCGGCTTTTGGGGTATTAAATACCTTATTCCCCCTAGAAAAAACAATAGACTTTCTTACTCGGGGCCAAAAGCTGTTTATGAAAACTCTTCCTAAAATTGAAGTTGGAGCTACTGCTAACCTCACTTGTTTTGACCCTGATCCCAGTGGAACCTTTAAAAAAGAAGCCCTACTGTCCACATCAAAAAATTGTGCCTACCTGGGTATAGCAACCCAAGGAGAAGTATGCGCAACCTTACAGCATAAAAAGCTTTGGACCAAAGAGTGAGCGATTTACAACCCACCTTAAACTACCACATTCGCAAAGGGGAAAGTACAGCGGCTTCAACACCTTGTATTGTCTTATTACACGGTTATGGCAGTAATAAGGACGACTTATTTAGTTTCCAGTCCTATTTGCCAAAAGACCACACCATCATAGCCTTGGAGGCCCCCCATCAGCTTATGGAAAACGGTTTTGCATGGTATGCCCTACACTTTGATGCGGCCGATGGCAAATGGTCCGACTTTGATCAGGCACGGGAAAGTATGCAAACCATTCGCCAGCACCTGCAATATTGCATTGCTACTTACCAGCTAGCGCCCAAAAAAATTACGCTTTTAGGTTTTAGTCAAGGGGCCATATTAAGCTGGGCCCTAAAACTAAATTACCCGAAAGAATTCCATCGAATTATTGCTCTAAGTGGCTATGTACCTCAAGAATTAATTCCCTCACCTTTAACTACTGTTCGGGATATTTGTGCTTTTGTTTCACACGGTACAGAGGATCACTTACTTCCGGTCCACCTGGCCCGGGAAACCGTTGCCCCCCTTGTTGAAAACAATCCACAACTAACCTATCACGAATACCCTCAAGGGCATACTATTGGCAATGACAATTTTATAGCGCTCTTAGCGTGGATTGAGGCCACAACAAACATTTAAGAATAGGACTATTCCTCCTCTATCTCTGGGGCTGTGTACACACTTAGTTGGGCGAGCACAGGTGGGGCCAAAGCAGCTGTAATTTGGAGTCGTAACCCAGTGTAGGCTGACGTTTTAAAATTAATCAACCGCTTATTCCCAATAGTAGCGCCGGTGGCTAAAGCCTCCCAGCCTGTTCCTGTGTTTCCTTCTAAGGTGAAGGATACTACACGCTGCCCCAAAGGAAGAAACTCTTGCACCATAAGAGTGTTCACCTGCTGTGGGCGGTTCCATTCCAATTCGACCGTTGTAGTTGCTTCTTTTACCACCAGGTAGGTATTGCCCTTAGCATCATTTAATGGGTTATTGGCTTGTAGTTGTTTATCATCCACAGTAAATTGAGCTTGCTGCGCATAATCGTTAGCGTACATTTCCTTGAGATAATCGGCCAGTTGCAGCAATTGCGCCGCATCATTTTCATGGATTAAGCCTCGGGTATCCACGGGAATATTGAGTAGCAAGGAACTATTGCGCCCCACAGAATTAAAATAAATAGTGGTCAAATCCGCCAGTGACTTCACCTGATCGTCCTGTTCGGGATGATAGTACCACCCCGGGCGAATAGAAACATCCGATTCAGTAGGCACCCAATGTGTCCCCTCAGGGGTGCCCTGTGCATACTGATCGAAGTTGGACATACCGGCATAAACCTCCTCCCGTAAAAATGGCGACCAAGTGGCGTCATACGCATAGCCACGCTCGTTCCCCACCCAACGAATGTCGGGGCCAGCGTCACTAAAAATCATGGCTTGAGGTTGAAGTTTGCGAACCAAAGCTATGGTATTGGGCCAGTTGTAATAGGTTTTTTTATCTACCCGGCGTTCCTCGTTGGCACCCCCGTAATAGCCATCGCCTCCGTTGGCTCCATCAAACCATACTTCAAAAATTGGGCCGTAATTGCTCAGTAGTTCTGTTAACTGATTGCAGTAGTAGGTAATGTACGCCTCCGTACCATAGTCGGGGTGATTGCGATCCCATGGGGAAAGATATACCCCAAATTTTAGATCAAATTCCTTGCAGGCCGCAGCGAGTTCGCGGATTATATCCCCTTCCCCATTTTGCCAGGGACTGTTTTTTACTGAATGCTCGGTATACGCACTGGGCCACAAGCAAAATCCATCGTGGTGTTTGGCGGTAATGATTAAGCCTTTCATGCCAGCTTGCTTCGCAATTCGGGCCCATTGCCGGGTGTCCAAAGCAGTAGGATTAAATTGTGCTGGTTTTTCGTCTCCATAGCCCCACTCTTTGTTGGTAAAGGTGTTCATGTTGAAGTGAATAAAACCATAGTATTCCAGCTGTTGCCAGGCCAGTTGAGCATCGTTAGGAAGAGGGCCTATGGGTGCTGGTGGAGCGGTTTTTTGGTTGCAAGAGGACAACAATACAACTGCTGTAAGCAGCCCCAAGGATGTAAGAAATGTTCTCATTTAGGTTCAGCGTTTTTTAAATTTAGGATCAATGAATTCCCAATCGCGGATGTGAGGGTGTCGGTGTGCCAATAGTTGTAAAGAGTCCATTTGACGAATTATTTTAGGATGTGCTGCAGCAACATCCTGTTCCTCATAGAGATCCGATTTTAGGTTGTAGAGCTCCCAGATGGCGTTGGGATTAGTTTTCATATTCACTTTTACAGCTTTCCAGTCACCTTTGCGTAAGGCTACCTGCCCACGCTTTTCGGGATATTCAAAGTAAATATAGTCGTGCTGCTGTTGTTTCCCTACGCCCAAAAGCTCAGGAACAAGGGATACGCCATCGGGGCTGATAGCGTTACTTCCTGCCAATTGCGCCATAGTGTTAAACATATCCCACTGCCCAGACACTAATGAAGAAGTGCTCCCAGGGGCAATTTTCCCTTTCCAATAGGCAATAAATGGAATTCGAATTCCTCCCTCATACACATCCATTTTAAGTCCGCGCAGTCCAGCAGTACTATTGAAATACGAAGCGTCTACCCCCCCTGCAAAGGTGGGGCCATTGTCGCTAGAAAAAAAGATAATGGTATTTTCTTCTAGCCCTTTAGCTTTTACTGCTTCCCAAATTTTTCCCACCTCGTAATCCAAATGGGTAATCATGGCAGCATAGGCCGCATTGGGTGTCTCGTGGGCGGTATAACCTCGATTCCCATAATAGGGTGTTTCTTCAAATTGGCCTGCATAGGCCGCCACAAGGGAATCGGGCACCTGTAGAGAAACATGTGGTATTGGTGACGGATAATAGAGGAAAAAAGGACTTTCCTGAGACTGTTTATCAATAAATGAAAGCGCTTTGTCGAGCATGCGATCTGGGGCATAATCCTTGCCTTTAAATTGCTCAAAGGCTTCGGGTGGACTGTTGGGCGCTATGGGAGTGTGTACCAAGAAGTAAGGGTTCTCTAGCGGTGCTAGCGTATCATTTTCCCAAAGATGGGTGGGGTAATAATTGTGCGCTTGCTTTTGGTCTAAATAGCCGTAGTAGTAATCAAAACCCTGGAGGTTTGGACTTCCAGTGGTATCCCCCATTCCGAGACCCCATTTCCCGATCATTGCGGTTGTGTAGCCCGACGCTTTTAACGTTTTGGCAATGGTAGGGGTATGCTCTGGTATGGGCATTTGTCCGCCTTCGGCAGTATCTGCAAATTGTCCCAATTCATAATTCCCGCGAATGTAAGCATGCCCAGCATGAGTTCCTGTCATCAGCATATAACGTGAGGGAGCACACACGGGTGCTCCGGTATAATGTTGAGTAAAGCGCATCCCGCCAGCTGCCAATTGATCTAAATGGGGTGTTTTTATTTTTTTCTGACCATAGGCACCCAACTCCCCATACCCTAAATCATCTGCAAAAATGTAGATTATGTTAGGAGTAGATTGTTCTTGTGATGTTGAACAACTTGTCATTAGAACACCGAACACGACCCCCCATAAAATCCATTGAAGCTGAGTTTTTACACTAGGTCTTGTTCTCTTTAAAGTAGAAGTTTGTACTACGCTCATAATAAATCAATTTGAATCACAGTGGTTATGGGGTCCTTGTCCACCTTACTGAGATCTATGGTGATGCCCAAATCATTTTTTTTATAGTCTAAGGGTTTTCCAGTTTTAAAATGCCGGATGGATTTTATGGCTACAGGAACCGGATCCAAGTGCAAGTAGATTGCTTTTTCATCTATCAGGTGCAGGTACACAGTTTTCCCCTTTTGGGTGGTCACAAACCGATCATTAGGGTCTATGGGACCCCGCTGGGTGGCATAAATAGTTTTTCCATAGTCCTTCAACCAGTCCCCCATTTCGTGTAGGGATTGCACATGTTCTTCTTGAATTTTTCCATTGGGCATAGGCCCCACATTGAGCAACAGATTACTGCCGTAACCCGCTGCTTTCACCAAATACTGCACCAGTTCTTTTTTCGACTTGTGCCTGCGATCCTGAAGATTAAAGCCCCAAGACCCGTTGATGGTTTCACAAACTTCCAGGGGGACACTACCTATTTGATCCGATGGTGTTCCCCAGCCGGTGGTGTTTTTTCCTGGTAAATCTTTTTCAAACATTTGAAAATCCTCTCCTTCAATAACTGCCAAATGATGGTTGTTCCCCACCAGGGCTTGAGGCTGCAACTTATGAATTAAACTGTAGAGTTCGTCGTAATGCCAATTGACCTTTAACTTGCCAAAATGTTTTCCGTCCCACTCTTTTTGATCCCAATCGCCATCAAACCAAATCCCACCTATGGGCCCATAATTGGTGAGCAATTCTGTGAGTTGGGCTTTCATAAAGGCGATATACTCTTCCCATTCGCCCGTTCCACGCCCAGTAATACCGGTTCCGGTGCGCCCTCTGGGGTAGTAATCATCGCGGTTCCAGTCCAACAAAGAATAATAGAAAAAGAGTTTTATACCCTCACGATGACACGCTGCTGCAAGCTGTTTTAGAATATCCTTTCCATAGGGGCTTGCATCTACGATGTCGTAGTCGGTAATTTTAGAATCGAACATGGAAAAACCATCGTGATGCCGGCTAGTGATGGTAATGTATTTCATTCCTGCTCGTTTTACCATTGCAACCCATTCATTGGGGTCGAATGCAATGGGATTAAAAAACTGTGGGAGTTTTTCATATTCGGATTTACTGATATTTTGATTGTTCATAACCCATTCGCCATCCCCTAAAATGCTGTAGACCCCCCAATGCACAAAAAGACCAAAACGCGCTTCTTGAAACCACGCCCGGGCCTCTAAATTTTCTGGACTGGGCTGATAGCCCTGCTGGCCCTGTAGAGCGGTACTGGATGTTAGGGTGAACAAAGTCACCGCTAAAGCAGGCAGAAAGGAGGGCAAGGAAAAAAGTGTTCGCATAAATTCAATTTTTAAAATAGCCACTAAAGAGGGTTACCACCTCTATTGCTCTTCAATTTAGGCAATTCTTGTCGAACAATTAAACGCATAAGTAGTGAAGGTTGCGAAATCAAGTTCCTGAAAAATTGTATTTTAGTGGTGAACCATAAACTAATTCAAATGAAAAAAATCCTTTTATCTGTACTCTTTTTGTGCAGTGGTATTGCCAATGGACAGTATGCTTCCACAATTTTCGTTACTCTTAATGACGGCATGGAGCAGGCCTATTTAGACATCGAAATGCTTTGGCAAGCCTATCATGAAGAAACCGTTAAACAAGGTTTAAAGTCGGGCTGGTCCGTTTGGAAAATTGACCCTGCGGGGTATGACGACAAAATTGAAGCCAGCAGAACCCCTGACTATTTAATCATTGAATCCTATCCTACAATGGAGGCCATGGAAAAGCAAAACGCTAGCTACACCACGGAAGGCTTTGAAGCTATAGTAAACACGATTAAAAGAAAGTTTAGAGGAAAAATTAGTTCCCGAAAAATTGACCGCATGCTGGCGAAAGACGTGAACAAAGAACGACGAACGTATGTGCATCAAATGCTAGCACAAACCCCTTTTACTGGAGGAGATTTAAAGCCTGGTGAAAAAATGGTATTAGCGCCCATGCAGCAGTTAAAGGACGATTATGAGCAGTATGAAACAGCGTTTTACCAAAAAGTATTTGCCAATAATGTAATGAAAGGCAACCACAGATGGTGGGCCTTTACTAAGATTATTGATCGAAGTGAGAATGCGATTAACAACACCACACATGCCGCTTGGAATATTGGCATTGAAGGTAAATCGATGGATATGCCACAAGATTTTGCTTCTCAAAAAATATTTGAAATTACTTCAGAAGCTCGTAAAATGTACAATCCAATTACGCTCGAACTGGTATATACTGTCCAATAATCACAACATATCACAAAACATAAAACCCTCCAGTGGAGGGTTTTTTTTATGCGTTAATAGTAGGTTGCTATTCCTCTAAGGGATACAATAAATGAGCAATGGTGTTAAATGTGATTGTGCCCTCTGCAGTGATGGTGTAGGCCACTAAAACCTCGCCCCAGTGGGTACCATCAGAGAAATCTGCCACTAACCATTTATGATTTAACACTTTTACTTTGTTAAAAAAGAACCTACCGTCCATACCAGCATATGGAATCAATGGATTATTTCCTTTTTTAACATTGAGATCATACACAGCACTTTCTACTTGAGTTTGCAAGGCTTCTAAATCCGCATTGGGAAAAAAACGCCCTGCCCCTTCATTTTGAGGTAGTGAAAAATATACTTCATCCTCCAAACGTGCTTGCACATCTTGAAGTTCTTCTTGGAACTGGGAAGCATTTTTTAGTGCATCGCCAAGCTTTGCATCTTGTGCCTGCAGCACTTTATTAGAATTCACCAATTGAAAAATGAGGATGAGTAAAGTAAATACAAAAAGGTATAAGGTGATGTTCTTTTTCATAGGAAGCGTGTTTTAAACGTGAATGGTGAGGGTATCGTAGGCTAAAAATACATTTTCGGGGAGGGTTTTAGAAACTTCTTCATAAAAGCCCATGCGATGACTGATGTGGGTAAAATAGGTGCGTTTGGGTTGGAGTTCTGCTACCAGGGCAAGCGCTTCTTCGAGATTTAAATGCGTAGGATGGGGTTCTTTTCGCAGGGCATTTACCACCAAAACTTCTAGGCCCTGAAGTTTTTCTTTTTCGGCTTTTGCTATGGTTTTCACATCGGTTAAATAGGCAAAGTCATCTACGCGAAAACCCAAAACAGGCAGCTTCCCATGCAATACTTCAATGGGAATAAACCGCTTGCCCTTGACCTCAAAAGCAGTGGTTTTATCAATGGAGTGTAAAAATAGTTCGGGTACCCCAGGGTAGCGATTTTCAGTTTCAAAAAAATAAGCAAAACGTTGCTTTAAGGCCTTTTCCACTAAGGTGTCAGCATAAACAGCTATAGGCCCCTGACGAAAATAAAACGGCCGAATATCATCTAGTCCTGCGGTATGGTCTGCGTGTTCGTGGGTAAACAATAACGCGCTTAGTTCTGTAATGGGTTGGCGCAATAATTGTTGTCGAAAATCGGGGCCACAGTCGATAACTACTCCACCCTCTTCCCAGGAAATGGAAATGGACACTCTGAGGCGATGATCCTTAGGATCTTTACTTTGACAGACAGGATGTGAACTGCCAATTACAGGAACGCCCTGAGAAGTACCGGTACCGAGAAAACATATTTGTAACATGGATGGAATCAAATATAATGCTTGTGCAGCAATAAAACATATACTACCTTTGATAAAACACAGTTTGAATGAGTGCCTACCTTTCCGGAGATCCGTCCTTTGAAAACGTTCCTTCTATAGAGCAAAAAGCCCTTCGCATTAACCTTAATAAAAACATTTACGGCACCTTTGCCGAAATTGGTGCCGGCCAAGAAGTTGCCAGGCACTTTTTTAGAGTGGGTGGGGCTTCGGGAACCATTGCAAAAACCATTAGTGCCTACGACAAGCACTTTAGCGACAACATTTATGGGGAAGAAGAAGACGGCCGTTATGTTACCGAAACCCGTTTGGAACATATGCTCGACCACGAAATGCGTTTGCTTGAAAAGCGTATCCCCGAGGAAACCCAATCAGAACGCCTGTTTTTTACCCTTGCCAATACGGTAGCTACCATTGACTTTGCTAAAAAGTATAAAGGTCACGGTTGGATGGGTATTCGTTTTCAGGTAGAACCCAACACCCCCTACAGTGAAATTATTCTTCACGTTCGTTTTCACCAAACCGAAGCGCGCTTGCAACAGGAGGTGATGGGGCATGTGGGCGTAAATTTAATATACGGTGCCTTTTACAAGCACCAGGACCCCAACAAACTGCTCCGTTATCTGTACGATCATATCGACAAGGATGCCATTGAAATTGACACTATTAACTTTTCTGGCCCCCTATTTAAGCAGGTAGATAACCGCCTGATTAGTTTACAATTGATTAAAAACGGAATGACCCAGGCCGTGATGTTTGATGCTTCAGGGGACAACATACTTCCTGCGCGTTTATTGTACAAAAAAAACATATTGGCCCTCAGAGGAAGCTTTCGTCCGGTAACTAAGGTTAATGTGGATATGTTTGAAAAGTCCTATAATATCTTCCTTCAAGAACCTAACGTGAACGAAAAACACACGGTGTGCATCTTTGAAATCACCCTTTCTAACCTGATGTCGCAGGGCGAGTTGGATGAAAAAGATTTTATGGATCGTGCACGACTCCTGTGTAGTTTAGGGCATACAGTAATGATATCCAATTTTAAAGAGTACTACCGTTTGGTGGATTATTTTGCAGACTATACCAAAAAACAAACAGCCCTAACAATGGGGGTGTCTAACTTTTTGGAGATTTTTAAGGAAGATTACTACACCGATCTAAGCGGTGGGATTTTGGAAGCCTTTGGAAAGATGTTTTACAACAATTTAAAAGTGTACCTCTACCCCACTCAAGATGCAGAAACAGGTGAAATTATCAACAGCAATAACCTGAAACTACATCCAAGGATGAAAGAATTTTACAAATTCTTCAAATACAACGGTAAGGTGGTGGATATTTTTGATTTCGAAAAGAAATACCTATCCATCTTCTCCAGAGAAATCCTTCAAAAAATCAGCAATAATGTTAGTGGATGGGAAGAAAGTCTCCCCAAAGGAATTGCTGAGTTGATTAAGGAATATGAAATGTTTGGCTATAAAAAAGTTAAAGAAAAAGCTGCCAACTAAAGTACTTCCAGTAGCTGCGCTGCGTGTTCCTTAGTTTTTACTTTTTCTATAACGTGCGTAACCACTCCCTCGGCATTCACTACAAAGGTCATCCGGTGTATTCCGTCATACTCGCGACCCATAAACTTTTTAGGCCCCCAAACGCCAAAGGCTTCAATGGCTTGTTTTTCGGTATCAGCCAATAAAGGGTAAGGGAAATCAAATTTGTCGGCAAAGTTTTTTTGTTGACGCTCTGTATCAGCGCTCACCCCCAAAATCTGATAGCCTAAGTCTTGCAGTTCCTTGTAGTGATCTCTTAGGTTACAGGCTTCTGCTGTACATCCAGGAGTATTGGCTTTAGGATAAAAGAACACGATGTAGGCTTGTTCTAAAAAGGAGTCAGAAGAAAATGCAGCCCCGTCGTGAGTAGTCCCACTAAAGGCGGGCACCTTATCTCCAATTTTTAATGTTTTCATAGATATTTTATTTAGTTTACAAATCTAAAATTTCTGTATGACAAAAAAAGAAAAAGTAGCCTACATCATAGAAACACTGGATCGGCTGTATCCTGAAATCCCTATTCCACTAGATCATACGGATCCTTACACCCTGCTTATTGCAGTGCTACTATCTGCACAAAGTACCGATGTACGGGTAAATAAAATTACACCAAAGCTTTTTGCAGTTGCCAAAACTCCCGAAGAAATGATTCAACTGGACATTCCTACGATTAGAGAAATCATTAAACCCGTGGGGCTTTCCCCCATGAAGTCAAAAGGAATTTATGAGCTTTCGCATATTTTAATCAACGAACACGGTGGGCAGGTTCCTCAAAGTTTCGAAGCGCTAGAAGCTTTACCCGCAGTAGGCCATAAAACCGCCAGTGTAGTGATGGCTCAGGCATTTGGTGTCCCCGCTTTTCCTGTAGATACACATATTCACCGGTTGCTCTACCGCTGGGGGCTTTCCAATGGGAAGAATGTAGTTCAAACTGAACGGGATGCGAAACGCCTATTTCCAAAAGAATGTTGGAATGATTTACACCTTCAAATCATATGGTATGGCAGGGAATATTGCCCGGCACGTGGGTGGGCCATTGAAAACGACGAAATTACCCTAAAAGTGGGGCGGAAAAGTGTTTTAAAAAAACAAGGTGTAAACGCTAATTAGAAGTTTTAGACTGAGACACTTTTTCGTTTTCAAGCGCTTTAGAAAACGCTAAAATGCGATCAATAACCAACTTTCTTGGAAGCTGTTGTGGTTGTTGCGGGGAATTATTGCGTTTCGAGTAATTGTTTTTCACGCTATTATAACGTCGTTACAAGAAACTTATTGCCTATTATCCACCAAAAGTGTGATTTGGTTGCTTTCAATTAATTTTCTAAGGTTAATGACGGCATAACGCATACGCCCCAGGGCAGTATTTATACTAACACCAGTGTTTTCTGCAATTTCCTTAAAGCTCATGTCACGATAAATACGCATCATTAGTACTTCGCGTTGATCTTCAGGTAATTCAAGTATAAGGCGCTGTATATCTTCGTTAATTTGTTCTTCGATTAATGCTTCTTCTGCATTAACAGCACCATCACCTATAAATTGAAAAATATCAAATTCATCCGTGTTTTCAAACAATGGAATACGATTGTTCTTTCTAAAAAAGTCAATTACCAAATTGTGAGCAATACGCATCACCCAGGGCAAAAACTTGCCTTCTTCGTTGTAGTGGCCCTTTTTCAGCGTGTTTATTACCTTAAAAAAGGTTTCCTGAAAGATATCTTCCGAAATTTCACGGTCGTGAATTTTAGAAAGAATAAAATTAAAAATTCGCTGCTGGTGCTTGTCAATCAACTGTTTTAAAGCTTTTTCGCTGCCTTCTATGTAAGCAGATACAAGCTGTGCGTCAGTAGTAGATGATGAAAGAGTTGTGTCCATACAATTACTTTTAAAGCCTCTTGAGGCGATGAAACTTACGTTATAATTAAAAGTAATTGTTTGTTATAAGCATTTGTGTTTGAAACAAATATACGATTATTTCACATTCCTAGCAAAATCTCCTCTTTTTTAGGAATTTGGCTATCAATTTCCAAGCTAAAGAAGTATTTTTACCACTTGCATTTTATGAAAAAGATTGAAGCGTATAATCCGAAGGACTTTATAATCATCCAAGGGGCTCGACTGCACAACCTCAAGGGAATCGATTTAGCCCTCCCCCGAAATCAGTTAATTGTAATTACGGGGCTATCGGGATCGGGAAAAACTTCTTTAGCCTTCGATACCCTATATGCGGAAGGGCAACGGCGGTATGTGGAAAGTCTTTCTTCTTATGCGCGTCAGTTTATGGGGCGTTTAAGCAAACCCAAGGTAGATCAAATAAAAGGAATTGCCCCTGCAATTGCAGTAGAGCAAAAGGTGAATACAGCAAATCCCAGATCCACTGTGGGAACCCGAACGGAAATCTATGACTACATCAAATTATTGTTCGCCCGAATAGGAAAAACCTACTCCCCCGTTTCTGGAGAAGAAGTAAAAAAAGACAGTGTTTCCGATGTTATTGCTGCCACAAAAAAATTTCCAGAGCGTAAAAAAATGCTGCTATTGGCCCCTGTCCTTAACATCCCTGAAAGAACCCCAGAGGAAGTCTTTAATATCATACGCCAACAGGGATTTTCCAGAATATACAGCGAGGGAAAAATACTTCGTTTAGACCAAACCGAAACGCCCCCTACTGCTCCATTTGAGTTGGTGGTTGACCGTTTAATTATTCGTCACGACACCGATTTTTTCCATCGCCTTTCTGATGCTGTTGAGCTTGCGTTTTACGAAGGCAAAGGCAGTTGTTCCTTGTTAGATCTCGACACTGAGGAACGCCTCCCCTTTTCTAATAGTTTTGAACGCGATGGGATGCAGTTTTTAACCCCCAATGTGCATTTGTTTAGCTTTAGCAACCCCCATGGGGCCTGTAAAAAGTGTGAAGGCTTTGGCGACATCATAGGCATAGACACCGATTTGGTGATCCCTGACAAAAGCCGTTCTGTTTATGATGATGCCATTGCACCCTGGCGGGGTACAGGTTTGCGAAAGTACTATAAAACCCTTGTGGACAACGCCTATAAATTTGATTTCCCCATTCACAAACCCTATCACGAGCTAAGCGCTGAGCAGCAAACACTCCTTTGGGAGGGAAATAGCTATTTCACAGGCATCAATGCTTTCTTTAAGCGAATTGAAGCCAAAAACTATAAAATCCAAAATCGTGTACTGCTTTCCCGCTATAGAGGGAAAACCCGTTGTGATGCCTGTAACGGCAGTCGTCTCCGTAAAGAAGCACAGTATGTGAAAATTGCAGGGGTGCATTTGCCGGAACTTTTGGAGTACAGTTTAGACGAGCTGGCAGAATTCTTTAACGGACTCCAATTGAGTTCACACGATCAACAAATTGCCGAACGCCTGTTAAAAGAAATCAACAGTCGTATTGCTTTTATGCAAGAAGTAGGTTTAGGGTATTTGACCCTCAACCGAAAATCGAATACCCTTTCAGGTGGGGAATCCCAACGCATCAACCTGGCGACTTCTTTGGGAAGTAGTTTGGTAGGCTCCATGTACATTTTGGACGAGCCTTCCATTGGTTTGCACTCAAGGGACAATCAGCGCTTAATTGGGGTACTGGAACGCCTTAGAGACCTTGGAAACACCGTTATCGTAGTGGAGCACGATGAAGAAATAATTCGCGCAGCAGATAAAATTGTGGATATTGGGCCCGAAGCTGGTGTCAATGGAGGGACTGTTGTGGCTGAAGGCAACTTTAAAGAATTGCTGCAATCCAACTCCTTAACGGCAAAATACCTCAATCAGGATTTAAAAATTGCGCTGCCCGAAAAACGCAAAACCTCCACGGGACACCTAAATATTCTTGGAGCGCGTGAAAACAACTTAAAGAATATAGACATCTCCATCCCCCTAGGCTGCCTTAGCGTAGTTACCGGAGTATCTGGAAGTGGGAAATCGACGCTGGTAAAGAAAATTGTGTACCCTGCCCTACAACGGGAAATGGGCATTTACAATGATAAGCCTGGAGATTTTTCTGGAATCGAAGGTTCTTTGGAAAAGCTTAAAGCGGTAGAATTCATTGATCAAAACCCTATTGGACGTTCCTCACGCTCCAACCCTACTACCTACATCAAAGCCTACGACGACATTCGTGCTTTGTTTGCCAAACAACCCCTAGCCAAGCAACGAGGCTTGCAACCCAAGCATTTTTCCTTTAATGTCGATGGGGGCCGCTGCGACACCTGTAAGGGAGATGGCACTACTACCATAGAAATGCAGTTTATGGCCGATGTGGTCTTAGAATGCGAGCAATGCAAAGGCAAGCGTTTTAAGAAAAACATCCTCGAAATCAAATATCAAAATCATTCCATAGACGATTTGTTGCGTTTGAGCGTAGATGAAGCTATTGCACTTTTCGAAAAGCACAACGAAAAGCGATTGGTCACCAGACTCCACCCCCTACAAGCCGTAGGTTTGGGCTATGTAGCCTTGGGGCAGTCCTCTGCCACCCTTTCGGGAGGAGAAGCCCAACGCATAAAACTCGCTTCATTTATCAGCAAGGGGGTCACCAAAGAAAAGGTGTTCTTCATTTTTGACGAACCCACTACAGGCCTTCACTTTCACGATATCAACAAGCTCCTTGCAGCCTTTCAAATGCTCATTTCTCAAGGACACACCCTACTGGTAGTAGAGCATAATTTAGAATTGATTAAATGCGCCGATCACGTTATTGAACTGGGTCCCGAAGCAGGGAAAAATGGTGGCCATTTGGTAGGAGAAGGTACGCCAGAGGAAATTTGTGCGCTGGCAGCATCACATACGGGACATTACCTGCAAGCCAAACTAAAGGAAGTTGCGTCCTAGGCGGCGAGCAAAAGCAAGTAGTTCCTGTAAGAGACCAAGCCAATACGCCAACACCATATACAGCACCCCTATAGCTACAGTTCGAAGGAGTATTCCCCAAAATGGCCCTAACTGAAAAGGAATCCATTGAAAAACAACAAACAGCACCCCAATTAAAAGTAACTGCAGAAGGGTTTGCTTGCTGTAGGGATGAATTTTAAAATAAAAATACACCACACCAATTTTTAACGCATTGGTGAGCACCATAACAGCAAGTGTTGCATAGGCTGCGCCTAACAATCCAATCTTAGGAATTAAAACCAAATTAAGGCCTACGGCCAAAAGAGCAGCAAACATAGAAAAAAACATCACATAGCGGTAATACGAGGAATTGCTTATAATCATATTAATGCACCCCATAGACATGCTGAATAATTTTCCAACAGAAATTAAACCTACCACAAGAAATGCCACCTGGTATTCTGGTTGCTCGATAAACAAATAGAAATCAGTGAGATTTAAATTAATAAGAAGAAAAAACAAACCACTGACTAACAATAGATTAGTGGCACTTTTATGAAGTAACTGTTTAAGACGATTTGCGTCGTTATTATTGATGGCTGCAGCTACCATGGGACTAACAATTTGAAACATGGCACGGCCGGGAAGCTCAACTACTGTGGCAATAAACAATGCCACACTGTAATAGGCTACCATTTCTACTGGCATTAGATTGGACAACATAGATTTGTCAATATCCAACAAAAAGCTAGAGGCTACCCCAGCTAAAAGTATCCACAAACTATACACCAACACCTTTTGAAATCCAGCAGGGAGTTGCAAACGGAAACTTGGCCGATACACCACCAAATTATACCCTATGATTATGGCCAAACGCAAGTAGTACCCCAACAACAGTGCATAGAAAAACCCGTCAAAATCAATGTATTCTAGGGCATAAGCCCCAATGAGAAGCCCAATTAAAGCCCGGGGATAAAATTCTTTTAAGAAATTTCCAAAAACAGTGGTGTATTGCACGCGTAGCCAATTGTAGAAAATTTCAAACAAGGCTGTAGCTATAGCAATTAGTAAAATCATAAAAGCGTAGCGCCCCATATCGGGGTTAGTTGATGCCACAAGTGCTACAATAGCATCATACTGCCACCAAAAAATGAGACTCGAAAATAAAATTATGCCTAAGGGAAACACCACTGCAGCCGTTAGTAGTGCATCGCGGTCGTTTTTTTTATCATAGGAAGAATAGAACTTAACCACGGCATGTTGCATCCCCATGGAGAGCAAAGGCTGTACCAAATTGGAAAGGGCTAAAATGGCTACCACCAAGCCTTGGCGCGTACTTCCCAAAAACATAGGGTACAACACCACGGTGTTAATTGCCCCCAGCAAAAATGCCAGCGCAATACTGATTAAGTTAGAAAAAGACTGTTTGGCAATGCCACCCATACTAGCTGTTTTTGAATTCTTTACGTACAACTCCAGCAAAAACCAAAATCAAAAGTAGGGCTGCTCCACCTCGAAGTGTGGTTCCAAGGGTAAGGAAAGAAGGGCGAAATTCAAAAACCACCTCGTGCTTCCCTTTTTCTAAGGGCAATCCCCTCAGGATGTAATTTACAGGATAATGCGCTACCGATTTCCCATCTATAAAAGCCTGCCACCCTTTGGGATAATAAATTTCTGAAAAAACAGCGAATTGAGCCGTTGTGCTCTCAAAATCATATACTAACCGCTGTGGATGCGCCGATTTCAGCTCCATACGCGCCAGGGTATCACGTTGTGCTGGAAGTGAAGGAATACGAGCGGCATCTTTTTGCAGTACTAAAGCTTCCTCTGGCAGGGCTAAGGTTTTTAGGTTTTGCAATAGTGCATCGGCATCCTCTGCTGGCACAATTCGGTCTACCAACCACACCGGGCCTAAAGCTTCGGGATTGATGAGGGCCTGTGCTGCGCCGTCATCTTCCTCATAGATCACATATTTTGTGTTTAACATATTCAAAAAGCCAGACCACTGTTGGCTTACGAAATAATCATAGGCCTCTTGAAAACGCCCAATTTTGGCACCGTGGTAGCCCCCAATGGCATTGTGGAAATAGGCTGTTCGTGCCCCGCTTAAACGCAAGGAAGGCTCATATACTCGATATCGGGTAGTGTCTTGCAAGATTATTGCATTGGCATTGGTGGGACGCCATTGCTGTTGTACTACACGTGGACTAAGGAATTGATCGCGATGGATGTACCGTTCTCCTACGCTTAGTAAATCAAAAAGCACCACGGCCAGTACTACCAACGTGAACTGTGTAGGCTTTAATTTTTTGGCTAACAATGCCCCTCCTAATCCACTCAATACCACACTAATACCTATTGCACGTAAAACATCTGTTGAAAATACTTCTTTACGTGTTTGCAAAATTAATTCAAAAAGTTCGGGGCCGTAGGCTTCTTGTAAATAGCCATCCATAGGACCACGAAAACTAAGTGCACTTTTGCTGAGCAATAAAACAACCAAACCACCAATAAAATAAGAACTGTATCGCAACCATTGTGCTGTTGTAATTGGTGCTGTTTTGGTCCATTTGTGTAACCCTAGCATTGCCAGTACAGGGAAACAGAGTTCCAGTATCACCTGAGCCGAAGAGACTGCTCTAAATTTGTCATACAAGGGAAAGTAATCGATCATAAAAGCGGTAAACCCCGCTACGTTTTTTCCCCATGACAAAAGCAAGGAGACTACTATTGCTGCTAGGAGCGCGTTGCGTTTACGCCCTTTTAAAGTAAATAAAGCAATAAAGGCAAGGAAAACAATACTCACGCCAATGTAAGCAGGAGCTTCCAAAATGGGCTGGTCTCCCCAATACAAGGGAACGGCTTCAACAAAATTTGCTGCCTGCGGAGCAGGTACACCCTGACGCACTAGAAATTGATAGAGATCAGAGGTGGTTCCTACAGCTTCTCGAGAACCACCCCCCTGCACGCGGGGCACAAGGAGGCTAAGACTCTCAAAGATCCCATAGCTGTATTGGGTAATGTACTCAAAATCAAGGCCCGAAACGGTAGTTTTAGGGGTGCCTTCAACAGTCATTTTTAAGGGACTAGGGCCGCGAGTACTATAGCTGCTGTATTCTGCTGTAGCCAACAAAGGTGTTGCATTGAGTCCTAATGCCAAGACCCCCGCACTAGCGAAAAGCGCTAGTTGTTTCATGAATTTTAGCAGTTGTTTTTGACGGTAGGCGGCAATGGCATAGACCACTACAAAACACCCCAAAAGAAAAAGGAGATAGTAGGTCATTTGATAGTGGTTGGCACGAATTTGCATGCCTAAGGCCAGCACACTGAGCAACCATCCCCAGCCTTTCTTTCCTTGAAAAATTAAAAACCAACCTGCCAATACCAGAGGCATATACGCAATGGCTTCTGCTTTGGTGTTATGCCCTACTTGAAGGATAATTAATAGGTAGGTAGAAAAACCAAACCCTGCGGCACCTATTAGGGCCGTTCGCCAGGGAAGCTGTAACACCAACAGCAAGCAATAGGTGCACAAGAGGTATAAAAAAAGGAGGTGTGCAGGACGTGGAAAAATTCGGGTAAGCTGATATACTGGAGCTAAAATATCCAATGGGTATTTTACCCCTAACTGATAGGTAGGCATCCCGCCAAAGGCATTGTCAATCCAGTAGAGTTCCTCACCAGTAGCTTCCCGATGTTCTTTAAGTTGGCGGGCCATCCCTTCGTACTGCTGAATGTCGGATTGCAGCATTATTTTTCCTGAAAGTACAGGATAGTAAAACCCTAGTGCCGCAGCACTAAAAAGAAGTACCGCAATTAGCTGTGGGGTCCACTGGCGTAACGAAAAATTAGTCATCAAGTTCTTCATAGTCAACATATTCACCAAAATCTGATGCCGTTGTTTTGTTTGATGAGGGGGGCGGTTGTGGCGGTGGGTTTTGCATCTTTTTTGCCATCCGCTGTAGCATATATTTTAACAGGTAGGGCATTGCGAAACGCAACAGATAAATTCCTAAGAGGAGGAATAGAAAAAATTTCAGCAATCCTAACAATTATTATACCTTTGGTTAATACCAAATGTAAAGAATTTGTAGTTGCATTTCACTTCCCTAAAGAAAAATATACACCGCGTCCTCAGACCCCCCTTTACACTGCAGTTTTGTGTAACTGTACTGCTTTTTTGTGGACTACAATCCCTTCGTGGACAGTATACCGATCAAATCAACTCCAATCGTCCCGGGATGTCTGTGGGTGCCTTTGCAGTGGGGAAAAATGTAGTGCAAATGGAAACCGGACTTGCCTTTCGATCCTACCGCCATTCGGGCTACAACAACAGTACTTCCGAAGGTTTACTTAGTTTTTTATCCCTTCGTTGGGGCTTCTTAATGGAACAATTGGAATTGCTTTATGAAGGAGCGTTTTACTGGGATACCTTTACAAACCACCTCGCCAACGCTCCAATAGTATCAAAGCGCAAAGGGTTTCTCCAAAACTTTATTGGCCTAAAGTTTCTTTTTTATGATCCGTTTAAAAACGGCGATGAGGCAAACATTTACAGTTGGAAGGCCAACAATGGCTTTAAATTGAAGCAGTTACTCCCCGCTATTTCGCTGACTGCCGGGGCCAACCTCGATCCCCTAAAAACACGGCCCTTTTCCTATGGTGATGTTTTTAATACCCTTTATAACCCTCTATTCTATCAAAACTTGGGTCTAGTTACAGATCAAGAAACTCCTGTGAGTTTGCGCACTACATTGGCTACCCAAAGTCACTTTTTAGGTACCTGGGTGTTTGTTACCAACTGGAACTACAACAGAATTCTCAGCGATAGCCCCGAAATGAGCTATATCCTTACCCTAACCCACACCTTTCATCCCCTGTGGTCGGTGTATGTTGAGCATCAAGGGATATACAGTTCGGCCATTGAAGATAATCTCTTTAGAGTTGGTGCTGCATATTTGGTGAATAACAACATACAAGTGGAGGCTACGCTGGGAAGCAACACCAAAAAAACTCCCAACCAACTCTTTGTAAATGCAGGGGTGTCCTATCGTTTGGACTTCCACAAAGACTTTATTAGCGGAGAAGAACGCGAAGCAAAAAAATTAAAAAAAGAAGAAAGAAAGCTTAAAAAAACCATGCGTAAAAGCACAAAGAAAGAGCGCAAACGCGCTCGAAAAGCCAAAAGAAACTAAGCTATGGAAACCGTACACCTCAAAGAAGTTACCAGCTCCAAGGAGTTGCTGCGTTTCATCAAATTTGCTCCAGCATTATACCGCAACAACCCCTACTATGTTCCCCCATTGCATCAAAGTGAACGCTACACCTTGGACCGTGCAACCAATCCTATTTTTAAAGATGCTGAAGCACGCTACTTTCTTGCCCTCAAGGGCGAAAAAATTGTAGGGCGCATTGCCGTACTGATCAATTGGATAGAAGTAAAAGAACTCCAAAAAAAACGCATCCGCTTTGGCTGGTTTGACGTTATTGACGATCCCGAAGTAAGTGCCTTACTACTAAACAAAGTAATTGAAATAGGCAAAGCACAAGGATTTGATACCATAGAAGGCCCAATGGGCTTTTCCAATTTAGATAAAGCCGGTATGCTCATTAAGGGCTTTGAGGAGCCCAACACCATGATTACCTGGTACAATGCCCCTTACTATGCAGAACATTTAAAGCAAATGGGCTTTAAAAAACAAGCCGAATGGGTGGAGTTTGAAATGAAAATTAAACCGTTTGAAGACTCTCCCGAAAAAGTAAAACGCTTTGCTGAGCTTATTGTACAACGCTATAAGCTGAAGCACATTAATTTTAAAAGTACTTCAGAAATTTTACCCTATGTGGACGAGATGTTTGACTTACTTCAAAAGACCTACGATAAGTTGCAAACCTTTGTTCCAGTCCAAAATTATCAAATTGAATATTACAAAACTCAATTCATAAAATTTGTACATCCTGAGTTTATTAAATGTATAGCCGATGCGTCGGGAAAATTGGTAGCCTTTGCCATAACCATGCCCTCGTTTACAGCAGCCTTAAAAAAGGCCAATGGAAGCCTGTATCCCTTTGGGTTTTTCCATTTGATGCGCGCGCGTAAAAACAATTCAAGGGCTTCGCTTTATTTAATTGGTATCCGCCCGGATTACCAAAACAAAGGAGTAACATCCATTATATTTAATGAACTGCAAAAAACCTTTAACAAACACGGAATTACAGAAGTAGAAACCAATCCAGAGTTGGTCGAGAACGGTGCCATCCAACGGTTGTGGAAAAATTATGAGCACCGGGAGCACAAACGCCGAGCTACCTTCTATAAGGCCTTAACATAGCGTGCAAATAAGCCGTACCTTTACCGAGGAAACACAAATATGATCAGTCAGGGAACCATAGTGGCCATTGCTACCCCCTCAGGTGCTGGGGCCTTGGGTATAATTCGCCTTTCGGGACCAGAAGCCCAACAAATACTGGCCCCTTATTTTAAGGCCAAGTCGGGGAAAAAGCTGTTGGACTTAGCCCCCAAGGAAACCGCCTTTGGCACCTTACAGCAGGAAGATGGCCGCCTGTTAGACGAAGTGCTCCTCTGCTGTTTTAATGCTCCAAACTCTTTTACCGGAGAAAATGTCGTAGAACTTTCTTGCCACGGATCTTCCTACATCTTGCAAGAAGTCGTTCAGCTGTGCTTGCGCAATGGTGCAGTACCCGCACAGGCAGGAGAATTTACTCTTCGTGCCTTTTTGAATAAAAAAATGGACCTGAGTCAGGCCGAAGCCGTGGCCGATCTTATCGCTTCAGATTCTAAAGCAGCCCACACAGTGGCACTACAGCAAATGCGTGGGGGCTATTCTAAAGAAATTCAAGAACTGCGCCAAGAATTGCTCAACTTTGCTTCCCTTCTGGCCCTAGAATTAGATTTCTCTGAAGAAGATGTTGAATTTGCCGACCGCAAAGAACTCTTGGAACTTTTAGAGCAACTGCTTAAAAAAATTGAAAGCCTAGTAGCTTCTTTTTCTTATGGCAGCGTTCTTAAAACAGGTATTCCGGTTGCTATCGCAGGAAAGCCCAATGCGGGCAAGTCCTCCTTGCTCAATGCCTTTTTAAATGAGGATAAAGCCATAGTGTCGGACATCGCAGGGACTACCCGCGATAGCATAGAAGATACGCTTGTTATTGATGGGGTGCGCTTCCGCTTTATTGACACTGCCGGAATTCGTGATACTGAGGACAGTATTGAAGCAATGGGCGTGGCACGGGCCTTAGCACAAGTAAAAAAGGCACAATTACTGCTGTATGTGTTTGATTGTAGTACGGCATCCCCTGACGAAGTAATTAGCGCCATCAAAGCAATTGATAGGCCAGAGCTTAACGTACTCGCAATAGGGAACAAAACAGACTTGGTAACTGCAGCGCAACGGGCCAAATTTGAGAATATCCAACCAAACTATCCGCTTCATTTTATTTCCACTCGTGACACCGCTACAATAAAAGCACTACAACAAATACTGGTTGCTGATGTAAAACACACCACTACAGGTACCGATATAGTAGTTACCAACGCACGGCACTACAGTGCACTTAATACCGCAGCAAGCGCCATTAAAACAACCCGTAATAGTTTAATAGAAGGGGTTTCTGAAGATTTGGTAAGTGTGGATTTACAAGTAGCTATAAATGCTTTAGGGGAAGTCACTGGAGCCTTTAGTACCGATGAGCTCTTAGGAAATATCTTTGCAAATTTTTGTATTGGGAAATAAGAAAGTCTGGCAATACCCCCTTAAAAATGCTTTGGCAAACACCACATCTAATGCAGCGCAAGGCTTAACATCCCCATGTATACTTGGCTCTTTTTGGAATGCATAGGGCTGGAAGGCATCATGCATTACGCCTGAATTCCACCAAAAAATGCTCAAAAGATGTCTAATTGTAAATGCAAGTTCATTATTTACAGTAGATTATGTTAATTGAGTATAAATACATTAAATTATATATCAGATAAAAAATCAGGAAAATAGTGCTATCACTAAACCATAACTATTTTATGGTTTCCAATTAAAGATAAAATTGAATGATACTGAAAAAGTTAAATGAGTAGTAAAAAAAGAACTTACTGCTTCCTGCTTTTCTTTTCCTTTCGAACCAAAATTATTGCAACTACTATAGGTAGCAGCACAATTAGTGCGGGAATGCCCAACTGAACAATGTTTTCCCACCAAACGTTCATACGTAAATAAATCATGATCAGCGCCGTCGTTTAAAGCGTAAAAGAAATCCTTTTTCTCATAATCAATTGCCTGACTGACATTAGAACCATCTCCTAAAATTAAATTCCAGTGCTAAAAAAAAGGTATGACCTTACTTGGTGTTGTAGTTATTACTTGACTTTTAGGATGATTTGAGGCTTTTTGTTTTTTTTCATCATTGCATCCCTCTAAATAAAAGGTCGCAATGATCGTAAGTACGAATAATGCTGTTTTTTAATCACTATCACATTTTTAATTGGTAATCCAAATTGTTTCCAATATATAAAGATTTTTAAGAAAGAAAAATTTGTAAAGATGTATTAACAAATACTTAGGTAGGAATCTTCAAAATTGAAACCATTTTTTTAATGGTTTCAAAATCACTATGTCCTCCTGGGGGTAGTGCAAAGGGATCGTTGGGATCTATGGTGTCTAAGGGAATTGTTGGGGTAAAGGCAGAACAATGCAGGTGCTTGAAGCCTGCTTCTTGAAACGCCTTGCAGTTCGTAGTGTTTACTCCCCCTCCGGGTTGAAATGCAAGTCCCTTTGGGCTTGCGGTTTCCCATGCTTTTAGCTTGGCCAGTCCCTCATATGCTGATGGAGCAGCCCCAGTACTTAAAATTCTACGGAACCCCATTGCCGCTAATTGTTGGATCACTTCTTCCGGATGCTGCACTGCGTCAAACGCACGATGAAAACTCAGTTCAAGCCCTACGGCTTCAACCATCATGGCCTCTAAAGCAGGAAGGTCTAATGCACCCTCTGGTGTTAAAGCCCCTACTACTACTCCTGCAGCTCCTACTTCACGGGCCATGCGAATGTCTTCACACATGGTGGCCACTTCGTCTGGAGCATAACAAAAGTTTCCTTCTCGTGGACGAATTAAACAATGAATAGGGATTGTTTTTAGCGCCACACTAGACTGTAGTAATCCCCATGAAGGGGTAAGCCCTCCTAGGGCATAGCCCGAACACAACTCTACACGACTTGCTCCGGCTTGTGCCGCATTGCGAACAGATGTTAGGGAGGTAGCACAAATTTCTAGTTCCATAATACTTACTTAAAGGTAGGTGTTTGGTATAAATTTTATACTTTAAAATCATGAAAAGAAGAGATTTTATTCAAAAAAGTACTGCAGTAATATCGGCACCACTTATTGCACCGCAGTTTTTTCAGCCACATAAAACACTACCCCTACAGGGAAACACTTCTCCTATTGCCGTTTGCACTTGGAACTTCACTGCTGCCAACGCCAAAGCCGGAGTTGCATTAGAAGCAGGAAAAACCGCGCTTAAAGCTGCTATTGAAGGGGTGGCAGTAGAAGAAAACAACCCCAAAAATACAACGGTGGGTTACGGAGGTGCTCCAGATCGGGAGGGGCATGTTACCCTAGATGCTTGCGTGATGAACCACCAAGGGAATTGTGGGGCTGTACTCGCTGTAGAACAGGTAAAAAATGTTGCTGCTCTGGCTTATGATGTTATGGAACACACCCCACATGTAATGCTGGCAGGTGAAGGAGCATTACAATTTGCTAAAGAACGAGGCTACACTACGGAAGAATTACTTACTCCTGAAAGTAAAAAAAGATGGAAGGAATGGCTGAAAAATGCAAAATACCAACCCATCATTAACATAGAAAACCACGATACTATTGGGATGTTATGCCGGGATAAAAACGGAAATATTGAAGGAGTTTGTACCACCAGTGGTCTTGCCTACAAAATGAGAGGGCGCATTGGGGACTCCCCTATCATCGGCTCGGGCTTGTTTGTGGATAATAATGTAGGAGGTGCAGTTGCTACTGGGATGGGAGAAGAAGTAGTGAAAACCGTAGGTAGCTTTTTGATTGTTGAATTCATGCGCCAAGGCCATACACCGCAAGAGGCTTGTGAACTGGCTGTGCAACGTGTTTTAGAAAAACAAAAAGGGAAACCTAACTTTCAGGTGGCTTATTTGGCCTTGAATAAAAAGGGTGAAGTTGGGGCTTACAGCATCCATGGCGGATTTACGTATATGCACTATCAGCAGCAAAAAAATACAGGCCATAAAGCCAATGCCGCCTATTCCTTGTAATCTCCCCGCCTATACCCGATAAAAAAGGCGCTCCGCAGAGCGCCTAGAACCATAAACCAATTAAAATCAAAAGTATAATTGCTGCGCAAAAATACTAAAAAATGACACTGTGTCAAGTTTTTGATTATAAAAAACCCTCCCAAGATGCTGGGAGGGTTACTTTAGATCAACTAAAAACAAATCAATCACTTATGAAAAAAGATCTATATAAATAAGACGAACTGATTTCGATTTAGTTTCATAACAAAACGTTAAAAGTTTAAACACTACAGCTCATGTCTTCTCCACAACACATGGGCGATTTAATTTTTCCTGAGCAATCGGGGCAAATGGAAATTTGAACCTTAGTTCCATCGTCTAGGGACAGCCAATCATTTTGAAGTGGTGTGTTACATTTTGCACATTGTGCGTTAACCTGCATATCACATTTGGAACAGGAATACGTGGGTTGTGTCATTGTCAATTAATTTTATTTGAAGTTAGGCAAATTTATCTAGTTATTTATAAGGTTGAAATAGTTGACTGAAAATCAATTAAGATTTGACAGTATGAACAACATTTATTAATTTTAAAATTCAAATCTTCTTTTTAACACGAAAAAAAAGGATTCCTGCTAGGGAATCACTCCAAAAAATGCGCGTAAAGCTTCGTCAACTGAAAAGAAAGAATGGTACTATCGCTCTGCGTCTGGATACGTTTTTGGGGTATTATACGGACGAAAAAGGAACACGGAAAGCCAAGCGCATACGAGAAACCTTACCACTACACATTGCCCCTGCAGATGCAATTTCACCTGATGTACGACAATCCATTTTACAACAGGCAGAACAAATCAGGCTTAAAAAAGAACGCGAACTTCAAGAAACTGGGCTCTACCCCTACTTTAAAAAGAGAAAATCTAATACATCTTTACTCCTCTATTTGGAAGCCTACATTGGATCGCAAAAGCAACACAAAAGTAACATTGCACTTTGGCGTGGATTGCAAAAGCGACTGGAGTTGGTTTGTTCTCGTGAAATGCAGTTTAAAGATGTCAATGTGGCCTTTTGCGAACAAGTACTTTCTAGTTTGATTCAAGGGAGTACTAACGGGGAATTAAAACCGCTTGCCCCAAATACAGTTAAAAATTATTTTAGCCGATTTATTCGGTTTCTGCGACACGCAAAAAAGGAGGGACTGCTCAAAACAGTGCCTAAATTTCAACCAAAGTTAACGCCTTCAAAAAATAACAGGAGTTATTTAAGATCTATTGAAATTCAAGAACTTAAAAATACATTTTGTAGTAATCAAGACCTTAAAAATGGCTTTTTATTTGCTGTAGAAACCGGACTGTACTTTCATGAAATCCAAAAATTAAAATGGGCTAACATTCAAAATGAAAATAAATTATGGCTCTTGGATGTGCCGGGAAGACCCACTGCAAACGGAATTCGTTTAAAACTATCCCCTGATGCAATTGCCCTATTGGGAGAACCAGGCCCAAATTCAAAGTTGGTATTTCCACGTTTAAAAAGTACGCAGGAAAATAATATTCAGTTGCTAAAATGGGCTGTAAAAGCCAATTTAGGGAAACCCATTACATTTTCAATTTCACGAAAAACCTATGCGTATTTATCTGTTTCAAAAAAGTTGTCCCTAAACACTATCAACCTAGGACTTGGCCATAAGGACCTAAAGACCACCCAGCAGTTTTTAACTAGTCTTAAACTTAAGGTTCAAAAACCGAGTGCATCAAATTCTACTAAAGCTTTATTTCTGTCTAAGTCCCACAGCAGCCAAAACCTACTTTCAAAATCAATTCGTTTGCAGTTGCGTAATTACAATCATGTCTTTATTCATGTTTAGGCACCCCATCCATGTTGTTCAAGATCAAACACCTTCCCAGTCCTATAGCCATTTTAATTTTCCTTACTTTAGGGTGCGGTAAAGAAAAAAAATCCGACGATTGTATTGATGAAGATGCTATCACCCCTGAAGCCCCTTGCATAAAAATTTATGCTCCAGTATGTGGCTGTAATGACATCACCTACGGAAACAGTTGTGAAGCTACTAATGCCGGAGTACTTCGTTGGACTTTGGGCCCTTGTAAAAACTAAAAATTAAAGCCTATGGAATGGTATATGAAAAATAGATGGTGGATTTGGTCCATCACAGGAGTGTATTTAACCTATAGAATTGTACTCGCTTTTTTATACTAACACTAATCCTTCTTTTATGGAAAAAATTCGCGTGCTCGTTGTGGGCTGTGGAAATATGGGAAGCTCCCATGCTATTGCATATGAAAATCATCCTGGTTTTGAAATTTGTGGATTGGTCTCCCGTGGTGCTAGCAAGGAGTTGCTGCAAAAAAAATTAGCCCAAAACTATCCCCTATTTGATACCTATAGCACTGCCTTGGCGACAACACAACCCGACGCCGTTTGCATTAACACCTATCCAGAAACTCATGAACCCTACAGCTTAGAGGCGTTGGATTGTGGCTGCCATGTTTTTCTTGAAAAACCCATAGCCACCACCGTAGCAGGTGGAAAGCGTGTTATTGAACGTGCCCAACAACAAAATAAAAAAGTTGTGGTGGGCTACATTTTACGTCATCATCCCGTGTGGCAGCTTTTTGTAGCAGAAGCCAAAAAACTGGGAAAGCCTCTTGTGATGCGTATGAATCTTAATCAACAAAGTGAAGGACAAATGTGGACGGTACATAAAAACCTGATGCAATCCCTAAGCCCTATTGTAGATTGCGGTGTACACTATTTGGATGTAATGTGCCAAATGACGGCCGCAAAACCCCTGTGTGTTTCAGCTATTGGCGTTCGATTAACCGACGCTATTCCAGCAGACAATTACAACTATGGGCAGTTGCAAATTAGTTTTGACGATGGCTCCGTAGGCTGGTATGAAGCCGGCTGGGGACCCATGATGAGTGAAAATGCGTTTTTTATCAAAGATGTTATTGGGCCTAAAGGTGCCGTTTCTTTGGCGCAAGAAGAAAAGGATTCCGATAATATTGACGGGCATACGCAAACCGATACCATGCGGATTCACCATGCACAAATTGATGCTAACAATGCCTTCACCAAAGAGGATGAACTCAAAAGCTTTGCACAAGCCCCAAACCACCAAGAGTTGTGTGATCGTGAGCAGGATTATTTTTTTACTGCTATTCAACAAAACATCGATTTAACACAGCATTTAAATGACGCCGTAGGCAGCCTGCAAATTGCTTTGGCCTGTGACGAGGCTGTAAAAACTGGACAAACTATTTTACTTTAATATCACTAATTCCCTTTGAAAACACACAGCACTTTATTGCTACTCTTTTTTTATAGTAGCACACTACTCGCACAAATTAATCCCAACGATATCACCATTGTTCGTGATGGCTATGGAGTACCCCACATTTATGCTGCCACAGATGTCGAGGTAGCCTATGGTTTGGCTTGGGCTCATGCAGAAGATGATTTCAACACCATACAATTGGCCTATTTGGCAGGAAATGCCCTATTGAGCAGTTATAATGGGAAGGCAGGCGCTCCTGCAGATTTCGTCAGTCAGTTTATTCAATCTAAAGAATTAATTGAGGCAAACTATTCCTCTACTATAAGCGCCCCTTTTAAAAAGGTACTAGAAGGCTATGCCGCAGGACTTAACGCTTATGCCAAAGCATATCCTGAGGAAGTGCTGGAGGAAACACTCTTTCCCGTAAACCCCAAAAAAATGTTGCGATACGCCCAATTGCAGCTGTTTATTTCTAGTAATGGGGATCGGTGGATAAATGCCATTTTAGGCAATCGTGTGCGTTTAGAGCTAGACCCCAGAACTCCTACAAAAGGGTCAAATACTTTTGCCTTCAACAGCAAACGAACAACCGATGGGGCAACCTACTTAGCCATCAATACCCACCAACCACTTAACGGCCCTGTGTCGTGGTATGAAGTTCACCTGCATAGTGAGGAAGGCACTAACATCTTGGGAGCCCTATTCCCGGGTAGCCCCGTAGTTTTTATTGGGGCAAACGAAAATTTAGCCTGGTCGCATACTGTAAACAACCCCGACAAAACAGATGTTTTTGCCCTGGAAATGCATCCTAAAAACAAGCTGCAATACCGTGTAGATTCCACCTACTATACTCTAGAGAAGCACAAGGCAAAAATGCGCATTAAACTTCTTGGAATACCCATTGGCATCTCCAAAACCTTTTATAAGAGTATTTATGGGCCTGCCCTAAAAAACAAACACGGTTACTACGCCATTCGCACGCCCATACTCAACGAAATAGGAGCTTTGGAACAATGGTGGCACATGAATAAGGCCAACAACTTTAGCGCGTTTTACAAAGCGCTAAAGCGCAAATCGCTACCGGGCTATAACATTGGCTACGCAGATAAGAACGATACCATTTTTTATATTTCAAACGGTTTAATTCCTAAACGCGCCTATGGCTACAAATGGGAAGATGTGGTCCCCGGAAATACGTCCAAAACACTGTGGAAAAACACCTACCCCATAGAGGAATTACCACAAGTAATTCAACCTAAATCGGGTTTTGTGTACAATGCCAACCACGCCCCATTTTTTAGTTCTGCCGCCACGGATAACCCTCAACAAGACGATTTTAACCCTAATATGGGGTTTGAAACCTTCCATAACAACCGCTCTACACGCTTAAAAAACCTTATTGATCAATACCCAAAACTGGATTTTGAGGATTTTAAAACCATAAAATACGACAAACAATACCCCCAGCCATTTCAATTTAATTTTATGAACATCAACGGGCTGTACCGCATTGATGCTGCACGCTATCCGGATATTCAGCACCTTATTGAACGACTTCAAAACTGGGATAAAAAAGCAACAGCAAACTCCCTAGGAGCGGCTACATTTGCCCTCTTTTACGCGAAACTGGGGAAGTATTTTCCTCAACTTCCTCCTCCTAAAATTTTTCCCAATCATTTGTTAGTGCAAGCCATACGTGACGTAAAAGATCACATGTTCAAGCATTTTAAAACCACGGAACTGCAATTGGGAGAGGTTCAAAAACTAGTGCGTGGCGGAAAAGAGTATCCTATTTTTGGTCTGCCCGATGTGATTACAGCCATGCATGCAGTGCCTTACAAAGACGGAAAACGAGAAGTCGTTAGTGGAGAGTCCTATATTTCTCTGGTGCGTTTCACTGCTGATGGGCCCGAAATTGAATCGGTGATGGCCTATGGAAACTCGGACAAGCCAAATTCCTCACATTTTGATGACCAAATTGCCCTATACCAACAGGGCAAAACCAAAAAAATGTCTTTGGATAAGGCTGCTGTTATGGCTACCGCCAAAAAGGTGTATCACCCTAAATAAAAAGTTTAACCAACAGCTTTGGCGTACAAGCCTTCGTAGCTAGAAATCACTCGGTTTAAATCGAAGCTTTTTGCATGTTCGTAGGCATTTTCTTTAAAGGTATTGTGCAGCTCTGGATTGGTTAGTAAACTTAAAGCACCTTTTGCCATTGCGGCTACATCACCCACGGGGTAGAGATAGCCTGTTTTTCCATGACTGTTTACCTCGCTTAAGCCTCCGGCATTAGAAGATATTACAGGTACTTTATGGAGCATTGCCTCTAGGGCAGCCAAACCAAAACTTTCTTTTTCTGATGGCAGTAAAAATAAGTCGGTATAGCACAGTATTTTATCAATCTCAGAGCTTTTGCCTAAAAACACCACCTTATCAACAAGTTTTAGGCGTTTTACTAAAGCGATGGCTTTAGATTTATCGGGGCCTTCCCCTACGATGAGTAATTTTGCAGGAATAGCAGCAGCAATGGTATTAAAAATTTGAATTACATCCCCGATGCGTTTTAATGGCCTAAGGTTACTAATATGCGTAACTATAGCCTCTTCCTCATTGGCTATCAAACTTCTTTTGCAGGGTTTGTCCCTTGGGTTGTATTTCGTTGGGTCGATAAAGTTGGGGACCACATGAATGTCTTGCTTTACATCAAATAACTTGAGGGTATCTTGCTTTAAGCTTTCAGAAACCGCTGTTACCACATTGGAGTGGTTAATACTAAAGGTGACAGCACTTTTGTAGAAAGGGTGGCTGCCCACCAGGGTAATGTCCGTACCGTGAAGCGTGGTTACTATAGGGATGTGAATCCCTGCATCCTTAAGAATTTGCTGTGCCATATAGGCCGCATAGGCATGAGGTATGGCATAATGCACGTGGAGTACATCAACATCATGTTCTTTTACAACGTCAACTAATTTAGAGGACAAGGCCAATTCATAGGGTTGGTATTTGAACAAATCATATTTGGGGACATGCACCTCATGGAAGTGTAAATTGGCATTGAGGGTTTCCAACCGAACCGGTTGGTGGTAGGTAACAAAGTGAATTTCGTGGCCTCTTTTAGACAAAGCAATGCCTAATTCTGTGGCAACTACACCACTACCTCCAAAAGTTGGGTAACAAACAATTGCTATTTTCATATTTTAATCCATTAAGGCCTCATAAATTAAACCCTGCATTCTGGTGCGCACATCGTGTTCGCCTAAAAGGTTATTGTCGCGTGTGGGATAGGTACGATTGGAAAGAAAAACAAATACAATTTCTTTTTCAGGATCAGCCCAGGTGTAGGTTCCTGTGAATCCGAAGTGACCAAAGCTATCCTTGGAAACACAGCCGCAGGTTGAGCCACGACCCGAAATTTGGGGCTTATCAAAACCAATACCTCTTCTATTGTCCTGATCGCAGTAATAACAAACGTTAAATGCATCAAAAGTAGCTGCATCAAAATAGCGTTTTCCATTGTACACTCCTTTTTGCAAAAACAGCTGCATGAGTACAGCAACTTCATAGGCGTTTGAAAACAAACCGGCATGCCCCCCTACGCCACCCAACATGGCGGCACCCTCGTCGTGCACATAGCCTTGAAGCTTTTGGTAACGAAAGAAATTATCATCTTCTGAAGGAATAATTCGATTTAAAGGAATACGGTCAGCAGCGTTATAAAGTGTGTTTTTAAGGCCCAAAGGGGCATAAAAATTACTGTGTACCAACACATCGAGGGGTGCATCATACTCGCGCTCCAGGAAGTACTTCATGGTGTAAAAAGTAACATCAGAATACTTGTATTCCAAAGTGTCTCTAAGACTACTTTTTTTAATTTCCTCATACATTTTTTTAGGATAGGAAGAGCGCAAGTAAAGCTGATCGGTTACCCGAACCCCAAAACGTTTTGACGGGGCTGTACGGTAGTAACGCCGTCGCGGTTTTCCCTCACGGTTTAAGGTGTTTTTATAAAAAGGAATAAAGGGAATCAAACGCGCATAGTGCGAAAGCACCTCTCGAGCGGAAAGTCCTTCTTTATTGGTGTTTTTCCAATCTGGAATAAGTGTAGCTACGGCCGAATTTAGGTTAAACTTTCGATCGTCATAGGCTTTGAGTACCATAGGCATGGTACCTAAAATTTTGGTCAGGGACGCCAGGTCGTAGATGTCGGTGTTGCGTACCTTTTGCTTTTTTGCATAGGTGTGGTGGCCAAAACTTTTATGAAAAACAATTTTTCCCTTTCGGGCCACCAGCATTTGAAGGCCTGGTGTCATCGCAGAATCCAAAACAACCTTTGCAAAGGCTTCTATTTTTTTAAACTTCTTCGTATTGAACCCCTGTAAGACTGGTGTTGAATAGCCCAGTCGCTGTTGTGCTGCCAAAGAAATTCCTGTCCCTACAGGATACTCTTTGGAAGCGGTTACCGGAAGACTCCCCTCTGCTGCGGTTGCTCCCCACATGATGTCAGCACTAATTTGCTGTGAAATGGCAGTGTTTTGATAGCTGACCATCACAGCCATATCTTTTGTTTGACCTTCGAGGGCATTTAAGATGTAAGGTTTTGTAAAGAAATTAAGATATACTGGGTGCTTTTGGGCTATTGCCTGAATGAGTGCAATATCGTTTTTACTAAGAACGGCCTTTTTGTAGGGACTGGCGGCCGAAGTATGATAACTGATGATTACGCCGTCTACATCTTCTAACTGCGATTGAACTGTTGCAATATCGTTTCCACTAATTGCTTTTACAGCTCCATAACGTTGCAACTGAGCTAAAAAAGGTTTAGAAGCTGTTGGGCCTAAGGGAAGTAGTCCGTATTTTTTATCAGATTGAAGCGGGAGTAACTGCCGAGGATTATTAAGTACTGTGATCGCTTTTTCCATGGCTTGTGCTACAAGCATGGTATCACGTGCTGTAGAAAGTGCTACAAGGTCTTTCTCCAAGGCGATGGGGGAATACTGCTGTAAACCCACCTTATATTTGGCCTTTAAAATCTTTTTAACCGAATGGGCCAAGCGCGCTTCGGTGATAATTCCACGCTTGTAAGCTCTGGCAAAAACTTTTAGGCTTTTGGCGATATCTACAGAAATCAAAAGCAAGTCGTTTCCCGCTAAAAAAGCTTCCAGATCAGCATTTTTTATTCCTTTATATTCTGCAACACCTTTCATGTTCATCGCATCGGTGACCACCAAACCGTTAAAACCCATTTGAGTTTTGAGCAAGTCGTGTACGGCTGCTTTAGAAATGGACATCGGCTTTCCAGAGGGGTCTAGGCTGGGAACATTCAAATGTGCTACCATGATAGATGAAATACCCGCAGCAATCAATTCCCGATACGGATACAACTCTTTTGCTTCTAAACGATTGCGATCAAAAGTAACTGTCGGAAGGGTTTTGTGAGAATCTTGTGCGGTGTCACCATGGCCAGGAAAATGTTTCCCAGAAGTTAAAATACCTGCCTTGTGCATGCCTTTCATCATAGCAATCCCCTTTACTGTAACACGTTGTGGGTCTTCTCCAAAAGAACGGTTGCCAATAATGGGGTTTAATGGGTTGGTATTTATATCTAGAACGGGAGCATAATTCATATGCACCCCCAACTGCTTTAATTGCCGTCCGATACGGTAGCCTATTTCTTCTATTATCGTATTATCCTTTAGGGCCCCTAGCGTCATATTCCAAGGATAGGGAAGCACAGTATCCAAACGCATGGCAGCCCCCCATTCGGCATCTAAACTCACCAATAGTGGCACTTTAGCCTTTTGCTGCAAGGCGTTTACCCAGTTGCTTTGTCGCTCTGGGGTACCCGTAGAGAAAATAACACCTCCCCACTGCTGGGCTTCAAAAGCCTTCAATTGCTCCTTAAAATGCGCTTCCCCTTGTTTGGGGTACAACATGGGGAAAAACAATTGCCCAATTTTTTCATTTAAAGTAAGGGACTTGTAGACACTATCTACCCATTGGTATTGTGCAATGGGATCTGCTGCACGCAAGGGATCGGGTTGCTGTCCAAAAAGTGGTAAGTGTGACAGCAGTAAAATGCTCAACAAAAAAAAACGGTTTTTCATAGGCTAAAAGAAACGTTGGTGCCAACTCTCGCTTGCAGGAAGCTCCCAACTTTGCTCATATTCTTCCTTGGTGGCTACCAGATTATTAAATACTATTGTATTTGAAGATACTGCTTTGTTTTTAACCATTGCCCTAAACGCTTTAAGATCCTTGTAACTCACATACGCTCCTTGCTTAAAGGTCACATTCATTTTATCGAGCAATACAATAGCAAATTGTCGCTCCAAATCTTGTATAAAATGAACAGAAGCATCAATGGAACAACCCGAGGCGGCGTATTGGGCTTCGTCTAAAGCAATAACAATAAATTGATTGTAGGGCAATGAAAAACTGGCCTTAAGCACTTGGCCGTGTGCTGTCCATTGTTCTAAAAACGACCTACAAAGGGTACCAATTTTTTCAGCTTCCTCATCGGAAAACTTTCGGTTGGAGGGGTACACCCAAATCCGTGCCGTGGCAGGTAAGTTTTCAAAGGGTACAAACACAACTATAGATTTTTAGCTTCTGCGATTAACTCTACTACGTCTTTAACAACTACTGCCTCCTGTTGTTCTTTCCCCTTGATGCCATCTGTGAGCATGGTATTACAAAACGGACAGGCTGCCGCTACATAAGACGCATCGGTTTTTAAGACTTCTTCGGTGCGTTTTTCATTTATCTCTTGGGTGCCTTTTTCCGCTTCTTTAAACATTTGAGCACCTCCAGCGCCACAACAAAGACCTTTAGATTTGCAATTGCGCATTTCTATTAATTCTGCGTCTAGCTTTTTAATCAATTCTCGGGGCGCTTCATAGATACCGTTGGCCCTACCGAGATAACAAGGGTCGTGATAGGTGATTTTTTTGCCCTTAAATTTTCCCCCTTCTACACTCAGTTTTCCTTTGTCTAAAAGTTGCTTTAACAAGGTGGTATGGTGAATTACTTCATAGTGTCCTCCAAGTTCTGGGTATTCATTTTTAAGGGTGTTAAAGCAGTGCGGACAGGCGGTAACAATTTTGTTCACTCCATAACCGTTGAGTACCGCAATATTTGAAAGGGCTTGCATTTGGAACAGCATTTCGTTGCCCGCGCGTTTTGCAGGGTCACCAGTGCAACTTTCCTCTGTACCTAAAACAGCATAGGACACTTCACATTGCTTTAAAATTTTAATGAAGGCCTTAGTGATATTTTTGGCACGATCGTCAAAACTTCCAGCGCAGCCAACCCAAAAAACATATTCAGGAGATTCGCCCTTAGCAATAAGTTCTGCAACTGTTGGAATATGCATTGGCATTATTGAGATTTTCCGTCGTCAAATACTTCTATAGTGACCTCTTTTTCAATCAAATCGGTAAACTTTCCGTTGTACCGTGTTGCACGCACCAAGTGATTGTCAATCCAGTGGTAGTTTCCTCCACGAGGTTTTCCCATCAACAAGCTGTGGTATTTAAAGCCGTGTTGCTGCAACCATTTTTCGGTAACACCTCGGTGGGCTTCAACTCGGGAGGTGAAAAAACAAATTAAATGACCTTCATCATACCATTTGTTTAGCGTCTCAAGTGCGTCGGGATAGAGCTTAGCAGTAGCCATGCGCTCGGGTTCTTCGTTGGGAATATCGTCACAAATGGTGCCGTCAATATCAATAAGATAATTTTTAATTCCTTCGGGAAGAACAGGACTCACCGTAGTACCGCGTTCTACTTTCTGATGAAGATAATCTTCCGCTTCTTCTTTTTTCATGGTTGTATTAAAATTAATTAGTGGTTTTTGCCCATTCCAGGCGATCTTGATTATTAAATGGCCATGGGGCTCCATTATTTTCGATATTGCTCATCATGGCATTGAGTTCTGTAGGGGCAGCAGATTCTTCCATCACGAGGTATTGTCGCATATCCATGATGATAGATAAGGGGTCGATGTCCACTGGACAGGCTTCCACACATGCATTGCATGAAGTGCAGGCCCACAGCTCTTCAGCAGTGATGTAGTCGCCCAACAATTGTTTTCCATCTCCTGCAAACTTTTCCCCCTGCTTTTGGAGTATAGGTCCAATTTCGGTGATACGATCTCGGGTGTCCATCATTATTTTTCTGGGAGAGAGCTTTTTCCCGGTTTGATTGGCTGGGCATTCACTGGTGCAACGGCCACATTCGGTGCAGGTGTAGGCGTTTAATAATTGTACCCAACTGAGGTCAGTGACATCTGCAGCACCAAAGCGTTCATCTGCGGCAGGTGGTGGTGCAGCATAGGGGTCGGCATTGGGGTCTAACATCAACTGTACTTCTTGGGTTACGGTTGAATTGTTCTTAAACTGCCCTTTAGGATTTAAATTGGCATAAAAAGTATTGGGAAAGGCCAACAGAATATGCAGGTGTTTGGAGTAGTACAAATAGTTTAAAAACCCAAGAATACCTAGGATATGTGCCCACCAAAATACCCGCTCAAAAACAATTAGCTTGGAAGTGGTGGTCGTTTCAAATAGGGGAAGTAAAAATTGTGAAATGGGAAAACTACCGGCCTGAATATAGCCCGGTGTTTCACGCAATTGCAGGGCGTAGTCTGCGGCATTCATAGTGAGAAACAATCCCATGAGTACCACCTCGAAATAAAGAATAAGGTCGGCGTCCCACTTGGACCACCCTTTCATTTCATCGCTCAAAAAACGCTGTAGGCGAAGCACATTTCTTCGCAACCAAAAAACAATTACCGTAGCTAAAACGGCCAATGCCAAAACTTCAAACGATGCAATTAAAAACGGATATACACCACCTAAATAAGGTGCCAATACTCGGTGTGTCCCTAAGATGCCGTCTACCACAATCTCCAATAATTCGATGTTTATTATTATAAAGCCAATGTATACCACAACATGCAATAGTCCTGCTATTGGTCTTTTCACCATTTTAGACTGACCCAAAGCAATGCGAAACATATTGTTCCAACGGGCCTTGGACTGGTCGGAGCGATCGGTAGGCCTTCCCAATTGGATGTTTCTGAGAATTTGCCGGATGTTGCGTGTAAAAATAGCAACAGCAACACTGAGAACAACTACAAAAAGGAAATTGGGTAAGTATGCCATCAACACAATTTATTTTTTGTCACTTTTTGGTTGATACGGTTTGTTTTTACGTCCAAAAAGGGAGAAATGGACATAGCGCTTGGGGTTTTCCTTTAAATCCGACAACAAGGCTTCTAATTCTGCAAGTGTAGCATTGAGAATGTCATATACATCAGTGTTATTAATGAGTTTTCCTGCCGTCCCCTCCCCTGCTTCAATGGCTCCTAAAATGGTGTCTAATTTTACCGCAATGGCATCGTATTTCGAAAGGATAGCTTTAACGTCCAGTGTGGCTAAAGAATCTGAAATGGTGGTGATGTTATCTGTTGTAGCCGCTAGGTTTTTGAGCGTGGTATCAATTTCGTTTTTATTGGCATCCACTATTTTTTCCATAGTGTTGGTAAGCCCATCGATATTTTTAATGGTGCGCGACAAGCCTTCCAATGATGTTTTCAGATTTGTTTGTGTTTGTGCATCCAGTACATTGCGAACACCCACAAACAACGAATCTACACTGGTGAGTGTACTTGTAATTTTTTGCTGTAATGGAGCAATTTGCTGATTGATCAATTGGGTAAGCCCGGGTTGCACTGCAGCGGGCAACGTGTCACCGCTTTTGATGACTGCCCCAGAAGCAAAATCAGGTGAAATGGAAATTGCCTTCCCCCCTATAAGCCCTGCCTCATAGAGCACCGCTGTACTGTTGGGAGAAAATTTCATATCGGGGCGTAAGCGCATGGTTACTAAAATTTTAGTTGTGCCTGGGTACAGGTCAATATTGGAAACTTTCCCAATATTTAACCCATTGATGGTTACTTTAGCCCCTAACTCGAGCCCTTCTACCTCATCGTAAAGCGTGTATACTTCCTTTTGATTGTTAAAGATGGATTTGCCTTTTAAAAAATTAAAGCCAAAATAAAACATGGCCAGGCCGATGCTTACAAAAAAGGTGGTTTTTATTTCACGAGATATTTTCAAAATAAGATACTTGAATTACAAACTTACGAAATTATTAGCCCGTTGATTGACGATAGCAAAAGCATTATAAAACATTTTTTAACGGGACTTTTTTTCCGTTTTTAAAGGCCACTATAAAGGCCTCTTTATAGCCTTTCCTTTTGGCTTTGGAGAGAGCTCTTTTCGCTTGGTTGTAGCTGGACGAGGCTCCGAAATAGTAGCGGTATAATTTCCCCTCTTTGCTTCTTGTAATATCTTTTAACCCCTTAAAATTGTAACTTTTTGTTGCTACTGCCTTTCGGGACGCAGCTATTTGCACCTTAAAGGTTACGGCTGTGGTGGTAGGTTGGGCTGCTGTATCGGAAACAGTTTCCTCAGCCGGAGGTAAACTGCTGCTGACATCCGCAATATTGGTTTGCAAATCGCTTTTGTAATCTACAATAGCTTGTGCTATGGTACTGGCCATTTGCGATTGCCCCTTTTTGGAGTTGAGATAGGCCCCTTCTTTTCTATTGGTTAAAAAACCTGTTTCTACCAACACACTGGGCATGTAGGAGTATTTTAAAACAATAAAACCTGCCTGTTTTACGGTACGGTCTTTACGCCCTAAATTTCTTACAAACCGCTTTTGTATGGCAGCAGCTGCCACAATGCTCTGATCTAAATAGGTTTCTTGCATCAGGGTGAGTCCAATAACTGCTTCGGGATTGTTGGGGTCAAACCCTTCGTACTTGGCTTCGTAATTGTCTTCAAAAAAGATTACAGAATTTTCCTTCCGTGCTACTTCAAAATTCCTTTGATTGGCATGAAGTCCCAAAACAAAGGTCCCGGCACCATAGGCTTGGGAGGTATGGGCATCACAATGAATGGAAACAAACAAGTCCGCATCTGCTCTATTGGCAATATTGGCGCGTTCAATGAGATCAATATACTTGTCTGTTTTTCGGGTGTAGAGCACTTTGATATCTTTGCGCTTTTCTAAAATTTTACCTATTTGCAAGGCAATACTTAAGGCAATTTTCTTTTCAAAATACCCATTTCCTCTATTTCCTGGATCCTTACCCCCATGCCCTGCGTCGAGGACAACAACAAACTGTTCACTTGGTGGAGGGGTATCCTGGGCTAAGGTACCATAAAGCGCAAAAGGAAAATAAAAGCACAATAATAGGGTTAAAAACCGGAAAATAAATTGCTTTTTTAGCATTCTATTATGTTTTAAAACCACAGTCCACTCTAAAAATTATGTGTAATTTTGGCCGACGGGTTGAACTGCTAACAAATTTAGGATTAATCATCTTGCAAGCAAAGTCTTTTTATACACTAGGGTTGTTAATATGTTTTACGCTAGCTCCTGTGTTTGCGCAAAATCCAACAGCAGCGAAAGCAACTCCTACAACACCAACTACCTCCGAAGTACTGCAAGACAGCCTACCCCAAAATGAACCCCTTCTTTTGGATAAGGTGCGTTACAAAGCCAAGGATTCCATTATTATTGATAAGAAAAACAACAAGCTCTACTTGTACAACGAAGCAGAAATGGAATACCAGGACATGTTGATACAATCGGGCTTAATAGTTTTAGACTACAAAAACAACGAAGTCTATGCGGGACGTATTGCCATTGACACCGCTGGTACCTTGGCACAATACCCCTATTTTAAACAAGCCGGTAATGAAGTAAACCCTGACTCTATACGTTTTAATTTTACGACCCAAAAGGCACTTATTTGGAATTCGAAGTCATCGGAAGCAGGAATGAATGTGTTTGCTGGCTACACCAAAAAAGAAAACGATTCGGTGTTTTACCTTCAAAATGCCAAAGTAACCACCGCAGGGGAATTGGAAGATGCCGATTACTATTTTAAAACCCGCCGTGCCAAACTGGTGCCTGGAGGAAAAATTGTCACAGGATTCACCAATATGTTTATTGCCGATGTCCCTACTCCAGTAGCCTTGCCCTTTGCGTACTTCCCTTCCAATCAAAGTCAGGCTTCGGGCTTTATATTTCCAACCATAGGCGAAAACAACAACCGGGGCTATGCCATACAAAACGGAGGGTACTATTTTGATTTGTCGGAATATTTTAACCTCAGCCTAATGGGGGATTACTATACCAATGGTAGTTATGGGTTTCGAGTGGACAGTCAATATAGGAAACGCTACAAATACTCAGGGAACCTTAGTTTTCGTTATGAAAATTTAATTGCTGGAGCGCGAGGGCTTCCTGGCTATTCTAAATCCACCGTGTACAACATCCGTTGGTCACACGCAAAGGATACTAAGGCCAGTCCCTATTCTAACTTTTCTGCCTCAGTAAACTATGGGAGTAGCGACTACTACCAACAGTCGGTAAACAATTTAAATTCGCCCAATTTTTTAAATAACAATTTAAGTTCCTCCATATCTTACAACAAAACCTTTCCAGGTTCACCTCGGGTTAACACTTCAATTACCACCTCTTTATCACAAAATTCAAATACCAAGCAGGTGAACCTAACGCTCCCTACATTTCAGGCCAATATGGAGCGTATTTTCCCCTTTGCCCCTAAAAACGGCACCAAAAAAGGGTTTATTCAAAACATCAACTTTCAATATACCACACGAGCAGAGCAACGCATTATAACTCAGGAGGATCAACTGTTTCAAAAAGGGATGTTTAAAAACGCACGCTCGGGCATGATTCACAACATCCCCCTAACGACAAACTTTAAATTGTTCAAGTACCTCAGTGTGTCTATGGGAGGAAATTACAAAGAGGTGTGGACCCCAAAAACTGTTCGCTATCAAAATTATGATGCCACCCTTGGCGCTGCTGTTTTAGACACCATCAACAAGTTTGATGCATTTAGAACCTACAATATGAGTGCGAGTATGGGAACTACGGTATATGGTGTAGTGAATTTTGAAAAGGGAAAAATTCGTTCTGTACGACATACCATCCGCCCTTCCATCAGTTACTCTGTTAACCCTAGTTTTGAACAGTATTACGATGAGTACATTATTGATGCCGAAGGAAATACGCGTGAGTACACCCGTTTTCAAACCAGTCTTTTTGGCACTCCAGGGAAAAGCTTTTCCAGTAGTATGGGAATTAGTGTTGCTAATAATTTCGAAGCAAAGGTGGTAGACAAGGACACCACAAACACCGAACTCAAAAAAATCAATCTACTAAAAAACCTCAACTTTTCTACAGCATACAACTTTGCTCAAGACTCCCTGCGTTGGAGTCCTGTGCGAATGACTACAGGAATAGATGCCTTACAAGGAAAAATGAATATTAATGTGGGGGCCACCTTTGATCCCTACGGCCTAGACGTAAACAATCAACGGTATAATACCTTTGATTTTCGCATGACCAGTGCTAATGTAAATATGAGTTATTCCATAAACAGCAGTGCTTTTGACGGCGGTGAAGGAGTAGAAGACAACTTTGAAACCGCTTCCAGTGGTGGCCGCTCCGACGATTTATTTGGCCAAGCACCCAGTATTACAAATAGAAATACAGGAGATGAAGAGGAATCCCCAGTTAAAACCTATCCCCTATTTCGAACAAAAATTCCATGGAACCTAAAAATCGCCCATTCCCTTACCTATAGCAATAGTAGGGGGCAAAACGATTTTTCTAATAATTCGCTTATGTTTTCGGGCAATATAGAACTCACTCCAAAATGGAAGGTAGGCCTCTCCTCTGGTTATGACTTTAAGGGGAAAGGTTTCACCTACACCCAATTGCGTTTTGACCGAAACCTCGACAGCTGGAAAATGAACTTCAGCTGGGTACCTTTTAGTGACCGTTCCTCTTGGAACTTCTTTATCGGTATCAAGTCAGGGATGTTAAGTGATATCAAATACGAGAAAAACCGCGAACCCGATCGATCTTTATAACTTTTAACTATGAAAAAAATAATTACTACCGTTGATGCCCCTGCACCCATTGGACCTTACAATCAAGCTGTGCAGCACGGGGATACAATTTTCTTATCTGGACAAATTGCGCTTGATCCTGCTACAATGATATTGGTCAATGGCACGATAAAAGAGGAAACCGAACAAGTAATGCAAAATCTGGCGGCTGTACTTAAAGCTGCTGGATCAGATTTCAGTAAGGTGATAAAGACCACTATTTTCCTCAGTGATATGGACTATTTTCAAGAGGTAAATGAAGTTTATGGAAGTCATTTTGACGAAGTCATAGCCCCAGCACGAGAAACGGTTGCAGTACGTACGTTACCAAAAAGTGTAAACGTTGAAATTGCAATGATTGCCCACGTTTGATCTTTTAGGGGAAAGATTTGTCGAGTTTGTTTTTGTGGTAAGCTACCAAACCGTCTATTGGGCGCTTGATAACATTTCCCATGGACAAATTAAATTCCTCTAGCACCTGCTCAAGTTCTTTTTGAAGGAAATGTGAAATAGATCCTACAAAGTGAATGGGAATCTCTTGAGCATCTGGAAATTGCAAAATTTGATGCTTGACGAAGCGAATAATTCCATTGCGGATAATCTCCTGAAATATTGGGTGCTGTTTGTGCTCAATTATAAACTTTGCAAAACGCGCCAAATAGGTGTTGGGATTTTCTTTACGGTAGATGTTCTCTTTAATTACATCTGCGCTTAAGTCGTACTCCTTTTCAAATTTTTCGGCCAATTCTTTTGGCATTTCATTAAAGTAATAACTGCGAATCAATTGCTTGCCGTAAAAATTACCGCTGGCCTCATCCATTAAAACATAACCGAGGGAAATTACTCTTTGATCGATGTTTTCTCCATCAAAATAGGTACAGTTAGAACCTGTCCCAAGAATGCATACAATGGAAGGAGTTCCCATGGTAGCTGCAGAATACACTGCAGCGTAGGTATCTTCTTTTACAATGAGCTCTGCGGCGGTAAAAATCTCGCGGAATACTTTTGTTATGCGTTCTTGTGGTGATGCTACCCCACAACCTGCACCATAAAAATACAAGTGGGTTACTTTTTCCCTGTTCTGATACAGCTCAAAGTTGTTAATGATCCGTTCATTGAGTATAGCACTGGAAAGTACCTGAGGGTTTAGTCCTAAGGTTTGGGTAGAAAATAATACCACTCCCTTATTATCTATGGCAATCCAGTCCGTTTTGGTGGATCCACTATCAACTACAAGTATCATCTTATAATTGATTAATGTATTTGGCTAAATCGAGAAGCTTGTTGGAATAACCACATTCGTTATCGTACCAGCTGACAATTTTAAAGAAGTTGGCATTTAACTCCATCCCTGCTCCTGCATCAAAAATAGAAGTACGAGCATCTCCAACAAAATCTTGAGATACTAAGGGCAGTTCTTCGTAGCCCAAAATCCCTTTCATGTGATTTTCAGAAGCAGCACGCATGACAGCTTTAATTTCATCGTAGGAAGTGGCTTTATTTACACGTACAGTAAGGTCCACTACAGAAACATTAGCCGTAGGCACGCGGAAAGCCATTCCCGTGAGTTTCCCCACCAAGGCAGGAATTACTTTCGTTACGGCTTTTGCAGCTCCTGTAGAAGCAGGAATAATATTGAGCAAGGCACTTCGTCCCCCACGGTAGTCCTTTTTAGAAGGACCATCCACCGTAAATTGTGTGGCCGTTGTGGCGTGAACGGTAGTCATTAAGCCTTCAACGATTTCAAACTCATCATTGAGTACTTTGGCAACAGGAGCCAAACAGTTAGTAGTACACGAGGCATTGGAAACAATTGTTTGATCTGCAGTCGCCTCCTGATGGTTTACACCCATAACATACATGGGAGCATCGGGTGATGGCGCAGAAATCACAACTTTTTTAGCACCGCCCTTGAGGTGGGCCGCTGCTTTTTCTTGTGCAGTAAATAAGCCTGTACATTCTGCCACAATATCTGTGTTCATAGCACCCCATTGGATGGCCGCAGGATCACGCTCAGCAGAAATTTTTACCTCCTTCCCGTCCACAACAAGATTCCCGTTTGCTACTTCTACAGAGCCTGGGTAACTCCCGTGAACAGAATCATATTGCAAAAGGTACGCCAAGTGCTTTACATCCAACAAGTCATTAATTCCTACAACGGTAACATCGTCCTGCTGCATTGCTGCGCGAAATACAAGACGTCCTATTCTTCCAAAACCGTTAATTCCAATTCTAAGTGCCATTTAATTTGATTTTATTGTGTTTAAATTGTTAGTATATCCGAAACGCGGATAAGATTTTTGTTGATATTTGATTTTCCTTTAATAGCCTTATCTAAGTCGGTAAGTATCATTGTATCGTTGTCGATACCTACCATGATGTTGGACTTTCCATCCAAGAGAGATTCTACAGCAAATACCCCCATACGTGAAGCCAATACACGATCGAAACAGCTGGGAGCGCCGCCACGTTGCATGTGTCCAAGAACAGATACACGAACCTCATAATGGGGCATGTTTTTTTCGACATAAGCAGCCAACTCAAATACATTTTTCCCGGTTTTATCACCTTCGGCAACCACAACGATACTAGATGATTTTCCAGACTTTTCACTACGTTTTAAGGAGTCTAGCATACGTTCAATTCCCATGTCTTCTTCGGGAATTAATATTTCTTCTGCGCCAGAGCCAATACCTGCATTTAATGCAATGTGACCTGCATCACGTCCCATAACTTCCACAAAAAACAAACGGTTGTGAGAAATGGCCGTATCGCGGATTTTGTCAATCACCTCGGTAACGGTGTTAAGGGCGGTGTCGTAGCCAATAGTATGGCTCGTTCCAAAAATATCGTTGTCTATAGTTCCTGGAATGCCAATTACGGGCACTCCAAACTCTTTTTGGAAGATCATAGCTCCGGTAAAAGATCCGTCACCTCCAATTACCACTAAAGCATCAATATTGTTTTTATTAATATTCTCATAGGCTTTTTTGCGTCCTTCCTTAGTTCGGAATTCCAAGCACCGTGCTGATTTTAACATGGTACCCCCTTTATTGATAATATTGTTTACACTGCGAGGAGTGGTAGAAACAATATCGTTGTCAATAAGCCCTTGGTAACCGCGGTAGATGGCCTTACATTTTTTGTCGTGAAAAATTGAAGCACGTACTACAGCGCGAATAGCGGCGTTCATCCCGGGAGCATCGCCCCCTGAAGTTAATACGCCTATGGTGTTAATCGCATTCATAAAATCCGACGCAATTTACTATTATTTTGCTTGTGATTTTTGGAAATACTAAAAAAATCTAATTGTTCTTAGGAACTATATTTACCCCGGCTTCTTGAAATGTGGTAGGGGTCGGCTGTTTATTTTCCTGTGCTCCTTTTACAATTTTATTGAGCAATTCAGAAAATGTATCAAAATCTACCTGATAGTTGAGCCCCATGCCTTGGGTGTAGCCCAACTGATCGCCAAAAAATCGGAATTCATTTTCTTTATTGAACACTTTTGCTTTTAGGGTACCTTCTTCGTTGAGGATAAAGTCAATTTGCACATTACCCACAATAAGGGTTTCTTCTACTCCACCCACAGGAACACCAATTTTTCCATTGATTAAAATTCGATCGCTTATTTGAGTTGAAAGTGTAAGTCCTAAGCGGTCTTCGGACACTAAATCCACGGGGCTACTTTTATCCCCCTGTAAATAGTTAACCCCTACTTTAAGTTTTTCGTTGTTTTCATCTAAAAGGCTGGAGAAAACATCTGAAGCTTTTTCGTAGAGATTATTTGCCAACCCTTGCATGGATACCCCAACATCGCTAATAAAAATACCTTGCGATAAAAGTGATAGGGCTTGCAATTGGCTTCGCTGGGGATCATTTAGGCGGTATTGCAACTCTGTAACTACTGCTCCCCCAGTGGTAGGAAAATCAATTTCAAATGTAGGATCGTCGGGTCGGAGTAAATCTCCCTGTAAACGAATGCGAACATCAGTAGGGATTTTTCGATTGAAATCGGGATTGTCAAGTAACAACGCTGGATTAGCACCTCCTGGTACTGCGTACACAGCTTCAAAATCCATTTGTGCTCCTAGGGGATCTCCTTCCCATACGACAGTTCCTCCGGGGCGCAAACTAAATTTTTTGTCCAAAACACCTAAATTCCTAAAGTTGTACACACCTTCGGTAGCAATAAAATCGCCCCACATATTAAAACTCCCTTTGGTGTTATAGGTCATTAATAAATTCCCTAGTCCACTGCCATTGAGGGTGCTGTTTGTCTCAGGGTCAATGACAATTCCTATAGCTGCATCTGGGGTTAGTTCTAGCTCCATACGAACTTCGAGCCCCGATTGAGTATCGGTAGGTGTGGCTTCATCATTGGTTGCATTTTTGTTGACAAACGAAATAAAAGAGGTGTCAGCAGCATCAGGAGTATCGTTCCAGGGAATTTCAATTGCTGTCTTAGGTTCTGTTTTTCCTTGCAATACCAATTCAGGAGATTTAAAAGGTCCTGTTAAATCAATAGTGCCCGAAAAAAATCCTTGACCATAAAAGGAAGCAGATGGACTAGGAGGTGTATTGAGCAAATGTAAACCCGGAGTGGTAATTGCAAGGTTCGATCGCCAATCCTTAAAGTTGTTGTGCAGCAATTGTCCGTTGAGCACTGCATTGTCTTCAGCTTCGGCACTTTTTATGGTAACTGTATTAAAAGTAAAGGTATTGTCCGTCAATTGAACCCTTGCGCCAGATTGGACCTTATATTCCGTATTTAAAACTGGTATTTGAAAGCCTGCCTCATTCATTGTCCAACGCCCTTGATGCTGAAGTGCAGCAATAGGACCGAAAAGACTTGTTGTTCCACTGACGTTTCCCTTAATGTTCGTAAGGGCATTTCCTCCCAGCGGATTTAAAAAGGCCAAAGGAAACGTATCAAACGTTAAATTTAAATCCAATTTTGGCTGGGCTTCTGAAAAGGTTAAACTTCCATTTCCTTGTAACAAACGCCTGTTTTTGGTTGTCGTGTTAAAGTTTAATGCATAGGCTCCAAAAGCGGTATTTCCTTTACTGTCAACAGTGAATTTTCCCAACAGAGTGTTGTTAATGCTAAATGTATCTATTCCCCCGTTGAGCAGAAAAACGTTTTGTTCGGCAGAACGTTGTACCTGAACATCAAGTGTGGCTTCCCCTTTAAACTCAAAGTTTTTAGTTTTTGGCAGTACACTCTCTAAGGCCACCTCAATAAGTGAGACATCAGCACTAAAGTTATTTAAAGCAACAAAATACCCTTTAGCTTGAATAAAGTCTTTTGGTGCACGCGCTGCGAATTCTAGGACATCTAACCGTCCTGTGGAAGTATTATACTGAAAACCGTGATTGTGACTATTCATGGGATTTAGTTGCCAGGATTTTCCACGAAAACGAATGCCTGAGGGAGCGATATAAAAAAACTGATTCCCACCATTTTGGCGTTGCCTCAATTGGAACTCAAACTGGTCTTCCTGAGGGCCAAAAGCCTTTGTATCAATAGCAAGGCCTTCATCGGTTTGTACACTTTTGATGGCTACTGAATGAAATGGGTACTTATTGACCCAAAGACGCTCCATGGTAAGGGTGCTTTCTTGGGCCTTGTCAGCTAAAATCGTAATAGCAATCCCCGCAGCTTCTGTGGTGTTATTTCGCCACTTGGGCATCTTTAAATTCAAAAATCCCAAATTGGCTGCGGTGGTTAATTTTCCTTTGATGGTAACCTCTTTTTCACTTTGCCAATTAGGGTCTAAGGCTGAAAAAATCTTTTTCCCGATAATGATATCAATATCACAATAACTTCCGGGGACTACATATTGATTTTTAAAAAAGGGAAAGGCCCCGTTTAGTGTTTTAAGCACTAGTGCAGGAAGTGCTGTGATGGCAAATTGGCCCTTGAGTACTCCTCGAATAAGATCAGCATCTTGTATGATAAGCTGACGTTCTTGATCGGTTTTCTTAAACTGAAGTACAAAATCTTTAAACTGGGTTGTGGTGGCCGTATTGGTAAGTTGTAAGGCATTGGTACTAATATTCCCTACTACATCTTGTAATGTACTGCCTTGAAGCGTTCCTACAAACTTCCCCGACATACGGTAAACCTCTGGGGTGGTGCTGCCTAGGAGTGGGAATTGTGCTTCTGTTAGGTTGGTAATAAATGTATGCCGTGGAACGGCTTCGTTTAGTGTATGGGTGCTAAGAAAATTTACTTTAACGGCAGCATCGTTCAACTGGGCATTGGTGTTTAAGGTTCCCTGTTGCAGATTGCCTGAAGCCTTAAATGCTGTAAAACGCCGAGTTCCTAATTCAAAGTAATCTAAGCCTGTTTCCAAAGACCAAGTTGCCGTGGACAAATTAAATCCGTGTCCATTGAGTGTCAATTGCCCCTGAGCGGTGATTGGTGTTTTAGGCACTCCAAAACGATTTACACTAAAGTATGGAAGGTGTAAAGCAATGGTAGGAGCCGCGTCAAAAGGATTTAACACCTGAGCTTCAAGTACAATTTTTTGTGCTTCTTTTTGCAATTGTAAATTGGCCACTATGGCTTTAGAAGTATAGTTCAATTTCCCTGAGGAAGTAAAATGCGTTAGGCTATCCAGCCACAGATTAGACTTAAAATTGGGGACTAATTCTTGAACTGCAGTCCATGCAACAGGGTGCAATTGCAAAGTAGTAATAGTAGCGTCAACCCTCCGCTTTTCGGGTGAGGTGAATTGCTTAACCGCAAGATCTCCCTCAAAAACAGGTGCCTGATAGCGGAGTCGAGCGTTGGAAAGCTTGAAATCATTTAAGGTACCCTTAAGCTGAAATGCTCCGGTCAATGGATGCTCCAAGGTTTTATTAATCAGTAACTGTTGTACATCTTCACCCAGTGACAACTGAGCTGCTGTTGCATCTATGGTTACTTTTGAGGCGAAGGCGCTAAGGCCGCCTAAGGGATAATTTAGCTCAATATCACCGTCAAAGGTGCTACTGGCTGTTTCCATTGTGACTGCTGTGAGAGCAATACTTGTAGGACTGCTTTTAAACTTTCCTTGAAAAGCTTTTAATTGGAGGGTGTTGTCCCAATTCATAGTAGCTTCCGCAATTGTAGTACTCAATTCGTTGCCGCGTAAAATGAAGTCTGTGGCTTCCAATTGAAGGTTTGTAATGCGCTGTTGTTGCTGGTTGTTTCTGTTGTCCCAAAACAATTCTCCTCCAGTTACTGCTAATGCAGCTACATTAAAAAGCAAGGGGTTTTCATTGCGCTTTTTTCTGGCTTTTAATTTGTTGATAAACTGCCCCAAACTGGAGGTGGCTTCACCTTGGTAATGAATAATTTTAACATACACATTTTCAGTTGCAGCGTTACTAAATTTTAAATTGCCAGCAACCAATTCTCGAACTCCTTTGGCGTTTGTTGTAAATGCTTTTATAAAAAATAACGTATCCCCATGATGATCTCGTGCAATGAGGTCCTTTAATACTATATTCCCTTTGTAGTTTATTTTGGTTTTGCCCACTGTAATACCTGTTTCAAGGGATGTGTTTAGGCGTTGCGTTAGCTTTTGTGCCAATTGGGTTTGAACATATGGCGTACTCAAAAGGAGCAGTACCACACTCACGAGTGCTAAAAAAACAAGTGAAATATTACGCCCTCTTTTGTAATTCATATGATGAATAAACAGTAATTTTGAAGCCTGAAACACTCATGGCCACAGCAAAGCACTACATTTTGGGAATAGAATCATCTTGCGATGATACCGCTGCAGCAGTACTTTTAAACAACAAAGTACTATCAAATTGTATTGCCAACCAAACAATTCACAAACAATATGGTGGCGTGGTCCCAGAGCTGGCCGCTAGGGCCCACCAAAGTAATATTGTCCCCGTAGTAGATCAAGCTTTACAGCAAGCAGGAATAACAGCAAAAGATTTAAGTGCTATTGCCTACACCCAAGGCCCTGGACTGATGGGCTCACTTTTGGTGGGCAACAGCTTTGCCAAATCGTTAGCTTTAGCGCTTCAACGCCCGCTGATTGCTGTAAATCATATGCAAGCCCATTTACTTGCACATTATATCGACCAGGAAAATATGAGTGCCCCCCCATTTCCATTTTTAGGCGTTACCCTCTCCGGGGGACACACCCAATTGGTACGCGTAACTAATTATTTTGACTTTGAGCTCTTAGGAACCACCAAAGATGATGCCATAGGCGAAGCCTTTGATAAATGTGGGAAATTGATGGGACTGCCCTACCCAGCGGGACCAGATCTGGATAAACTTGCACAACAAGGAGATCCAAAACGCTTTAGCTTCCCTATTCCAAAGGTTGAGGGCTTTGATGTGAGCTACAGTGGTATTAAAACAGCTTTTTTAAATTTTCTGCATAAAAACACCCAACAAGTCCCCAATTTTGTGGACAAAAACCGCAACGACCTTTGTGCATCCCTACAACATACACTAGTAAAAACTATTTTTGAAAAAATTGAAGCTGCTGTAGCTGCTACTCATATTAAGCATGTGGTGATCGGTGGTGGGGTGAGCGCAAATTCGGAAATACGAAAGCAACTGCTTGAGAAAAAAACAACCGACAATTGGAAGGTTTACCTTCCACCTTTTGAGTACACCACTGATAACGCTGCTATGATTGGAATAGTCGGCTATTTAAAACTACAAGAAAAAGCTTTTGAAGACTTAAAAACAGTGGCGGATCCACGCTTAAAATTTTAATCATGGAACTTTTTTATTCCGCATCCTTAGAAAAAGGAACAACGCGCCATGAACTAATTGGGCCTGAAGCAGTGCACATCACTAAAGTATTCCGAAAAAAAGAAGATGATCACATCCTCGTCACCAATGGCAAAGGCATGGGATGGGAAGCAGAAATTACTGCTACACAACGCAATAGCATTACGATTTCTTGCGTAAAAGAAATTTTTCAACCTCCTTTGAAATACAGCCTTCACTTGGCCGTAGCCCCCACAAAAAGCAAGGATCGTATGGAATGGTTACTAGAAAAAGCCACTGAAATTGGAGTGACCCAGATTACTCCTCTGCTGTGCCAGTACTCAGAACGAAAGCACATAAAACTTGACCGCTGGACCAAAATATTAATTAGTGCCGCAAAACAATCCCAACGCTTTTACTTGCCCCAAATTAATCCGATGCAGGATTTTACAAGCTTTATAGCATCACAGCGCCCCGTTCTCCTAGCCCACTGTCAGGAGGGCGAAAAAACAGCCCTGGTTCGCACTACTTTGCAAACGGACTACACCATATGTATAGGGCCTGAAGGGGACTTCTCTTCTAAAGAGATTGCACTTGCACTATCGGCAGGTGGGCAAGCCATTAGTTTAGGGGATGCCCGCTACCGAACCGAAACTGCAGGAATTATTGCCTGTCATACCATAGCCCTGCGGCATCAAGTATCCCATCTGTAAGTTTCTTTATATCTTTAACCTATGGAAGCCAAAATGATTTCACAAGGAATACTCAGAGCTGTGCTCCAATTGCTTGGTGTTGGACTCTTATTTTGGCTTGTATACCAACTTCAGGACATTCTAATTTACTTCGCTATTGCGGCAGTAATTTCATTAATTGGGCGGCCATTGGTCCTCTTCTTTCATCAAAAACTTAAACTCCGAATGCTAGTAGCTAGCACTATTACTATAGTGATTTTAATGAGTCTTACTGTAGGTGTAATTTCGCTCTTTGTTCCGCTACTGGTTCAGCAGGGTGAAAATTTATCCCTTTTAAATGTGGATGTTCTAGAACAAAAAATTGGCCAATTGATGGCAGAAATCAGCAGCTATTTCCATTTGGACATCACTTTTTGGGAGCAACAATTGGCAGCACCTTCTTTTTTTGACGCTATTAGCCTAAGTGCTGTTCCTGATTTTTTAAACAGCGTTTTGAGTCTGCTTGGGAATTTTACCATTGGATTATTTTCCGTGGTGTTTATTTCTTTCTTCTTGCTTAGAGACAGTAAAATGCTCGAACGTATCATTTTAACCCTGGTGAAGGACACCTACACTACTAAAGCCAAAGTTTCTATAGACAGTATTAAAAATCTACTATCGCGGTATTTTATTGGATTGCTGATGCAAATTTCAATTCTACTGGTCATTTATGTAATTGTACTTGCCCTTGTAGGAATTGAAAATGCATTTGTTATTGCTTTCCTTTGCGCACTACTCAATCTTATCCCTTTTTTAGGGCCTATCATTGGTGGGGTACTAATGCTACTGCTCACCATGACCAGCAATTTGGATGCTAGTTTTAGTGCCGTGATTTTGCCTAAAACAATTTATGTAATGATTGGGTTTATTTTTGGACAGTTGGTAGATAATTTCTTTAGTCAGCCGTTCATATTTTCCAACAGCGTAAAATCGCACCCCTTGGAGATTTTTATAGTGATTTTAGCTGCTGGCACACTCACTGGGCCATTGGGAATGATTGTGGCCGTCCCTGCCTACACGGTAATAAAAGTTATTTTAAAAGTATTCTATTCCGAAAATAAGGTAGTACAATCGGTTACCAAGAAACTCTAGCAACACTTACTGGTATTTTTTTAAGTAGCTGTATTGCTGCTCAAGGGCTGCGATAAATTCTTCCTTTAGAGTGGCAACCAATTCAGCAACAGATTTGGTGTCTTTGATGGCGGTTACTCCCTGCCCTGCCGACCATAAGGTTTTCCACGCTTGTGCCTCAGCGTCAAAAGTGGCATCAGCGTCGGATAGATCTACCTTTTTGGCCTGGGACCATTCTTTTTCGGTAAGTCCCATAGCCTCTAAACTAGGGCGTAAAAAACTCCCGTGTACCCCCGAAATAGCGGCTGTGTATACAATGTCTTCCGCTTTGCTGTCGATAATCATCTGCCGGTATTTGGGATCAGCAATACTTTCCGTCACATTAATAAATCGGGTTCCCATATATGCTAAATCAGCACCCATTTGCAAGGCGCTGGCAATATCTTTTCCTGTGCTCAAACAGCCGGAAAGAATTACCGTTTTATCAAAAAAAGATTTGATTTCATGAATCAAGGGTATGGGGTGTAGTGTTCCTGCATGCCCTCCTGCACCTGCTGCCACAACGATTAGGCCATCTACCCCTGCTGCTGCTGCTTTTTCTGCATGACGCCGTTTAATTACATCATGGAAAACACGGCCCCCATAGCTGTGAACTTGGTCCACCAACTCGGGCACTGCCCCCAATGAGGTAATGATCATTGGGACTTCGTGTTTAATACACATCTCAAGATCGGGTTGTAAACGGGTATTCATAGGGTTTACAATAAGGTTAACTCCAAAAGGAGCCGCTTTTTTCCCTGTTTCTTTTTCAAAAGCCGCCAAGGCTGTTTTAATTTCTACCAGCCACGCTTCAAAACCTTCTGTGGTACGCTGATTTAAAGCCGGGAAGGTACCTACAATCCCATTTTTACAACATTCAATGACCATCAGAGGTCCCGAAATTAAAAACATTGGTGCTGCAATTAAGGGCAGCGATAGGGTGTCAATAAATTTAGATGGTGTTTCCATGATTACGTTTTTTAAAAGACCAATGAAACTTAAACGAAGCTACCACATCCCCCTGTTCGTCTACGCCCTCAGCACTAAGCCAAAGGGTTTGTGGTGATGATGACGATTTAAGTTGTTCGATTACAGTAGTTATTGCAGCAACCTGAGTACAGCTAAAGCGAATACGCCCTACTGCTTTTTTGGTGAACGTTGCCTCGTTAGCAATTACTAACATAGATGTTTCTAGTTGTGCCGCCTTAAACATGTTAGAAAGGAGCATGCCGGTGGCAATTTCTGCGGCCATACCTTGCACGGCCCAAAACATCGATCGGAAGGGGTTTTGATTGATCCATTGATACCGTACCTGAGTGGTACAAGATTCCAAATCAAGAGCAGTTACACGTACACCCGTCCACCAAGCCGCAGGAAGCTTCCAAAAAAAGTAGGAATTGGCTTGCGCAGGAGTAAGCATCTTATGAAAGTACAGCGTTTAGCGGTACATAATTGGTGTTAAATGCTTGAGCGACGGCTTCATTGGTGATTTTTCCTTCTACCATATTCACTCCTAAAGCTAAACCTGGATTGGCCTTGCAGGCCGCTTTCCAACCCATATTGGCAAGTTGTAATGTGTATCTTGCTGTGGCGTTGGTAAGTGCTGCTGTTGAAGTAATAGGAACAGCACCAGGCATATTGGTTACTGCATAATGTACAATCCCATCTTCGGTAAATACAGGGTCTTTGTGCGTGGTGGGCTTACTGGTTTCAAAACACCCGCCCTGATCAATGGCAATGTCTACTAAAACACTTCCTTTACGCATGTTATTTAGCATGGCTTTAGTCACCAATTTTGGTGCTTTTGCCCCAGGGATGAGTACAGAACCAATGACTAAGTCTGCATCGTGTACAGTGCTTTTCAAAGTGGAAGGATTCGAATGTAATTGGATTACATTTTTAGGCATTACTTCGTTCAAGTAGCGCAAACGCTCTAGATTGGTGTCTAGGATGGTGACCTGTGCACCCATTCCAGCTGCCATAAGTGCTGCTTGGGTGCCCGAAACACCCCCACCAATTACGGCAACTTTTGCCGGAGCAGTCCCTGGAACACCTCCGAGAAGTACCCCCGAGCCACCTTGAGGTTTTTCTAAATATTTAGCCCCTTGCTGTGTAGCCATACGGCCGGCAACTTCAGACATAGGGGTAAGTAAGTTTAACTTTCCGTTTTCACTCACCGTTTCATAGGCAATGCATACTGCTCCACTTTTTTCCATCGCATTTGTAAGTGTTTCACTCGCTGCAAAATGGAAATAGGTGAATAATGTATGATGCGATTTTATCAGTGAATATTCTGGAGCAATGGGTTCTTTTACCTTAACAATAAGTTCAGCTTGCTCGTATACCGCTTCAATGCTCGGAAGTAGTGTGCATCCTACGGCTTTATAGGCCGCATCGGGACAATTGCTACCTTCTCCTGCGGTGGCTTGAACAACAACTTGATGACCGGATTGAACTAACAATGCCGCAGTGGCAGGAGTCATTCCAACACGAGATTCCTGCGGTTTGATTTCTTTGGGTACGCCTATTTTCATAGTAATAAAAGTATAAAAAAATCTCCGGGTAATATACCCGGAGATCATAACCATAAACCAATTCAGAAAAAAGAATTGTTAAACTAATATAGGCATTATTACAAACATTGTTTAAGTTTTGAGTTGTTTTTTTTAACAATATATGGCCCCTTGTGAATAATGTTTCTATCCTTGATTACTCACAGGCTTTTGTTTTTGTAGTATTTTTAAAAAAAATTAAAATGAGAAAAATTCTAGTCGGACTCCTTCTAACGATCGTATCAGCTTCCTGCGAAGCACAAGTTGATAAATTTGCAAAAATTCCTGCATTGAAGCCCCAACAAAAGAAAGCCTATTTTGCTTCTGGCTGTTTTTGGTGTGTTGAAGGGGTTTATGAACGCGTGCAAGGAGTAGACGCAGTGATTTCTGGCTATGCTGCTGGAGCCATGAAAAACCCCTCCTACTACAATCATGGAAATCATACAGAAACAGTGTTGGTAATTTATGACAGCACTAAAGTTTCCTATGCGCAATTGGTTGGTGTATTCTTTGAGATTACAAATCCATACACAGTCGGTCAGGCACCTGATTTTGGGGCCTCCTACCGTTCTGCAGTATTTCCTAAGGAAGGGAATCAGCAAACCTTAATCATGGAGCAATTGAAGCGTTATCCAAATCATAAAATTGACGTTGCACCCTTTGCAAATGCGAACTTTCACCCTGCCGAGAACTATCACCAGGATTATGTTCGGCGTTTAGAAGCAGGAGAACAAGTTGTTAATCGTTCCTATGGAATAAATGTATCTATTCCACGACGAAACGACTTTGTTCGTGCAACAAAAATACCGCTAAAGAAACAGTAGTTTAGGGAGCTAATGTAGCTTCAACCACCCCACACTTGAGCATTTTATCGCCGTAATAAGGATTTCGTATTTCCTCATTAAAACTCAACCAACTGGACCCACCGGCATACATAGGGCAGTGTTGTTGATATACCGTTGTCCCCACACCTACAAGGCCTGCAAGTGTAATGGATTTTTCACTTAAGGCTTTAAAAACTACGCGTTGTTTGTCAATTTCAAGCTCCTGAATTTGTTCCAAATCATAGCGCATTCCGGGGAGTACGTCAGTAACTGCTTTTTTATCGTCCGTTGAAAGCGAACTTGATTCTACATCCTCTAAAAGGCGCACGAACTCAGCGGCTATAGTTTTTGCTTGAGCAGCGTCTGTTTGCACTAAAGCATCCTTTAAACCCATGTACGCCGCCAACCAAGTTGTTGGGATTTTAGGCGCTGCAACAACCTTTTCAGTATTGGTTTTTGTTTGCTGTTTAGGCGCATCAGCACAAGCTGTAGTGCAAATGATAAATAGTGTGAGTAAAAGTATTTTTTTCATAACAAAAGTTTTTAAATTTTGGTGTATCGAAGATACTAATTCAGTTTTGGAGTACAAGAGTAATTGAACCCCAAAAAAAAAACCAAAAACTGCATTTAACAACAATTTAAGGTTTTAAGTGATCGCGCTAGGATTCGAACCTAGGACCGTCTGCTTAGAAGGCAGATGCTCTATCCAGCTGAGCTACGCGACCGGTAGATTATGTTGCGAAAGTAACGAAAAATGTACTATTGTAAAA
>WTIO01000082.1:71810-229317 GCA_011526365.1 Flavobacteriales bacterium
CTACGCGACCGGTAGATTATGTTGCGAAAGTAACGAAAAATGTACTATTGTAAAAACCTTTTAAGTGCCAAAGAAAAAGCAAAATTGTGACGCTTTTAAAATTAGGGAATACCAGTACATAGCAATGAATCTCAAGGGGTTAGAGGAGATTTAAATTGGAGGCATTGGTGTAGGGGCCTGTTAAAGTAGAAAAGGCAACTACTTAGGCAACCGAAAAAAAGAAGCCCTGAAAACACTGGGCTTTCAGGGCTATTAAGCGGAGAGACAGGGATTCGAACCCTGGCAACGCTTACGCGTTGACAGATTAGCAATCTGCTCCATTACCACTCTGGCACCTCTCCTAAGGCAGGGCTCAAAATTAAACTTTCTCCCCTAATAAACCAATAAAATTTTTTAGGAAAAACTATTTGGGATATTCTACCCGAAGCTGGTAAATATTCCGCAATTTATCGATCAATACCGACTGTACTTGTGCAATTTCCTGAAGTGTTATCGCGCAGGCGTTAAACTGCCCTTCCTCCATTTGTCGCGCTATAATTTGTGCCACAAAGGCTTCTATTTCAGGGAGATTCGGTGCGCGTAAACTTTTAGAGGCTGCTTCCACAGCATCAGCCATCATCAAAATAGCCGTTTCTTTTGAAAAAGGTTTGGGACCGGCATACTGAAAATCGGTTTTACTTGCTTCCCCTTGGTCTTGTGCCTTTTTATAAAAATAATACACTGTGGAAGTCCCATGGTGGGTTCTTATAAAATCAATAATACGTTCGGGTAAATTATACTTTTTAGCAAGTCCCACGCCCTCTTTTACGTGTGCAATGATTAATTGTGCACTTTGTTTGGGGGTTAAATCGTTGTGTGGTGATACCGTCCCTTTTTGATTTTCACTAAAATAGGACGGTTGCTGAATTTTCCCGATATCGTGATACAGGGCCCCCACCCGAACCAATAAACTGTTTGCCCCTATGGCATTGGCCGCTGCCTCTGCTAAGTTGGCTACTTGCAAAGAATGGTGAAAAGTTCCCGGGGCCTTGTCGGAGAGCTCTTTGAGTAACGGCGAGTTCGTGTCGGATAATTCGAGCAATGAAACATCAGAAGTAAGCACAAACAAACGCTCAAACAAATAAATAAGCGGCTGCACAAACAAAGTCAACAATACATTGATAAAGAAATACCCCAGCACCTGAAAATCAGGAAGTGTAAACTGTGTGTTATGTATAATTGTAAAGGCCAAATAACTCAACACATACACCAAAAATATTTGCCCCACCGATAAAAATAAACTCGCACGATGATGCAATTTGGCATTGGACTGTAAAGTGATAATCCCAGCGTTAAATTGTATGAATATAAATTCATAGCTGTTGGGGACCACAAAGCCCAAAAGCAAAATGGTAATCACATGAGAAAGCAAGCCCAAGCGAGGATCAAAAAAGGCTTTTAAGGTTAAGGGAAGTATACACAGAGGAACGGCGTAAACTAGGGCCTCATTGTAGTTGACCACACTAATAGTAAGAGCTAACATCAATACGATGTTAAGCACTATAAATGTGACTTCCTTGTTGTTGCGATACACCTTAGGGCGATAGGTAAACAAAAAGCGAAACAAGAAAAACAAACTCAGCCCTATTAGTATTGCATAACCTACTAAAAGTCGTAAAGAGTTGTCGTTACTCCCACCACGGATATCGTATTCTTGCTCTATGGAACTCAGTAGTATTACTTTAGCTTCATCTAGCAACTCTCCTTTAGAAATAATTAAGGTCCCTTGTGGTACGATACCTCGGGTAGGGAGCAATTCTTCTAGGGCGCGTTGCAACACTTCATTAGAAAAGGTTTTATCGAAGCTTACATTGGGTTCTAATAACTCAAAAAACAATCCATAAAAGGCGTCCAAATACGCGTCAAAGGGAGGTGCCACTTGTTCGCTTAAAAATTGTCGCAAATTCTCCAAACGAATAAAATCAGAAGCGATTACACTTTGCTCGGTGTTTCCTCGAATGAGCGAAATATTTTTTTGGCTTCCAAAATCCCAATTGAGCGGGAGCACACCAACGGTGTATATGGTATTTAAAACATCTTGGCCAAAGGCAAAAAGCGCCGTACGCTCCTGCGGGCGAAGCTCCGGGAAATAGGTGTCAAATTTTTCTTGGTATTGTTGCTGTACCTCAACTACAATTTTACTGTTGTAGCGGTAGTAAACATCGGTATTGCGTTCAATTTCTTCGCGCTCTGCACTAAGCTCATCAGCTGTTTTTTGAATGGGAAAATCAAATGGGGCAAAGTAGTTTTCGTGTTGCCACAACAACCCCTGCTGGTATTCGTACTGAAAGCTAATGCCTTTAGGAAACAACCACAGCACAAACAAACTGCTGGAAAGAAACAACAGCGCCTTAAACAAGCTGCCTTGATGGTAAATAATTTTCTTCCAAAAGGACATTTAACCAATTGCTTTTTTCAAAGGTACTAAATATCAACAGGGAGGGTCAAAAATCCTTGGGGTAAAATGAAAATACGTAGTTTTGTACCACACTAAATTGTTTGGGATTAGGTGGAATATGGAATTTGCCATCTGGGGATACTCCCAGTTCGAAATGAAAACCGTCATGCTGGAGAGCTGGTTACCCAGCTGATTTATGGCGATGCTTATAAAATCTTAGAAACTCAAAAGAAATGGGTGCGCATCCGTGTCGCTGATGACGGTTATGAGGGATGGCTCCATGCCTTACAAGTGCATAAGATTTCAAAATCTGAATTTGAAGCCAATCAAAAACTGCCCAATCACTTTACTTCTGACCTCGTCAATTACCTCACCAATAAAGAAGGATTGTTGTTTCCTATTCCCATAGGAAGTAATCTTAAGGCAAATACCCTACTGGAACACCAGTTTGAAGACCAGCAAAAAAAAGCTGCACCACAAAAAGACGATCTCGTAAAGACGGCTTATTTGTATTTGAATACCCCCTACTTGTGGGGTGGAAAAACCCCCTTTGGCATCGACTGCTCGGGCTTAGTACAAATGGTGTATAAAATAAATGGACGTCAACTACTCCGCGATGCATCGGAACAAGCTACACAGGGCACTACCTTGAGCTTTATTGAAGAAAGTGCACCGGGGGATTTGGCCTTTTTTGACAACAAGGAGGGAGACATCATACACGTTGGTATGCTGCTGGAAAACCATCATATAATTCATGCCCACGGGCACGTAAGAATTGATCGTATAGATCAAACCGGCATTTACAATGCCGAGCAGCAAACACATTCCCATAAACTCCGCCTTATAAAAAACATTTGGGAATAAAAAAAGCCGCAAATAGCGGCTTTTTATTTTTTAACAAGAAAGAAAAAATTAAATGGCTTCCAGTAATTTTTTCATTTCCATATACCCTTGGTTTTCGCCAAGCGTACCATAGATATTCATCAATGTTTTAATGGCTTCTTCGTTTTTATTATTTATCTCTATAAGCCCTTTTAAAACAGGAACACATTCTTTGTACAACTCTTCGCGTGCACCTTTTAATTCATCATAGCGTAAATTGTCTTTGCGTGAAGTTCCTAAACTGTTCATTTCTTCCACTATAGCTGATTCTCCATTAAGTATTAAAGCTACAAGGTTTAAGTAGGACGACTCAAAGGAAGGATCTAACTCAATGGCTTTTTCGTAGTGCGCACGTGCAGTTTCGTTGTCGCCAAGATCCGAAGTAACCACCCCAAGATTAAAGTATAAATTAGCGTTATTAGGGTCGCGTGCAATTGCTTGTGTCATTAAATCTTTAAACTTGTCCTTTTCATCCAACTCAATGTAGATGTTGGCCTCCGTGAGAATTAAATTTAAGTCGTCTGGGTTTTCTTCACGGGCTTCACGTACAGCAGCTATCGCTTTTTCTTGATCGCCGGCCTGGGCGTAGATTAAAGCAATGTTTTTAACAATTTCAGGGTACTTAGAAGGGGTTTCCTCCATGCGGGGACTGATGTAGTCGCTAGATTTTCCTAAAATATTATACTCTGTTTCAGAAACTTCACGCTCCTCGTTAGTAGCTACTTCTGTCACATAGTATTTTTTAGTAATTCCAGTATAATTAATGTCCTTCAGCTCTTGATAGTACTTTAGTGCATTGTCGTAATCTTGGCCATTTACACTATTGGAAGCTGCAAAAAATAAATAATCCTTGTTTACTTCAGGATCAATGGTGTAGGCCAAATAAAGGTAGGTTGCAGAACCTACAAAATCCTGTTTTTCATTGGCTTCAATAGCACTGGTAATAAGAGCACTTGAAAGTGCAGCAATTTGCTCTTGCACTTCGCTCTTTAAACGCGCATCGTCTTTTAAGGCAATAAAAATTTCGAAAGCAGCTTGATATTCCTTGTTCTGAAGTGCCAAACGTCCTTTAAGGAAGTTGTAAGCATTGGCAGTTTTCTCATCTGCAGTAGCAAATAAGGCTTCATTATCAGTAAGAATTTTACTGGCGGCTTCAAAAGCACCTGATTTAAATTCTTTTTCTGCTTTTTTGAGTTCCTTTTTCTGGCCAAAAGCAACGGTCATTGTCAATGACAACAATAGGGGGAGATAATTTTTCATTTGTCAAATTTTAAAGGTCAAATATACATTATTCAATAATTGTACCATCATTTACTTCGATATCATTGACATCTTCAATATCATCATCGTCTTTCATCACCTTTGCTACGGCTGCAATGGCATCATCACCCTTAAGGTTAATGAGTCTTACCCCTTGGGTAGCACGCCCCATCACACGTAGGGAAGCCACTTCCATACGTATAGCAACACCCGATTTTTTTATGATCATTAAATCGTCATTATCTGTTACGTTTTTAATCGCAACAAGGTGTCCTGTTTTATCGGTAATAGAAATAGTTTTTACGCCTTTTCCACCGCGATTTGTGATGCGGTAGTCTTCTAAACTGGAACGCTTTCCATACCCATTTTCAGACACTACAAGTATGTTGGTGTCCATATCATTCACCGTCACCATACCAACAACTTCATCGGTTGCACCTTGAAGGCTTATACCACGTACCCCAGAGGCGTTGCGTCCCATAGGCCGGGTTTTGCTTTCTTCAAATCGAATGGCTTTCCCCGATTTTACAGCAAGTAACACCTGACTGTTACCATTGGTGAGTTTTGCCTCTAGCAATTCGTCGTCTTCGCGAACAGTGATGGCGTTAATACCATTGGTTCGTGGGCGTGAATATTGCTCCAAAGCCGTTTTTTTCACCTGCCCTTTTTTGGTGGCCATAATAACATAATGACTATTGATGTAGTTTTCATCCTTAAGATCTTGAGTACAAATAAAGGCTTTTACCTTGTCGTCCTGCTCTATGTTAATCAGGTTTTGAATGGCACGACCTTTGGCCGTTTTTGAGCCTTCTGGAATTTCATAAACACGTTGCCAAAAACACTTTCCTTTTTGTGTAAAGAACAACATGTATTGATGGTTGGTACCAACAAAAATGTGCTCCAAGAAATCCTCATTCCGTGTGGTACTGGCCTTTTGCCCTACCCCACCGCGATTTTGAATTTTGTACTCCGAAAGTGGGGTGCGCTTAATGTAACCTGCGTGAGAAATGGTAATCACCACTTTTTCGTTGGGTATCATGTCCTCGATACTAAAGGTACCCCCTGAAAAGTCAATTTGAGAACGACGCTCATCTCCGTATTTGGATTTAATCTCTTCAAGTTCTTCCTTAATGATCGCCATTCTGCGGTCTTTTTTCTCAAGGATATCCTTTAAATCAGCAATGGTGATAGTTAATGCTTCAAACTCGCTGCGTAACTTGTCCTGCTCTAGGCCCGTCAACTGGCGTAAACGCATTTCCACTATGGCTTTAGCCTGAATTTCAGAGAGCTTGAAGGTCGTCATCAACTTCTCCCGCGCTTCCTCAGGATTTGAAGAAGCTCTAATGAGTGCAATAACCTCGTCAATATTGTCTGAAGCAATAATGAGTCCCTCTAATATGTGGGCGCGTTCTTCGGCTTTGCGGAGTTCATATTTTGTTCTTCGAACCACAACATCGTGGCGGTGTTCCACAAAATAATGAATCAGGTCTTTGAGATTTAGCAATTGTGGACGGCCTTTTACCAGTGCAATATTATTAACACTAAAGGACGATTGCAGGGCAGTGTATTTGTACAGTTTATTTAAAACAATATTAGGGATGGCATCGCGCTTTAGTACGTAAACAACACGCATTCCCTTTCGATCAGATTCATCGCGAATATTACTAATGCCCTCAATTTTTTTGTCGTTGACCATTTCCGCAGTTTTGCGAATCATTTCGGCCTTGTTAACCTGGTAAGGTATTTCTGTAACAATTATGCACTCACGCCCATTAACTTCCTCAATATTGGCCTTTCCACGAAGCACCACACGTCCACGGCCTGTTTTAAACGCTTCAATAACACCGTCATACCCGTAAATGGTTCCACCCGTGGGAAAGTCTGGAGCCTTAATGAACTGCATTAAGCCGTCGATGTCGATATCGGAATTGTCTATGTAGGCCTTAATTCCTTCTATGACTTCAGTGAGGTTGTGCGGGGGCATGTTAGTAGCCATCCCAACTGCAATACCAGAAGCTCCGTTAACCAATAGATTGGGTACGCGTGTGGGCAGCACCGTAGGCTCGTGTATGGTATCATCAAAATTCAGTTGAAGATCAACTGTTTCCTTTTCGATATCTGCCAGCATTTCTTCGGATAGCTTTTGCATGCGTGCCTCAGTATAACGCATCGCTGCAGGGCTATCCCCATCAATAGAACCGTAGTTCCCTTGTCCATCCACAAGGAGATAACGCAAACTCCACTCTTGAGCCATTCGCACCATGGTGTCGTAAACGGAACTGTCACCATGGGGATGGTATTTCCCTAATACCTCACCAACAATACGCGCTGACTTTTTGTAAGCTGTATTAGATCGGATACCCAATTCGTGCATTCCGTACAACACCCTTCGGTGTACAGGTTTAAATCCATCCCGCACATCTGGCAGTGCACGTGACACAATTACCGACATCGAATAATCGATGTAGGCAGACTTCATTTCTTCCTCTATGTTAATGGGAATAAGCTTTTCACCTTCGTTCATAGTGTAATCAAATTATACATGACCTAAGAGCTAAAATACTATTCTCACTACTTAAATAGTAGTGTTTCTACCCTTTTTATACCCCAATTTATTAACAGGTTTTTCCATCAAAATGGGGATAATTTTATTAGGCAGTGGCTTTGTGTTTTGGTTTTTTTTTTGTCAATTAGCGTATGTTAATGCCGTTGGTACACTTTTTGATGAACAGGAATACTAAACTATAAACTTTATGGACGATAATTTTTCACCGCGTGTTAAAGATGTAATTGCTTACAGCAAGGAGGAGGCTCTGCGGTTGGGCCATAGCTTTATAGGAACAGAACACCTCATGTTGGGGATGCTTCGTGATGGGGGTGGAAAAGCCATTTCTATCCTTAATGCCATCGAAGTAGACTTAGAGTATCTCCGTCAAAAGGTGGAAATCATTAATCCCGCCGTCATTGATGCCAATGAAAGCGTAAATGATAAACGCAACCTGCACCTAACGCGTCAGGCAGAACGCGCATTGAAGACAACCTTTCTTGAAGCCAAGTTGTTTCAGTCTGAATTAATTAACACCGCCCATCTTTTGTTGTGTATTTTGCGCAATGAAAACGACCCAACCACAAAATTACTCGGAAAACTCAATGTAGATTACGACAGTGTGAAAGAGCAATTTAAATTAATGCTGGCCAACGACAGTGACAGTTTAATTGATTTACCCAGTGGGGCTTCTTTCCCCGATGAAAAGGATGGTGATGGCGAAGGGTCGGAGAAAGAAAATCCTTTTGTTCCTGCCTCCGAAAGCCGCGGGAGCAAAAATTCTAAAACTCCAGTATTAGATAATTTTGGACGTGATGTTACTGCCCTAGCAGAACAAAACAAACTCGACCCTGTTGTGGGGAGAGAAAAAGAAATTGAACGCGTTTCTCAAATTCTCAGTAGAAGAAAGAAAAACAATCCCCTGTTGATTGGAGAACCCGGTGTAGGAAAATCAGCCATTGCCGAAGGTTTAGCCTTGCGTATCATTCAAAAAAGAGTGTCGCGGGTGCTGTATGGCAAGCGAATTATCTCTTTAGACTTGGCCAGTCTTGTAGCGGGTACAAAATACCGTGGTCAATTTGAAGAACGCATGAAGGCCGTGATGAATGAATTGGAGAAAAATGACAATATCATCCTTTTTATTGACGAAATTCACACCATAGTTGGTGCTGGTGGCGCAACAGGAAGTTTAGATGCTTCCAATATGTTTAAGCCTGCTTTGGCACGTGGTGAAATTCAATGTATCGGTGCTACCACCTTAGACGAATACCGTCAAAATATTGAAAAAGATGGTGCTTTAGAGCGTCGTTTCCAAAAAATACTAGTAGAAGAAACCTCCAAGGATGAAACCCTGGAAATTCTTAAAAACATCAAGGAACGCTACGAAAATCACCATAACGTTGCTTATACGGATGACGCCCTTGAAGCCTGTGTAGAACTCACTGCACGCTATATGTCTGACCGCTATCTCCCAGACAAGGCAATTGATGCCTTAGATGAAGCAGGTTCCCGGGTACACATAAAAAACATGAATGTTCCAAAGGAAATTATTCAATTGGAAGAGGACTTGGAAAATGTGCGTGTCCAAAAAAACTCTGTAGTTAAAAAACAGAAGTACGAAGAAGCAGCAAAGCTGCGTGACGATGAGAAACGAGTGGAACGCCTACTCCTTGAAGCTCAAGAACGTTGGCATGAAGATTCGAAACTAAATCGGGTGACAGTAAATGAAATACACATCGCCGATGTAGTTTCTATGATGACCAACATTCCTGTTACTAAAATCGTTAAATCAGAAAAAAATAAACTCGCTGCCCTCACCAAAACCATTGCGTCCAAAGTCATTGGGCAAGATGAAGCTGTAGAAAAAGTAGTGAAAGCCATTCAGCGCAATCGCGCTGGGCTTAAAGCCCCCGACAAACCCATTGGATCCTTCATTTTCCTTGGGCAAACTGGGGTAGGAAAAACACAACTCGCAAAAATTCTTGCCACAGAAATTTTTGATTCTGAAGAGAACCTCATTCGTATCGACATGAGTGAGTATATGGAAAAGTTTGCCTTGTCACGCCTCATCGGAGCACCTCCGGGCTATGTTGGCTATGAAGAAGGAGGACAATTGACCGAAAAGGTGCGCAGACGTCCCTACTCCGTAGTGTTACTGGATGAAGTGGAAAAAGCGCATCCCGACATCTTTAATATGATGCTTCAGGTACTCGACGAAGGGTTCCTTACTGACAGTTTAGGACGAAAGGTAAACTTCCAAAATACAATCATCATTATGACCTCTAACATTGGTGCGCGTCAAATTAAGGACTTTGGAACAGGTGTAGGTTTTGAAACGCTCTCCCAAAAAGAGCAAACCGAAGAGGTGGAAAAAGGAATTATTGAGAAGGAATTGAAAAAGACCTTCTCGCCAGAATTTCTTAACCGCGTTGATGACCTTATTGTTTTTAATCCATTAAGAAAAGAAGCCATTCGTAGTATTGTTGATTTAGAGGTTGAAAAAGTAATAACTCGAGTGGAGCAACTCTCTTATAAACTCAATATTAGTGAGGCTGCTCTGGATTTCATTGCAGACAAAGGATTTGACACCAAAAATGGAGCGCGCCCATTGGCACGAGCCATTCAAAAATACGTAGAGGATTTAGTGGCTGAAAATATTGTTGCTAACACCATCAAAGAGGGTGATATTCTTAATATTGATCACAAAAAGGGAGAAGACAAACTCTTCCTCAATGTGGCCAATGAAAAAGAAGAAGCTCCTCATGAATAAGTTTTAATTTCCCACGATGTATTGAAAGCCAAAGCACCACCACGTGTTTTGGCTTTCTTTTATTTCTTCAACGGGCATTTTTAGCTATTTTTGCACAGCTATACTAGTGGAGGTGCAGCCTCCTATGATTAAAATCAGCTATGAAAGTACTTAAGTTTGGGGGCACCTCTGTAGCCTCGTCAAAGAGTTTAAAAGAGGTTATTGCAATCCTTAGAAATCAAAACGCACCGGTTATTGTTGTCGTTTCTGCTTTAGGGGGTATAACAGATGTATTAGTAGGCATGCTGCAAACCGCTGCCAAGGGATCAGAAGAATACAAAAAGGCATTTAAAACACTGGAAGAACGCCACTTAGAACCTATTAATGCTTTTTTAAAAGGAGATGCAAAAGCAAGTGCTGAAAGCTTTCTACACCAACAGTTGGAAGAACTTAAAACCCTACTAGACGCCATTCACAAAGTAGAAGAAATGACGCCCAAGTCGGTGGCTACCATTTCAAGTTTTGGAGAATTTCTTTCCAGTACTATTATCGAAAAAGTACTACAAGCTGCTGGATTAAATTGCCAGCTGCAAGATGCCAGAACGCTCATTCAAACAAAAATGCAACAACAAAAAGAGGTTGTTGATTTTGGCGTTACAGCAGCACAAGTACAAGCAGCATGGAAGGCCCACCAGGGAGAAGTATTATTGGTTCCAGGTTTTATAGCTGCCAACGAAAACGGTCAAACCACCACACTTGGTCGTGGGGGCTCCGATTATTCTGCGGCCATTATAGCACACGTACTTGAGGCTGAAGAACTCGAAATATGGACAGATGTAAGTGGTATGTACACCGCACATCCTAAAATTGTCCCAACGGCAACCCCCATTGAACAACTCACCTATTTTGAAGCCATGGAACTTTCCCATTTTGGTGCAAAGGTGATTTATCCCCCAACGTTACAACCCCTTGTAGAAAAAAATATTCCTATTCGTGTAAAAAATACGTTTGACGCTCAAGCTGCTGGAAGTCTAATTAATGGCACGGGGACTCCTGACCAAAATCATATTGTAAAAGGGATTAGCCATATTGATGGAGTTGCTCTTATTAGCCTTGAAGGCGGAGGCATGGTAGGAATCCCTGGATTTTCAAAACGCCTGTTTGAAGCCCTGTCAGAAAATAAGATTAACATCATTATGATTACTCAGGCTTCCTCTGAATATTCCATTTGTTTGGGAATTCGTGAAGGTGATGCACCCTTGGCCAAAGAAGTGATTGATGCGCAATTTGCTTTTGAAATAGCACAAAAGAAAGTGGCTCCTGCAAAAGTTGAAACCAATTTGGTAAACATCGCCGTAGTAGGCGATCGCATGAAAGACCATCAGGGAATTAGCGGAAAACTTTTTAGCACTTTGGGGGCCAATAATATTAATATTAGGGCCATTGCACAAGGAGCTTCTGAACGTAATATTTCCATCATTATAGATGCCAAAAATGTTACTAAAGCACTTAATGCACTGCACGAAAGCTTTTTTGAAACCCAAAGAAAACAACTCAGCTTGTTTGTTATGGGGGTTGGAAACGTAGGGGGTAAATTGCTCGAACAAATACACCAACAAACCGCTAATCTAAAAGAACAGTTACAACTTTCCATTCGTGTGATGGGAATTTCCAATTCGAGAAAAATGATCTTGGGAACCACACCCATTGATTTAAACTCCTGGAAAAATCAGCTTGAAGACTCTGAAATACAAGCTGATAAAGAGAAGTTCTTTGCGCACGTTACCTCACAAAACCTACGCAATAGTATTTTTGTTGATAATACAGCTAACGAAATTGTTGCCCAAGAATACTACCGCTATTTAAACAACAGTATTGGTGTGGTTACCTGCAATAAAATAGCCTGTGCTTCTACCTTAGAACATTATCTTTCCTTAAAGAAAGTAGCCCGCCAGTACAATAGTCCATTTTTATTTGAAACCAACGTTGGTGCGGGATTACCGGTAATTGACACACTCAATAACCTAATTGCCTCGGGTGATAAAATCGTAAAAATACAAGCGGTACTTTCGGGAAGCTTAAATTTTATCTTTAACACCTTTACCGCTGGAGTACCTTTTCACGAAGTGGTCCAACAAGCTCGTGAACAAGGCTATACCGAACCCGATCCAAAAATTGATTTATCTGGAATTGATGTAGCACGAAAAATTCTAATTCTAGCGCGGGAAAGCGGTTTGGCCATTGAATTGGAAGACATTGCAAACAACAGCTTTTTGCCTGAAGCCTGTTTAAATACTTCCAACGTTGAAGACTTCTTTGAAAGTCTTGCCGCCAACGATGCGCATTTTCAAGCGATCGTAAAAAAAGCAGAAGCCAACGGGGCGCAACTCAAATACGTAGCGCAACTCGAAAACGGAAAAGCTTCTGTAGGATTGCAAGAGGTACCCGAAGGACATGATTTTTACAACCTCTCTGGAAGCGATAATATTATATTGTTCTACACGAACCGTTACAAGGACCAACCCCTTATTATTAAAGGGGCTGGCGCTGGAGCAGAGGTTACTGCTTCGGGGCTGTTCGCCGACATCATAAGAATAGGAAAACAATAATGAAAGCTGCAATCTCTTTATTTGCCCCTGCCAGTGTTGCCAATATTTCTTGTGGCTATGATGTGTTAGGCTTGTGTTTGGAAAGTGTGGGAGACACCATGCATTTCGAAAAAAACAGCAGTGGAAAAGTGGTGCTCCATCAAATTGATGGTACCGATCTTCCCCTAGAACCCACCAAAAACGTTGCGGGTGTTGCCGCTTTGGCCTACCTAAAAGCACAAGGGATCACTGAGGGCTGTACCATTTCAATAAAGAAAGGGATTCTTCCTGGTAGTGGTATTGGAAGTAGCGCTGCAAGTGCCGTAGGTGCAGTAGTAGGGGTAAATGCCCTTTTTGGTAGTCCGTTGTCCAGAGCTTCCCTACTTCCTTATGCGCTTGAGGGAGAAGCTATTGCCAGCAAGGCAAGACATGCAGACAATATTGCCCCTGCCTTACTGGGAGGAATTTGTTTAGTACGCTCCACTACTCCCCTAGAAACCCTGGCACTCCCCTGCCCTAAGGACTTACATATAGTAGTAATTCATCCACAAATTGAAGTGAAAACTGCGGCAGCAAGAGCATTAATTGGAAACCATGTCCCGCTGCCTAAAACCATCCAACAAGCTGCTAATTTGGGAGCATTTGTTCATGCGTTGCACACCGCAGACTACTCCCTTATGGGCCGCGTTGTTGAAGATCATATCGCTGAACCGCACCGCAAACAATTGATTCCTCATTTTGATACACTTAAAGCAGCTGCACTGGAAGCAGGAGCAACTGCCTGTGGTATTTCAGGGGCTGGACCTTCTGTTTTTGCCCTCGCACAAGGCAATAGCAAGGTACAAGCAGTAGTAGAAGCGTTTGACAAAGTGTACCAAACGACCACAATACAGTATACCCTACATAGCTCAAAAATTAATCCAGAAGGTGTACGCCTTCTTTCCTAATCATGCAGTACTACAGCCTTAACAAAAACGCTCCCACTGTTTCCTTTGAACAAGCCGTTTGCAATGGGCTTGCCAGTGATCGTGGGTTGTATTTCCCGGAAAACATTCCCCAACTGGCCCCCGACTTTTTATCGCGTTTAGCGGCAATGACTATTGAAGATATGGCTGTAGAAGTCATGCAGCCCTATGTGGGGAATAGCCTTACAGAAGCTGCCTTAAGAGAAATAGTTAGTGCTACTTTGTGCTTTGATTTTCCTATTCAGTCTGTTTCAGAGCACATTGGAAGCCTAGAATTGTACCACGGTCCTACACTGGCTTTTAAAGATGTAGGAGCCCGGTTTATGGCCCGGTGTTTAGGACACTTTATCGCAGGGGACGCTTCAGCAAAAAAAACTACTGTTCTGGTTGCTACTTCAGGAGATACTGGAGGTGCCGTAGCGGACGGCTTTCTAGGTGTAGAAGGAATTGATGTTGTAATATTATACCCTAAAGGGAAAGTGAGTCCCTTACAGGAAAAACAACTCACCACCCTAGGGAAGAATATTACCGCCCTCGAGGTAGACGGTGTATTTGACGACTGTCAGGACATGGTAAAAACAGCTTTTTTAGACGACGCAATAAAGCAACAACGGCAGTTGACATCGGCCAATTCTATTAATGTTGCCCGTTGGTTGCCGCAAATGCTGTATTATTTTATAGCCTACAAACAACTGCACAAACAACATAAAGACATTGTTTTTGCGGTTCCTAGCGGAAATTTTGGGAATTTATGTGCCGGGATGATGGCCTGGAAAATGGGACTCCCCATTAAACATTTTGTGGCCTGTACCAATAGTAATAAAGTAGTTCCTGAGTACTTACAGTCGGGGAATTACGCCTCTAAAAAAACCATCCCTACCATATCCAATGCCATGGATGTGGGGGCGCCAAGTAACTTTATCCGCATCCAAGAAATTGTTGCTAATAATTTTAAGGCATTAAAAGCTATACTTTCTGGCTTTAGCTACTCTGATACAGCAACTCGTGCGGCCATGCAATCCCTTAGAACAGAATGCGATTATGTTGCGGAGCCCCACGGTGCTATAGGATATTTAGGGCTCGAAGCGTACTTTAAACAAGCAGGAGACACTTCCTCCTATGGCGTGTTTCTGGAAACTGCACACCCCATTAAATTTGCTGAAGAAGTTGAAACCACACTGGACATAAAACTTGAATTTCCAGCACAAGTAGCAGGAATAATGGCGGCTAAAAAGCAGGCGATTTCAATTGCCACCTACGCAGATTTAAAAGCATTCTTAATGGATTAATCCCATAAAGACGGCAGCGTAAAATCATCCAAAGGACTAGGTTCCCGCATTAATGCTTCAATAGCTTCCCACTCTCGTGGTGCAGCTGCAGATAAATTCACAGGCCCCGCTGGAGTAATTTGAATATCGTCTTCTATACGGATGGCAATATTCCACCATTTAGGATCACAGGGGCTGTTTTCAGGGATATAAATACCGGGTTCAACAGTAATTACCATATTTTCTTCTAGGGTGTCGTAATTGCCCAAATCGTGGACGTCCAAACCAATATGATGCGCAATACCGTGAGGAAGATAGCGGCGCATTTCGGAGGTATTCTTAATAATGTCCAACTCTAAAAGGCCTTGAGCGACAACCGCAAAAGTGGCTTCACTAACCGCTGCAAAAGTACTTCCCTGTTGGGCAGCAGCAATCCCAGCGTTTTGAGCGTTATATACTACCTCATACAGCTGTCGCTGTTCGAGAGTAAAGGTTCCCGTAGCAGGAATAGTACGCGTAACATCGGCAGTATATCCTTGGTATTCCGCCCCCAAATCCATCAAAACCAACTGGTTGTCTACCTGTTTTAAATCGTTGGATTGATAGTGTAACACACAACCATTTTCTCCTGCGCCCACTATGGAAGGATAGCCTTCATGGGCTGCACCATAACGCTTGTAAACATATTGATGAATCCCCTGAATTTCACGTTCACTCATATTGGGATGTATGGCTTTCATTACCTCACGCTGTCCTTGGGCAGAAATGGATACTGCCTTTTTTAACAGGGCCAATTCTTCAACAGTTTTTTGCTGTCGTAAATCGGCAAGAAATTGTTCTAAAAGGTCTATGTCAAAATTGGTGGTACGCAGTTCAAATGCTGAATTTTGACGTAGTTCGGTAAATCGATCGGGGTCCTGAGCGTTTAAATACGCTTTAATAACGGGCACATGCAATAGTGTAGAATCATACTTCACACTGTAGGCAATTTGTTGCTTTAAGCGTTCGGCATCCGCAATGGGTGTGGTTCTTATTTTTTGTATAAGTCTGTAGCGGGTACTGTTGAAATTGGAGGGATAGTTTATCTTTTGTTTGAATTGCTCCTGTAAATCATAGAGATCATAGGGGTCGCCCTTAAAATTGCGAACGTCCTCCCCCAGTTCAAAAATCAGTACCTGATCAAAGTTTTCGTAGGCTATTGCAGTACGCGAAAAACCATTACGGGAAACAATGCGGTCAAACATCCGAGACTCGGCGCCTTTAAGCCCTTCGCGCTTTCCATTCCACAATTCTTCTCGAGCATTGCGCTCCCGTACAAAAAGAATTTCGCGATAGGTACCAAGTGCATCCTTTTGAGCATCCTTAAAAATCACCAAGACAGCATGGGGTTCTTTCCAGCCCGTGAGATAATAAAAATTAGGATCGGGATGGTACATATAATCCACATCATTAGCGCGGTTTCGAATAGGTGCATTAAAAACAACGGCCACACTATTCGCCGGCATTTTTTGCCGGAGTGCTTCGCGACGTTCTTGGTGAAAACGCGGGGATAACTCTGAACTAAAACGTTCTTGCCCTTGCACGTATTGGTGAACAATTAGCGCAGTAAGAAGAGAAAAAACAAGGCCTTTTCGTTTCATAAAAGGAAGTTTAATTTTAAATCAGCAAATCCTGATAAATGTAATACTTTTGACAAAATTTGATGCATGAAAAGAACGGCCTTATACGAAAAACACCGCGCCCTAGGCGCCAAACTTGTACCTTTTGGAGGGTTTGAAATGCCCGTACAATACGCCGGAGTGAAACAAGAACACATGACGGTACGAAATCATTTGGGAGTATTTGATGTGTCCCATATGGGGGAGTTTTATGTTCGTGGTCCACAGGCGGCTGCCTTATTGCAACACGTTTGCAGTAATAATATTGAAGCCATGCCGGTTGGGAAAGCACAATACAATTATTTTCCCAACGGAAAAGGAGGCGTGGTGGACGATTTAATTGTATATCGCCTAGAAGAAGATACCTATTTTTTGGTGGTTAATGCCTCCAATATTGCCAAAGACTGGGATTGGCTTCAACAACAAAACACCAAGTTTAACGCAGAATTGGAAGATTGCTCTGCCACCACTTCCTTACTGGCCATTCAGGGCCCTAAAGCCCTTGAAGCCATGCAGACACTCACTGCTATTGACTTAAGTGCTATGCCGTTTTATGCCCATCAAACCACAACCTTTGCAGGAGTTCCCAATGTGTTGGTTGCCACCACGGGGTACACCGGTGCCGGAGGAATTGAAATTTATTTTGACAATAATGATGCAGACACCATTTGGGAGGCGGTTTTAGAAGCTGGGGCGGCACACCACATTGCACCAATTGGACTTGCCGCTCGCGATACACTTCGCCTTGAAATGGGGTATTGCCTTTATGGCAATGAAATTGATGATACTACTTCACCCATTGCTGCTGGCTTAGGCTGGGTCACTAAAGTACCTCAGTTAGGAATCGATAAGGCCCTATTGGAACAAAAAAAAAAAGAGGGTACAGCCACGAAATTAGTTGCCTTTAAATTAAATGACAGGGGGATTCCAAGAACAGGCTATACTATAGTAGATGAAACAGGAAGCCCCTTGGGGAACGTAACCTCTGGAACACAATCGCCCATACTGAATCAAGGCATTGGTTTGGGCTATGTGGCTCGCAGCCATGCCAAGGTAGGACAACAAATTGGTATTCGTATCCGTGAAAAAAATATTGCTGCAACCGTTGTAAAACTGCCTTTCATTTAGCAAACACCAAAAAATGAAACGGATTTTAATCCTTGGAGGCAGCGGATTTATAGGCAATGCCCTGTACAGAGAACTATGTCCGTACTTTGCCACCTTTGCTACCTACTTTAGTGAAAAAGGCTGGCGCACCAACAAGCATTTCTACGCGTTTAATTTTGAAGAAGAAGGTTTGGAGCCCATACTCAAAGCCACCAAACCACATTTAATTATTTCTGCCCTTCGTGGGAATTTTGAGGCACAAATAGAACTGCATGAGTTTTTGGCACACTACATCAAACAACACAACTGCAGAATGCTGTTTCTTTCCTCCACCAATGTTTTTGATGCCTTTCAACATTTTCCGTCCTATGAGTACGATAAAACCTATTCTGAGAGCAGCTATGGGCGTTTAAAAATTAAAATTGAAAATCAATTGTTGCACCTGCCTCCTGCGAATTATGTGATTGCCCGTTTGCCCATGATCTTTGGACAACATGCCCCAAGAACATTAGAAATTGATCATGACGTACAACGCCATGAGCCTATTGAAGTTTTCCCAAACACGGTAATTAATGTCAATGGAATTCAAAAACTCGTACAGCAAATACATTATATCATCAACCGCCAGCAAACCGGTATTTTTCATCTGGGCAGCAGTGACTTAATTTCCCATTTCGACTTTATTCAAGCCCTAATAAAACGCCGCCATTTGGTCAATGTACACTACAAGCGCGTGTTTACCACCAACACCACACGATATTTGGCCGTTCTTCCCAAAAACAACCTCCTACCCCAGCACCTACTAACCACCTCACAAGAAATTTTAGACGAAATTGATTTATTGCGAACCCAGCTTTAGCACCAACCTCTTAGGCGAAAAAACCATTTTTTAGGATTTTGGCTATTCGTTATATTTGAGCAAAATTACTCGTATGGGAAGAGCTTTTGAATTTCGCAAGGCACGAAAAATGAAACGTTGGTCAGCTATGGCCAAAACCTTCACCCGCATTGGCAAGGACATTGTTATGGCGGTAAAAGAAGGAGGCCCCGACCCAGATAACAATTCGCGCCTACGTGCCGTAATCCAAAATGCTAAGGCCGCAAATATGCCCAAGGACAATATTGAGCGCGCCATTAAAAAAGCCAGTGACAAAGACACCCAAAACTTTAAAGAAGTACTTTTTGAAGGCTATGCCCCACATGGTATTGCCATTCTGGTGGAAACTGCAACTGACAACAATAACCGAACTGTTGCTAACATTAGAAGCTATTTTAACAAGTGTAACGGAAGTTTGGGAACGGCAGGTTCTGTAGAATTTATGTTTGACCACAGCTGCAATTTTAGAATAGCGCCCGAAGGTGTTGATGTTGAGGAACTCGAATTAGAGCTTATTGACCACGGATTGGAAGAACTCTTTGTAGATGATGATGGTATTTTGATTTATGCACCCTTTGAAAACTTTGGTGCCCTTCAAAAAGCATTGGAAGCAATGGGACTAGAAATTTTATCATCAGGCTTTGACCGCATTCCCAACACCCAAAAAAAATTGACTCCCGAACAATTGGAAGAAGTAGAAAAACTACTCGAAAAAATTGAGGAAGATGACGACGTGCAAAACGTGTACCACAACATCGAAAACGCAGACAGTTAATCTGTTTTGTAGTACGATTTTTCAGGGATTTTACCCTCTATCCCATAAAAATAGCCTTCCAGTTTCTTAAAATCTGCCGATAGTGAAGCCGTAGGTTCAAATAGTGGGAAAAAGATGACTTTTTTGTTTTTGTAATCAAACCCTACAGGGAGTATGGGCACTTTGGCCTGCTTTGCAATATGGTAAAATCCTGTTTTTAAATGTGTTACCCGTTTTCGGGTCCCTTCAGGAGCCAAGGCCAACCGAAATACTTTGTTTTTCTTAAATACCTCGGCGATGATATCTACAGTATTTAAGTTTTTACCCCGATCTACAGCACGCCCTCCCAAGGCTCGAAAAAACCAACCTGTTAAGGGGCCAAAGAGTTCTTTTTTACCTACATAATTAATCTGTTCTCCCAAACTTGCCCGTGTGAGCAGCCCAATAAGAAAATCCATACTGTGCGTATGGGGCACCACAGCAAGGATAAATTGATTTAACTGGGGGAAATCGCCTTCAAACCTCCAGCCCATTATTCGGAAAAACAAAAAACGTCCTAAAAAATTCACCTGTGCTCTTAATTTTGGTTTTTAGATAAGTCAAGAACTAAAATTCAAGATAGCTAAATTGATTCTATTGGTGTACGCTTATTATGAAAATAAATGCAGCCTATTCCTCCTCAAAATAGTCGCCCGTAAAGCCTACAAGGTATAAACGATCCGTAGCTCGAGTAAGCGCTGTGTATAACCAGCGGTAGTAGCCCAAACTGGTCCCCTCGGGTAAGTAGGGCTGCTCTACAAAAACGGTATGCCACTGCCCCCCTTGTGACTTATGACAGGTTACCGCGTAAGAATACTTTACTTGCAAAGCATTAAAAAAGGGATTTTTCTTTACCTCTAACAGGCGCTTGTACTTAGAACGCAAATGCGCGTAATCGGCGTTGACCTCCTGATACAACTTCTGATTTTCCTCCTGTGTTAATGCTGCAGACTCACTTTTTAAAGTATCCAACAGTAAATAGGTTTCAAAAGGAGCTTGATCGGGATAATCCACCATTTGCACCTGTACACGAGCAAATTGAAACCCATACAAGGACCGGTACTCATAAATGCGCTCAATGGCTATGGTATCACCGTTGGCAATAAATCCAGCAGCGGCAGTGTCGTCCAACCAGAAATAGTTGTTTTTAACAACCATCAACTGATCCCCTACCGAAAGTTCAGCATCTAAGAAAAGGATGCGTTGGCGGATATTTTGATTGTACAAATTTGCCCGCTTATTAGAACGAACTAAAAACACCACTCCTTCTACACCTTGATCGTGCAAACTGTTTTGCAGTGCTTCCAAAAGTTCATTGCCGTCTTGCACACGGACTACATCTGTGGCAGCGCGCAGTTGAAAACGAAAACCCGAATCCAGCTGCTGGGCAATATACTCCCGTAAGGCAGTAGCATTAAACAGCATCCCCGATTGATTGGTTTGTCGTTGTACGTCCACCAAGGTAGCTTGCTGAATGTCTTTGTTAAATGTGTACGAGAGGTGTTCTACATCCAAGGCGGGACTTTGATCCAAATGCACCGGTGGCAACTGTGCGGTGTCGCCAACCAATATTAGACGACAGTTTTTCCCGCTGTCCACGTATTCAATTAGATCGTCAAGTAAAGACCCATTTTCAAATAATTTACTTTGCAAGCGATCAGCGCTAATCATAGAGGCTTCATCTACTATAAAGAGCGTGTTGGTATAATTATTTTTTCGAAGTCGAAATTGAAGTCCTCCACCTGCTTTGGCATTGGTGTAGTACATGTGCTTGTGTATGGTGAAGGCTTTTCGTTTGGCATAAGAAGAAAGTACTTTTGCAGCACGCCCCGTGGGGGCAAGCAAAACCGCCCGAAAAGCAAACTTTGGCAATCGCCGCACCAAATGTCCAATGAGGGTTGACTTTCCTGTACCGGCATACCCATTTAGCACAAAAATGGATTCCTTTCGCGGTGTCGTTAAAAACATTGAAAATGCTTCCAACCACAACTGCTGTGAGGGGCTTAAGGACTTCCCGAAGGAAGTTGTAAAATCATTTTGAAAATCAACCGCTGTAAAATCCATGAATTGTATACCTACAAAAGAAAAGGAAAATCTTTTCTGATTAAAAAAAAATTGTAGATTTGTTTTGCTTGTTCAACTAGAGACTTCTAAATCGTTAAAGTACTTGAACCCTAACAAAAAACCTATATAAAATGAAAATAGCCATCCAAGTGGTACTCTGGGTATTGTGTATCTTTTTTAGCTACAAGATATACGACTCTATTAATGGCCCTATCGAATTCAATCGTGTTAAAAACGAGCGGTACAGCAAAGTTATTAACCGTTTAAAAGAAATTCGCAAGGCGCAAATTGCGCACAAAGATGTTCGTGGCACCTATGCCAACAACTTTGACAGCCTTGTAAGTTTTATTGAAACAGGAATTTTTACACTTATCGAAAGAAGAGATTCCAGTTATATGGAATACGACCGTGTGTATCGAATTGATATGCTGCGTGAAATAGTAGTTACAGACACCCTAGGTTTTGTTCCTGTTAAAGACTCTTTATTTAAGGATGATTCCTACAAAAGCCTGGCTGTGGTTCCCGTTGAAGGTATTGATGCAACATTTAAAATTAATGCCAACGTAATCGATAAAAACGGATATCAAGTACCTGTTTTTGAGGTGAAGGTTGCCAAAAACATTGTCCTACACGATCAAAACAAAGATTTATTGAATCAAGAAAATGAGACGGTTTCAGTAGATGGTGTTAATGGCCCTGAAATTATATTGGGATCGCTTACTGATGTAAGCACCAACGGAAATTGGCCAACCATATTCGATGCCGACAACTAATCTAAAAAAATGCTTAGCTAACGGATCCATCCAGGTATACCTGGATGGGTTTTGTTTTTGTGGCCCTAAGCAAACTGCATTTATTGCCCATAATGAATCTAGGGGTACTCCTTTCAATGGCTTTGAAAATACTTTAAACGAATTCTTTAGTGCTACGCCAGCGGTTCTACTTTTTGATGCCCCCGCAACTCATGTACCCAACACTCTGTTTGACTCAACCCTTCTCTCAACCTATTACGCCTTTTATGAAAAGTTGCCAAAAAACGCCAAGCTCAATGCATCAAAGGACAGCTTAGGCCTAGTGCACACGGTGTTTCCAGAACATCAAAAGTACCTTGCCCCCATTAAAAAAAATTACCCCAATGCTACTGTGCATCACTTTCAACAACACCTCTACGATTGTTTGTACGAACACAGCAAACGAGATTTTAAAAAAAACATCTACCTCCACCTGCAAAAGAACCATTTTGAACTCTATATTTTTCAAGGTAACGCCTTAGTACTGTCCAACCGTTTCCCCCATGATGGTGCCGAAACTTTTATGTACTATCTATTTTTTGTAATTGAAACACTGGGCTTAGATCAAGAAGAGTATGAAGTAAACTTTTTAGGAAAATTTGATCGCTATAAAAGCTACTACGAGGGAGTACAGCTATTTAACACGAGTTGTAATTTTCTTTTTACTGAAGCACTAAAAGAAGATCGTGCGGAGCTCCCTGCACCATTTTTTAACTTTTAAGCATGCGGATAATATCGGGTATACACAAGGGAAGACGCATTATTGCACCAAAAAACCTTCCTGTACGCCCAACCACCGACCGAGCGAAGGAGGCCCTGTTTAATATTCTTCAACATCAAATCACCTTCGATCAGCTGCGTGTTTTAGATCTTTTTGCAGGTATTGGGAGTATCAGTTTAGAATTTGCCTCACGTGGGACTCCTACTGTAGTAGCAGTAGATCAGCACCCCAAATGTGTACGGTTTATTTCGGACACGGCTGCAACCTTACAACTGCCCATTAGCGTGATAAAACAGGAGGCCACAACTTTTGTAGATCGCAACCATCAAAGCTTTGATGCGGTTTTTATGGATCCTCCTTATGCATTTTCAGAAAAAAAATACACCGAGCTAATGGATGCCGTTTTCGAAAACCCTGCTACAACAAATGCTTTACTCATCGCTGAGCACGATACCAACCACAGTTTAACTACACACCCACATTTTGTAGCATGCAGAAACTACGGCAACAGCGCTTTTAGTTTTTTTGAAAAAAAATAGCAGGCCGATAAGCCGGATTCTGTCGTGTCTTATCATTTATCTGGATGCAGTATTACTACTACATTCTATCCGCCTACCCTTTTACGTCGGGCGAGCCACCCTCAAACGTAAATTTACTTGGCGTTGCACCGTATAGAGTTTACCGATTTCACTACAGCCGAACTGTACTTGCTTTCTGTTGCACTGGTCCGCTTTCAAAAAATGAAAGGACGGGTGTTACCCGCTATACTGCTCTATGGTGTCCGGACTTTCCTCCCCCTCGAAACTTCGAGACAGCGATAAGATAGCCTGCTGGCACAAAGGTAGGTGTTTGTTGATAATTTCCATGAAAATTCGCTAGTACTAGCAAGGGGTTCCTCAAAGCAATAAGTATATTTGTTAGTGATGGACACTTATAAAGTTTCGGCCTTGCGATACCGCCCACAGCGTTTTGAGGACGTTGTAGGCCAACAGGCTATTACACAAACTTTAGCACATGCTATTGTACAAAACCAGTTGGCTCAGGCCCTGTTGTTTTGTGGCCCTAGAGGGGTAGGCAAAACCTCCTGTGCGCGAATTTTAGCAAAAACCATCAACCAAAATCAGCAAAGTACAGAAGATTCTGACTTTGCCTTTAATATCTTCGAACTGGACGCCGCTTCCAATAATTTGGTAGAAGATATCCGACAATTGAACGAACAGGTACGGATTCCTCCTCAGGTGGGTACACATAAGGTGTACATCATAGATGAGGTACACATGCTTTCTACTGCGGCCTTTAATGCTTTTTTAAAAACGCTGGAAGAACCGCCCAAGCACGTCATTTTCATTTTAGCTACCACAGAAAAGCATAAAATAATCCCTACTATACTTTCGCGCTGTCAAGTGTATGATTTTAAGCGTATAAGTGTTGAAGATATCAAAATCCATCTCAAGCGTATTGCACAGGAACAAAACATCCCATTTGAGGAAGATGCCTTACATTTTATTGCCCTAAAAGCCGATGGTGCCCTGCGAGATGCCCTGTCTATCTTCGACCGTATGCTGAGCTTTACACAAAACAACCTCAGTAGTAGCGCAGTGGCGGCCAACCTCAATATATTGGACTTTGAAACCTATTTTAAAATTACTACTGCCCTGTTGGAAGAGGACATTCCCGAAAGCCTGCTGCAATTGAATGAAATTATCAATAAAGGTTTTGACGCAGGACAATTTTTAAGTGGCTTAGGCGATCATTTTAGAACCTTGCTTGTCGCAAAGGATACAAAAACAATTCCAATGATGGAAGTGGCTGCCGAAACGCAACAAAAATTTAAAGCACAAAGTGAAGCCTTTGCTTACGAACATTTGGTGACTGCACTTCAACTGGTGAACGACGCCAGTTACAACTACAAAAATAGCCCCAACAAACGCTTGCATACCGAGGTATGCCTCATGCAACTAGCTTCACTTAAAGAGGCCGAAAAAAAAAAGGCCATATAATTCCCAGCCACAGGTTTAAAAAGACAGCTCCAACGGCACCAGCAACTTCCTCCAAAGCACCTAGTACAACACATACGGTAAAAGAAAATTCAGAGCCCTATCGCCCTTCGACACCTGAGTCCAAAAAGGAAGCCCCTACAGCCCCGCCAATTCCACCCAAGAAAGAAGAAAAAACTACTGTCGAGCCCATCACAATTTCCCCATTGTCCGAGGGGGTTTCTAGTTTTTCACTTTCAAGTGTAGCCCTAAAAAAGAATGCCACTGCTTCAGAAACAAAAAAAGCATCAGCGACAAAGCTGCGGGAAAAAGTTCAACAGGGAAAGCTACAGGAACTATGGACAGCTTATGCCTTAAAAAAAGAAAAGGAAGGGGCACAAAATATCGCCGCCATTTTAAACTTGTGTTCGCCAAAGTTGGTGGAGGAAAGCATTCAAGTAGAAGTTCCCAACAACATCAATAAAAAAGAACTACAACTCGAAGGCAACACCCTACTCCCCCACCTAAAGGATGTTTTAATTAACGATCATCTCACCCTTGAGATTAGCGTTAACGAACAACAACAAGAAGCTCTTGTTTACACGGCAGAAGAGAAGTACAAGAAATTTGAAACAATTAATCCCGCCCTCAAAGATTTAAAAGATACCTTTGGTTTAGAATATTAAATTCACAGCTATGTTAGGACTGCAACTTCCCACAGACCCAAGATGGGTAAACATTGTAGAAAAAAATATTTCCGAAATCTTAACCGATCACGCCTATTGTGAGCAAAAAGCGGCTAGTACAGCGCTGTCCTTAGTTGTAGGCTTTCCGGAACATGAGGAACTGGTTACCGCCATGATTGCATTGGCCGAGGAAGAAATCAGTCACTTTAAAATGGTACACGAAATTATTTTAAAACGCGGCTACACTTTAGGAAGAGAACGCAAAGACGAGTATGTACGCGCCCTACAAGGCTTTTTCCCTAAGGGAGGCTCCCGAAATACCCACCTGGTGCATAAACTGCTTATTGCTGGACTCATTGAAGCCCGCAGCTGCGAACGCTTCCGACTGTTATCTGAAGAATTGGAAGACCAAGAATTGCGCAAATTCTACAGAAAATTAATGATTAGCGAAGCCCATCACTACACCTTATTTTTAAAACTCGCCCGAAAATTTGAAGAGGAAGCAGTAGTTCAAGAAAAATGGAAGAACTTGCTGGCCTACGAAGCACAATTAATGAAAGACCTTGGCAAAAAAGAAACTATACTTGGTTAGCGCTCGTGCATGTTGTAATACATCTCTTTAATCATCCCATCAGAAAGACCAATTTTTGGGACGTAAATTTTTGAAGCCCCAGCCCACAGCAAGGTTTTTAAATATATGGTTGCTGCCGGAAGAATAACATCAGCACGGTCGGGATTGAGCTGAAAGTGCAACATACGCTCCTCATAGGAATAGCCTGCAATTTTTGTGTACAATGCACTTAAGGCGACGTAGGAAAGAGGTTTGCCTTCCTTAACCCCTGCAATTTTAAACAGTTTATTGATATTCCCGCCCGAACCCAAAACCGTAATCTTAGAATATTCTAATTTTTGACTTTCAATCCATTTTTGAATTTCTGACCAAATGGTTTTAGCCACCGTTTTATTGAGCAAACGCACCGTACCAATTTTAAACGATTTTGAGGCTATACAGGTTCCATTCCTGAGGATACTATACTCCGTGCTTCCCCCACCAACATCCACGTATAACACTGTTTTTTGGATGGTGATTTGATCAAAAATGCGGGTGTGAGAAATCAGAGAGGCTTCTTTTTTACCATCTATAATGTCAATGAAAATACCCGTTTCCTTTTGAATGCTTTCCTGTACTTGTTTACCATTTGTCGCTTCTCTGAGTGCCGCGGTAGCACACGCACTAAAATGGCGCACCTTGTGGATTTTCATTATGTGCTTAAAGGCCTTCATGGCGCGTCGTAAGCGCTTGTAATTCTTTTTACTGATTTCCCCTGTTCCAAATGCATCTTGTCCTAAACGAATGGGAACTCGGACTAAGGCATTTTTGTGAAACTGTGTTAGACCTTCTTTTGGGGTTAATACATTTGCTACCAGCATTCGAATGGCATTGGATCCAATGTCGATAGCAGCATAGGTTTCTACTTTCAAACTTTAGGCAATTTGGTTTTGGAAATAGGTATAAGTATCCCACTGGGAGCGGTTGTCCTTAGTTCCTTTGGGTTTAAATTTATTTTGTGGTTCTCGATTAATTATTCGCGCTTTAACATTGTCGTTCCAACAGATATCAAAGGTGTCTAAAATTTGTTGTTTTACCTCCGCATCGTATATGGGACAACTCACTTCCACACGATTTTCGATGTTTCGCGTCATCAAATCGGCAGAAGAAATATACACTTTGGGATCCCCAGCGTTTTCAAAAATATACACACGAGGATGTTCTAAATATTTATCAACGATACTCACTACTTCAATTGTTGCACTCTGATTGGGAACGCCAGGTATAAGGCAGCAAACCCCTCTTACAATCATTTTTATGGGTACCCCAGCCCTGCTGGCTTCATAGAGTTTATCAATAGTTTTATAAGAAGTGATATTGTTGAGCTTTAGTTGTATTCCTGCCTGTAACCCTGCTTTTTGATTGTCAATTTCTTGATCAATCAAACGGTTTAGTACAGATTGGGTATAGTGTGGCGATACTATCAAATGCTTGTATTTCTTGAGCTTGTAATTGACCTCCAAAAAGTTAAAAACCTTATTTACTTCTTTTAAAATCTTTTGATTGGAAGTAAACAAGGTGTAGTCCGTGTAAACTTTGGCTGTAGACTCATTAAAATTTCCTGTGCTAATAAAACCATAGCGTTTGGTTTTTTTCCCTTCACGGCGTTCGATAACACAAATCTTAGAGTGTACCTTTAGTCCGGGTACACCAAAAATCAATTGCACCCCAGCGGCTTCAAGCTTGTTGGCAAAATCAATATTATTATTTTCATCAAAACGCGCTTGCAATTCAATTTGCACCAATACTTTTTTTCCATTTTTGGCTGCGTTTATCAAACTGCTGATAACTTGTGAAATTTTAGACAGGCGGTAGATGGTAATTTTAATGGTTTCCACCTTGGGGTCTAGTGCTACCTCGCGTAAAAATTTAATCACATAGGAAAAGGTGTGGTAGGGCGTGTAAAGCAAATAGTCCTTTTCTGCTACAGCAGGAAGAATATTTTCATCAAGGGGCAACCCCTTAATGGTTAGGGGTAACTGCTTGTCATACAACAGCTCTTTTCGCCCTAAATCAGGAAAATTCATGTAATCCCTACGGAGGTGGTAACGCCCCCCAGGGATAAGCCCATCGGTGGCACTAATTTTTAATTTTTCCATCACCACCTGTAAAGCGTCTTTATTGATGGTATTGTCGTAAACCAAACGTACAGGATCACTAATGAGGCGGTCCTCAACACTGGCTTTAATTTTTTCAATATAGCTTTTTGAGGCATCCTCTTCAAAATCTAACTCCGCATCTCGGGTAATTTTAATCATGTGGGCTTCGATTTTGTGATAATCGAAAAAGCTGAAAATTAGATGGAAATGATATCGGATTAGATCGTCTAATAAAATAATATACTGACGATCGTCTACCTTGGGTAGTACAATAAAACGATCGAGATCGGGATTTATCTCAATCAGGGCATAAGCATTTTTAGGGTTGTTGTTTAAATGTAATTTAACGGTCAAAAAAGCCGTATTGTCGGTGAAGTCTTGCTCTAGGCCTTCACTGAGCATCACCGTTACCAAGGCCGGACTTACTTTGGTTAAAAAGTAATCTTTTAGAAAATCTTTATGCGCCTCTAGGACTTCGGTTTCATTTATGAAATAAATATTTTCCTCCTGTAGCTTTTGCTCTACAGCCAAAAGGGTTTGAAGACTTTCCTTTTGAAGCACAATAACCTTTTTGGTGATTTGTTCTAACAACTCTGAAGCAGCGATACCGCCTAAAATTCGTTTTCCGGCCTTTGCCGATTGTGCAATGCGTTTTACAGTAGCATAGCGCACTTGAAAAAATTCATCGAGGTTGTTGGAAAAAATTCCCAAAAACCGAAGACGTTCAATCAAAGGGACATTGGGATCAGCAGCTTCTTGAAGTACTCGAGCGTTAAAGTCGAGCCAGCTAATCTCTCTGTTGATGTAGGTGTAATTATCTTTCATCCTCCTTTGATGTTATTCCCCAAATTAGGGTTCCATTTGAAATAGATGCCCAATCAGTTTCTGCAAAGGTAATACATGCCCATGAAGCAGTTTTCAATTCGGGGCAAGAATCTGCTCCCAAATGGTTTGCTACTGAAGTAAATGCTGGGTTATGCCCAACTAAGAGTACGGTATTTAAGGCCTTGGGAAGGTCATAAATAAAATGAAGTACGGCTTGTGCATCAAAGCTGTATAGTTCCGTTGCCAACTGAATTTTAGACACCGGGAAATCAGCTTGAGTTGCAGCAATAACAGCCGTGTGCATGGTCCTATTGGCTGGACTTGAAAAAAGAGCATCCAAACTCTTCCAAGCGGAGCGTTGTGCCTGTGCTACCTTTTGTATTCTACGTATGCCTTTTGCTTGTAAAGGTCGATTGCGATCCTCCACATTATAGTCCCAACTGGACTTGGCATGACGCAAAAGATAAAGTGTTTTCATTCCATCTACTTAGGGCGCCAGGCGTTCTATAATCCAACTGGCGTTAGACTGTAATTGACAACGCACCCGATCGTGAAGTCGATTGGGACGCCCTTGCCAAAACTCAATTTCTTCTGGAGCTACTTTATACCCACCCCAGTGGCTGGGCTTTTTTAGTGGTGCAGATGTACTATTTTCAGCCAAGGCTTGTTCCAAAAACTCCCTATGAGGAATTACCTGACTTTGGGGAGACACAATGGCCCCTAGTTGGCTGCCTTCGGGACGCGATTTGAAATAGGCAGTAGCAGTAGGTTCATCTACTTTTACTGCAGTTCCCTTAATGATCACCTGACGTTCTAAGGACGGCCAAAAAAAGGATAGGCATACTTTGGGATGCGCTGCAATGGCTTGGCCTTTTTCGCTGTTAAAATTGGTGTAAAACACAAAGCCCTCAGCATCATACGATTTTAATAGTACCACACGGGTTTTTGGAAACCCATCTTTACCTACCGTAGCAATACTCATGGCATTGGCCTCCTCAATCTGTTTGTCCGCCTTGGCCGCTTGCATCCATTGGTGGAAAAAAGAAAGGGGATCTCCCTTGAGGTCTGCACAATCTAGGCTGCTTTTGTCGTAGGATTTGCGAAGGTGCCCGATGTCCTCTTTCATATTATGTAGATTTTACTGCAATGTACAATTTCTAGGAAGTTTAACCATAGGAGAAATGCTTCCCATCCTCTGCCAAAACTACATTAGGAAACTCGGTTTGTGCTTCATCCAAAAAGGCTTGCTTTTCTTTATAACGGGTAGAATAGTGGCCTAGGATTAAGGTTCCTACTTGTGCTGCCTTAGCAATTTTTGCGGCTTGAAGGGCTGTAGTGTGCTTGGTTTTTGCAGCCAAATCACGGTGCTGCTCTAAAAACGTAGCCTCGTGATACAATACATCTACACCCTGAAGCAGTTCCACCAGAGGTTCATGATAGGCAGTATCGGAACAAAAGGCATATTTAAAAGGTGGGGCAGGGTCAAAAGTGAGGCTGCTGTTGGCAATCTGTTTCCCAGAGGGCAGTTGGAGGTCCTTTCCTTGCTGAAGGGTTTTAAATGCAGCGGGAGACAAATCCAATGCAGCTACGGCCTCGCGGTTAATTTTTCGCAGCCCCAGTTTTTCTTCAAATAAAAAGCCGTTAGTGTACACCCGGTGATCCAGTGGAAGTGTACTCACTTTAATTTTTTCGTCCTCAAAAACACAAACCGACTCCTTTAACTCCAATTCGTGGAAATACAAACCATAATCTGTCCATGAGTTGGCCAGTTTTAATTGCAATAGTATGATTTCTTTGATGCCTTTTGGCCCATAAATATGCAAATCAGTGGTACGCCCCATCAGGCGGTAACTACTCACCAAACCAATCAAGCCGTAAAAATGATCCCCGTGTAAATGAGAAATAAAAATATGATTAATACTAAAAAGCTTGGCTTTGTGTTGGCGTAAACGAATTTGTGTGGCCTCGCCACAGTCCACCAAAAATTGGTGTTGCTGCATTTTTACCAGTTGTGATGTGGTATGCGTATTGGTGCGTGGCGTAGCAGAATGGCAACCTAAAATTGTGAGTTCCATATTAGAGTCCCAAATCGCGTTGCATTTGCTCAAACCGAATGTAATCTTCCGCTTCGTGCAGTGTTGGAACTACGGCTAAACTGGGGTCATCGGGTGGAATATCTGATAATGTGCTAACCACTACAAGGCTATTTTGTTGGGCATTTATAGCTGCCGAAAGTGCCTGAAGTGAGCTTAGCGTTTCGGATGTGATGGCTTGCCATGACAACAAATCTAATATAACGTCCTGTCCCTGCCACGGTGCCGCCTTTAGTGTTGTGATTGCAGTTGCTAGTTCCGGCTCGGTTTTGGGACTTCCAAGTGCTATTTTATCTGCGTAAGCGGTAATCATTGAGCAGTTATATTAAGTTTAGCGGCTAGCAAATATATGATGGCCATTCGAATGGCCACTCCATTTTCTACTTGATCAAGGATGATTGCCTGGTCGGAATCAGCAACAGCACTGGTGATTTCCACGCCACGGTTGATGGGCCCTGGATGGAGAATGATAATTTCTTTCCGCAGCTGCTCAAGCTTCTCCATGGTCAAACCGTAAAGCATGGCATACTCTCTGGTGGAGGGAAAATACTTGACCTCCATACGCTCGTTTTGCACCCGAAGCATATTAACCGCATCGCACCACTGTAGGGTTTTCATCAAATCAGTTTCAATTTCTACCCCCAAACTTTCAATGTATTGTGGCAATAAGGACTTTGGGGCACATAGCTTTACCTGAGCGCCTAGTTTTTGGAGCGCAAAGATATTGGAAAGGGCTACTCTACTGTGGAGAATATCTCCCACTATGGCAATGCGTTTTCCTTTTAAATCGCCCATTTTTTCTCTTAAGGAGTAGGCGTCTAATAAGGCTTGTGAAGGGTGTTCATGGGTGCCATCCCCAGCGTTGATAATACAGGCATTAACACGTTCAGAAAGAAACTGTGCTGCGCCAGGCTTGGGATGCCGCATAATGACCATATCCACTTTCATGGCTAGGATATTGTTTACGGTATCTACCAGGGTTTCTCCCTTTTTAACAGAAGATTGACTGGCAGAAAAATTGATTACATCGGCACTCAATCGTTTTTCGGCCAATTCAAACGAGAGCTTGGTACGCGTGCTGTTTTCAAAAAATAAATTGGCAATGGTAATGTCACGCAGACTGGGGACTTTTTTAATAGGGCGATTTATGACTTCTTTAAAGTGATCAGCTGTCTCGAAAATAAGGTGTAAATCTTCAGCGGTGAGCTGCTTAATTCCCAATAAATGATTGACACTTAATGTTTTCATGAATTGCCTTCTTCTAAATACACATTACTTTTTTGGAGCTGCTGCTCCCAATTTACCCGTACGCGATCCCCTTCAAAAGCATCAATTTGTGCGCCTACATAATCGGGTTGTATGGGCAAATGTCTGCTGAAACGGCGGTCTACAAGTACTAACAATTCCACACTCTCTGGGCGCCCATAGGAATTTATGGCAGTTAGTGCAGCACGAATACTTCGCCCTGTAAAGAGGACATCGTCAATAAAAACTACTTTTTTATTTTCTACCTGCACCTCCATTTCGGTACTGTTGGCAGTGTGAATTTTGGTCGAGCGCCTAAAGTCATCTCTAAAAAAAGTGGTGTCTAATTTTCCAAAAGTCAATTTACCTTGAGGCTGTTCCTTTTTTATAATGGCCATTAACTCTTCTAAAAGAATCACCCCACGCGGCTGCAGGCCAACTAAAACCGTATTGGAAAAATCTTGGTGATTTTCAATCAATTGCCATGCAAGTCGGTGCAGAAGAAGTTCGAGCTGTGCTCCGCTTAAAAGTACTTTTGATGGCATAAAGTGGTGTTACCGCACAAAGGTATCAATTTTGACCATAAAAAAATAAAACCTTCATCCGAGGATGAAGGTTTTATTGTATTCCAAAAAGGACAAAACGCTTATTTGTTCTTGTCCATTTTTTCTTTCAAATCTGCAAGGGCATCAAGGTCACCAAGCGTAGTTTTTTCGCTGTTTTTAGCAGCTACGCTCTTAGCGGCTTTCTTCATGTTTTGACGCTCTTGTTCTCTAAACATTACAGTATGAGAAGCTACTACACGCTTAAAGTCCTTGTTAAACTCAATGATTTTAAATGTTGTTTCTTCTCCTTTTTTTAGTACTGATCCGTCTTCTTTTTGCATGTGACGTGAAGGCACAAAAGCAACGATATCTTCATTGAAGGTAATTGTTGCGCCTTTGTCCACAATCTCTGTGAGTGCGGCAGTGTGCTCGGTGTCAACTGCAAATTCTTCCTGATACTTGTCCCAAGGGTTATCTTTGGTTTGCTTGTGACCTAAACTCAGTTTACGTCCTTCTACATCCAACTCGAGTACTACCACTTCAATGGTATCCCCAATGGCAAGCATTTCTGATGGGTGCTTGATTTTTTTGGTCCAAGAAAGATCAGAAATATACACTAGTCCGTCAATTCCTTCTTCCAATTCAACAAATACACCAAAATTGGTAAAGTTGCGTACTTTTCCACTGTGCTTAGAATCCACAGGATATTTCGCAGTAATATCTGTCCATGGGTCGGGCGTTAATTGCTTGATCCCTAAAGACATTTTACGGGTTTCGCGATCAAGGGTGAGCACTACAGCTTCTACCTCATCACCAACATTCACAAAATCTTGTGCCGAACGTAAGTGTGTAGACCATGACATTTCAGAAACGTGTACCAATCCTTCTACACCATCTTCAATTTCAACAAAGGCACCGTAGTCGGCAATAACCACTACTTTCCCTTTTACTTTAGCACCTTCTTTAATGCTATCATCCAGTTTTTCCCATGGATGCTCGCTAAGCTGCTTTAAACCTAATTGAATACGTGATTTGTTATCATCAAAATCAAGAATTACCACGTTGAGTACCTGATCCAACTCAAGGATTTCATTCGGGTGGTTAATTCTGCTCCAAGAAAGGTCTGTAATATGAATTAATCCATCTACACCACCAAGGTCAATAAACACACCATAAGAAGTGATGTTTTTAACCGTTCCTTCAAGAACTTGACCTTTTTCAAGTTGTGAAATGATTTCTTTTTTCTGTTCTTCAATATCTGCTTCAATAAGCGCTTTGTGAGAAACAACGACGTTTTTGAATTCGTGGTTGATTTTTACCACTTTAAATTCCATCGTTTTATTGACATACTGGTCGTAGTCACGGATAGGCTTCACATCTATTTGTGAACCGGGCAGGAACGCTTCAATGCCAAACACATCTACAATCATACCTCCTTTGGTACGGCATTTTACAAAACCGTTCACTACTTCACCATTGTCATGGGCATTGTTTACACGATCCCATGCTTTTATTACACGGGCTTTACGGTGTGATAACACCAGTTGTCCAGTGCGGTCTTCACGAGTATCTACAACAACCTCTACCTTATCCCCTTCTTTAAGATTGGGATTGTAACGGAATTCATTTAATGAAATTACCCCTTCCGACTTGGCTTTGATGTCAATAATTGCTTCGCGATCCGTCAAGTGGATTACGGTACCTTCAATTACGTCATCGTCTGCAGTATCTACGAAGTTTTCGGCAACTAATTGCTCAAACTCTTTGAGTTGTACATCGTCAATTACATCAATTCCTTCTTCGTAATTATGCCAGTTGAAGTCTTTTAAAAAGGCTTCCGTTTCTGGGTTGGCTTCCTGCTTTTTTGGGGCTGCCTTTTTGGGAGCAGCTTTTTTTGGAGCTGCTACTTCAACAGCTTCTTCAGCTTTTGCAGGTGCAGCAGCTTTAGTAGTTGCCTTTTTTGTTTTGGTTTCAGCTTTTGCTTTGGGTGCTGCTTTAGCTTTGGTTGTTGTTGCTGCTTTTTTCTTTGTAGTTGTTGCAGCTTTAGTTTTAGCTGCTGTTGCTTTAGGTTTCGCAGTAGAAGCAGTTTTAGTTTTCTTTTCTTCAGCCATTGCTGATAAAATTTGTATTCTGGGGTTTGGTGAGGTGTTAGACGCAAGTCCCAGAAGTGATTAATGTAAATTTATTTTTCCCGAATCCCTCACTCTTGTCTTTCGGGATTGCAAAAGTAGCATTAATTCAATGAAAGTCAAATTATTGGTGTGAAATTCACGCCTTAACTTTCAGAAGAGCTTTGGCTTCGCTCAGCCTCTGGAATAACGGTCAATGAGTTACAGCAAAGCTCAAATACCAAATCGAAGTAACCCTCCGGCTTCGGCTTCGCTCAGCCTCCGGTGTTTAGGGTTGCTAAGATTTTATCAAATGTCGCGTCTATGGAAAGCTGACTTACGTCAATAGTAATGGCATCATCGGCCTTTCGCAAGGGAGACACGGCTCTTGAGGCGTCCTGCTGATCCCGCTGTACTACATTTTCGAGTACAGCCTCAAAAGTAAGATTGGGCTGAACGTTTTGCAGTTCTTCAAAACGGCGTTGGGCACGAATTTTTGCATCGGCAGTAAAGAAAAATTTAAGTTCTGCTTCGGGAAATACTACAGTACCTATATCCCGCCCATCCATCACTATTCCTTTTGCACGTCCTATACGTTGCTGCTCAGCAACAAGAAAATGACGTACTTCGGGGACAGCAGCAACCGTACTCACCCATTGTGCCACGCGGTGATCCCGTAAGGCAGGGGTTACATCTTCACCGTCTAAGAGTACAACGGTTTGCCCATCTTCAAAACGCATTTCTAACTGTAATTGGCCTAAAGCTGTCACTAAGGGTTGAGGATTCCAATGTTCCTGAGAGGTTGTGCAAAAGTTATTTTCTAACGCAAAATAGGTCACCGCACGATACATGGCACCACTGTCAATGTAGGTATAATTGAGGTGCTGTGCTAAGCGCTTGGCTTGAGTGCTTTTGCCTGTTGCGGCATAGCCGTCTATGGCAATGATGATTTTTTGCATAACCAAAAATACAATTCTAAACGGACATCCCTACTGTAGTAGTTGCTTGGCGTGTTTTACCTTTTGATTTGTAATCGCAAGCGCTATCACCTCCTGCATACTATCTACATAGTGGAATGTTAAACCACGAAGGTAGCGCGGTTCAATAGCTTCAATATCCTTTTGATTTTTTCGGCAAAGGATGATTTCTTTAATCTTTGCCCGTTTGGCTGCAAGAATTTTTTCTTTAATGCCCCCAACGGGTAACACCTTACCCCGCAGGGTAATTTCACCGGTCATGGCCAAGTGCTTTTTCACCCGCTTTTGGGTGAGCAGCGATACTAAGGAAGTAAGCATGGTAATTCCTGCACTGGGACCGTCCTTTGGGGTAGCCCCTTCTGGCACATGAATATGGATATCGTATTTACCAAAAGCAAAGCCATCCAAACCGAGCTGTTGGGCGTTGGCTTTAAGATACTCCAAAGCTATGGTGGCCGATTCCTTCATTACTTTTCCCAAATTCCCAGTAATGGAAAGGCTTCCTTTCCCTGGGGCAAAGGCAGATTCTATAAAAAGTATATCTCCCCCCACGGCAGTCCAGGCCAAACCAGTGACTACTCCAGCTACATAATTATTTTCATAATGGTCATGAAGCACCTTTTGGGGACCTAAGATGGTTGGTAAATCGTCGGTGGTGGGTTGTTGTATGTAGTCCTCTTCCATGGCAATGGATTTGGCTGCATAGCGCACCATTTTGGAGACTTCTTTTTCTAAACCACGTACCCCCGATTCACGCGTGTATTGATCAATTACTGTTTTTAAGGTGGGCACCCCTACTTTAAGGTGCTTTTTTTCTAAACCGTGTTCTTTTAGTTGTTTTGGCAATAAGTGTTTTTGTGCAATGGCTGCTTTTTCTTCTAAAGTATAGCCATTGACGTCAATAATCTCCATACGGTCGCGAAGGGCTGGGTGTATGGGGGCTAAGCTATTAGCGGTAGCAATAAACATCACCTTAGAAAGGTCGAAACCAATTTCGAGGTAGTTATCGTAAAAGGCCTTGTTTTGTTCCGGGTCTAGTACCTCCAATAGAGCTGCAGAAGGATCCCCCTGCACACCACTAGTGAGTTTGTCAATTTCATCCAACACAAATACAGGGTTGGCGGTTTTTGCTTTCTTCAAGCTTTGGATAATTCTACCAGGAAGCGCTCCAATATAGGTTTTTCGATGCCCTCGGATTTCGGCTTCATCACGCATACCCCCCAGTGATATTCGTACATAAGAACGACCAAGTGCTTCGGCTACAGATTTCCCCAAGGAGGTTTTCCCCACCCCTGGAGGACCGTGCAAACACAAAATAGGAGACTTCATGTCCTGCCGCAATTTTAATACTGCCAGGTATTCAATAATGCGCTTTTTGACTTTATCTAAGCCATAGTGGTCCCGATCGAGGATTTTTTGTGCTTTTTTCAGGTCAAACTGATCTTCTGAAAAACTGTTCCAGGGCAAGTCTAACAAGAGGTCCAAATAATTCCGCTGTATGGAATATTCTGCCACTTGGGGGTTCATACGCTGCAAACGCCCCAACTCTTTGTCGAAATGTGCAGCAGTTTCTTGATCCCAAAGCATGGCTTTGGCCCGTTGACGCATTTCTTCAATTTCTTCTTCATAGGATACCCCTCCCAATTCTTCCTGTATGGTTTTAAGCTGCTGGTGCAGGTAGTACTCCCGTTGTTGCTGGTCAAAATCGTTGCGTACTCGGGTTTGAATATCGTTTTTTAGTAGTAACTTTTGATATTCAGCATCCATATGCTGCAAACATTTCATCGCCCTTTCGTGCAAACTTTTTAGTGCGAGTAGATCTTGCTTTTCCTTTACCGGTAAATTCAGGTTAGAAGCCACAAAGTTGACCAGAAAAGAGGGGCTTTGAATATTTTTTATGGCAAATGAAGCCTCAGAAGGAATGTTGGGGTTTTCTTGAATGATTTTTAAGGCCAATTCTTTAATCGCTTCAATGATGGCCTGAAACTCTTTACCATTGATATCCTCAACAGCTTTCTCTACTTCACTGATAGTGGCTTTTAAATAGGGAGTTTCAGAAACAATCTCGTTTACAGCAAAGCGCTTTTTCCCCTGAATGATAACCGTTGTACTGCCGTCGGGCATTTTAAGCACACGAAGAATACGCGCTACAGTGCCCAGGTTGTAAATATCTTTTGCCTCGGGATTTTCTACACTGTCATCTTTTTGGGCGACCACACCAATCACTTTATCGCCCTTATTGGCATCCTTTATCAGCTGAATGGATTTGTCACGGGCCGCAGTAATTGGGATTACCACGCCTGGGAATAATACCGTATTGCGTAGGGGTAGCAGGGGTAACAAATTGGGTAAGGCTTCATTTTGAAGGTGTTCCTCATCTTCAGAAGTCATTAAGGGAATTAATTCTGCATCCGCCTCTAAGTCTTGTAGTGACAAGTTGTCTAAATTTCCAAAAATTGAATTCGCCATAGGGTAGTATGTGTCAATATGTCATAAACTTTTGCCGCAAATTCTAGGGGAACAGCCAATTGCTGTCCCTTAGAAAGGGAGTATATTTATATTCAATAGTTATGCCAGTTGACAAGAAAGTGTAACAAGAAAAAAAATAACTGCTCTTACTAATAAATAGGTCGTTGTCTTGAGTTTGGAGAAAGAAAATATTGATTTCTTAATCGCATTATGCAAAAAAAACAACCGTGCAGCACAAGAAGAACTCTACAACCGATTTTATAAAGCCATGTACCATACCGCATATCATTTTGTAAAGGACCCCATGCGTGCCGAAGATATTATGCAAGAAGGCTTTATTACTGCTTTTGAAAAATTAGAGCAGTACCAAGGTGGCGGCACTTTCCCCGGCTGGTTAAAAACTATAGTTGTCCGAAAAAGCTTACACGAATTACAACAGCATAAGCTGCGGTCACTAGATGCAGAGGAACAGCACATACTATTGGCAGACACTGCTGATGAAGTACCGCAAGAAGCCCCCCTAGCAGCAGAGAAAAAATTACAGCTTGCCCTGGCACAACTCCCCACCAAGTACCAAACACTCTTAAAGCTGTATTACCTAGAAGGGTTTGATTATGAAGAAATTGGTGAGCTACTGGATATGAGCTATGCCAATTGCCGTACCAGCTTATCACGAGCACGAGAACAACTAAAAGCAAAGTTTCAAGCAGTAGAAAATTTTAAATGATGAAAGAAAAAACTCCTCAAGATCCACTTTTTGAAGCCTTTGAAAAGGCCTTTCCAGTCCCCAACATAACTAAGGGTCATCAACAACGTTTTACAGCTAAATTGAAAGAACCCACTCGAGTTCAACGACCATTTCAACAGCTTAAAATTGCTGTGGTGGCTCTTTTATGTATCGGTTTAGGAAGCCTTGGCACCCTGTACTTTTCATCTAAAAACGATGTACCCACGAAATTCTACCAAGCAGAAAACTACTTTACTTCTGCTATTACAACTACACTTGAAGAAGCAGAACGCCTTAGCAACCCCGAAACCGCTGCACTAGTAGCCGATGCAAAAATCCAACTACAACGCTTGCAAAAGGACTACATTCAGTTGCAGGAATTATTTCAGGAACGCAACGCGCATCCGAAGCTCCTCAACGCTATGATCAGCAATCTCAAATACCAATTAACGCTTGCGCGCGAACTCAAACAACTTATTTCAGCATTTAAAACACCAACCGATGAAACAGAAATACTTTAATTATCTACTTGTATTTGCATTACTAGTGACCACCTCCCTATTTGCAGGGGAAAACAATTTTAAAGAGCGGGTACGACGCGAGGTAAAAAAGACCTTTTCCGTAAATCCCAATGCACTCCTTGAGGTAAACAACAGTTATGGGGATCTCAACATCACCACTTGGAACAATAACACCATAGATATAACTGTTGAAATTATTGTTGAAGGGAGAAGCAAAAGCCGCATTGAGGACAAACTTGATGACATTGAAATTTCCTTTTCTGCCAGCCCCCAAAAAGTAGTGGCCAATACCGATATAGAGGACTCCTGGGGCCGTGGCTTATTTTCATTTGACAACATCCACATGGAAGTCAATTATACAATCAAGATGCCGGTTAACGGCTCCGTGGACTTGTCTAACGACTATGGTGCCATTTTTTTGGACCAACTCAATGGAAAAGCCGTCATTTCTTGTGATTATGGCAAAATGATACTTGGAGAACTCAACGGAGAAGACAACGAACTCAGTTTTGATTACACCAATAATTCTACCATTGAATATCTGCGTTCGGGTAAAATCAATGCTGATTATTCGGGCTTTGAAGTGGGTGAAGCCGAACGAATTAGCCTAAATGCAGACTACACTAACGCCCGTTTTGAAGCTATTGGAGACCTAAACTTTAACATGGATTACGGCAAATTAAATTTGGGAGAAGTAACTGCTGTAAAAGGCAGTAGCGACTATACCAGCATCCGTATCGATGAACTGATTAAAAACCTAAAAATAACTTCTGATTATGGTTCCATACGCATCAATGATGTCAGTAAGGATTTTGAAACTATCGATTTAAATTTAGAATATATCAGTACACAAATTGGTGTAAACCCCAACAGTAGTTTTAACTTCGAATTGGATTTGGAATACTGTAGCTTTTCGAGTCAATTGCCATTGAACTACCAACAAAAAATTCAAGAAATGGGCGAAAAATACTTTAGTGGCTCCTACAATTCCAAAGGACAAACATCGGGTACCATAACCATTGAAGCCGAATACGGCTCCCTTAAATTCAAATAATTTAAATCCTAAATACTTTTATTATGAAAAAATATTTTTACCTACTTGCCTTTTGCAGTGCTGCACTACTCACTGCCCAATCGCCTGTACTCAGCACTTATAACGCTGCTACTGGATGGAAAAATACAGCAACTACCCTACAAGCATCCGAGGAACGCCAGGTGGGTGCCTTTAATGCCATTGGGGTAAGTGGGCCCTTTGAAGTAACCCTTACCAATGGAACTCCTGGTACAATTCGCCTTGAAGGAAGTAGTAATGTTCGAGATAAAATTGAAACAAAAGTGAAAGAGGGTGAATTGATTATAAAATTCAAAAACTACAAAATTGCCAGTCGTATGAATTCTAAAATTCGAATTGAAGTGCCTATTCAAACGAGCAATAGCGTTAAACTTTCTGGGTCTGGACGCATCATTTCTGATTTTAAAATTAAAACAAATACCATGTACACGGCACTTTCTGGTTCAGGGAAAATTGCCATCTCGGTTACCACAGAAAACCTAAAAGGAAAACTCAGTGGTTCGGGGAAAATGGAATTAAAAGGTGCTGCTGAAAACACTAGCCTACAGCTTTCTGGTTCGGGGAGAATTATGGCCTCAGCGTTAGAAAGTCAAGAAGCCGAGGTAAAAATTTCGGGGTCTGGTCGCATTGAGGTTTACGCCCAAGAAATGCTTTCGAGCCAAATCAGCGGATCGGGAACTGTGAAGTACAAAAGTGATAACGAAAAACCGCGAGTGTTTTCTACAGTAAATGGATCAGGACGCGTTACCCGAGGAATTTAAGCCCTTGCGGTTTTTAAAAATAGGTACACGTGTCAGCATAAATCCCCCGGCCAAAAAGAGCACTAAGAAAAATAAAATACTGTTGCGCATGCTCCCAGTAATTTGGTCGATAACACCAAAAAGGGACATGCCAATGATAATGCCAATCTTTTCGGTAACATCGTAAAAACTAAAGAACGAAGTGGTGTCTTCCGTTGGGGGGAGCAATTTGGAATAGGTGGCCCGCGAAAGGGCTTGCATACCGCCCATTACACATCCTACGGCTCCTGCTGCAACATAAAACTCAACAGGCGTTTTCACATAAAAAGCATACAAACACAAACCCGCCCAAATTAAATTCACTGCTATTAGGGTGGTAATATCACCAAAGCGCTCTGCTGCTCTAGCGGTGAGGATAGCCCCAAATATGGCGACCAACTGTATCAACAATATGCTTACAATTAATCCTGTTGTTTTTTGGCTGTCCGAAGCCCAAGCAATTTCTTCTTCGCCAAAATAGGCTGCAATTAACATTACGGTTTGCAAGGCGGTACTGTACAGAAAAAAAGCTGGTAAAAAACGCTTGAGGTTGTCCAAGCCCTTTAACTGTTTCCATACTTGGCGTAGCTCGCGAAAGCCATTCCAGATGATATCTTTTGATACCTTGCGGTTGTGTGTTCCCTTAGGAAGGAAAAAGAAGGGAATTTGACTAAATGAAGCCCACCAAACCCCTACCAGAACAAAGGAATACTTCATGGCTGTCATGGCGGCTTCTCCAGGGGTCCCCTCAATACCAAACAGTTGCGGCTGCATGATCATGGCCAAACTAAACAACAACAGCAGCACACTTCCTATGTAACCCATAGAAAAACCCTTGGCACTTGCCCTACCCTGTTGTTCGGGATAGGCAATATCCGGGAGATAGGAATTATAAAACACCAAACTAGACCAAAGCCCTATTAAGGCCAAAAAATAAAAGGCAAAGCCTAAAAACAAAGAATCCAAGTCAAACCAAAATAACCCCATACAAGAAAGGGAGCCCATGTAAACAAATATTTTCATGAACCGCTTTTTATTGCCAATATAATCTGCAATTCCTGAAAGTAAGGGCGACATAAAGGCCACAAAAACAAAAGCCGTGGCGGTCACAAAGCTAATCATAGCCGTGTTCTTTATGTCTAGTCCAAAAATGGAAATGATGTTGTTGTCGGCAAAAAGCGCAGCAAAATAAAGTGGGAAAATTGCTGAGGAAATTACGAGAGAATAGACCGAATTGGCCCAATCGTAAAATGCCCAAGCATTAATTAATTTTTTACTCCCCTTTGCTAATCTAGCGGTTGCTTCCAAATTTGCTCCTGAATGGTTTCGAAGATCAAATTAGGCAATTTTTGATGAAATTACCTGCTTGCGACTTTGATCTTTTCTACTTCTAATTTTATTTGAGGGATCCAACGCTTTAAGTTTTGAATACGTGTGGCATTGGAGGGGTGTGTGCTCAGGAGTTCTGGTGGTGCTTTCCCAGCACTTGCAGCCTTCATCCGCTCCCACAGCCTTACCGCTGCCTCAGGGGGGTATCCGGCTAAAACCATTAGTGTTAGCCCAATCTTATCGGCTTCACTTTCGTGTGCCCTACTAAAAGGAAGAATGGCCCCAACTGTGGTAGCTACCCCATAAGCCTTAAGAATTTGTTGCTGTTTACTTTGGGGTTCCTTCTTTAATACTTGCTGCCCCAACATACCTATGCCCTTCTGAAGCAGTTGCGCACTCATCCGTTGTCCCCCATGATTGGCCAAAGCATGCGCGACCTCATGCCCCATAATGGCGGCCACCATAGCTTCGGTGTTGGCGATATCGAGAATCCCTGTGTAGAATACAATTTTTCCTCCCGGCATACACCAAGCATTTTTTGTGCATTGTGAACCAAGTGGTATTCCCAACGGTAATCTTTTAACGCATTTGGAAGTCCTTTAAACTCAAAATACCGTTGTGCTGTCCTGGAAATCTGTTCCCCCACCCGGGTGATTTGGCGCACGTCTGAAGTCCCCGTGATCACCTTATGCTCCTTTAAAAATGCATCGTATTGCGCAAAAGCCATGGGGAACAACTGACTGTTAGGGATGGCATTAAAATTTTTCTTTCCGGTAAAATGATTCACCTGACAAGCGGAAGAAAGCAAAACGAGAAGAATAGCAGCAATAAAGGGACGAATAATGTTGGGGTTATTACTCTAAATTAAAAACTTTCCACTGGGTTTACCAATATTTTAATACTTTTAAAAGAAAAAAATGCGACACTTTATTCCCTTAATGTGCAGTTTTCTCTTGTTCAGTTGCCAAGGCAAAGCACAAAAAGCTACTGCGGAAAAAAAAGAAAAAAACTACACTGTTGTAAAATCGGAAGCAGAATGGAAGGCTCAACTCGACCCAATGGCATTTTATGTATTGCGTCAGGCAGGTACCGAACGAGCATTTAGCGGGCCGCTCAACAAAAATTATTCGCCGGGAACCTACAAATGTGCCGGCTGTGGAGCACCACTCTATGAATCGGACTACAAATACGATTCTAAAAGCGGCTGGCCGTCATTTGACCGCGGCATTGATGCCAATTTAGAGTATGATGTAGATTATAAATTAGGCTACGCCAGAACAGAACTCAAATGCAACCGCTGTGGGGGACACTTGGGACATATGTTCAACGATGGGCCTCGCAGTACTACTGGAAAACGTCATTGTATCAATTCGGCAGCACTCACCTTTACACCCGCAGAAAATGAGTAATAAAGACTATCCCATCCAAAAAACTGCCGAGGAATGGAAAGCCAGCCTTTCCCCTTCTTCCTATCATATTTTACGTGAAAAAGGAACCGAACCCCCTTTTTCTGGTCACTATAACGATCATTATGAAGACGGGGTGTATCATTGCAAAGGCTGCCATGCGCCCTTGTACAAAAGCGAAAATAAGTTTGACAGCCATTGCGGTTGGCCCAGTTATGATGCGGCTATTGAAGGCGCTATAGAATATCGTGAAGACCGCTCCCACGGAATGCTTCGGGTTGAAATTGTGTGCGCGCAATGTGGCGGGCATCAAGGGCATGTTTTTGATGACGGACCTACAACCACACGAATGCGGTATTGCGTAAACTCTGGCAGTATTGGCTTTACCCCAAAAGATGAAGCCAAGAACTAAAGGTTCTCAAAACTGTTTTGTAATTTTATAGCGAATTTAAACTTTATTCCAATGGATGGATATGATATCATTGTCTTAGGATCTGGACCTGGAGGTTACGTTACTGCAATACGCGCATCACAATTGGGCCTTAAAACAGCCATAGTAGAAAAAGAAAGTCTTGGAGGTGTTTGCTTAAACTGGGGATGTATTCCTACCAAAGCTTTACTAAAATCAGCTCAGGTATTCAACTACCTGCAACACGCTGAAGATTATGGACTCAAGGCAGCTTCCGTGGACAAAGATTTTGATGCTGTTGTAAAACGCAGTAGAGGTGTTGCTGAGGGAATGAGCAAAGGGGTGCAATTTCTGATGAAGAAAAACAAAATTGATGTCATTGAAGGCTTTGGAAAAATTGCCCCAGGAAAAAAAGTAACAGTCACTTCAGGAGACAAAAGTAGCACCTACCAAGCCAAACACATTATTATTGCTACCGGTGCACGCTCGAGAGAATTGCCCAGCTTGCCACAAGATGGGAAGAAAATAATTGGCTACCGCGATGCGATGACCTTAAAAAAACAACCCAAAAAACTTATTGTAGTAGGTTCTGGGGCCATTGGAATAGAATTTGCCCATTTCTATAACGCCATGGGAACTGAGGTGACCATAGTAGAATATATGGATCGCATAGTACCCGTTGAAGATGCCGAAGTATCAAAACAGTTGGAGCGATCTTTCAAAAAAAGCGGTATAACTATTTTGACCAACGCAGAAGTCACCACTGTGGATACCAAAGGAAAGGGCGTTGTGGCCACTGTAAAAACCAAAAAAGGAGAGGAACAACTCCAAGGTGACATTGTACTTTCTGCTGTAGGTATTAAAACAAATATCGAAAATATTGGTCTTGAAGATGTTGGAATAGCTGTTGATCGGGATAAGATATTAGTAGATGATTTCTACCAAACCAATATGCCAGGGTATTATGCCATTGGAGATGTAACCAAAGGACCTGCATTGGCGCACGTTGCTTCGGCAGAAGGCATCCTTTGTGTCGAAAAAATAGCTGGCCAACAGGTAACTCCATTGGACTATGGAAACATTCCGGGTTGTACGTACTGCCAACCCGAAGTAGCCTCTGTAGGGCTCACCGAAGCACAAGCCTTGGAACAAGGCTACGATATTAAGGTGGGAAAATTCCCCTTCTCTGCATCTGGGAAAGCACAAGCCGGGGGCCATGCTGATGGCTTTGTAAAAGTTATTTTTGATGCCAAATACGGCGAATGGTTAGGCTGCCATATGATTGGTGCTGGTGTTACCGATATGATTGCCGAAGCAGTTTTGGGAAGAAAGCTTGAAACCACTGGACACGAAGTGCTTAAGGCGGTACATCCCCACCCTACAATGAGTGAAGCGGTTATGGAAGCTGTGGCCGATGCCTATGACGAGGTGATACACCTTTAGTGTTCCCCTAAAAAGCTCAATACCCCTAAGCGGTAACTGTCTAGGCCAAAGCCTACAATAAGTCCTTTGGCAACACCTGATATGTAAGATTGGTGACGAAAATCTTCACGTGCAAACGTATTGGAAATATGAATTTCTACTACAGGAGCAGGAATTGATTTTATGGCATCGTGCAACCCTACAGAAGTATGGGTGTAAGCCGCAGCATTTAGTAGTATGCCATCTACTTCGAAACCGTCTTTTTGAACTTGTGCAATTAACTCCCCTTCAATATTCGACTGGAAATAGGTAAAACTTACCGAAGGAAACTCCTTTTCCAAAGCCGCCAAATAAGTTTCAAAAGTGTTATCTCCATAGATACTCGTCTCCCGTTTTCCCAACAAGTTTAAATTAGGGCCGTTAATAATCGCGATTTTCATCTTGAAATTTTTATAAAAATACAGTTTTCTTGTGTACTTTCGGTAGCAACACCAAACTCTGTTGTACAGCTATGGCCTGGAAGCGCGCCCTTGAAGGATTTACCAACTACCTCAGAATAGAACGCGGCTTATCGCAACACACCATCGACAGCTACAGCAATGACGTTGGTTCCCTACACCAGTTTTTGATAGACAAAAAAATTGAACTCCCCCCTGAAAAGATAGATTTAGAGGTACTGCAACAATTTGTATATGAAAATGCACCTAAACTGAGTCCCCATTCTCAGAGCCGGCGAATTTCTGGCTTAAAAAGTTTTTTTAAATACTTGGTCTTCGAAGGCTATCGTGAAGATTTGCCTACCACCCTGCTGGAAGCTCCCAAACTGGGGCGCAAATTACCGGACAACCTCAGCGTAGACGAAGTAGAACAATTGCTTCATGGCATTGATTTATCACACCCTCAGGGGCAGCGCAACCGGGCCATACTGGAAACCCTATACGGTTGTGGATTACGCGTGAGTGAGTTGATAGGACTTCGAATTTCAGATTTGTATTTTAAAGAAGAATTGATTCGCGTTATTGGCAAAGGCAACAAACAGCGGATTGTTCCACTTGGAGATATGGCCGCCAAATACCTTAGCATTTACATTGAGCAAGTACGCAACCAACAAACTATTGCTCCCAAAGATCAAGACATAGTTTTTTTGAATCGAAATGGGAAAAAGCTCACCCGAAATATGATTTTTATCGTCATCCAAAAACTAGGGGTTAAGGTGGGACTACAAAAAAACATTAGCCCCCACACCTTACGGCATTCCTTTGCAACTCACCTCTTAGAAAATGGCGCCGATTTAAGAGCAATTCAAATGATGCTAGGCCACGAAAGTATTACTACTACAGAAATTTATACGCATGTGGACACCTCCTTTTTAGCAAAAACCATGGCGCGTTTCCACCCAAGGATTACGGCCGATTAATCACTCACAACAAGGCGAAAGCCCTCCCCGTGGATGTTGAGAATTTTAACCTTAGGGTCTTTACTCAAATACTTGCGCAACTTGGCAATGTAAACGTCCATACTCCTAGAAGTAAAGTAATTGTCGTCACGCCAAATTTTATTTAGAGCCAATTCCCGAGGCATTAGGTCGTTGATGTGTAAGGCCAATAAACGCAAGAGTTGATTTTCTTTGGGGGACAGTTTTACTTGCTCTTTATCCTGATGGGTTAAAAAACGGAGCTTAGAATTGAACGCAAAAGTACCAATGGTAAACTGGTATTCCTCCGAATCTACATCTTTAGTGGAAGCCGCAGCACGATTGAGAATTGCTTTTACTTTGGCCAACAGCACTTCGGAATCAAACGGCTTGGTCAAATAATCATCGGCACCAATTTTAAATCCCTTTAAAACGTCTTCCTTAAGCGACTTTGCAGTTAAAAAAATCAGGGGTACAGCTTCGTTTTTTTCACGAATTTCTTTGGCTAAAGTAAACCCGTCTTTGTAGGGCATCATTACATCGAGGATACAGAGATCGAAATCTTCTTTTTTAAATTTTTCGAAACCTTCAATACCGTTTTTAGCCAGTGTAATTTGGTAATCATTTAACGATAAATAGTCGCGGAGTATGCTTCCAAAGTTGGGATCGTCTTCTACGATCAATATTTTTTTACGATTCATAGTTATGGGTATTAAGTCATTGGATTAATTAGGGGTAAAAAGATGGAAAAGGAGGTCCCCTTTCCTTTCTTACTGTCTATTTGAATTTTTCCTTCGTGCAAATCCACTATGCGTTTAACATAGGCCAAGCCCAGGCCGTGCCCTTTGATATTGTGAATATTTCCGCCTTGTTCACGATAAAACTTTTCGAAAATGTGGTTTTGGGTTTTTTGGTCCATTCCAATGCCCTGGTCCTTGATTGTCAGGGAGACATGGGTGGTAGTAACATCGGTATACACGTCTATTTTCGGCGGTCCGTCGGCATATTTAATAGCGTTGTCCAAAATATTCACCAGTACATTAACAAAGTGATTTTGATTGGCAAATATGGGAGCATTAGAGCTGGTGAAGTGCTTGGTGATGCTTCCCTTTTTGTCTTCCACTAAAAGCGCTACATGCGAAATAGCATCTTCAATTACCAAATGTAAATCGAGGGTACTTTTTTCCATGGGAGCGCTCCCGCGTTCTAATTGGGAGATACGCAGCACATTTTCTACCTGTGTGAGCATGCGATTATTTTCTTCACGAATCATATTGGCGTAGCGCAAAATAGCATCGGGCGCTTTAATCACCTTAGCATTGCCCATAGCATCTAACGCTAAATTAATGGTGGCTATGGGGGTTTTAAATTCGTGGGACATATTGTTGATAAAGTCCGTTTTAATTTCTGAAATTTTCTTTTGCTGAATTATCTGATACAGGGCCCCCGCAGAAACTAAAATGATAAAAACGGATAACAGCAGCGACAGTCCGGCAACACCAAAAATAGAAGACATCATATAGCGGTTTTTATCGGGGAAAATTACCGCTAGGGCGTACGGACTTCGACCATTATCATTGGCAAAAATAGGCACTTCATAGCGTGGAGCATCTGTGATTTCTTGAAAGTTATTCGATCGAATTTTAGTGGATAAGCCATCGTTAAAAATCCCAAACTGATAGGGGATAGTAATTTTTTTATCCTGAAACTCGCGGTCTAGCAAATAGGCCAGCTCGGGATTACTCACCCGCTTATGAATGGGTTGTATGGAGGCATATTCGGTGAAAGCTTCACGATATTTCACCTGATCAAAGCGGTTTAAACGTTCTACGCGTTTAATTTTTTCCAATGAAGAGGTCAGCTGGTTTTCACGATTAAAGAAATCATTACTTACAATGGCCTGAGTTCGAACGCTTTTATAATCTTCAACCGTGTTTTTGTTTCCAAAACGGGGGTCGAGGTATTCGGGGTTAATATTGTAGCTTTCCTGCAAAATTCCGTAAGCAAAAAAGGTAGAAAGGTTACTGGTTTCGTTTTCATCTAGAAAGAAGAAAATATCTGTAAAATTTGAATCATTAGGACGTCCCACCGAGTCAATAAGCTTATCAAAAGCAATAAGGTAGTCGTTGATTTCCCGCTCTTGAATTTCGGTTGCTACATTTTGTAGGGATTGACTCACTGTTAGCGAAAACTCCTCTTCTTTGGTTTCCCACGAGCTGTAAATCCAATAGCCCTGAAGAAAAACAATCCCCAAGATGGAAATCACCATTAAACTAACCAGAAGTATGAAATAATTTTTTCTCAAAATATCACATTGATGATGGAATGTACATCGAATGGAACAAAGTTCTGTAAAATGTTAAAGAATTTTTCATAATACAATGTTAATCTACATTCACGTAGTGGTCAACTGCGTTAGAAGCTGTTCCAATTGTGCTTCGGTGGTGGGCCAATCGGTGTTTTCAAGCACCACATCGGCATAGGGGATTTTCTTTTCATCCTCCCATTGATTTTGCATGCGCCGTAGTACTGCTGATTCAGACACTGCATCCCGTTGTTGTACACGGGCCAATCGGGTAGCCTTTGGGCTGACCACCAAAAGCACCACATCACATTGCGTGTAACTCCCCGATTCAATAAGAATAGCAGCTTCCTTAAAAACCAATTCAGCGTCTTTGTGTTGGGCTAAAAACGCTTTAAAATCCTCAGCTACTGCTGGATGTATAATAGCGTTTAAACGTTGTAGTTGGGCTTTATCTTTAAATACAAGTTCGGCTAATTTTTTTCTGTCCAATGGCATTTTTGGCGAAACTACAGCTGGACCAAAGGCAGCAATTACGGTACTAATAACCTTCTGGTCTTCTGACAATAAACGACGGCCTGCGGCATCAGCACTGTAGCAAGGATATCCCTTGGCAGCGAAAAATTCCATGACTTTGGATTTTCCACTCCCTATTCCTCCAGTAATCCCCACAATTTTCATTTTCGCAAAAGGTATTGTACTGTTTTGGGCTGCCAACGAATATTTTTTGCTTGTGGGGGAAATTTGGTCATTTTTACCTGCAACGTACTACTGTCACTGTATAAACTGTCGTTATAAGCCACTTCAAACAAAAATTGTTCCGCTGTAATTTGGGCCGCCTCCTCTAAAGGTAAGGAACATATTACTTCCAATTGCCTAGGAAACAGTTTTATAGAGGTTGTTTTGTCCTCAAAACGAGTGACAATTGGCACCGTAAATGATTTTTCAGTAAAACGACTCACCCTACCCCTAAGCACTACCAATTGTTGTGCTAAGTTCACTTGATCAGGAGCCACTAGGCGTAAATTCACTTCAAAATCAGTATTGAGCTTTGGCATTTCTTTCCATTGGTATTCAATACCTTCAATGGTGTCCAGCACTGTGGCAGGGCCAGCAATTTCAACAGAATCAGGTGTGATTTCTAAGGGAGCAGTTAAACTGTAGCCCTGCTCAAATACCAAGGGGTTAGGCAATACAGCAACTTTTTTACGCTCCAGTACATCGTACTGTAGTGAATAGCTACTTGGCTGAAGATTTACTAGAGTACTGCTTCCGCCAATTTGTTCCTGAATTGCGTTGTTGTAGTTCCTCAAAAGGAGGGTTGTTTTCTTGTTAGTGGTGTCAAAAACTTCGGGCTGAAGTGCTAAACGCATTTGAGGTGCAGTAAAGCGATACCACAAAAGTTGGAAGCCACTGGTGGTTAAGGTGAGTTCTAAGGGTGTGTTTGCCCCTTGCTGTAATACGATGTATTCGGGAACGTCATCAAAGCTCACGGGCACCATAACTGAAGCAGTGTAGGTGTTCGACAGCTTGGTCATAACCCAAAAGAGGAAGGAGATCGCAACAAACGATAAAAAAAACTTAACCCGACCCCTGTTACTGGAACTTGAAGCAGGCGTTTGTGCTTTCAAAAACGAAAAAAACGCCATAATAGTACCGTTTTAGGAAGCGGTTTCGTCCAGTTCGTCCAGTTCATCAATAATGTCTTGACTCACACCAACAAACGAGAACCCTCCATCGTGGAAGAGGTTTTGTAGGGTCACTTTTCGGGTGTAGTCAGAAAATAACATTACTGTGTAGTCGGCGCATTCAGAAGCAGTAGCGTTTCCAAGAGGCGCTGTTTTTTCAGCATAACGCAAAAATCCATTCAATCCTTTAACGCCCTTCCCAGCAGTTGTGAGTGTAGGTGACTGTGAAATGGTGTTAACGCGAACTTTTTTCTCTTTCCCAAAAAAGTATCCAAAGCTGCGTGCTATGGATTCTAAATAGGCTTTATTGTCCGCCATATCGTTGTAATTGGGAAAAGTACGCTGGGCAGCGATATAGGAAAGTGCAACGATACTCCCCCATTCGTTCATGGCATCCTTTTTATACAGGGCTTGCATCAGTTTGTGAAAAGAAACTGCTGAAACATCCCAACCTTTGGTGAGCCAGTCGTAGTTAAGATCGGTGTAATGTTTGCCCTTACGCACATTGATAGACATCCCGATAGAATGCAGTACAAAGTCTAGTTTTCCACCCAACTGCTCTACTGCTTGATCAATAAGTTGATTAAGGTCTTCGGTATTAGTAGCATCAGCAGGAATAATTGGAGCATTTGTCTTTTCACCCAATTCGTTGATGGTTCCCATCCGAAGTGCCACAGGAGCGTTGGTTAACACAAATGTTCCCCCTGCTTCGTGTACGGCCTCGGCAGTTTTCCAAGCGATAGAAGCTGCGTCAAGTGCGCCAAAAATAATCCCTCGTTTTCCTTTTAATAGTTGATGCGTCATTGTTAAATTAATTTTGGGCGTAAAGATAGTTAATTCAATAATTGCAGGGCGTGTTCTCGAGCGGTTTGCGTCAGCTCGTTTCCGGAGAGCATTTGTGCAATTTCTTCTACCCGTTCTGCCGCGTTAAGTTCTCTGATTTGAGTACGCGTTTGCGTATCATAGGTTGTTTTGTACACCTTAAAATGCTGTTGCCCTTTTGCTGCTACTTGAGGCAAATGGGTAATGGTAAATACCTGCATATGTGCTGCCATAGCCTTCATAATAAGGGCAATTTCGTTGGAAATAGCCCCAGAAACTCCGGTGTCTATTTCATCAAATATTATGGTAGGTAGTTTTTGATATTGGGCCAATAAAGCTTTTATAGCAAGCATAATACGGGACAATTCTCCCCCAGATGCTACTTTTTTGAGGGCCTGAAAAGGACTGCCATCGTTGGCAGCAAAACGCAATTCAAGCTGATCTTTCCCAAAGGCCTCAAAGCTAGCAGTAGGCACAAGCTGAATTTGGAAACGCGCTTGTACCATTCCCATTTGGGCAACGTAGCCTTGCAGCTGTTTTGTGAGGTTGGGAAGTATGGCATCGCGCTTTTCAAATAAACTTTTGGCTTGTGCATCCAAATGTTCTTTAAGGGTTTCTTTCTCTTTGGTTAGAGCTGTCAATTGCGCTTCACGATTGGTGGTGCCTTGTAAGCTGTCATTCAACTCCTGCTGTTTTTCTATCAAAGCAGCAACCTCCTGAACACTGTGCTTTTTAAATAAATCATAAATGCGCTGCAGCTGTTGTTGAGCGTGTTCCAATTCTTGCGGATTCATCTCCAATTGCTCCTGCGCTTGCATCAACTCACTCAATATGTCTTGCAATTCGATATTTAAACTGGTGATACGGCTACTGAGTTCTTGGTATTTTTTGGCTTTAGATGCAGCTTGGTTTAATACCGAACGAACAGTCGCCAGCTGTTCTAAGACACCTTGTTGTTCATTTTCAATACACTGAATGGCCGTACTAAAGTACTGCTGCAGGTCTTCAACATTAGACCATTGGGCCACTTGCTCCTCTAGGGGTTCGAGCATGTCGGCTTGTAAGTTTTCGGCTTCTAATTCTTGCAATAAAAATGAATTGTAATCGGTTTCTTGTTGGGCAAGTTGTTGCTGCTGTTGCAATGCTTCAATTTGCAGCTCTAAGTTTTTATAGCGTCCTAAGCCTTCCTGATAGGTCTTAACATCCTCTTGAAGTCCTGCTCGCGCATCCACCACGCTGTATTGGAAGTCGTTTTGGGTGAGTTTTAACGTTTGATGCTGGGCATGAATATCAATCAACTGTTGCCCTAGGGCATCCATTACCTCTAAAGTTACGGGAGTATCATTGATAAATGCACGTGATTTACCATTAGGAATAACTTCGCGTCTAAGAATGGTTCGGGTTTCATAGTCTAGGGCATGGGTGTCAAAAAAGGGAGCTAAATCGTAGTTAGAAATTTCAAATTGGGCTTCCACCACACACTTTTGATCGGCTTGGTAAAGCACCGAACGGTCGGCACGTTTTCCCAACACCAAGGCCAAGGCACCAAGGAGAATGGATTTCCCTGCTCCTGTTTCCCCAGTGATGGTAGTCATCCCATCGCTAAAGCCCACCTCTAGGTGGTCTATAAGGGCGTAATTTTTAATGGTTAAGGCTGCTAACAAGGCATTGGATTTACCTATCAAATATAGGTGAGTTTAGCAGGATTTTCAAAACTTTTAATTTTTGATTTGCTTCCACTGACTGGCAAAGAAGGGGGCAATGGTTTGAAGCGTTTTTTTAGTTTTAGAAGTGTCCACCTTAGGTCCTCCAGAAAAAACGTCAACTAGCTCTTGGGACTTGGCATCAAAAAATAGTTGTAGCACGAATGCGTTGGGACGTCGTATGTACAATTTTTCCAAGTTATCTATGGCAGCAACAATAGCGGTTTTTGCTTTTTCGGGTTCCGAACTTAAAAGATCCATCCCCTCCCGATGATAGCTGTAAATAGCCTGGCGGTATTCTTGAAAGGTTTGGGAGCGGATTCTATCGATCAACCAAAAGCGATTGCGCGAACTGTCGTTTTGATTCCACCCCTTAATTTTTGTCTGTTGGGCTAAATTGACAACTTTTTGTGCTTCTTCAAAATAGGCATCTCCTCCATTGGGTGCATAACTATCAGCATCTAATCCAAGAATAATGTAGGCGTAAAAACTAATTAAGGACACCAAATTGGATTGGTACTGTGCGGCGTTGAAAAACAATGGCTGAAATTCTTGATAACTAAAAACAATATCCTTGTCGAGATAGTTAAGCAAAGGGCTTTCGTAATCGGTATTGTACACTGGGCGCAGGGATTGTACCTGCAAGGTTCCCTCAAATTGATTGTTGTTGTAATCGGTAAGATTGATTACAAAACTACAGCGGATGCGTTCTTGGGAGAGTAACTCCTTCGCAGTCCAAAATTGTGTTCCCAAAAACTCGTTGAGGGCACGTTCCAAAGTCTCAAAAATTTGACGATTGGTTTGGTCTACCAAATCGGCATTGACCACAACCTGACAATTCAATTCTTGGGCATTTGTGTAGAAAGCACTAAAAAGGCCAAACAGTAGACTACTGATCCAAGTCTTGAAGTATGGCCGAAAAGATATCATGTGCAACGGCATTTTTCGATTTGAGTTCATAGGAGATTTCCTTTTCAGCTCTAATGTAGGTAATTTTATTGGTCTCCGTGCCAAAGCCAGCTCCGGCGTCTTCAAGAGAATTTAAAACGATGGCGTCTAAGTTTTTCGCTTTTAATTTTTTCTTGGCATTTTGCACGCCATGTTCCGACTCTAACGCAAAGCCAACAAGAAATTGATGGGACTGCTTTAATTCACCCATTGCAGCCAAAATATCGGGCGTTGGCGCAACAGGAATAGCCGTTAACCCATTGGATTTTTTAATTTTTTGCAGGGCCTTTTGCTGAGGGCTAAAATCAGCTACAGCAGCAGCGGCAATGGCAATATCCACATCTGAATAGTGGTGGATAACACTTTGGTGCATTTCGTTGGCAGTAACCACCGGGATTACCTCAAAGGGAACCTCTTGGAGCGGCAAACTGTTGGGGCCTATAACCAGGAGTACTTCGGCACCCGTTTGGTGAGCAGCCTCGGCCAAGGCCAACCCCATTTTACCACTCGAAAAATTTCCAATAAACCGAACGGGATCAATGGGCTCATAAGTAGGGCCTGCGGTTATTAGCACTTTTTTCCCTCCTAAAGGAGCGTTTTTAGCAAAGTGAGCTTCTATATGTGATACGAGCGTATCGGGTTCTAACATACGCCCTTTACCCGAAAGGCCACTGGCCAACGCTCCATCACCTACAGGCAGTACTTCTACCCCATTGGCAGCAAGTTTTTTAAGGTTTTGTTGTGTGGCCGTGTGGGCGTACATGTCCAAATCCATGGCAGGGGCCAACAGCACAGGACAGGTGCAGGACAAATAGGTGGCGGTGACTAAGGAATTGCTTTTGGCGTGAACAAAATCAGCGATGGTATTGGCTGTAGCGGGAGCTACAAGGAATAAATCGGCCCAGCCACCTAAAGCAACATGGTCATTCCAGGTATCGTGGTCTTTGGCAGGGCTGGTAAAGGTGGAGTACACTTCGCGTTTGGACAATACACTTAACGTAAGTGGACTTACAAAGTCAGTGGCACTGGGGGTCATAATGACCTGTACCTCGGCTCCTGATTTAATTAAGGTACGGACAAGAAGCGGCGTTTTATAGGCCGCAATACCTCCGGTGATACCCAAGAGGATTTTCTTCTTCCGCAGCAAATTCATAAGGCTTTATTCGTTGGATTCTTCCGTGTTGCGGTGGTAAATTTTATCCTTAAACCACTCTTCAATGGCCAACGCATGTGGCTTGGGCAAACGCTCGTAGAATTTAGAAACTTCTATTTGCTCTTTGTTTTCAAAGATTTCTTCCAAACTGTCGTTTTGCGTAGCAAACTCGTCGAGTTTTTCGTGTAGCTCACTTCTTAAATCGAGGTTGATTTGAGTGGTGCGCTTTGCGATTATAGAAATGGCCTCATAAATATTTCCTGTGGACTTCTCTAGAGCAGTTCGGTCATAGGTTTTGGAACTAAGGGCCGCTTCTGAGTTACGAAATTTTGTCATTAGCTAGTGTATTATCTTTTACGTTGCGGGTTCAAAGGTACGAAGTAATTTGTCTACTGTTTCCATTTTTTTATTTAGATCCTCAATAAACAGGGTTTCTGGATACTTGGAAAGGATATTTTGGTACAATCGCTGGAGCTCTTCTAAACGCAGTTGCATTACGTTTCTAAAGCTATTGGTGGCAATTTCATAAAGGGCTAAAAACTTTTGGTAAAGTGCTTCTTCACGGAATCGCGTTCCTGGATATTCCGATATAAAATTGTCCATGGCACGTACTGCAGGCTTAAAATCTCTGATGGTGTAGTACTGCTTTGCGATTTCAAAATCTTTTTGTTCAATTTTTCCTTGGAGCTCCAAAATGAGTTGGTTGGCTTCCTCAGCATAGGTTGAACGGGGGTATTTGTTTAAAAACAGCTGTAGTTTTTCTAGGGCCGTAAATGTGTCTTCTTGATCGAGGCTGTAGTCTGGGGAGCGATGGTAGTAGGATTTTGCCGCTAAAAAATTGGCTTGCTGTACCCGTTGGCTTTTAGGGTAGGATTTTACAAAATTCTCAAATTGATAGGCCGCTAAGTAGTAGTCTTTGTTTTGATAGTACGAATTAGCAAAAAAGAAAATAAGACGTTCTGCCTGGGGTTTTCCTCGGTAAGATGGAATCACCTGCTCAAACAAGCGAATCGCCTTGCGGTACTCTCCTGCTTCATAGTAGGTTTCTGCAGCTTTGTACTTTGCTATAATATCAGTTCCGTTAAGCACTTTTTGATATTCGCCACAGGACGTAAAAAGGGTTGCTATCACTAGACCGCAAAAAATTTGGAAAGCCTTTATTTTCATGCGCCAAAAGTACGAAATCAATTAAGGATATAAAAACCCTCTTAAAGTACTTTCTTTTCTACCGAACAAATGGATTTTACAAAAAGTTTAACTCGGGAGTACAAGCGATTGTAACAGGCTCATTTCATGGCGTAAACGTTCGGCAAGTGCGTCGCTGGCTGCTACTAAAGGAAGGCGTACATGAGGGCTAGATTTTCCTTGTATGGCCAGTAATGCCTTTATCCCCGTAGGATTGCCTTCTTCAAAAAGCAGTGTTATACTATCCTGTAGGGCGTAATACAGGGCGTAGGCCTCCTTATTTTGCCCCTGCAAAGCAAGGCTTATTATTTCTCCCATATGCTCTGGAAATGCATTTCCAATCACAGAAATTACTCCTACCCCACCGGCAAGTGTGGTGGCAAGTGCTAAACTGTCTTCGCCAGAAATCACTTGGAAAGAACGGGGACACAGCTGAAGGAGACGTTGAACGTGATTGAAATCACTATTGGCGTCTTTAATTGCGATAATTGAAGCCTCTTCTTCGGCCAAACGCACTACAGTTTCGGGAGCAAGGTTGACTCCTGTTCTTGAAGGCACATTGTAAAGAATTATAGGCAATGGGGACTGTGCCGCTATGGCTTTAAAATGCTGAAACAAGCCCTCTTGTGTTGGCTTGTTGTAATAAGGACAAACAGAAAGTAAGGCGCTGTAGGCCGATAGATCAAAGTGGTTAAAGGCCTGAATTACGGCTGCTGTATTGTTTCCGCCTAGTCCTAATACCAATGGAATACGACCTGCCGCTTGATCTGCAACAACCGCCGCTATTTCTTGCTTTTCCTGTAGTGTAAGTGTGGCTGTTTCAGCGGTAGTACCCAGGACGACCAAATAGTCTGCATGGCTTGTTATGAGGCTTTCTACTTGGGTGCGCAGGGCAACAACATCCACTTGTAAGTTCGGGGTAAAGGAGGTGGTTAAGGCAACGCCTAAACCGTGTAAGTTAATCATCAGTTTTCTTTTAAGATGTTAATGTATTTGTTCAATTCGTTTACAAATAAATCAACAGCTGTAATGGGGACATCTAAAATGAGGTTGCTTATGTTTTGGCTGACGGCTTTAAACCCAACTCGTATTGGAGCTTTCATTTGAAAACCCAACCAACTCACAAAAGGATTATTGCTCTCGTGATAGTGAACCACAAGGTCAAAGGGTTGTTCTAAAGCAGTTGCTAAAGCAGGATGTTCTAGACTACCTGTAAGACTAAAATCCGATGCACTAATTTCAAATGGTTCCATTGCTGCTGCACTTTTTTGTTTCACAAAATAGATACAAACCAATATTTCAGATCCATTGAAATGCGACTTCAACTGGGTTATCAGTTCTTGCTGCACTTCTGTGGGTACGTTAGAGGACAAAACTCCAATTCGTTTGATTTCTTTAATTGGCGTTTGAACTCTGTTTACATCTGGCGCTAATTTTTTTAAATGTCGCTTTAGCCAGAAGGTTTGTATCCATTGTTTCATGAACAGTGCAAATTTAATCTTAGGGGTGAGTGCCTAGAAATAATTAATATAATTTAAAATAATTCAACAAAATGTTTCATATATAACATTTATGATACTAGTTCCGATAAAGCTACTTCATCGATAATAGGGATATTGTGTTGTTCGGCCTTAGTACGTTTACTGGGCCCCATGCCCTCCCCTGCAACAACATAATTTGTTTTGGAAGACACGCCACTAACAATAGTGCCTCCATACTGTTCAATTAGGGCTTTGATTTCTTCTCGACTGTGTTGCTTAAAGACACCTGAAACCACAAATTTTAAACCTTCAAAATGTTGTGGATGTTGGGGTACACCCCCTGAGGCTTCCAATTGTAATCCATAGGATTTTAAGCGTTGTATGAGCGTTCTGTGTTCCGGTATTTCAAAATAGGAGATGATGCTTGCTGCAATACGATCTCCAATTTCGTCTACGGCAATCAATGCTTCGAAACTTGCCGTCATCAACAAGTCGATTGAAGAAAAAGCCTTTACCAGTTTTTTTGCAACGGTTTCACCTACATAGCGAATCCCTAGTCCAAACAGCACTTTTGCAAAGGGTTGCTTTTTGGAGGCTGCAACCCCCTCGAGTAGATTACGAACAGATTTGTCAGCCATGCGCTCCAGGACAATTAATTCCTCATATTTGAGAGTGTATAAATCGGCGGGGGTGCGAACCAGTTGGTGGTCGTAGAGCAATTGGATGGTTTCGCCTCCCAAGCCTTCAATGTCCATTGCTTTTCGGGAAATAAAATGCTGCATTCTACCAACAATTTGAGTGGGGCAACCGGTACTATTTCCACAAAAGTGTTGGGCTTCCCCTTCAATTTTTTGCAACGGGGAATGACAGTCGGGGCAAGCTGAAATAAAACGTACTTTGTCCGTAGGGTATCCCCGCTGATCACTTTTTACTCCAGTAATTTTAGGAATTATCTCCCCTCCTTTTTCTACATACACCATATCCCCGAGGCGTAAATCCAGTTTTTCAATCTGATCTGCATTGTGTAATGAAGCTCTTTTTACCTTAGTTCCCGAAAGCAACACCGGTGTAAGGTTTGCAACTGGCGTTATGGCACCGGTTCTTCCTACCTGATAGGTAACCTGCTCCAAACGCGTAAATACCTGCTCGGCCTTAAATTTAAAGGAAATGGCCCAACGGGGTGCTTTGGCTGTAAATCCAAGTGTTTCTTGTAAATCCAAATCGTCAACCTTAATCACCACCCCATCAATTTCATACGGAAGCTGTTGGCGGTGTTCTTCCCAATAGGCAATATAGTCGAGGACACCTTGTAAATTTTCTACTTTAACAGCAGTGTCAGGAACATTAAAGCCCCAGTCCCGTGACTTTTGAAGCACTTCAAATTGGGATTTATAGGGAAGCTGTTCTCCTGCAATGGCATATGAAAAACAAAGTAGTGGACGTTGGGCAACACTGCTACTGTCTTGAAGTTTTAATGTACCCGCTGCAGTATTCCTAGGATTCATGTATGGGGCTTCTCCAGCGGCTACTCGCTTTTCATTGAGGGCATTAAACCCTGCAATGGGCATTACAATTTCCCCTCGAATTTCGAAGGTTTCAGGATAATTATCTTTCAGCTGTAAGGGGATACTGGGGATGGTTTTTAGGTTGGTGGTGACATCATCTCCAAAGCTTCCGTCGCCACGTGTAAGTCCTTGGACGAATTTTCCATTGGTGTAGGTGAGGTTGATGGAGGCACCATCAAACTTTAATTCGCAAGTGTAGGCTATGGGCGCTGTAGAAGCTGCCATTTTTTGAATCCGTTTTTCCCATTGTACCAATTCTTCTTTAGAATACGAATTGGCCAAAGAATACATGGGAAAGCGATGGGGCTTATTTTCAAATTGTTTTGTAATTCCCCCACCTACGCGCTGAGTTGGAGAATTGGGGTCAAAAAACTCAGGATGCTCTTGTTCAAGTTTTTCTAAGCGTTTTAGCAGTTGATCAAAATCATAATCTGAGATAATGGGTGCATCCTCAATGTAGTAACGGTGGTTGTGCGCATTAATTTGTGCACGCAATGCGGCAATTTCTTCTGCTGTAGAATGGGTACTCATTTTTTTGATGCAATAAGGAATCGTAATTTACCAAAAATATCTTTGCGCAGGGACAGATCAACGTAACCTAAGGAATGCATTTTTTCTTTTAACTGTGGTGCATCTAAAGGATTGATTTCAAAATATATTTTTCCATTCGGCTTTATGGACTGTATTCCAAAAGCCGCAATTTTTTCATACAAAAACAGGGGGTCATCCGGGGGGCTAAACAATGCTTGGTGGGGTTCATAATTATAGACGTTTGGCGCTAGTTGTTCCTCTTTGTGAACATAAGGCGGATTAGACACAATAAGATCAAGCGGGACAGCAGAAACTGCTAGTTGCTCAATATCTTGAAGTTGAAAATCGATCTGCAGATGAAGGCGTGTTGCGTTTTTTTTTGCAATCGCTAAAGCTGCTGGAGCATTGTCTATACCGGCAACCTGTGCTTTCGGAAAATGGGATTTTAAAGCCAATGCAATACAACCACTACCTGTTCCAAGGTCCAGTAGCGTTGCTGGTGGGGTAGCTTCCCATTCGCGGGTTATAATGTCCACCAATTCTTCGGTTTCGGGGCGTGGGATTAGGGTAGCCTCATTCACTTCAATTTGCAATCCATAAAAGGAAGTATGTCCTATAATATATTGTATGGGTTGGTGCTGTTGCAATGCTGCTAAGGCGTCCAAAAGACGCTCTTCTTCTGCTTGGGTAAGGGGGTGCTGGGGGTGCAATCCAACCACCGTAGGCGTCCACTGAAAAAAAGCCTGAAGCAATTGCTTGTACAAAACATCTATGGCAGGAAAAGAATGCAGCGCTTTGAGCTGCTCCCGAAAGTGGTTGCGCATTCCTATAATGTCCATTTATAGCGGTTTGGTAAGCCAGATGGGGCAATTGCAATGCCCCGTATTTCCCATGGGATGGTCGATGTAATTAAACCCTTTTTTTAGATAAAGTTTTTGGGCATCGAGCATGTTGGGCATGGTTTCTATATAGCAAAGCTTAAAACCCTGTGCCTGGGCAAAAGCCAAACAAAGGTCAATCATCTTAGTACCCATTCCTTTTCCTCGGCCCTCTGGAAGAAAATACATTTTTTGGAGCTCACAAACTTCGGGATCACCATCCTTTAACGGAGCAATACCTGCCCCACCAATTATTGTTCCTCCATCATCCAAAACATAATAAGCCGAGCGGGGCGCTAAATAGGCCTCGTACATGGCGTCCAATTCTTTGTCTTCGTGAGCTGTACCTGTTTTGGGTACCCCCATTTCAACTAAAACATCGCGTACTACTTCGGCAAGAGCAGTATTGTCTCTTTGTTCGATATGGCGAATTTCCATCTGTTGCTCTAATTTTTCGACTAAATTTACAGCGGTGTGAATTTTCACACAATGTTTTTTTATTAAAACTTCTGCACATGGCTTCGGCATCCGACTATATGGACTATGCTATTCAGTTGGCAAAAAAGGGAAAAGGCTTTACCAGCCCTAATCCCATGGTGGGATGTGTAATTGTTCACAACAATACTATAATAGGACAAGGTTGGCATCAGAAGGCAGGTGCACCACATGCGGAAGTAAATGCCATTGAAAGTGTACAAGAAAAGGAACTTTTAAAAACAGCCACTCTGTATGTCACCCTGGAGCCCTGCAGTCATTATGGTAGGACCCCGCCTTGTAGTAGCCGCATTATTCAAGAAGGCATCCCCAAAGTGGTGGTGGGCTGTGTAGATCCCAATCCAAAAGTGGCAGGAAGTGGAATTTTAGCCCTCAGTGCTGCGGGTTGTGAGGTAATTACTGGAATTAGGGAGCAGGCTTGCAAGGAATTAAATGCTGCCTTTTTTACACGACAACGTAAACATCGTCCTTATGTAATTTTAAAATGGGCTGCTTCACAAGATGGGTTTATGGCCCCCCTACAAAAAGAACGTGAAACCCATAATGTGTTTTGGTTAACTGCTGCACAAGCGCAGCAACGGGCCCACCAACTTCGTGCAGCTATCGATGTCCTTCTTGTTGGCGTACAAACTGTAATTGATGACGACCCATTACTAAATACAAGAAAGTGGTACGGCAAATCCCCGCAGATTGCGATTATAGATCCAAACCATCGTATCCCAAAAAATGCCCGGCTGCTGCAACACCCTAATAAGGTGCTGTATTTTACCACCCAAGAAAACCCTCATATTAAGGGAGTGTCACAAATAGTACTCCCTTTCCAGCAGCCCGTTAATGAATTACTAGCACAGCTCCATCAAAATGAATTAACCACACTTATGGTAGAAGGTGGGGCCAAAACATTACAATATTTTATTGACGCCAACCTATGGGATAAGTGCTATAAATTTGTTGCACCCAAAACACTTGGCGCAGGAGTAAAGGCACCAGAAATTCAACATCCCTTTACATTAAAAGAAGTCCTAGGCCCCGATCAACTTTGGTCCGCGTCCAATACCGATTGAAAACAAACGGATAATGCTTCAGGACACCGGGTGGGTGTTTTGGTTATTGCATTGAAAAAAGCCAAACGTGTAGTTCCTGTTGCCACAAGTTTTTCTTTCTCATTATATATAGTGTAGTCAAAATCTAAACTCGCCTTCGGTATAGTGGTAAGTGTAATACCCACCTGAAGCAAGTCATCAAAATAACACGGCTTTTTATACTGGACTGAAGCAGACGCTACGGGAAGAAAAAATTTTTTTTCCTCCATTGCCTTGTAAGAGAATCCCAATTCACGAAGCCATTCTAAACGGGCAATTTCAAAATAATGTAAATAATTGCTGTGATGCACAAAGCCCATTTGATCGGTGTCAGAATACCGAACGCGTATGGGGGTAGAAACAAAGTGAAAATTTTGTAGGATTTTATTGATAGTCTTACAATTTTAAAGTAGCTTAATATCATAAAAAAATATTTTATTTTCAATAGCATTTAGTATTTTTTTTTAAGAATTTTTCATCAATATTTGTTATCAAATTACCGCAAACAAAATTGTTAACTTTTAAACTAAGGAATTAGAATTATAAATGGAAAGTAACCCTCAAATTGTTTGGGATAATTGTTTGAATTTTGTCAAGGACAATATTCAAACACAAGCATTCCAAACTTGGTTTATTCCCATAAAACCTGTCAAGCTTCAGGAAGACGTATTAAGCATTGAGGTGCCCAGTAAATTCTTTTACGAATGGCTGGAAGAACACTATGTTAAACTGCTTAAAACAGCCCTCACCCGTGAATTGGGTAAAAGCGCTCGTTTGGTATATGTCATCCGCATGGAAAATTCTTTTGGGAATCAACAGCCCCATACCCAGCAAATTCCAAGTAACAACAGATCCATCCGAGGGGCTCAAGAGGTAGATGCTCCGCTAAATTCTTATGCTGGAGAACTCAAAAATCCTTTTGTAATTCCGGGAATAAGAAACCTGCAAATAGAATCCCAGCTCAACCCCAACTACAATTTTGAAAATTTCCTCGAAGGAGATTCCAATCGCTTAGCACGATCCGCCGGATTGGCTGTAGCCAATAAGCCCGGAGGAACATCCTTTAATCCATTGTTGATTTTTGGAGGAGTTGGATTAGGAAAAACGCACCTTGCACATGCTATAGGGGTTGATGTAAAGGAAAAATATCCCGAAAAAACTGTCCTCTACATCTCTGCCGAAAAGTTTACCCAACAATATGTTGATGCGGTAAAAAAGAATACCCGAAATGATTTTATCCACTTCTACCAATTGATGGATGTTCTCATTATAGATGACGTTCAATTTTTAAGTGGAAAATCGGGGACGCAAGATATTTTCTTCCATGTTTTCAATCACCTACATCAAAATGGGAAACAGGTAATTATCACCTCCGATAAGGCCCCTGTTGAAATGCAGGATATTGAACAACGTTTGCTTTCACGCTTTAAGTGGGGCTTATCAGCAGAACTGCATCTTCCTGATTACGAAACGCGAGTTTCCATCTTAAAAAATAAACTCTATAACGATGGTGTTGAAATTCCAGAACCCATCATTGCCTACGTCGCCAAACACATAAAAAGCAACGTACGCGAGTTAGAAGGCGCTATCATTTCACTCATAGCCCAGTCGTCCTTTAACAAGGCAGCCATCACCCTGGAGTTGGCCAAAGAAGTGGTCAACAAGTTTGTGAAAAACACCAAACGTGAAGTTTCAATCGATTACATCCAAAAGGTAGTTTCGGAATACTTCCAAATGGACGTTGACACCTTGCAATCCAAAACACGTAAGAGACATATTGTGCAAGCACGGCAGTTGGCCATGTATTTTGCAAAAAAATTCACCAAAGCTTCCTTAGCCAGTATTGGCTCACAAATCGGAAAACGCGACCATGCCACCGTGCTACACGCCTGTAAAACAGTGGATAACCTCAGCTTTACGGACAAACAATTCCGGAAGTATGTTGAAGATCTCAATCAAAAGCTAACCCTTTAGAACCCATGCGGATTTTGATGGTTTGCCTTGGGAATATTTGTCGTTCACCCTTGGCAGAGGGCATCTTAAAATCCAAACTCAATGCCAACTTCGAAGTGGATTCTGCAGGTACTGCAGCCTACCATGTAGGAAATCCGCCAGATAAAAGAAGCATTGCAGTGGCACAACAATTTGGCATTGACATCAGCCAACAACGTGCCCGCCAGTTTAAAAAGGATGATTTCAACAGTTTCGATCTTATTATTGTGATGGATCAAAACAACTACAACGATGTAGTAGAACTCGCAACACCCGCACAACGGCGCAAGGTACACTTGCTGCGTGAAAACAATGAGATTCCCGACCCCTATTATGGTGATGCATCAGCGTTTGAAGCCGTTTTTCACCTTATAGATACTGCCTGTGAAACCCTTGTAAAGAAATACTGCAATGGCTGAAGCTGCACCATTGGTAATTCTTCCCGCACCTTTAGGAGAAACGGCCCCCTTGGAGGTACTGCCCCTTTCCATTCGCCATTGGATCGAAAAAATTGACTACTATATTGTTGAAAATGAAAAGGTTGCGCGGCGCACCATCAAAAAAATTGCACCCAAAAAAAAACAGGAGGAACTTCAATTTTATATTTTAGACAAGTACAGTCAAGAAATTGAAATTCAGCCCTATCTAGAACCCTGCTTATCTGGCATCCCTATGGGCGTACTCTCTGATGCCGGCTGTCCCGGTATTGCTGACCCCGGTGCTTTAATTGTTGCACGTGCACACCACTTAAATATTCCTGTAAAACCCCTGGTAGGCCCTTCTTCTATTCTATTGGGATTAATGGCCTCTGGCCTAAATGGGCAACAATTTACCTTCAATGGCTATTTGCCTATTGATGCTTCGCAAAAGAAAAAACGCCTCCAGCAATTGGAGCAGCGTGCCAAGCAATTTAATGAAGCCCAACTATTTATCGAAACGCCCTATCGGAATCAAAAACTTTTTACTTTTTTGTGTAAAGTGCTGTCTCCCCATACCCAAGTAACTATTGCCTGTCATATAACAACTCCGGAGGAATGGATTAAAACCAAAACCATTAAAGAGTGGAAAAGTACAGCTGCACCCAATTTACACAAACGCCCTACCCTTTTTATCTTACAATAAAATTCTAACGGTATATTTTTTTAGCGTTAATCCAACGCACATACTTTTTCTTATTTCTATTGTGTTGGCGCAAATCTGCTGCAAAAGCATGATATCCTGGGCGTTGTGGATCGGCAACAAAGTACAACCACCGATGTTTTTTTGAATTTAACACAGCATCAATAGATTGCAGATCAGGCATTGTGATGGGTCCGGGAGGCACCCCTCTATTCCTGTAGGTATTGTAAGGAGATTTGATTCTTAAATCTATATAGAGTACCCGTTTAATGATGGTGTCAAAATTGTTATACTGTTTTTTTAAGGCATAAATCACCGTAGGGTCGGCTTGCAAGCGCATGCGTTTTCGTATCCTGTTTAAATACACCCCAGCGACAACAGGGCGTTCTTCAACTTGTACGGTTTCTTTTTGAACAATTGCTGCCAAGCTGCTCACCTCTACTGGTGTTAACCCAATACTTTTGGCTTTAGCTGTCCTACTGTCGTTCCAAAACCGTTGATAGGCAGTCCACATGCGGTCCCGAAAAGCTTCGGGGGATACATCCCAAAAGAAATTATAGGTATTTGGCAGGTACATAGCCAAGGCATTATCAGCTGTAAATCCCTTGGCAGCCAAAAAATCGGGATCCAAAAACACCTTGAGAAACGCAGTACTGTCTACTGCCAATTGCTTCGCAAGCTGACCCGCAAGATTTTCGATCCGCTCTTGATTGTTAAAGCGTACATCTACAGTTTGACTCTTGGAGCGCAAAATGGTGATGATTGCAGTGTTAGAACTTCCTTTTGGAATACGGTACTTTCCCGACTTCACCCGTTGTGCATAGCCTTTTTTTTCGGCGGCCAAAGCAAAACTTGCTGTCGATTGTAACAAGGGAACTAACTGAGTTTGCAATTCATTAAAGGTAGTATTAGGGTAAATGAAAACTTCTTGTTCTGGAGCATCAAAACGGGTATTGCTTTGAAAGAAAACCGTATAAAATTGATAGACAAAAAATAAGCCTGCCAATGCGCCTAAGAGTACTATAAGACGAAGTAATTTAGCTCTGTTTTTCATAGTGTTTTTTGATAAAATAAAACATGGTGATAGTCCCCGGAGTGAAAAATCCAGTCTTTCTTTACTCCTGCTTTTTGAAAACCCATTTTTTCGAATAGCTTTTTACTGGGTAAATTGTCCTCACTAAAACAAGCATACAATTGATGCAATTGCAAATGCGCTTTAACATAGGCTTCTAAAAGTGCTATGGCCTGTACCCCAAAGCCTTGCTTGCGGTAGTGTTTCCGAATTAACAACCCCACTCCTGCACGATGGTGCATTGCAGAGAAATTGTACAAATCCACCATTCCGATAAAGGGGTGCTCTGGAGCGGCAAGCACAAATCGCAGTTGTCCAGCGGTGTAAATATCCTCGTGGGCATGGGCAATATAATTTCGTAAGGTAGCTTTAGAGTAAGGCTGGTTGCGGTCGCTGTACTTCCAATGCGACACATCATTTTCTGCAGCATACAACACATCTACGTCTTCGGGCTCTAAAGCTCTTAAAAAAACGTTCATAGCAAGACGCTGTTTAAATATCCCTCAAAAACAAAGCTTGCGGGACCCGACAAATAGATATTTTCAAAATAATCTTCTGCAGGCTTAAAGCTCACCTCTAAAACTCCACCCCGGGCTTGTAGGGTAAGGGCATTCGATTTGGTTTTTTGCAGGGCATAAGCTCCTAACGCAGCTGCTACTGCACCCGTTCCACAGGCTAAGGTTTCATTTTCTACCCCCCGCTCGTAGGTGCGCAACAGCAAATGCGTTTCCGATTGTTGGGCGATAAAATTAACGTTTGTCCCTGCTGCCCTATAAGCAGCACTATTTCTTATTTTGCGCCCCTCACCCACTACATCCATTGCTTCTAAAACGTCCGCATTCGGTAAAAAAATTAAATGATGGGGAGACCCTGTGTGCACAAAACTATAATCCGACGCTTGGGTTATTTCTTTAACATCTTGCATTTTCAAACTCACACGCTCCTCCGATGTAAAGGTTGCATGGTGCAAGCCATCGGAAGCCTCAAAGTGTGTTTGAGTGTTAATGTGATGTAAACGATGTGCAAATGCCACTGCACAACGGGCACCATTTCCACATAGTGTACTGGTGGAGCCATCGGCATTAAAATAGCGCATATAAAAATCAGCAGTCGCAGAAGGTTCTAGGATAATGCACCCGTCAGCTCCTACACCGAAATGACGGTCGCACCACTTAGAAATGATTTCTTTTGAGGGGGTTTTGGGCAATTGCCCCTGAAGGTTATCGATTACAATAAAGTCGTTTCCGGCTCCTTGATATTTTAAAAACGCAATACGCATAAAGGCGTAAATTTAACCAAAAATAAAAGCACCACAGCTTGTTAAAGATGCGTTAAATGAAAATTTAAAAAAATTAGAAGCCTGTAGGATTTTTTAATTTTGAGTAAAACTAAATGTTATGCGATCAAAAATTCAACTTCTACTCACTGGAATTATCAGCGGAGTAGTTGCTGTAGCTATCTATCAAAAAATAGCAGTAGCACCCACTGCCGTTACCCCAACGTACACTACTACTGCGAGTCCGCAGTTTACTCCAACGAACTATACAGCTTCCGCCAAGGCGGTCACTTTAAACAATGAAGATTTTATACAAGCTGCAAACAAAAGTATTGATGGAGTAGTTCATGTAAAAAACATCAGTACCTACAAAGACAAAGACGCCTCTTGGTTACGAAATTTCTATGGAATTGATGAACCCAGCAGAGTGGGTACCGGATCAGGTGTGGTAGTTTCCCCAGACGGTTACATAATTACCAACTTTCACGTAATTGAAGATGCCACCGATATAGAGGTAACCACCAATGACAACAAACGTTATAATGCTACTTTGGTGGGAGCGGATGCCTACACGGATATTGCAGTAATTAAAATTGAAGCAGAAAAGAAACTCCCCTACATTGTTTTTGGTGATTCTGAAACCACTCAAATTGGAGAGTGGGTGTTGGCAGTGGGTAACCCCTACAATCTCAACTCTACCGTTACTGCAGGAATCATTAGTGCCAAATCCCGAGACCTGAATACCAATGACGATAAAAACCAATTCTTTTTACAAACTGATGCGGCTGTAAATCGCGGTAACAGTGGTGGTGCATTGGTAAACCTCAAAGGAGAACTCATTGGTATTAATACCGCCATTACATCCTTAACAGGAGGTTTTGTAGGCTATTCGTTTGCAGTGCCTAGTAATATTGCTCGAAAAGTTTTTGAAGACTTGCTAGAATATGGAAGCGTTCAAAAAGGCCTACTCGGTGTGCAAGGGGCTGCCCTCAATGCGGATGTTGCCAATCGTTTGGAAATTGGAGAAACTGAAGGCTTCTATATTTCTTCTGTTATTGACAATATGGGAGCGGCGAAAGCAGGCTTACAAACCGAAGACATCATTAAGCGTGTGGACGGAGTACGTATCAATAAATTTTCGGACCTCACCGGCCACTTATCCAGCAAACGCCCTGGCGATAAGGTGGTGGTTGAATATGTACGTGATGGAGTGCCAAAAAAAACCACCATCACCCTTAAAAAAACTTCGCGGGCTAACTTCATCGGGCTAGAACTTCAAAACCCCGAAGCCACCGAGCTTGAGAATTTAGACCTCGACTATGGAATTAAAATTACCGCCAACAACAACAGAGGCCTCAATCGTTATGGTATCGAAGAAGGCTATTTCATTTTAGAGATTAATAAAAAGAAAGTGGAAACGGTAGACGAAATAACCAACTACAGCTATGAAGATGTAGATGCCATTTTGTTTATGAGTCCCGAAGGGGAACGCGTATTGATTCCTTTTCGGTACTAAGGTGAGTTCTTCTTGAATAAAAAAACCACGGTAGTTGTTCTCTCGTGGTTTTTTTTAACCTTTGTAAAAACATCGGGCATGCGTATTGACATTATCACGCTATTTCCAGAACTGCTACAAAGCCCTTTTGAGGTTTCTATTATCAAACGTGCGCGCGAAAACAAGAGTGTTGACATTCACTTTCACCAGTTGCGCGACTACAGCACCAACAACTACAAACAAGTAGATGATTACCCCTATGGTGGAGGTGCAGGCATGGTACTCAAGGTGGAACCCATAGAAAAATGCATTTCGCAATTGCAGTCTCAAAGGGCCTACGATGCAGTGATCTATATGACTCCCGATGGGGAACAACTCACCCAACCCCTGGCCAATAGCTTGTCGTTGTTTACCAATATAATTGTCCTTTGTGGGCACTACAAAGGGGTAGATCAACGGGTACGTGACCACTTGATTACCCATGAAATTTCCATTGGAGATTTTGTGCTATCTGGCGGGGAAATGGCTGCAGCTGTGCTGTGTGATGCCATTGTACGGTTGATACCCGGTGTGCTGGGTGATGAGTCCTCTGCCCTAACAGACAGCTTTCAGGATGGGCTGCTGGCCCCACCAATCTACACCCGTCCAGAATCGTATAAAGGCTGGAAAGTACCCGAAATTCTCACCTCAGGGAATACCCCTAAAATTGAAGCCTGGCGCGAAGCCATGGCCCTAAAACACACCCAAACCCGGCGGCCCGACCTCTTGGATGAGAATTCAGCATCAGAATAGTGAAAAATTAAAAAAATCACTTATTTTTGCACTCAATTCAAGACAACCGCTGACGAAACTCGTGAATGTTGCTTAATATAATTATTTAACTAAAGTTATGGAATCAGCAATCCAATTTGTACAAAACGAATTCATCGAAAAGAAAGACTTTCCTGAATTCTCTGCTGGAGACACCATCACCGTATATTACGAAATTCGTGAAGGCGATAAAACCAGAACCCAGTTCTTTAAAGGTGTCGTTATTCAAATTAAAGGCCAAGGGCTATCAAAAACTTTTACTATTAGAAAAATGTCGGGTACCGTAGGTGTGGAACGTATTTTCCCCATCAATTTGCCTACCCTTCAGAAAATTGAAGTGAATGCCCGCGGTAAAGTACGTCAGTCTCGTATTTATTACTTTAAGAATTTACGAGGTAAAAAAGCACGTATTAAGGAAATTCGAAAATAAAAAAATGAAAAGATCGCGATTGCGGTCTTTTTTTTTGGGAGAACCTCAACAGTACTTGTAGTCTTGCGTTCTCCACAGTATATTTGCAATCAAAACCAAATTGAAGCATATGTCCAAAATAAAAGTAACGCGCCCCGTCGTTGAAATAGATGGCGACGAAATGACGCGCATCATCTGGAAATTTATTAAAGAACAATTAATACTTCCCTACATCGATGTAGAGTTGTTGTACTACGACCTTGGCATTGAGTCACGTGATGCAACCGAAGATCAAATTACTATTGATGCAGCAGAAGCCATAAAAAAGCACAATGTAGGAATTAAGTGTGCCACCATTACCCCCGATGAAGACCGCGTCACAGAATTTGGACTGAAAAAAATGTACCGTTCACCCAACGGAACCATAAGAAACATCGTTGGTGGAACCGTATTTCGCGAGCCCATCATCATGAAAAACGTACCCCGTTACGTGCAAGGATGGACTAAACCCATTTGCATTGGACGTCATGCCTTTGGCGATCAATACAAAGCCACAGATATTGTAACTAAAGGAAAAGGGAAACTGACCATGACCTTTACCCCCGAAGATGGCAGTCCCGCACAAAGCTGGGAAGTTTATAACTTCCAAGAAGATGGTGTAGCCATGAGCATGTACAATATAGATTCGTCCATCTACGGATTTGCCCGGTCGTGTATGAACCGTGCCTTAGACAAAGGATGGCCCCTGTACTTGTCAACTAAAAACACTATTATGAAGGCCTATGACGGACGCTTTAAGGACATTTTCCAAGAAGTGTTTGACGCTGAATTTAAGGACAAATTTGAAGCTAAAGGCATCACTTATGAGCACCGTCTTATTGACGATATGGTAGCTGCGGCTATGAAATGGAACGGTGGATTTGTATGGGCCTGCAAAAACTACGATGGCGACGTCCAATCGGATACAGTGGCCCAAGGATTTGGATCGTTAGGATTGATGACTTCTACCCTAGTAACCCCTGATGGGAAAACAATGGAAGCCGAAGCTGCCCACGGTACCGTTACGCGACACTACCGCCAACACCAACAAGGAAAAGCCACCTCAACCAACCCTATTGCATCTATCTTTGCATGGACCAGAGGCCTTGCTCACCGTGGTAAATTAGACGACAACCAAGCACTCATTGACTTTTGTAGCACCCTAGAACAAGTGTGTATTGAAACTATTGAAAGTGGAAAAATGACCAAAGATTTGGCCTTACTGATTCACGAAAAAGACATGAACGAATCACACTATTTGACCACGCAAGAGTTTTTAGACGCACTTAAGGAAAATTTAGAGTCTAAATTAAATTAACAAGGGTCAACCATTGCTTTTATCCTTAAAGCGTAGCGCGTCATTGAAAAATTCCGGTAGCATTCAGCGTACTTTTGTACACATTTACGGCACCGTTGGAACATACTAATGCTTAGTAGTTGTTGTATTCTTTGGAGCATTTGATCTTTTTGTTAACATTTAGGTAATAATAAGTTAACAATAAATTTACATATAAAAAGTGGTATCCCTACTTTAAGGTTTTAGCTTCAAATTATGGATTTTGTAAAAATCACAGAAAAAGACTCCAACTACGATGCGCTAGAAACGATGTCAATCCGTGCATTGATAGCAGGAATCCATCAAGAAGACCAAAATGCAGTAGCAGCTGTAGGTAAAGTGGTTCCTGAAATAGAACGCCTAATACAACAAGTAGTTGCCGTAATGCAGCAAGGTGGACGTTTATTTTACATCGGTGCCGGAACTAGTGGGCGTTTAGGGGTTTTAGATGCCTCCGAATGTCCTCCCACTTTTGGTACTGACCCCGGGAAAGTAATAGGCCTTATTGCAGGTGGAGATACGGCCCTGCGCACGGCCTTAGAAAACGCTGAGGACAACCCCGAACAAGCTTGGAAAGACCTGCAAGAATATAACATTTCCACAAAAGATATTGTTATTGGGATTGCAGCATCAGGTACCACACCTTATGTTGTGGGAGGGTTAAACGCCTGTCAACAACAAGGGATTACCACGGGTTGTATTTGCTGTAACCACAATTCTCCCTTAGCGAAAAACGCAGACTTTCCCATTGAAGTCATTGTAGGCCCCGAATTTCTTACGGGCAGTTCTCGCATGAAGGCAGGTACTGCTCAAAAGCTTATCCTCAATATGATTAGTACTGCCACCATGATTCAACTGGGACATGTAAAGGGCAATAAAATGGTTGACATGCAACTAAACAACAACAAGCTTCACGAAAGGGCCTGTCGAATGGTTGTGGAGGCAACAAAAACCGATCTAAAAACGGCTGCCTCCCTCTTAGCCCAACACGGAAACGTGCGTGCTGCCATAGCAGCCTTTAAAAAAGGCTAAATCTCTTTATGATTCAAATCAATTGTACTTGCATCAAATCCCCTTATCTTTATAATCACTCTAATTTTTTTTACCCATGAAACACCTACAACAAACTACACCAATTCACCGAGTAATAGCATTTATAGCGTATTGCAAAACAGTATTTGGCAGCTATTCCTTGTGTACTCTTTTCGGCATGGCCCTGCTACTGGCAAACAGTTGGTACAGTGCAGCACAGGACTGGACGAAACGGCATGATTTTGCTAAAACCTATGTGGGAATTAGTAATTACTTAGTCCCAAACAACACCCAAGGGTACTATCTCAACCAAAATGGAACCACAAGCACATTCAATCGTGAGGGATATATGGCTACAGCTATCGATATTGGAGCAACACATTTTTGGGGATTTGCAGATTTATATGTTTCCATTAACACCACACAGCTAAAGTTTCAGGACGAAAAAATTACCAATAATTTTGACTTTGGAACGTTTACCGGCTTGCGCATTTACCCCTGGGCGTTGCACAGCAATAAAGTCCGTCCTTTTATGGGGTATAAGTTTAGCCCCTTTCGTTACCTCCAAAAGAATACAAACCAAGAACAATTTCAATACACTAAGGTAAAATCAGTGTATGACTTTGGAATAGGGTTTCAATGGAACAATTTTTACGCAACAGCGGCTTACAATTTTACCCCAAACACAAGCTTTAGGTCCTATATTTCAAAACAGCAAAGTGTTAGCGATACCTTCCCAAAACATTGGTTTCAATTGGCGGTGAATTACAGTTTTGAAACCACACGAACTGCAGACAACCCAACATCAAAAGCGGCCAACACCTACTTTGCCACAACCAACAAACACGGACTGTTTTTGGCCCTTGGCCCTTCTTCGGCATTCCCCATTAAATCTTCCAGTTACATTAGTAACGAAGCAGCCTACTTTGACAATAAACCAATGCCCAATCTTTTTCCTGATATGGCCTTGGGCTATCATTTTTTAAAAGCCGAAACGGTACTCGCCCTCTCCTACCGTCCTATGGTACAACACCGCAAAGCGTTTGGAGAACTGTTAAGCGTAAATAGGCAAAGTGTGCTATTAGAAGGCTATAAATTTTTATTTGACTATCACGGTTTTGCCCCCTACATCGGGCTAGGGTTGAGTAGTGAAACTTTAAGCGCAAATAGTAGCTTAACCCCTAAACCCACTGTGAAAAATACTGAACAATGGGCTACTGCAATTGTTTTTGGATGGGATATCCGTCCTAGTGTTCGTGGAGATTGGTGGCTGCTCCGAACCAACTTGAGGTATTTCCCAAAACTACAGTTGAACTATGGTCAGAATGCGTTGAGCTTTCAACACTTAGAATTTAATTTTATTCAATTTGTGTGGTACCCACAAAAAATGAAATGGCATAAAAAGCAAGCTCAAAGGGAACTGTAAAAGCACATTTCGTGATATTTGCAGTACTTTAGTACACGCTATGGACAAAACACTACTTCAAAAAGGACTCAAACGCATTAGCGTGTTTATTCTTTTTGCCTTTATTGGCCCTGTGGTACTCTTTCAGGCGTTTAAAAATCAAACACATCCATTTTACCTGCCTGTACTCATTACCGGAGGAGTTTTATGTATCGCTGCAATTGGTTATGGCTTTTGGGGGATACGAACGCTTACCGATGGCTTTTTGGGAAAACGCAATTCCAAATAGGTATTCCTTACCCTGTCTGTTGTTTGAAATCATGGAACCCACTATATTTGTGGCGTTTTTACGCCTATGATTGCTATTACATTTCCAGATGCCTCCGTACGTGAATTTCCAAAAGGAACAACGCCCTTAGCAGTAGCTCAAAGCATTAGTGAGGGACTTGCACGCAATGTACTCTCGGCCCAATTTAACAACACCACGGTAGAAGTAACCACTCCGCTAGAAGAAGATGGATCCCTAAAATTGTTTACCTGGAATGACGCTGAGGGAAAAACTGCTTTTTGGCATTCTTCGGCCCACGTTTTGGCACAGGCCATTAAAGCGCTTTATCCCGATGCCAAGCTAACCATAGGACCAGCCATTGAAAATGGTTTTTATTATGACGTAGATTTTGGGGAGCACAGCTTTACAGAAAAGGAACTTGCTGCAGTAGAAAAACAAATGCTTGCCTTTGCACGAGAAAAGTTTGCCTTTAGTATGCGGATGGCCAGTAAAAAAGAAGCTCTGGCGTTTTACGAGCAAGAAGCCAATCCCTACAAAGTAGAATTAATTGAAAACCTTGAAGACGGCACCATTAGTTTTTGCGATCATGCCGACTTTACCGACCTCTGTAGAGGAGGGCACTTGCCGCACACTGGGTTTATTAAGGCGGTAAAACTCCTCAACGTTGCAGGAGCCTACTGGCGTGGCGACGAAACCAAGCCGCAACTTACTCGTATTTATGGCATTTCCTTCCCCAAACAAAAAGAATTGACCGCCTACCTGGAACTCATTGAAGAAGCCAAAAAACGCGATCATAGAAAACTGGGGAAAGAACTGGAACTATTTACCTTTTCTGAAAAAGTAGGACAAGGCCTACCCCTGTGGCTTCCCAAAGGAACTGCCTTACGAGAGCGCTTAGAAAACTTTTTAAAAGCCGCACAAAAAAAAGCCGGTTATGAACAAGTGATTTCTCCCCACATTGGAAACATAGAATTGTATAAAACTTCGGGGCACTACGAAAAATATGGTGCAGACAGCTTCCAACCCATAGAAACACCTGCAGAAGGGGAAATGTTTTTGCTTAAGCCCATGAACTGCCCCCACCACTGCGAAATTTATAAGTCAAGGCCTTGGAGTTATCGGGAACTCCCCAAACGCTATGCCGAATTTGGTACAGTGTATCGCTACGAGCAGAGTGGAGAATTGCACGGACTTACCCGAGTAAGAGGGTTTACTCAAGATGATGCCCACATTTTTTGTACTCCAGATCAACTGGACGAAGAATTTAAAAAAGTTATCGATTTAGTACTCTATGTATTTAGTTCATTAGGGTTTGAAGAATTCACCGCACAAGTTTCCTTACGTGATCCCGAAAAACCAGAAAAGTATATCGGAAGCCTAGAAAATTGGGAACGGGCAGAAAATGCCATCGTTAATGCTGCGAAGGCAAAAAATCTTAACTACGTTATTGAAACAGGAGAGGCAGCATTTTATGGGCCAAAACTAGACTTTATGGTAAAAGACGCCCTTGGGCGCAAGTGGCAATTGGGGACTATTCAGGTAGATTACAACCTGCCCGAACGTTTTGATTTAACTTACAAAGGCAGTGACAACGAACTCCACCGCCCCATTATGATCCACAGGGCACCCTTTGGAAGTATGGAGCGTTTTGTAGCAATTTTGTTGGAATCCACAGGAGGAAACTTCCCACTATGGCTCACACCCAACCAGGTTAATATTCTCTGTGTCAGTGAAAAGCACGAAAATTACGCGCGAAAAGTTTTAAATGAACTGGAAAATAACGAAATTCGCGCCCTGCTCGATAATCGCAACGAAACCATAGGCAAAAAAATTCGGGAAGCAGAGCTGAGTAAAGTTCCGTTTATGATTATTGTAGGAGAAAAAGAGGCTGAATCGAATCAAATTTCGGTTCGACGACACCAACAGGGAGATCAAGGAAGCATGGATGTTCCTTCTTTTATCGCCCTAGTTAAGGAAGAAATGTCAAAAAGTATTTATAAATTTGCAAGCGAATAATTAAAAGCTGAACTCATCGCAATACGAAGAAGAAGAACCAAACGACCAGGTCGGGTAATTAAAGAAAACCCGCACAAAATCAATGAAAAAATCACTGCCCACGAAGTACGCTTGGTTGGTGATAATGTTGAAGTAGGTGTGTATACGCTAAACAAAGCCTTAGCGATAGCCCGTGACTTGGAACTGGATTTGGTAGAAATTTCTCCAAAGGCAGTTCCTCCCGTTTGTAAAATTTTAGAATACAAGAAGTTCTTGTACGAACAAAAGAAACGTGAGAAAGCGCTTAAAAGTAAGGCTACCAAGGTAGTGATTAAAGAAATCCGTTTTGGGCCGCAAACCGATGAGCACGATTATGAATTTAAAAAGAAACATGCGATAAAGTTCCTCAGTGAGGGCGCCAAACTAAAAGCCTTTGTGTTTTTTAAGGGGCGTTCCATTGTATTTAAAGAGCAAGGACAAATTTTACTCCTTCGCTTGGCACAAGAACTAGAGGAATACGGAAAGGTGGAGCAACTCCCCCAATTAGAAGGAAAACGCATGATAATGTTTATAGCCCCAAAAAAAGTAAAATAGTAGTAGTTTAATTAAACGTGCAATTATGCCGAAAATGAAAACAAAATCCAGTGCAAAAAAACGGTTTAAACTCACCGGTACTGGTAAAATTAAGCGCAAGCACGCTTTTAAGAGTCACATCTTGACCAAGAAGTCGAAGAAAAGAAAACTTCGCCTTACCAAATCAGGATTGGTACACGAAAGCGATGCCAGCAATATCAAAGAACAACTTCGTTTAAATTAAACGCAGTTTGGTTAAAAATGTAGAACCCTGAAACAGCGCCCAAAAAGTGTAAACAATTACCGCCTGTCTCAAAAAAATTTAAATTATGCCAAGATCAGTAAACTCAGTAGCGTCTAGAGCACGACGCAAAAAAATTCTAAAACAAGCCAAAGGCTATTTCGGACGTCGTAAAAACGTTTGGACCGTAGCCAAAAATGCGGTGGAAAAAGCCATGCTTTATGCATACCGCGACCGCAGAAACAAAAAAAGAAGCTTTAGAGCACTTTGGATAGCCCGTATAAATGCAGGTGCACGTCAGCACGGGATGTCCTATAGTCAATTTATGGGGAAAGTAAAAGCCAACAACATTAGCCTAAATAGAAAGGTGTTGGCCGACCTTGCCATGAACAATCCAGAAGCTTTTAAAGCAATTGTCGATAAAATAAAATAAAACACAAACTACTACTTCTCAAAAACCTGCTTTACGCAGGTTTTTGTTTTTTTAGCTATGCTTACAATATACCACAACCCACGCTGCAGAAAATCCCGGGAAGCCTTGCAGGAATTAGAATCAAAAAATATCCCTCACACTGTTGTTAAATATTTAGAACAACCACTTGGCGTTGCAGAACTCAAAGAGTTGCTCCAAAAACTGGAAAAACAGCCCCAAGACATTATCCGCAAACAAGAACCGCTGTGGAAAGAAAATTTTAAAGGTGAAACGTTTTCTGAAACTGCTCTGTTACAACTTCTTTCAGAGCATCCCAAGCTCATTGAGCGCCCCATTATAGCCTCTAAAAATGACGCTGTCATTGGGCGTCCATTAGAAAACCTCCTAGCCTTTTTAAAAAAAATTTAGCTGTTTTGTAGGGGTTAAACTATTCCCGCAACAGAGCGTCTAACTGCTAAAGAGAAGAAGAACTATACGTATGAAATACTGTATTTTGCCCCTATTCCTATGCTTAAACCTAGCTGTTTTTGCACAACGTCCAGGGGGCATCCCATCTAAAATTACCATAAGCGGAAAAGTCATCGATCAAGAAACACAGCAACCCCTAGAATACGCCACAATTACATTTACAAATCCCAAGCGCCCCGATCTCTTACAAGGGGGGATTACCGATGCAAAAGGGAAATTCAACATTTCCATTTTTCCGGGAAACTATGCCCTAAAGGTGGAATACATTTCCTTTGAACCCATTAGCCAAGCTCCTAAAGCTTATACCACACCGCAAGATTTAGGGACATTTGAACTTTCCATTGCAGAAAATCTTTTGGACGAAGTTCAATTGGTTGGGGAACGAACAGAAGTAGAAATACGCCTCGATAAACGCATCTACAATGTTGGGAAAGACATTACCGTTCGGGGAGGTAGCGTGGCTGATGTATTGGACAATGTACCCTCAGTTTCTGTAGATATCGATGGTAATGTAGCCCTTAGAGGAAATGATAATGTACGTATCCTTATCAATGGGAAACCCTCTGGCTTAGTGGGTATATCGGGACCTGAAGGGCTGCGCCAACTCCCCGCAGAATCCATCGAAAAGGTGGAAGTAGTGACATCGCCATCAGCACGTTACGATGCCGAAGGTACCGCAGGTATATTAAATATTATTCTTAAAAAAGAAGAATTAGAAGGTGTTAACGGCACCTTTAGTGCCAATGCAGGCTATCCCAAAAACAACCGCATTTCAGCCAATATGAACTGGCGCACTCGAAAAATAAACATCTTTACTACCGCCACCTACAGTGACCGATGGAATTTGGGAACAGGCTACGATGACAATGAATACTTTAACGGTGCCGCACCCAGTACCTTTTTAGAAGAAAATGACGAATTTGAGCGCGGGAACAGCAGCGTGTTTTCTCGTCTAGGACTGGAGTACTACATCAACGATCAAAGTTCATTGATTCTTTCTGGGTTTTATCGGGAGCGTGAAGGGGGCAATTCGTCCTTAAATGAACTTGTAGAATTGTCCAGTACACGTGACGTTCTTAGTCGTACCACCAGAGATCGATTTGAAGATGAAATTGACGCTTCGTTTCAATACAGTGCAGATTACACCAATAAATTTGACGACAAGGGACACGAACTTACTGCGCGCTTTCAGTATGAGGAGAGTGCCGAAGAAGAAATCAGTAGCATTGAAGCCCAAAGTACTTTTCCCAACCCTATTCCCCCCAGCTTCGAAAAAATTGATAATCTCGAAGACCAAAAGCGAATGCTCCTTCAGGCAGACTACGTTTGGCCCATAGATGAAAAAACACAATTTGAATTAGGGTATCGCGGTAATTTTAATACCCAAAAAACTGACTATCAGGTGGCGTTCTTAGACGATGGCACACCCATTATTGATACCAACCTTTCCAATGTTTTGGTGTATAAAGAATTTGTTAACGCGGCCTACACCCAATTTGGAAAAAAGACCGGGAAATTTTCCTACCTGCTCGGTTTGCGTATGGAACATTCCAACATTCAAATTGACCAAAGAACCACCAACGACTATACCCAAAAAAAATACACCGATTGGTTTCCTACAGCCAATTTTTCATATGAACTGAACGAAAGTGAAAATTTCACGCTTGGAATTAGTCGAAGGTTACGACGTCCACGCTCACGTTTTATTAATCCTTTTCCTTCTAGGAGCAGTATTACAAATTTATTTGTTGGAAACCCCGATTTAAATCCTACCTACACTGGTGCTTTCGACTTGGGCTATTTAAAACGCTGGGAAAAATACACCTTTAACGGCTCAGTATACTACCAAAAGTCTACCAGTACATTTACATTTATCAATGTAGATACAGGAGAGCGCGTGGCTATTAGTGGAAATCCAAATGATCCTGACAGTCCACAGGTAATTGTACCTGTACTAAAACGCTTCCCAGTTAACCTGGCGGAAAACAATCGAATTGGTGTAGAATTTAATTTAACCTACTCTCCGAGTCGTAGGGTTCGCCTTAACGGAAATTTTAATCTTTTCAACTCCGAAACCCTTGGTTCCTATGAGGGCACTTCCTTTGACGCTACAAACCTGAGTTGGTTTGCGCGTATGAATGCCAGCATACGACTGCCAAAAAAATACAACATACAATTTAGAGGGTTTTATCGGGGGCCTTCTGTAACCGCACAGTCGCGAAGTAAAAGTTTTTACTTTTTCTCAGGAGCTATCAACAAAGAAATCCTAAAAGACAAAGGATCTTTATCCTTGCGTTTAAGTGATTTGTTCAATACCAGTCGCTTTAGGAATGAAACTTTTACAGATTCATTTACCAGTTACACCGAATACCAAAGACGCCAACCCACCTATACTTTAAGTTTTACCTATCGTTTAAACCAACGCAACAACCAACGCAACCGCGATCGGATGAACCAGGGCATGGACGACGATGGAGATTTTGAATACTAGCATAAAAAAAGCGCCAATGGCGCTTTTTTTTTATGTTGTTTTTTTCTTCTTGGCGGCTCTTAGCTCGTCAAAACGTTCTTTGGCAGCACCAAATAACCAATAGGGTATTACAAAGGTGAGTAAGAAAATCATTAACCAAAATCCGATGGTTAAGATGCTTAAAAAAGCTAAAAATCCGAGGTATTGATCAAATTCAAACATGGTATCAAATTCTGCCATAAAAATACAACATAAATTTATTTGACGTAACCATACTAAATGTTTTTTATTAAAAGAGCGTATTTTTGTGGTAAAGTATGACTTATGGAATATCGAATTGAAAAAGACACCCTCGGAGAAGTAAAAGTACCTAAAGACGTGTATTGGGGAGCGCAAACGGAGCGTTCGCGCCAAAACTTTAAAATTGGGCCTGCCCAATCCATGCCGCTTGAGGTGATTTATGGTTTTGCGTATTTAAAAAAAGCAGCGGCCTACACCAACTGTGACTTGGGGGTGCTCAGTACCGAAAAACGGGACGCTATTGCTGCAGTATGCGATGAAATTTTAACCGGTGCACACGACAATCAATTTCCATTGGTCATTTGGCAAACCGGCTCGGGTACGCAATCTAACATGAATGTAAATGAAGTTATTGCCAATCGCGCCCATGTGTTGGCTGGGAAAACCCTAGGGGAAGGCGAAAAAACCCTTCAGCCCAACGACGATGTCAATAAATCTCAATCTTCCAACGACACCTTCCCTACCGGGATGCACATAGCGGCCTACAAAAAAATTATTGAAGTTACCCTGCCAGGAATCACCACACTTCGCAATGCCCTAGATAAAAAATCAAAAGCCTTTGAAAAGGTGATTAAAATAGGAAGAACCCATTTGATGGATGCCACTCCCCTAACCCTCGGACAGGAGTTTTCGGGCTATGTTGCACAACTCGACCAAGGGATTGCAGCCCTACAAAACACCCTGCCGCACTTAGCACAACTGGCCCTCGGGGGAACAGCTGTGGGAACGGGTATCAATACCCCCAAGGGGTATGCAAAAAAAGTTGCTGCTTACATTGCAGAATTTACAGGACTACCCTTTGTAACTGCTAAAAATAAATTTGAAGCCCTCGCCGCACACGATGCTTTTGTGGAAACCCACGGGGCATTAAAACAATTGGCGGTTGCTCTTAACAAAATTGCCAACGACATTCGACTGATGGCCTCTGGGCCCCGTTCAGGAATTGGAGAACTTATTATTCCTGCAAATGAACCCGGAAGTTCGATTATGCCTGGCAAAGTAAACCCAACCCAGTGTGAAGCGCTTACCATGGTGTGTGCACAAGTTATGGGAAATGACGTTGCGCTAAGCGTTGGAGGCATGCAAGGCCACTATGAACTCAATGTTTTTAAACCCCTTATGGCAGCCAACTTATTGCAATCGGCTACGCTGCTGGGGGATGGCTGTGTGAGCTTTACCAACAACTGTGTTCAAGGGATTGAAGCAAATACTAGCAGGATTGATGCCTTAATGCAAAATTCACTGATGCTAGTTACGGCATTAAACACTAAAATTGGCTACTACAAGGCGGCCGAAATCGCCAATAAAGCGCATGAAGAAGGCACAACACTTAAGGAGGCTGCAGTGGCCCTAAATTACCTTAGCGCAGAAGAATTTGATGCCTGGGTACGGCCAGAAGATATGATCGGTGACGCTTAAACTTAAATCAGCTAAAAACTAAAGTTTTTTAATTTTTACTGTACAAAACTTTTTTGCTACGGTTTTACCATCACCCAAAGGGGGCGCAGTAAGCAAAAATATCTTTTGTTGAGGATCAGTTTCCTTATTCGCAGCCCTAAAGGTTAGGCCGTCATCTGTTCCGGCATCATACACCAGTCCGTCCAATGTGCGCTCGCTTATAAATTTTTCGTTTTCGTGTAAGTTTATGTTTACAATGCCAACGTACCAGTCGGGACTGGGTGCAATCATGGTAATTAAACTAATACTGGGGTAGTCCGTATCCACTTCAATTTCTATTTTACCTACACCACTGCCTAAACCCGAGCCTTTAAAAAAATTTTTTCCTTCCTTATTAGAAATTTTCTCTTCTATTTCTTTTTTAATTTCAACCGTACTTCCTGTTTCTGCTACATCCTTAATCCCCTTAGAGGCAAAAGTTCCAACCTTCATAAAGGTTGAGGTGGTTTTATGACTCCACCCAACAATACTTGAGAAATGCGCTCCAGAAGGATAATCTACGGGGAAATCATTTTTGTTCCAGTTAATTTCGAATGTAACGGAATATTTTGCGTTGGTTTGTTTTTCCTCAACGGGATCGGTTGCTTTGGGTTTTTCTTCTTCATTGGCGGTAGAACAATTGGTAAATACCAGAACTGCAATTACAGCAATGACTTTTAAAGTACTTTTTGAAAAGCGGTTGGAAATAAACGTTTGGAAGACTACATTTTTAAGCATCATCGGTAAAAATTTGAGGTTACACTTAAGCTATAAAAAATTACCCAGTAGCGCAAATCAATTGTAGCCCTAAGCATAGAATACCTATGAAAACAGTTTACTACTCCTTTGCATTTTACACAATAAAACACATAGAGGTGTGCGAACACGGGGGAGGAGAAATCCGTTCACCCCACTTTTAGCACGTTACAAAGGATTGGTTCAGCTTTGACCCTGATAGCTGATATATTTAGGTCAGTACAGTGAAGCTGTTGTTTTGGCCTTAATTACGGGTGAGTTTTTTGTACTGTATGCGTTTGGGTAATATATCTGTCCCTAGGCGTTTTTTGCGGTTTTCTTCGTAATCCGAATAGGAGCCTTCAAAAAAATACACTTGAGAATCTCCTTCAAAAGCAAGGATGTGGGTACAAATGCGGTCTAAAAACCAACGGTCGTGAGAAATTACCACCGCACAACCGGCGAAGTTTTCGAGGCCTTCTTCCAATGCCCGGAGGGTATTGACATCTAAATCATTGGTAGGCTCATCGAGCAACAACACATTACCTTCTTCTTTTAAGGCCATGGCCAAATGCAAGCGGTTGCGCTCTCCTCCAGAAAGGGTGCTTACCTTTTTATTTTGCTCGTTCCCACTAAAGTTAAAACGACTCAAATAGGCTCTAGAATTTACTTCACGCCCGCCCATTTGAATAAGGTCTTGCTCACCACTAAAGTTTGCCCAAATGGATTGGTCTTTTTGGATGGACTTGTGATTTTGGTCTACATAAGCCACCTTCACCGTTGGCCCAACTTTAAAGGCGCCCGACAAAGGCTCAAGCTCATTCATAATTAGCCTGAACAAGGTGGTTTTTCCTGCACCATTAGGACCAATAACCCCAACAATGCCTGCCTGTGGTAAACGGAAAGAAAGGGATTCGTATAAAATTTTATCATCAAATCCCATGGAGACATTTTCTGCCTCAATCACCTCAGCTCCCAAACGGGGGCCATTGGGAATGAAGATTTCTAATTTCTCTTCTGTTGATTTTTGCTCTTGACTAAGGAGCTTGTCATAATTGGATAAACGGGCCTTTTGCTTGGTTTGCCGGCCTTTTGGACTCATACGTATCCACTCCAACTCCCGTTCCAAGGTTTTTTGTCGCTTGGAGGCTTGTTTTTGCTCCTGCGCGAGGCGTTTCGATTTTTGATCGAGCCATGAAGAATAGTTTCCTTTCCAAGGGATTCCTTCCCCCCTATCGAGTTCTAAAATCCAACCTGCTACGTTGTCTAAAAAATAGCGGTCGTGGGTAACGGCAATTACCGTTCCTTTGTACTGTGCTAAATGTTGCTCCAACCAATGCACGGATAAGGCATCCAAATGGTTGGTAGGCTCATCGAGTAATAAAACATCGGGCTTTTGAAGCAGTAAACGGCAGAGAGCTACACGTCTTCGCTCTCCCCCCGAGAGGACTTTAATGGGAGTCTCTGCTGGAGGGGTTCGCAGGGCATCCATTGCCAAGTCCAACTGGCTGTCTAAGTCCCAAGCATTAAGGGCATCAATTTGGTCTTGCAAGCCTGACTGACGGTCCATCAATTGCTGCATCTTATCAGCATCTTCGTACACCTCTGGAAGGGCAAATTGATCGTTGATGGCATTGTATTCCTCTAAAACAGCTACGGTGTTTGCCACCCCTTCTTTTACAATATCAATTACGGTTTTATCAGGATCTAGCTCTGGTTCTTGCGGAAGGTAGCCCACGCTGTAGTCTGAAGAAAATACCACATCGCCTTGAAAGTTTTTTTCTTGCCCAGCAATAATTTTTAAAAGGGTGGATTTTCCAGAGCCATTTAATCCTAGAATACCAATTTTAGCCCCGTAGAAAAAACTTAAATAAATGTCTTTTAACACGGGTTTTTGTGCGCCAGGGAAGGTTTTTGACACCCCTGACATTGAGAAAATAATTTTTTTATCGTCTGCCATTTTATATTCTTCCTTTTAGAGCATTGAACGTCCATGCAACTGCAGTAAATCCAACGCCTACCATGGTTAAAACAATAGTGTATTCTTTATAAACATATACCCCTAAAAGTATAATTGCAATCCCAATCAGAAATAGGATTAGGGCAGCAATCCCGAAGATTTTATTTTTGTTTAAACGCATTTGGTTAAGGTTTATTGGTAACGTATGTATAGTCAAAGATAACGGATTTCAAACGGGTTCAAAATATATTTCCTCCTTTTACAAGATGTGTTGAATAATACCATTGCGGGCGGTAGAATTTGTATTTTAGCGGAAAAACCACGGTATGGATCTGGAGTTTGAAAAAAATAAAGATCACAATTCGTTGCTTTTAAATGAGCTGGAACAACTGATGGGGACCATCAAAAAAGGAGGTGGGAAAGCGCGTTTAGAAAAAATAAAAACTGCTGGCAAAATGACTGCCAGAGAACGCATCGACTATTTGGTGGATGCCAAAGCTCCAGTACACGAAATTGGAGGATTTGCAGCCCATGGAATGTACGAAGAAGACGGGGGCTGTCCTTCTGCTGGGGTGGTGGTAGTGCTTAGTAAAGTTGCAGAACGCTGGTGTGTAATTGTAGCTAATGACGCCTCGGTTAAAGCAGGTGCATGGTTTCCAATGACGGCAAAAAAAAACCTTCGCGCCCAAGAAATTGCCTTAGAAAATAAAATTCCAATCATCTATTTGGTAGATAGTGCTGGAGTGTACCTGCCCATGCAAGATGAAATTTTCCCCGACAAAGATGATTTTGGCCGTATTTTTAGAAATAACGCTCAACTCAGCAGTGCGGGAGTGGTACAAATTGCTGCTGTAATGGGTAGCTGTGTGGCAGGGGGAGCCTATTTGCCCATCATGTCCGATGAGGCCATTATCGTGGACGGTAGCGCGAGTATTTTTTTAGCGGGAAGTTATCTGGTAAAAGCTGCCATAGGCGAAACCATCGACAATGAAACCCTTGGCGGTGCCACTACACATACTGCCATCAGCGGTGTAGGCGATTATAAAGCCGTAAACGATCACGATGCCTTGGACCGAATCCGTCAGTTGATGGGGAAAATGGGCGCTGTTCCACAAGCGGGATTTAGTAAGGTGGAACCAAAAGCTCCTAAAACCTCGCCTGAAACCATTTTGGGTCTTCTCCCCGCCCAAAACAACAAACCCTATGACACCTTCAGTATCTTAGACTGCTTAGTGGATGAAGGTTCTGTGGAAGAATACAAAGCAGACTATGGCAAATCTCTAATTACGGCCTATGCCCGGATTGACGGTTGGGCGGTTGGAATTGTTGCCAATCAACGCAAGATGGTGAAAAATGCTAAAGGCGAATTACAATTTGGCGGAGTTATTTATAGTGATAGCGCCGATAAAGCCACACGATTTATCGCCAATTGCAACCAGAGGAAAATTCCTTTGGTGTTTCTACAGGATGTTACAGGATTTATGGTTGGAAGTAAAGCTGAACACGGAGGAATAATTAAGGATGGGGCAAAAATGGTAAACGCAGTCGCCAATTCTGTTGTCCCCAAGTTTACTGTAGTGATGGGCAATTCTTTTGGTGCAGGAAATTATGCCATGTGTGGCAGGGCCTATGACCCTCGTATGATGGTGGCATGGCCAAACGCTAAACTGGCCGTAATGGGGGGACAACAAGCCGCCAATGTTTTACTGCAAATTGAAAAGTCGAAATTGAAGAAAGAAGGAAAAAAGATCAGTGCCGCAAAGGAAAATGAATTGCTACAACGCATTGAACAGCGCTACGAAAAACAAACCAAACCGCTGTATGCTGCCGCACGGCTGTGGACCGACGCCATTATTTCGCCTTCAGCAACAAGAAGCTGGATTAGTTCAGGAATCGCTATGGCCAACAATGCTCCCATAGAAAAGCAATTCAATATGGGCGTTCTACAGGTGTAAAACTAGCCCAAGGCTTTTTCAAGAGTTGCTACCCGCTGAACTTTGCCCGAGGAAGTGCGTTTGAAGCTTTTTAAACAAATAATTTGCTCTGGGAGTTCCCACTTCTCCAATACACCCCAAGCCTTGAGGTCAGCTTTTGAAAATGGTGCTTTCTCCCCTTCTAGCACGAGAATAGGCCGCTCTCCGTAGGTGTCGTCTGCCATTTTATGGATGAAAAAGGGGCATGAAACCAATGGGCTTAATTTTTCTTCCAACTGTTCTGGATGCAACTTACGACCCCCAGAGTTAATCATAAAGTCCTTTCGCCCTAAGTAGGTGAAGCTTGTTGCGCTCTGGCAGTCTACCACATCTTTGGTGGTAATTGGAGTCGGTGAAACATGCGGAGCAGTAATCACCAAACATCCCTCTTCATCGGTCGCTACACCTACGCTTGGTAGGGTAGTAAAAACTTTATGTGTTGAAGTAATTGGGCGGATCGCTACATGACTTAGGGTTTCTGTCATGCCATAGGTTTCATACGCTCCGGTATGGGAAGTTTCCAAAGTGGCCCGGAGCTTTGATGGCAACGGAGCTCCTCCAATAATCAAAGTGCGCAACTGCTTTAATTGCGATAAACAATTGCTTACCTGTACTGGAATCATCGCCGCAAAATCATAGGTACTGCCTTTGGACAGTTGTGGCGTTGTTGTTGGGGGGATAATATCCAAAGAAAGCCCAAGAATCATTGCCCGCACTAACATCATCTTTCCAGCAATAAATGAAGCGGGCAAACAATGTAATGCCCGTTGTCCTGGTTCTAAATTAAAATACTCTCCTGTTAGTACCGCACTGTGTACCATGGCTTGTTTTGAGACTTCTAAATTTTTTGGGCTGCCAGTAGCTCCCGAAGTTTTTACTCTAATATGCGATTGGCTGTCCAACCAATAGAATAAAAAATCTCCTAGCTCCTGTTCGAAAACCTCTCCCTCTTTGACAAAACTATAGGCAACGTCCAATAAAGTTTCCCGATCCATGGGATGGCCGTTAAGCTGAAAGCGGTTGTGAATTTTAGAAAAATGTGGAATTTTCATTTCAATTTTTTAAAAAGTGGTTGTAGGGAAAACGTCCAATTATAGCGCTTTCCAAAAATGAAAAACAACAAGGGAAAAAATACTAGGAGTGGAAGAAAAACTTCAAAATCCATTTGCGGTTCAGAAGTATCTGTTAGTATGGCATGGGTTTCAAATACCGTCCAAGAAGCTGTCACCAAGATGGAAGAAAAAAAGTTATTTGCAGCGTGAAAACCTAAGGCAAGCTCTGTTCCCTGATCGTAAATGGTAATGAGTCCTAAGAAGAGTCCAGTTCCAATATAATAGAGCAACAGCCAATTCCCTAGCTTGTCTACCTCTGGATTAAAAAAATGTAAACTCCCAAAGAGAACAGAAGTGAGCACCAAAGGAAGCCATACATTTTTTGTAAGTCGTGCAAAGCCCTGCAACAAATAGCCTCTGAACAATAATTCTTCAAAAGTAGTTTGCAAGGGGAACATAATTATTCCTACTGCAAACATGACCAAAAAAGGAAGCAGCTTAAAATTCCATTCGTAATCCTCTGGGGACATAAAATAATCTACAACAGTGAAGCCACAAATCATAGCTCCCCAAAGAAGAAATACAAAGCCTACCCGACGCCAATCTACTTTTGCGCGTGAGCTAATGATAGACCGAAAAGACTGTTCATGGAGCTTTACTACAACCAACCACAGGCCTAATAGACTAACGGCAAAAGGGAGCAGCATTAAAAAAAGTAGGGTGTTTTTAGGAATTCCCGAAAAAATTTCCATTATATCTGAAGAAGCTACGGTTCCTGTATTAAAATAAGAGGCCGCAAGCATTAGAGGCAGCTGCCCTATAAAATTGAAAATTATAACAACAAAACTGCCTAGTAGGTAGTAGGAAAATGCTGCTTTGGTTTGAAAGTTTTGGGATAAAAACATGCCTATAAATTTATGTTCCAGGGAAGTGATTTAGCATAGTGAATATAGCCATTTTTAATGTAGAGCGGACTGCTGAAATTATTTTTAAACAACTGTCCTGTGCCTAAGCCTTGTGGTAGGGAGGTGTTCAAAGTGGCGGTCCACTGGGCAATGGCATTTAACCCAATGTTACTTTCCAGGGCACTGGTGATCCACCAATCAATATTTTGTGCTTCTGCGGCAGCAATCCATTCTTCACTAGCGGTGAAACCGCCGAGCAAACTTGGTTTTAAAATTATATACTGAGGAGCAATTGTTTGCAAGAGACTTTGTTTGTCAACGGCATGCTGTACCCCAATAAGTTCTTCGTCTAAGGCAATGGGCAGCGGTGTTTGGGCACATAATTTTGCCATTTCTTCCCACTGGCCTGCGGCTATCGGTTGTTCAATGGAATGAATTTTTAATTTGGCCAATCGCTCTAAAAGGGAATAGGCCTCCCGAGGCGTAAATGCGCCATTGGCATCCACACGTATTGTAATATCCTTTTCAGAAAAACGGTTGCGTAGGGCTTTAAGCAATTGGTACTCATCTTCAAATTTCAGTACCCCAATTTTAAGCTTAATACAATTAAAGCCTGCCTTTAGCTTGGCTTCAATTTGTTCTGCCATAAATTCCTTGGATCCCATCCATACCAAACCATTAATGGGTACACCTTCCTCCTTTTGAGTAAAAGCAGAAGGATAGAGCACCATGGGATCCTCTGCTGCCAAACTCCGTTGGGCCATTTCTACCCCCATACGAATGGAAGGAAACGCCGTTAACAGCGCAGTTGGAATTGGGGTGTCATTTTCTAAGTGTTTACATACCTTTTGCAGTGTGGCTTCAAAGTGGGGAACATCATCACAACTCAACCCTCTAAAAAGACCACATTCTCCAATCCCCGTTTTTCCCTCAGCTGATAGGGTAAGTATCCAAGTTTCCTTTTCGTGAAGTACGCCCCGTGAGGTACCCCCAGGTCGTTTAAATTGCAAGTGGTTTTTGTAATACCTGACTTTCATTGGAGTAATCCTTGTGTTAGTAAGAGAAGCATCGAAAGACCAAAGGTCAGAAGAGCAACTACCTTTAACTGGGGATCGTACCCTTGAGGCTGTTGCACTTTTCGAACGGCATTAAGATGCCACAGAAACCCTAAAAATACGGGAAGCAAACACAAGTATACAGGTTGCATGCCCAAGGGAAGTACACCCAAAACAACGGCTACCAATGCAGTGAGTATCAGTACGAAATGATATACTTTGGCCCGTTGAGGGCCAAGAAAAACAACCAATGTGTTTTTTTTTGCTGCCTTATCAGAAGTGTAATCTCGCATATTATTAAGATTTAGTACTGCTGCACTTAACAATCCAATAGCAGTCGCAAAATACCCTACCGAAGGGGTAAAGAGTTGCAATTGAATGTAGAAGGATCCCGCAACAGCAACTAAGCCAAAAAAGAGAAAAACAAACAGGTCACCCAATCCATAATAGCCATAGGGATAGGCACCAGCAGTGTAGGTATATGCTGCGATAGCTGCACCAATAGCAAGCAAAATAAAGCCTAGGGCTTCAGGGGCCCATAAACTTCCAAAGGCAAAATAAATTAAGGTAAGGGCACTTGCAAGGGCAAACAACGCCATCGCTATAATTCCACGCATCAAGGCTTTAGGCGAAAGTAACCGTTGTTGTACCATTCGTTTGGGTCCAATACGATTGTCATTATCGGTGCCGCGAATCCCATCTCCATAATCATTTGCAAAATTGGAAAGGACTTGAAGGGCTACAGCCGTAATTAAGGCAAGCCCAAAAAGTGACAATCGAAAGCCTACCTGCCCAAGTGCTAACGCATTGCCTACAATAATTCCCGACAGGGATAGGGGAAGCGTTCGCAAACGCGCTGCAGAAACCCAAACTTTTGGTGCTGCCATGGGCGGATTTATGGGAATTTTGGAAATTGTTTAAAGTCAGGAGCGCGCTTCTCTAAAAAAGCATTTTTTCCTTCATGTGCCTCATCCATAAGATAATACATTAAAGTTGCATCTCCGGCAAGCTGCATCAGTCCATGCTGCCCGTCGAGTTCGGCATTAAGACAACGCTTAATCATGCGTAGGGCCAACGGACTGCGCTGTTGCATTATAGCGCACCATTCCATTACCGTATCCTCGAGATCGGCTAAAGGCACCACTTTATTGACCAAGCCCATTTCTAAAGCCTCTTGTGCTGAATACTGTTGGCATAAGAACCAAATTTCACGAGCTTTCTTTTGCCCTACATGGCGAGCCAAATACGACGATCCAAAGCCCCCGTCGAAGCTTCCTACCTTAGGGCCCGTTTGTCCAAAAATTGCATTTTCACTAGCAATGGTTAAATCACAAACCACATGAAGTACGTGCCCACCTCCAATAGCATAGCCGTTTACCATAGCAACCACAGGCTTAGGAATCTCACGGATTTTTTTGTGCAAATCCAATACGTTTAGTCGGGGAACACCATCTTCACCAACATAGCCTCCTACACCTTTTACATTCTGATCGCCACCACTACAGAAGGCCTTTTCTCCGGCTCCTGTAAAGACAACTACGTCTATATCGTTGCGTTCCCGGCAAATGTCCATCGCTTCCAGCATTTGCTGATTGGTTTCTGGCCGGAAGGCATTGTATACCCGTTCGCGATTGATTGTGATTTTAGCCACTCCTTCGCAGAGTTCAAACTTGATATCACTGTAGTTTTTTAAAGCTGTCCAATTTCGTTTACTCATCATCCATTGTTTTTAGGTTCAATTGCCATTTGGCTAAAATACTTTTTTAATAGAATATCATTTTGTGTTCTTGGGGTTTTCACTTCTAAAATTGCGGGGCCGCTTGAGGTGTTTAAGAAGTTCTTCAACTGTCCTTCTAAACTTCTCCATATTTGCAATTTGTAATAGCGGAAATCAAAGGCATTAGCAACGTACTTGGCGTTGCGTTGGTGCACGGTTTCAAAATAGGTGTTGTATTTTGGGGTGTCTTTTTCCCCAGGTAAAATTCTAAAAATCCCTCCTCCAGCATTGTTAATTAAAATGATTTTGAAATTTTTAGGGATATAATTGTTCCAAAGCCCGTTAATATCGTAGAAGAAACTCAGGTCTCCAGTAACCAAAACCGTGGGCAGTTGCTGGGCCACAGCTGCACCTATGGCCGTAGCTGTACTCCCATCAATTCCACTCGTACCGCGATTACAGTACACCTCAACCTGATGGTTTAGTGGGAAAAGTTGTGCGTATCGGATGGCAGAACTGTTTGCAAAATGCACTTGTAGCGGCCCTTTAAGAGTGTGCGATAAACATTTAAAAACTTTTAAATCTGAAAAGGGAATTCCCTTAAGGAAGCGTTGTCCCCGCTCGATGTAGGTGTTGTAGCGGTCTACAACTAGCTGCTGATAGTTTGACGAATTGGACTTGGGGAGCGTACACAGTGGGCGTAAAAACGCCCCAGCAGGCATTTGTAGGTGTGCCGACAAACAATAAAAAGTGTTGTAAGCCTTTTTAGGGTGTACATGCCAATGCGTATGAGGTGGATACTGTCGTAGGAAGGCTTTTATTTTTTTAGAAACAATCATTCCTCCTAGGGTAAGTAAAATTTCTGGCCGTAGGTTCTCGTAAAAGGATTCCTGTTCCAGTTCCAAAGGAGCCATTAAAGTGTCAATGGCATAAATATGTCCCTTTAGAGCAATATTTCCATTTACCTCAGTTAGTACTATAACACTGGGGTCTTTAGCAAGGTCTTGGAGTAGGGCCTGCACTTCGGGTGTGGGAGCTTGGGTACCCACCAAAATCATCTTGCGTTGTGCTTTGGTCCATGCAGTTCTGTAGGTATCGTCTATGTCATCCATTGCCGGTTGAACAGCAACAGCTTTTGCTTTAAACCTCAACGGGGTTTCAGTTAAACCGTACAAAGGCTCTTCCATAGGAATATTCAAATGCACAGGCCCCATTTTTCTGATAGCTATAGAAAGTACACGACAAATTTCTTCTTCATTTTGAATTTGAATTCGTGCTTGTTTTTCAGCCACTTGTTTTGAAGTTGCCTTAGGGGGTAACAATTGCTGACTAGGATTTTCCAGCAATGTTTTTGTGGCGTGACTTACGTCGGGTGTTAGGGTGGCCGCTGCTTCCAAATGTGGGCCAAAAACCCCTTGCTGCTGGATGGTTTGCCCATCGCCAATATCTATTCTGTGGGGCATTCTGTCCGCAGATAAGACCACTAAGGGATGGTCGCTATAGTAGGCTTCCGCAATAGCGGGATAATAATTGAGTAAGGCCGAACCAGAGGTACATACCAATGCCACAGGACGCTGTTTTTGTTGGGCAATCCCCAGGGCAAAAAACGCAGCTGCACGTTCGTCAACAATACTGTAGGTGGTGAAGTAAGGGTTTTCTACAAAACCGTTAGTGAGAGGAGCATTTCGAGAACCCGCGGAAATAACAATATCTTGAATTTGAAATTCTTGGCAATAGTGAACCACAGTTTGTGGTAGTGGAATGTTGGTGTAACGTATCACTCGCTAGGGACGCTCTTTTTCGTAGCACTCAAAATTACAAAATCCCAAAGGGCTGTCAAAGATTCCCTTGCAGCAAATTGTATAAAACCGCTGCTTTTCGTTGGGTTTCCACCCACTCGGCTTCTGCATCACTTTGCGCGGTGATTCCTCCCCCTACATAAAGCTGTGCTGCTGTCCCTGTCCAATGCATACAACGCAGATTGACAAACAACTGGGCAGTAGTGGCTAATACGGGTCCCAAATAGCCACTATAAAAGCTCCTATCGTACTTCTCATACGCCCTAATGGCCTTTAAGGCTGCTGAAAGCGGAACACCACCAACAGCAGGGGTAGGATGCAATGCCGCTGAAATTTTAAACAAGGAATCAGAAGGAGCATTAAAACTGATGTCTGTATTTAGGTGCACCAAATTCCCTGCTTGTTTGGTGTAGGTTGGGGACAGCACTACTTGCTCGTTTGGAAATTGTTGTTGCAAAACTTCAACAATACGATCCACAACTAGCTGCTGTTCATACCGTTCTTTTGACGTCCATTGTGGCGTTTCAGACATGGGGAGCGTCCCTGCCAAAGCCATGGTTGAAAAAGAGTCATTCTGCTGCTGCAACAACTGCTCTGGACTTGCCCCCAACCAAGTCCCTTCTTTGGGATGGTGCCAACAATAAACCAATGCGTTGGGAAAATAGATGAGTAATTTAATATAGAGTGCAATTGGGGTCTGCTGTTGGTGATCGACAGTTATTTTTCGGGAAAGCACCACTTTTTCCAAGTGCTGGGCTTGTAAGGGAGCCTTAACAGCCTCAAGCATCGCTAGGAAAGCTGCTTTTTCCGCCTCTGGAGGCAGTGGCAAATTTGAGGGGAGTTCACGTATTTCCGGAGCCTTAAATGTTTGGGTTACATCAGCATGTATCCGAAGAGCATTTTGACTTGCCTCAAAGGGAGCAATCACAAAACCCTGAGTTGCTGAATCCAGGGGATACAGTGTTGAGGTCTTTTGTTGCAATAAAACCACCTCCTTTTCTTTCGGAAGGCGATACAAGACAAAGGGCGTATCAGTATTCCAAACCGACGCAAAGGCGGTTTCCAAATCCCGTGTCATGATTTGTTTTGTTGCTTCCGTTTATAGGTAGTGAGTTTACAAATTGAAATTAATTCCTCGGCTTCGTTTGTCACCCGAATCTCCCACAATTGAATGGTACGCCCCAGGTGTACTGGACGAGCAGTGGCATACACATAACCCGAAGAAACACTCTTTAAGTGATTGGCTGAAATTTCGATACCTCGAACAACTACATCTTGTTCTTTGCTAAACACAAACACAGCAACACTCCCAATGCTTTCAGCTAACGCAGCGGTAGCACCACCGTGGAGCACCCCGTCGGGTTGATGCACCTCAGGAGTAACTGGCATGCGCGCTACGATAAAGTCCTCCCCTACATCAACATACTCGATGTTGAGGGTTTCCATTAGTGTGTTTTTAGACGATGCGTTACACAGGGCGAGAATTTGTTCTTTTTCCATAGGGTAAAAAAAACCTCCACAAGGGAGGTTTTTTACAGTTACACTTAGCTTATTTTACTTCTTCAAAATCCACATCTTGAACATCGTCACCGGAAGCAGATTTTCCAGCATCGTTGGGTTGTTCAGCGCCTGCAGCAGGATCAGCCTTTGAACCGGCTTCTGCTTGGGCTTTGTACATTTCTTCAGAAGCATTTTTCCACGCTTCATTAATTTGTTCCAAAGCGGGCTCAATTTGCTCCAGTTCTTTGGTTTCATAGGCTTTCTTTAAAGCTTCTAAAGCCATTTCAATGGGTTTTTTCTTATCCTTGGAAAGCTTATCACCAAATTCCTCCAGTTGCTTTTCGGTTTGGAAAATCATTTGGTCCGCACTGTTGAGCTTATCTACTTGCTCCTTGGCTTTTTTATCGGCGTCGGCATTGGCTTCGGCCTCTTGCTTCATACGGTTGATTTCCTCTTCTGTTAAGCCTGATGAAGCCTCAATACGAATGTCTTGAGATTTGCCCGTAGCCTTGTCTTGCGCACTTACTTTGATAATCCCGTTAGCATCAATATCAAAGGTTACTTCAATTTGAGGTGTTCCTCTGGGTGCTGGTGGGATCCCATCAAGGTGGAAACGACCAATGGTTTTGTTGTCTCCAGCCATAGAACGCTCTCCTTGTAGAACGTGGATCTCAACGGAAGGTTGGTTGTCCGCAGCGGTAGAGAATACCTGTGATTTCTTTGTTGGGATGGTGGTATTGGATTCAATGAGTTTTGTCATTACACCACCCATGGTTTCAATTCCTAAAGAAAGTGGGGTAACATCTAGCAGTAATACGTCTTTTACATCTCCTGTAAGTACACCTCCCTGGATTGCAGCTCCAATAGCCACAACTTCATCGGGGTTTACTCCTTTAGAGGGCTTTTTACCAAAGAATTTTTCTACTTTTTGTTGGATTACTGGAATACGGGTAGAGCCCCCTACTAAAATCACCTCATCTATATCTCCTGTAGAAAGTCCTGCATCATCCAAAGCCTTCTTCACTGGCGTCATAGAACGTTTTACCAAATCATCGGCGAGCTGCTCAAATTTAGATCGGGTTAGTGTGGTCACCAAGTGCTTTGGCCCAGAATCTGTGGCAGTAACATAGGGCAAATTAATTTCGGTTTGTGCAGAAGCAGACAATTCAATTTTTGCTTTTTCAGCAGCCTCCTTTAGACGCTGAAGTGCCATAGGATCTTTACGAAGGTCTATTTTTTCATCGCTTATAAATTGCTCTGCCAAGAAGTCAATAATCACTTGATCAAAATCATCTCCTCCCAAGTGGGTGTCTCCATTGGTGGAAAGCACTTCAAAAACACCGTCACCCAATTCGAGGACAGAAATATCAAAGGTTCCTCCTCCAAGGTCATAAACAGCAATTTTCTTGTCTTCCCCTCCTTTGTCTAGTCCGTAGGCTAGCGCAGCGGCAGTAGGCTCGTTAATAATACGTTGTACTTTAAGTCCGGCAATTTCCCCGGCTTCTTTGGTAGCTTGGCGCTGGGCGTCATTAAAATAAGCTGGTACGGTAACAACAGCTTCTGACACATCTTGCCCAAGGTATTCTTCCGCGGTTTTCTTCATTTTTTGAAGTACCATAGCGGAAAGTTCTTGAGGCGTATACAAGCGCCCATCGATATTTACACGAGGGGTGTCGTTGTCTCCTTTAACTACTTTATAGGCAACATTTCCTACTTCCTTAGAAGATTCTGAAAATTTATTTCCCATAAATCGCTTTATAGAAGCTACGGTGTTGATAGGATTCGTTACGGCCTGACGTTTGGCTGGGTCTCCTACTTTAATTTCGCCACCTTCAACAAATGCGATTACAGAAGGTGTGGTGCGTTTACCTTCTGCGTTAGGGATTACCACAGGTTCGTTTCCTTCCATTACGGAAACACATGAGTTGGTTGTTCCTAAATCTATTCCAATAATTTTACTCATCAGTATTAATTTTCCCTCTTAAAGGCAATCATTATGCCAGAGCAAATCTACTGACAGCTTGTCAGGATGCAGGTATTAGTTGTTATTTTTCCCCATAAATACATTGACTTTGGAGTCTATAGGGTTGCCATTAGCTCTCCTAAAGCTTACAACCTGTCCAATGTGGTACAAAGCATCTGCCCCAGGGCCATTAAACAAATGCCACAGAGGAAACTGCATTACTTTGCCCTTGCGGTTTATGGTAAGAACCATTTTTTCGAGTGCTGCTGCAGTTTTTCCACTAAAAGCTTCCCGTGCAGTGAGTAACAATGCGAGCGTTTGCTTTCGCAAATCAACTGCTGTTTTAGGTTGTGCTGGCAAGGGACGCACATTTTCCTTTTCCTCAGCCGTATGCGCCAACATGGAAGCCAATCCATAAATATGCTCTAAGGTCTCATATACCGTTCGTGAAGACGCACTAGGTGTGTAGGAGTAATCCGAAGCTGTTAAGCCCTCTGTCGCCCAATAGTAACGGTAACCAATACCGTCAATCCAACGAGTGATTACATTTCCAGCGGTATAATTTTCTGGATATGTTTCCAGTGCTTTAAAAAATTCTTCGGGATTCATAAGGTCTTGAGCTGTAAGCGTTTGTAGGGTAAGATAAAATAAAAGCGTAATTTTCATGAACATAATGTGTTATTTAAATAGAATTAAATGTAACATTTCTATTTTTGGAACGAAAAATTGATGTCCAATGTCAGCTTCAAAAAAACAATTTAGTCGCGTTACCACTGCGAGCTTGCAAAAAATGAAAGTACAAGGTGAAAAAATCGCCATGCTTACGGCCTATGATTATACACTAGCAGGAATTATTGACAGTGCAGGAATTGATGTGGTGCTGGTGGGTGACTCTGCTTCCAACGTAGTTGCAGGGCACGAAACTACTTTACCCATCACCCTCGATCAAATGGTGTATCACGCGGCCTCTGTAGTACGTGCCGTTGCGCGTGCGTTAGTAGTTGTAGATTTACCTTTTGGTACCTATCAAGCAGATTCAAAAGAAGCCCTGCGCTCTGCCATACGCATTATGAAAGAGTCTGGTGCCCATGCCGTAAAATTGGAAGGGGGTGCCGAAATAAAGGAGTCTGTAGAGCGCATAATGCAAGCAGGAATTCCAGTTATGGGGCACCTGGGACTTACCCCTCAATCCATATATAAGTTTGGTACCTATACGGTGCGCGCCCGTGAGGAGGCCGAAGCTGAAGCCTTGGTTAAGGACGCCAAAATGCTTGAAAAACTTGGGTGCTTTGCCTTGGTGCTGGAAAAAATTCCCGCTACACTTGCTAAAACGGTGGCAGCGGAAGTACAAATCCCCATTATTGGTATTGGTGCAGGGCAGCATGTAGATGGACAAGTACTTGTACTCCACGATATGCTGGGTATGACACAAGAATTTAGTCCACGCTTTTTGCGCCGCTACCTTAATCTTCAGGAGGATATTTCCAATGCGGTAGCCCACTATACCCAGGATGTTAAAAAAGGGGACTTTCCCAACGACCAAGAACAATACTAGCACTTTTGAAGTCTGCTTTGGAAATTCTGTATGAGGACAACCACTTGTTGGTGGTCAACAAAGCTGCTGGGATGCTTGTGCAAGGAGATCAAACGGGAGACACTCCACTTGTTGACGCTGTAAAGGAATACATTAAAATTACCTACAACAAACCCGGTGCGGTATTTGCTGGCTTGGTGCATCGTTTGGACCGTCCCACCAGTGGCTGTGTGCTTTTTGCAAAAACCTCAAAAGCCTTAGGCCGAATGAGCAAACAATTTGCCGCACGTGAGGTAGAAAAAACCTATTGGGCGTTGGTGCCTAAAAAAAATATTCCCGAAAGTGGAACACTGAAACATTGGATGGTGCGCAATCCCAAAAACAACAAATCCTACACCCACTCCAAAGAAGTTCCAAACGCCAAACATGCTGTACTGCATTACACCCTAAAACAACAAATGGAACGCTACAGCCTACTGGAAATTACATTAGAAACAGGACGTCACCATCAAATTCGTGCACAATTGGCCGCCATTGGTTGTCCCATTAAAGGAGATTTAAAATACGGTGCCCCACGTTCTAACAAAGATACCAGTATCGATTTACATGCCCGTCAGCTGGCGTTTGTACATCCTGTAAAAAAAACGCAACTAGTGCTTCAGGCACCACTCCCTAGTCGATCGGTATGGGATTCCGTTCTTTGCGATTGAGCTGCTGTGCTTTTTCCTTAATAATTTCGGCAATTGAGCGGTTTTGAATTTTACTTTCTAACCAAGATAGAATATCTAAATAGAGAAACGAACGACGTTCGTAACGGTCGTTTTGAAAAGCACTCAGCTCTTTGTGCAAGTCTTTAAACGCCTGTTTTAGTTCGTGAGGATAAATATCGCTAAGTCGTTTCATAAAACGAATGATGGCATGTTGTACTTCGTGCAAGTCATTCATTTTAATTAAAAACTTGAAGGTTTCCCGCAATTGGGCCTCTAGATGGAAATCGAAGCCTGCCTCGTAATGGGCCACCACACTTAAAATACGGGTGAAGCAAAGGAGGTCTTCCCGCATTTTTAGATGTTTGTTTTGAATAATTTTTTCCAGGTAAACAATACACTGTTCGTAGTTGTCCACTCCAAAATACAAGCAGGCAATTTTGTAATAGAAAATCATAATGTGGTGTGGATCCAAATGATTTTCAAAAGCCTCGAGCTTGGCGGTAATTTCTGGAATAACTTTTAACCCCTCATGAAATTCCCCCGTCATAAAAATGAGGTTCAGCTTATTGTTGTAGGTGTATAAAAAGGTTAAAGACGCAAGGTTGTCATTTTTAGGAAAATTGTCTTGTGTTACCCGTTGTTCCATTTCATTGAGGGTTTCCTTAAATTTTTTGGGGTACTTAATTAGGGTTAAGGATTCCATCAAATAATTGTTCCCTTTTAAATAAAACACTGGATGGCCTTCAATCATGTCACTTTGAGTGTTGAACATGTCCACCCACTTTGAGGAATATTTAAAACTTGACAAGAAGTCCTGTGTGAGGAAACTATACCATACATGGGCCTTGTAGTACCATAGTTTTTCGCGAAAATCCAATTGATCTACAGACACATTGGGCAGCTGTTCGTAAAAAAATTTGGTAATTGACCTGTAATCCTCGTCGTTTTTTACATAGCCTGCTTTTATCAAACGTTCGTACAATTGAAGGGATAAATTGGACATATGACTGCAAAACTGATTGTCCTTCAATAAGGAAGAAGCCTGTTCTACTAGAGTAGCTGTTCGGTTGGTCAAACTACGGGTAATGTATTGGGACTCAATTAATTTTTCGAGCTCAACAATTTCATAAGCCATGTATTTCTCTTCGTGCTTCAGGGCAAGCCCTTTGGCCTTTTCAAGAATTTTTAAACTTTGTTTGTACAGTCCTTTTTGGTACAATATGGTGGCAAAATCCAACTGCTCCCGCAATTGCACACGAATGTTTTTGTGTGCGGGATTTAGGCGCAAACTAATGAGGATTTGCTTGTACAAATGGGCTTTTAAATTGGATAACTGCTGCTTGGTCACTATGCGCTGATCCAAAATAATTTGTTCATCGTAATGATCCATTTTATCCAATAAATTGAACAGATTCAGGAACTTAGAGTCAGAATTAGACCCCATACGACCAACGTAAAGTTTAAACTGTCTTTTTTCAGATTTTGACAATGATTTTATCAAAACAAAAAGATTTTCTTTGAAATCGTTAGTCATTGTAGAAAGTTTAATGACAAATTACTGGTTTTTAGTAATTTATTCCAAAATTATACGGCGCGAATATTGTACTTTTTAACTACATTGAGGCCCCACAATTAGTAGATTATAATGTATATTCGCGATAAATCAGTCTATAGCTATGGCCACTAATCGTGTTGAAATATTCGATACCACACTGCGTGATGGAGAGCAAGTGCCTGGCTGTAAGCTAAATACCAAAAACAAATTAATCATCGCCGAACGTTTGGACCAGCTTGGTGTAGATGTTATAGAGGCGGGATTTCCAATTTCCAGCCCCGGAGATTTTAATTCTGTGGTAGAAGTTGCTAAGTTGGTAAAAAATGCCCGCGTTTGTGGTTTGTCCCGTGCGGTTGAAAAAGACATTAAGATTGCCGCTGAAGCACTACAACACGCAAAAAAAGCGCGAATTCACACAGGAATTGGTACTTCTGACTCCCATATTAAATACAAATTTAACGCCACCAGGGAACTAGTCCTTGAACGTGCTGTTCGGGCCGTAAGTTATGCCAAAACGTTTGTGGAGGATGTGGAGTTTTACGCGGAAGATGCGGGCCGTACTGACAATGCCTTTTTAGCGCAAGTATGTGAAGCTGTAGTAGCTGCCGGTGCTACCGTACTCAACATTCCTGACACTACAGGCTATTGTTTGCCCGAAGAATACGGTGCAAAAATCAAATACCTAAAAGAAAACGTCAAAGGAATTCACAAGGCCACCCTATCCTGTCACTGCCACAACGATCTCGGCTTGGCCACTGCCAACGCCATTGCTGGTGTTGCCAACGGAGCGCGCCAAATTGAATGTACTATCAACGGTATTGGGGAACGTGCAGGAAACACCTCTTTAGAAGAAGTGGTGATGATTATGAAACAGCATCCAACCCTAAATTTAAGTACGGGAATAAACACCCCCATGCTTTATGAGACCAGTCAAATGGTATCAGAACTTATGGGTATGGTAGTGCAACCAAACAAAGCTATTGTAGGTGCAAATGCATTTGCACATAGCTCCGGCATCCATCAGGACGGTGTGATTAAGAACCGTGAAACGTATGAAATTATAGACCCTGCTGATGTGGGAGTAACTGCCTCTGCAATTGTTCTTACCGCCCGTAGTGGTCGTGCTGCCCTAGCTTACCGCGCCAAAAACATTGGCTATGAACTCAACAAATTAGAGTTAGACAAGGTGTATGAAGAATTTCTTCGCTTTGCCGATCAAAACAAAGAAGTTCAGGATGAAGACCTTCCAAACATCATTAAAGCGAGTAACCTGTAAATAACATGAGTGCGAAAACACTTTTTGATAAAGTATGGGACAGCCATGTGGTACATCAAATCGATAAGGGGCCCGATGTGCTTTTTATCGACCGTCATATGGTACATGAAGTAACCAGTCCCGTTGCCTTTTTAGGCCTTAAAAACAGAGCCATTGAGGTGCTCTACCCAGAGCGCACCTTTGCTACTGCCGACCACAATACCCCTACACTTAATCAGCACTTGCCGGTTACAGACCCTCTTTCTGCCAAGCAATTGAAAGCGCTGGAAGAAAATGCTAAAGCCCACAACATTAGCTATTGGGGCCTCGGCCACGAAAAAAATGGTATCGTCCACGTAGTGGGGCCCGAATACGGGATCACCTTACCAGGAGCTACCATCGTTTGTGGTGATTCGCATACGTCAACCCATGGAGCTTTTGGAGCAATTGCTTTTGGCATTGGAACCTCTGAAGTAGAGATGGTGTTGGCCAGTCAATGTATCATGCAGCCCAAGCCAAAGAAAATGCGAATTACTATTGATGGTACTTTGCAAAATGGAGTAACACCAAAGGACGTTGCCCTATTCATAATCTCGCAACTCACTACCTCTGGAGCTACAGGTTATTTTGTAGAATACGCTGGTGAGGTTTTTGAAAATATGAGTATGGAAGGTCGCATGACTGTTTGCAACCTAAGTATTGAAATGGGAGCACGTGGGGGCATGATTGCACCCGACGCTACAACTTTTGAGTACATCCAAGGACGCGAATTTACGCCTAAGGGTGACGCCTGGGACCGTGCGATGGAATATTGGAGTACCCTATCTACTGATGCAGGGGCACATTTCGACAAAGAATTCTTTTTTGACGGTACGCAAATTGAACCTATGATAACTTTTGGTACCAATCCAGGAATGGGTATTGGCATTCAAAAAAATATTCCCCAACCTACAGCTTCTCAAGGTAAAGCTACCTATGAAAAATCCCTCAACTATATGGGCTTTTCAGAAGGAGATGCATTGATTGGGAAAAAAATTGATTATGTTTTCCTGGGCAGCTGTACCAATGGAAGAATTGAAGACTTTAGAGCATTTACATCCATTGTGAAAGGGAAGAAAAAAGCTCCTAATGTAACAGCTTGGCTGGTCCCTGGGTCGCACCAGGTACGCAAAGCCATAGCCGATGAAGGCCTTCTAACCGTTTTAGAAGAAGCAGGATTTGAACTCAGAGAACCGGGTTGCTCCGCTTGCCTGGCCATGAATGATGACAAAATTCCTGCCGGAAAATATGCTATAAGTACTTCCAACAGAAACTTTGAGGGACGCCAAGGCCCTGGTGCCCGCACGCTCTTAGCCAGTCCAATTATGGCCGCTGCGGCAGCTATAACTGGAAAAGTAACGGATCCACGCACCCTCAATTAAAAAACAAAAACGTCATGGCATACGATAAATTCACCACGCTAAACAGCACCGCAGTCCCACTTCCTATTGAAAATGTAGACACCGACCAGATTATCCCTGCACGTTTTCTTAAAGCCACAGAACGAAAAGGGTTTGGAGACAACCTTTTCCGCGATTGGCGCTTTCATCAAGACGATACCCCTAAAGAAGATTTTGTACTCAACAAGCCTACGTATAGTGGAAAAATTTTGGTAGGTGGCAAAAACTTCGGCTCTGGATCTTCTAGAGAACACGCAGCCTGGGCAATTTATGATTATGGCTTCCGCTGTGTGGTATCTAGCTTTTTTGCAGATATTTTTAAAAACAATTGTTTAAATATTGGCGTACTCCCAGTACAGGTGTCAGAATCATTTTTACAACAGATTTTTGAGGCCATTGAAAAAGATCCAACAACTACCTTAACCGTTGATCTCCCCTCTCAAACTATCCGTTTGGAGGAAACCAAGGCGGAGGAGTCCTTCGAAATAAATCCCTACAAAAAAGGAAATCTTAGCAATGGGTTTGACGACATTGACTACCTTTTACAACTGAAACCAACGATTAAGGATTTTGCTAACCAGCAGCCGATCTAATTTTACAACGCTATGACGATGAAGTCACGTGCCATTGAAATAATGGACACTACCCTCAGGGATGGCGAACAAACCTCCGGTGTGGCGTTCCCTGCTGGGGAAAAGTTAGCACTTGCACAGCTATTACTAAACGAGCTTCAAGTCGATCGCATTGAAATAGCTTCCGCTAGAGTTTCAGAAGGAGAACTTAAGGCCGTAAAAGAAATTTCCAGTTGGGCCAAAAAAGAAAACAAACTCCATCAAATAGAAGTACTTACTTTTTTAGATGGGGGCCCATCCCTGCAATGGATGCAGGAAACCGAAGTTATCACTCAAAATTTACTGACAAAAGGGTCCCTAAATCACTTAAAACACCAACTCAAACAAACACCGGAAGCCCATTTTAAGGCCGTACGTGAACATGTAAGTGCCGCAAAAAAAATGGGGATAGAAACCAATGTATACCTTGAAGATTGGAGTAATGGGATGCAAAACAGTCCCGAATATGTTTGGGCCTATTTAGAGGTGTTATCACAACTGCCCATCAAACGCTTCCTTCTTCCTGACACCTTAGGGGTACTCTCTCCCGATGAAACCTATACTTTTTTAGATGCCATCATTAAACGTTATCCCCACTGTCATTTTGACTTTCACGGGCACAATGACTATGACCTGAGTGTAGCCAATGCTATGGCAGCGTTAAAAGCAGGAGTACACGGTTTACACCTCACCGTTAATGGTATGGGAGAACGCGCAGGAAATGCCCCATTGGCCAGTGCCATTGCCGTGATCAATGACTTCATGCCCCAATGCCACACCAACATTAATGAAAAAGCTTTGTACAAGGTGAGCAAACTGGTGGCAGCCTTCACAGGCTTTCGTATTCCAATAAACAAGCCCATTGTTGGGGCCAACGTTTTTACACAAACCGCAGGAATACACGCCGATGGAGATAGCAAAAATAATTTGTACTTCAACGATCTATTGCCTGAGCGCTTTGGTAGAAAACGAAAGTATGCCCTTGGAAAAACTTCTGGAAAATCAAACATACAAAAAAACCTTGCAGAGCTGGGCATACAATTAAACGATGCTGAAGTAAAGCTGGTCACCCAGCGAATTATAGAATTAGGAGATAAAAAAGAACGGGTTACCTTGGATGATCTACCCTTCATTATCTCCGACGTTTTAGAAAGTACCGCTAGCGAACAAAACATTAAAATTTTGTCCTATGTCCTTACGCATGCCAAAGGCCTGCAACCCACAGCCAGTTTAAGTGTCCAAATTGAGGAAAAAGTTTTTGAAGAAACCGCTGCTGGTGACGGGCAGTACGACGCCTTTTTAAATGCACTCCACAAAGTGTATAAAAAACAAAAAAGAACACTCCCACGTTTAATTGATTACGAAGTTCGCATTCCTCCAGGAAGTAATTCCGATGCATTATGTGAAACCTCAATCACTTGGAAATGGGAAGATAAAGAATTTTCTACCCGTGGAATAGATACCGACCAAACGGTGTCGGCCATTAAAGCCACGGAAAAAATGCTAAATTTATTTTAATACATGGAACTAAAAATTGCCCTTCTTGCAGGAGATGGTATTGGCCCCGAAGTGGTGGCTCAAGCCGTAAAAGTATGTGACGCCATTGCCAACAAATTTAATCACAACATTCAATGGATGCCTGCTCTTACAGGGGCTGCAGCTATAGATGCCGTTGGAGACCCCTATCCTGAAGAAACCCATGCGGTTTGTGAAGCCGCCGATGCGGTCCTTTTTGGGGCTATCGGAGATCCGCGCTTCGACAATAATCCTGCAGCTAAGGTACGTCCCGAACAAGGACTGCTCCGTATGCGCCAAAAGTTAGGCCTATTTGCAAATGTTCGCCCTACATTTACGTTTCCCTCTCTGTTGGAAAAATCTCCCCTAAAAAGGGAACGTATCGAAGGTACGGATCTTGTTTTTATTCGCGAATTGACAGGAGGTATCTATTTCGGTGAACGCGGGCGTAAAGACGATGGGAATACTGCCTTTGACACCTGTACCTATACCCGTGAAGAAATTCAACGCTTAGCAAAAATGGGATTCGAACTGGCCCAAAAACGCCAAAAGAAATTGTGCTGCGTGGATAAAGCCAATGTATTGGAAAGCTCGCGCTTGTGGCGTGAAACCGTTCAAGCCATGGAGGCAGATTACCACGATGTAGAAGTGAGTTACGAATTTGTAGATGCCGTTGCCATGCGTTTAGTGCAATGGCCCAACAGCTACGATGTATTGATTACAGAGAACTTATTTGGTGACATCCTCACTGATGAAGCCTCTGTTATTTCTGGTTCCATGGGGTTAATGCCATCGGCATCTGTGGGATCAAAAACAGCCTTATTTGAACCTATCCACGGGTCCTTCCCACAAGCTGGAGGAAAAAATATTGCCAACCCTTTAGCAACTGTACTGTCTTCTGCAATGATGTTCGAAATGGCCTTTAACCTTAAAGAAGAAGGGGCACTAATTCGTGAAGTAGTACAGCAGTCACTAGCTGAGGGAATAGTCACCGAAGATTTAGTGGAGGGGGATGCAAAAGCCTACAAAACAAGTGAGGTTGGAGACTACCTGGCTAAAAAAGTAGCGGGCTAATAGTAGGACTCAAGCATGGAAAAATGCAGTATTAAGAGAGGTAGGCTTTCGGCTACCATACTCTCTTTTGGTGCCATTTTACATGAACTTTGGATTCCCGATAAAACAATACGCCAGTAAATACGGTAGCGGGATTACCACAACTCAGTGACTATGATACCGACGAATGGTTTCGAGGAGCTGTCGTTGGTCCCTATGCTGGTCGGCTCTCAAATCCAGTGGCCATAAAAAACCAACTGCATACCATAAAACATACCACCAACTATCCCTTGCTTCACGGTGGAGCACACAGTTGGGCAAAACAGTTTTGGCATCTTAAACAACTACAACCCCATAGTGTTGAAGCCAGCTTAACCTGTGCCGAGGAATCAAAGGAATTTCCCGGATCCATCACTGTTACGGTACGCTATGAGCTATTGGAAAATGGGCTGCGCCTTTCGTATGAAGCGTTTACCACTGCCCCTACTCCTATCAATAGCACCAATCATGCCTACTTTAATTTGGGAGGTGACGCAAATGCAGCCAGCCACCTGCTTACTGTTAATGCACATGAGTATTTGGCACTAGATGCAGCGTTGCTCCCCACACGGGAACAAATACCCACCAAGGGGTCTCCTTATGATTTTACAAAAGAAAAAGCTGTAAACGACACCGCCTTGGACCACTATTTTATTGCACCTCAGCCGCACAAAGCCTCGTATTATCATCCATCAACGGGAATACAAATGGACGTTTTTAGTGACCAATTTGGGATAGTGATTTTTCGTCCGCCTCATTTTGAAGCCCTCTGCTTTGAAAACCAGGCCCCCAGTGATGCCACTCGATTTGATACTTTCCCCGACTGCATAGCAACACCGGAACGCCCCTACAAACAGGAAACCAGCTATTTATTTCACATACTGTAGGCCCACTTTTTGTCCAAGAATCCAAAAAAGGCCACCGGAAAATAAACCGAAAAGCGCCCCACAAAAAATGTCCAAAGGATAGTGCACGCCCAAATACACTCGACTTAGGGCGATTAAAGCTGCCAAAATAAAAAGTAATCCACCGCCTTTACGCTGATGACGCTTAAGAAAACAGCTAAAAAATGTGGCTAGGGCAAAAGAATTGGAAGCGTGACCAGAGAAAAAGCTATACAGCCCTCCACAGCTTTCCTTTACCAAACGTACGCTGTCTTTAAAAACAGGCTCATGGCAGGGGCGTAAACGTTCTAATCCAAATTTAAAAAGGTTGGTTACTTGATCGGTAAAAGCAATCATTAGTCCAACAGTTAGCAATACCGACAAAAAGAAGCTCCAGTGTTTTTTTCTTGCCACAAGAACAGCCACCCCTAAATACACCACAACGTTTGTCGCTTTCGCTGAAAGCAATAAGAAAAATGAATCTAAAAACGGAACTCCATTGCTATTAACGAGTTGAAACAAGGCGCGATCAATGGAGAGTAACCATTCTAACATACTTACATTTTTTGCATTTCACGATCAAAAAACTCCAGCGCTTCCTGCACTAAAGTCTCCGTTGTCGCTGCTAATTCCTCAGCATCTTCCTCGTCAAAAGTTTCCATCCAGTGAATGTGGTCGTTGGTAACATTTAGGCAAAAACGTGGGTAAGCCATATGAATTACATAAATGACATCGGCTTGTTCAGAACTGTCTGCAATTAAAAATTGTGGTAGGTTTTCCATAAGTGATTTATTGTGAGATTAGTTTTTTAGATAAATTTTGAAACCGAAGTAATAAGAGGATGGCCGACGCGGTAAGTCCCGAGAGTAAGCCAATCCAAATTCCTGTTACGCCCAAAGAGGTGTGTATTCCCAAATAATAACAAATGGGTGCCCCAAACAATACATAAGCAACAAAGGTGATAACCGCAGGAATATTAACGTCTTGCAACCCCCGAAGAGAGCCCAAAACAACCGCCTGTAGTCCATCGGAAATTTGAAAGAACGCAGAAACTATTAGCAATTGGGAGGCCCAAAAGAGAACTTCATTCACATCTGCAGCTATAGCGCTGTTGGAGTTGTTCAAATAGAACGCGGGCAACTGTTCGTTAAAAAGCAAAAAGAAACCGCAGAAGACAGCATCTAATAAAATGATTAAGAAAAAAATAGAAATTGCCACCCGACGCAAGCTTACAAAATCGCGCTTGCCTTTTTGGTTACCAACGCGGATCATAGCGGTAACCCCCAATCCCATGGCAAACATGTAGGTCATGGAAGACAAGTTTAAAGCAATTTGATTGGCCGCTTGTGGATTTTTTCCCAACAATCCAGACATCCAAATGGCAATGGTAAAAAACCCAACTTCAAAAAACATTTGCATGGCCGAGGGAAACCCCAAACTGATAATCTTACGCAACAATAAAAGGTCGAGTACTTTCATTTTAAAGCGGCGAACAAAGTCTGCATATCGCTTGTCGTAACGCATGTAAAGCACTAAAAAGAAGACCATACACCAACGGGCAATAAAGGTCCCCAGGGCTGCGCCAACAATTCCCAATGCTGGAAAGGGGCCAATTCCAAATATCAAGACATAATTTACCCCCACATTTACCACATTGGCAAACAGGGTGGCATACATCGGTGGACGGGTGTGCGACAGGCCGTCAGAAAATTGTTTTAAGGCCTGGAAACTAACCAAAGGAATAAGAGATAATCCTACCCAAAATAAATACGGATAGGCCAATTCAGCTACTTCTGGGGGTTGCCCCATGGAAAATAACAAGGGTTGGGCCGACAGTACAAAGAGTGCCAAAATGATTCCAAGAAGCAAACACAAAATAAGACTGTGATAGAAAATTTTTCGTCCTTTGGGTATATCCCCTTCCCCATCAGATTCCGCTACTAAAGGGGTAATGGCTGTGGAAAAACCAATTCCCAAGGACAAACCTATAAACACAAAGCTATTGCCTAAGGATACCGCAGCCAATTCGGCAGTTCCCAATTGACCTACCATGATATTGTCCACCAGTTGCACCAAGGTATGCCCTACCAATCCAATAATTACAGGATAGGCTAACCTCAGATTATATCCGAACTCACGGGTGTATTGGGTGAAATATGTCCTCAAAATCCTAATTGATCAACTAAATACACCAAGCTGGTCATGGCAGCAGCCCCCAGCTCTAATTCACGCTTATTAATAGCTTCAAAAGTATCAGTGGCCGCGTGATGATGGTCAAAATACCGTTGCGAATCGGGGCGCAGTCCCGACAGTACAACTTTTCCGTCTTTTAGTGGACCGATATCTGCACCGCTGCCCCCTTGTGAAAATTCAAAGATTTGATAGGGTTCAAAATACTTTTTCCAACTTAAAATTTGTTGGAACTGAGCTGGACTACAGTCAAAGCTAAAGCCTCTGGGAGTAAACCCACCTGCATCCGATTCTAGTGCAAAAACATGTTGCTCGTTGTTCTTTTTAGCTGCCGCAGCATAGGCTTTGCCCCCACGCATTCCGTTTTCTTCGTTCATAAAAAGCACCACACGAATGGTGTGTTTGGGCTGGTAGCCCATGGCTTTAAAAATGCGTAATACCTCCATAGACTGCACTATTCCAGCACCGTCATCGTGGGCGCCGTCTCCCAAATCCCAGGAGTCGAGATGCCCTCCTACCACGATAATTTTTTCGGGCTGTTCACTGCCTTTGAGCTCTCCAATTACATTATGCGAAGGAACATCGGGATAGTTTTTACAGTTTTGCTTAAAGAAAAATTGCAAGTTGGGATTGAGTTTCAACATAGAACTTAATAACTCTGCCCCATTGGTACTGATGGCAGCAGCAGGAATGCGTTGTCGCAGTGGGAGATCGCCATAATTCATGGCACCTGTATGAGGGTAATCATCAAGTCGAAGGTTCATTGAGCGCACAATAACGCCTACCGCACCCAGTTTGGCAGCCATAGTTGCTCCTCTGCTTCGCTGATTTACCGCGCCAGAATAGGCCTGAAAGGTGTTGATTAATTTGGCATCCATGGGACGGTTGTAAAACACAATTTTACCCGCTACTTTCTCGCGCCCTAAGGCATTTAAATCTTCAAAATTTTGAACCTCCACTACCTGCGCACGAATTCCAACGCTGGGGGTGGCTATAGATCCACCAAGGGCACAAATAGGAACATTGATGGTGTTTCCCGGGCTGGTTTCAATGTTGGCATATTCAAAGTTGCCACGCACCCATTTTGGTACCATTACGGATTGCAAACGCACGGCATCCAATGCTAGTGCTTTTAATTCTTCTTCACCCCAACTTACGGCTCGTTCGGCCTCTAAAGAACCTGATAATCGTCCACCAATTTGGTTGGAAAGGTGCTCTAGCCAAGCATAACTTTTTCCCGAAGTCAACGCGGTATCATAGATGTCCCTAATTTGTGTTTGATGGGAACTGTCCTGTGCAAGGAGTGCATTTCCTGCAAGAAGAAGCACCGACAACAAATAATGGATTGCTTTCATAATAATAGTATTTATTTTGGAGCGAATTGTTTTATGTTTTCAACTGAAACAGGGTTGTCCCCAAGAATCAAAAGGCGTTCCACTACATTGCGTAGCTCACGTACATTTCCGCTCCACGGATAGGCCTTTAGTAATTCAATCGCTTCAACATCGAAACTTTTTAGTTCGATCCCTTGCTCTTCAACCAAATTTTTTGAGAAATGGTTGATCAACATTGGGATATCAGATTTCCGCTTAGACAAAGGTGGAACGTCAATAATGATAACCGCAAGACGGTGGAAAAGGTCTTCGCGAAAACGTCCGGCTTCAATTTCTTCTTTTAAATTTTTATTTGTAGCTGCAATTACACGAACCTCCACAGCAATGTCCTTATCACTACCCACACGTTGCACTTTATGTTCTTGTAAGGCGCGCAGTACTTTGGCTTGAGCCGCAAGGCTCATATCGGCAATTTCATCTAAAAAGAGGGTTCCTCCATTTGCTGCTTCAAACTTTCCGGGGCGATCTTTCACCGCAGAGGTAAATGCCCCTTTAAGGTGGCCAAACAGTTCACTTTCAATAAGTTCCGAGGGGATTGCAGCGCAATTGACTTCTACAAAAGGAGCCTTACTACGGTGGCTTTTTTGATGTAAGTTGTGTGCCACCAATTCTTTTCCCGTACCGTTTTCCCCTGTAATCAGCACACGGGCATCGGTGGGGGCAACTTTATCAATTAACTCGTGTACCTTTTTAATACTTGCAGCATCACCTATAATAGTATGCCGTTTTGCAATTTTCTTTTTTAAGGCTGTATTTTCTTTTTTAAGCGATTTTATTTCCAAAGCATTTCGAACGGCCGTAAGTAAGCGGTTTAAGTCTGGAGGTTTTGGAATAAAATCATGAGCTCCCAACTTCATGGCTTCCACTGCCGTATCAACGTTTCCGTGACCTGTAAGCATAATAAACGGAACGTGAATGTTTTGATTGCGAGTTTCTTGCAATACCTCTATACCGTCTTTTTTTGGCATTTTGATGTCGCACAGCACCAAGTCGAAATCATTCTTTTTTAGTGCTGAAAGTCCCTTGCTCCCATCATGTGCTTCGGTAACTTCGTAGGTGGCATTTTCATCCTGAAGAATACGAACCATAACGCGTCTAATGGGCTCTTCATCCTCAATCAGTAAAATTTTAGCCATTGAAAAAGGTTTTAGGGTGGTTTTTGAGCTTTACACCAGCTGTATATGGTGCATTAAATTGATTTCTAACGAAGATACTACAAAAAACAAAACCCACCCTTACGAATAAGGATGGGAAAAAATTGCTATGAAAAAGAAAAATAACACTAAGTGTTAGTGTTACTTCAAAAGTAATACTTTTTTTTTATATATATCCTAATTAAGCGAACATATCTTTAACTTTTTCGAAAAATGATTTGTCACTTTTCGATGGCTTAGGTGCAAAGTTAGCATCCTCAAGCATGGTCTTAAAAAAGGCCTTTTGTTCTCTATTGAGTGTTTTTGGTGTCCATACATTAACATGGATAAGGACATCGCCCTTTCCATAGCCATTGAGCTCTGGAATTCCTTTACCGCGCAAACGCAGGGTTTTCCCCGATTGTATGCCCGCTTCTAACTTAATACGTACTTTTCCACCAATCAATTCTATGTCTTTTGACACCCCAAGTGCGGCTTCCGAAAAACTAATGTATAAATCATAGTGCAGGTGGTTGCCCTCTCGAATAAATGTTTCATGTCCTTTTTCTTGAATGAGAACCAGTAGATCTCCAGAAATTCCATTTCCTACAGCAGCATTTCCTTTTCCAGAAACTTTAAGTTGCATGCCTTCTTCTACCCCTGCGGGAATTTTAATGGACACGGTTTCTTCTTCTGTAATCATCCCATTAGCATCTGCTCCAGCGGGGCGGTTGGAAATAACTTTTCCTGTCCCACTACAAGCAGTACACGGGGCTGCAGTTTGCATGCGACCCAATATGGTATTTGCTATACGCACTGTTTGTCCTGTTCCTTTACAGTTTTGACAGTTGGCGTAGGTAATGCCTGGTGCCTGTACTTTTCGCTTTACTTTAACTTTCTTTTCTACCCCTTGTATAATTTCATCTAAAGTGAGCGTTACGCGAATTCTAAGGTTGCTCCCTTTAGTGCGCCCGCCGCTACTTTGCCCAAAACCACCGAAGCCACCGCCAAAGGCACTGCCAAAGATATCTCCAAACTGACTGAAGATATCCTCCATATTCATGCCACCACCACCAAAGCCACCGCCTTCAAATGCGGCATGCCCGTACTGGTCATATTGAGAGCGCTTTTGAGGATCACTTAACACCTCGTAGGCTTCTGCAGCTTTTTTAAAGTTGGCCTCTGCAGTCGTATCGCCAGGATTTTTATCAGGATGGTATTTGATGGCCATTTTTCGGTAGGCCTTTTTTATTTCGGCCTCCGATGCTCCTTTGGAAATCCCTAATATTTCGTAATAATCTTCTTTCATGTCTTACTGTCCAACGACTACTTTAGGAAAACGAATAATTTTATCCCCCAATTGATACCCTTTTTCCACTACATCAATAATGGCGCCCTTTTGTTCGGGTGTTGGCGCAGGAATTAAAGAGATGGCCTCCTGCAATTCTGCATCAAATGCAGCACCAATTTCAGTGGTAGTTTCCTGTAATCCATTGCGTTCTACAACAGCTTTTAGTTTGTTGTGAATTAACAACAAACCCGCTACTTCCTGTGGGGGTTCCTTATCGGTCCAAAGTTGTACAGCACGATCGAAATCATCTAAAACAGGAATCAGGGCACTGAGGACATCTTGTCCTGCGGTTTTAAACAACTCCAAACGTTCTTTAGCCGTGCGTTTTTTGTAGTTTTCAAACTCCGCAAATAAACGTACAAACTTTTCTTTTTCTGCTGCTAGCTCATCTTTTAAAGCTGTCAGTTCTTTATTGGCCTTGGTTGAAGACGCTTTTGTTGTTTTTTTCTTAGCATTTTTAGGGGCACTTTTAGCAGTGGTCGATTTCGATGCCATAATTTTCGTTTTCTTGCTGAATGCAAATGTACTGCCAAATATTAAAACTTGTCAAAATGTCACTTCTTTAGTACCTGCTCTAGCGCTTTTTCCAATTGTGGGAATTGAAATTTGAATTGCTTTTCCGCTACAGCCTTAGGTTGCACCAACTGACTGGATAACGCCAAAGCACTTCGTTCCCCAAGGAATACTTTTAATGCCAAGGGAGGCACAGGAGGCAACCAAATAGGACGGTGCAGTTGTTTTCCAAGTTGCTGCAGCAGCACTTTTTGCGTACAGGGGTTGGGTGCCACGGCATTGTACACTCCCTCCCATTGAGCTTTTAGGGCTTGTACAAATATTTGAACCAGGTCTTCTGTGTGTATCCAAGACTGCCATTGTGCTCCAGAACCAATAGGACTGGCCACACCCATTTTTACCAACGGCAATAAGCTGCCCAACAGCCCTCCCTGAGTGGAGAGTACTAAACCTATGCGTATGCATGCCACATGAGCTGCCACAGCCGAAAAATCTTGAGCCGCTTTTTCCCAGGCCACCACCACCGACTGTAAAAAATTATCTTTTTCAATTTCAATTGGTACTTCCTCCTTATAGGATGCGGTATAGGATGAGGGATATATTCCAATGGCCGAAGCAGAAATAAAGGATGTTATGCGTTGCTTTTTTTCTTGCAATCGGGCAAGCAATAACGCGGCTGTGTCTATCCTACTAGAAAGAATTGCTTTTTTGTTTTTTGCTGTCCAGGGTGCAGCTATTGATGCCCCTGCCAAATGAATTATTGCATCAATGCCGTCCAAACAAGCACAATCGATTTCCCCTTCCTTTGGATTCCAATAGAAGCCCTTATAATTCGGTGCGGTCTCAAGTTTTTCTTTACGCGTACTTAAATAATGGACTTGGATGTTTTGGGAGAGTAATACCGTGGTTAAACGACGCCCCACCAAACCTGTGGCGCCAGTGATAAGAACTTTCATGCAATTTTTTGCTAAAATTAATTATTCTACCCGAGTCCCACGTAACATTTCACGTTTTCCTGGAGGCCCCGGTAAACGTTCCACGTGCAGCCCAAAACTTTGAAGTGCCCTCCGAACACTGCCCTTGGCACAATAACTCACCCAAACTGCGTTGGTATCCATTAATTCCACTGCTTTTTCCAAGGCAGTAGGTGCCCATAGATCTGCTTGCGCATGGGCTCCAAAGGCATCGTAAAACACGACGTCAAAACGTGTTTTGGGACTGTACTCAAAATAATCTCCTAAGATTTTTTCGAAATGTACACTGGGGGATACTGTTTCTTTTTTATTCCAAGGAAGCGCATGTGCAAGTTGAAAAAAATCCTGTCCAGTGGCAGTACTAGCATAGGTGTGCTGCTTAAGTGCCTCTAAATCCGTTTCCGTTAGGGGGTATTTTTCAATGGTAGTATATTCTAGTGTTAGCTGATGCTTTTGTGCATACTCATAGGCAAGTAGGGCATTACAGCCGGTGCCAAAACCTAATTCAAAAACACGACACTGTTGTTGTTGGCGGTGCCAATGGGCAAGCCCCTGTTGGATGTAAACAAATTCAGATTCTGTTCGCGCCCCATGGCGGGAATGGTAGGTTTCTTTTAGAGCTCCAACTTCAAAACTTGGCGAACCATCTTTGGTAATTATCAATTTCTTTTCCATCAACAACAAAAAAGCTTACAATTATGGCTTAATAACGCAATATTTTTTTGGAAAAAAACTACTTTTGAATGTAAATGATTCTAAACATATGAAAATTACCCCAGCGAAAACTTCCCGCAGGGATCAAATTGATTTTGATCAGTTGACATTTGGTCAAATATTCACAGATCATATGTTTATCTGCGACTTTAAGGACGGTGCTTGGCAAACCCCAGAAATTGTTCCCTATGGGCCTATTTCTATTGCCCCTTCCATGAGCGCCTTGCACTATGGGCAAGCCGTATTTGAAGGCATGAAAGCTTACAAAGACACCGCTGGAGGCGTTTGGTTGTTCCGACCCGATGAAAATTTTAACCGTATCAATCGCTCCTCTGAACGTTTGTCTATTCCTGCTTTTCCTAAAGAATATTTTTTTGAAGGACTTAACGCCCTATTAAAATTAGACCAGAATTGGATTCCTACAGATGCAGGAAGCTCGCTTTATGTACGTCCTTTTGTGTTTGCCAATACGGCAGGAATTCAGGCCTCCCCAGCAAAAGAATACCGTTTTATGATCATTTGCTCCCCTGTAAAGGCCTATTATTCGGGAGCTATGCGGGTCAAAGTAGAAGAAAAATTTAGTCGTGCAGCACCTGGAGGCGTGGGATATGCCAAAGCCGCTGGAAACTACGCTGCTCAATTTTATCCCACAGGCTTGGCCCAAAAAGAGGACTACCAGCAAGTCATTTGGACCGATGCTTCGGCCCACCAAAATTTAGAAGAATCGGGAACCATGAATGTGTTTGTGCGCCTAAATGATGAATTGATTACTGCGCCAACTAGCGACAGCATCCTCGATGGCGTAACCCGAAAAAGTATTTTGCAAATTGCAAAAGACAAAGGGCTTGCAGTTTCTGTACGGCCTATTGCCATTGCAGAATTGGTAGAGGGACACGCTTCGGGAGCGCTTAAAGAGGTTTTTGGCTGTGGCACCGCAGTGGTGATTAGTCCCTTTGAAGGCTTTGGCTTTCAAAACAACTACTACCCTATTGAAGCCCCAACAGATTCCTTTGCTCAAATGTTAAAAGAAACCTTGGTGGGAATTCAATACAATACCCTAGAGGATCCGTACAATTGGAGATACAAAGTACTTTAATCCTCAACTATCTTTTTTAGGTTGGGCTTGAAATAATTTGGCCCTTTGAGCACTTTTCCGTCTTCACGATAAATGGGTTTTCCATCGGCGCCAAGTTTACTCATATTACTGCGCTGGATTTCGTTAAAAACCGCTGTAATCTTATCCTGAAAGCCGTGGGTGATGATGGTCCCACAAAGAATGTAAAGCATATCACCTAGAGCATCGGCAATTTCTACCAAGTCACCAGCAGCAGCAGCTTCAAGGTATTCTTCGTTTTCTTCTTTCATTAGGTTAAACCGCAAGTCTATGGTTTCTTTTGCTAGTGTTGCTGTGGGTTGTGTGGCAATTCCTAAACCAAAAGCGGAGTGAAATGCTTCTACTGCGTTAATTTCATCTTTAATCATGCTGTCTGTTTTCGTGGGTTGATTCTTTACTGTATAAGTATTAAGGTGTGTAATTATTGCTAATTTTACAAAAAAACCACTGCATGTTTAGTACAGGACAACTTTATTTTGCCCTCTTTTTTGTAATTGCCTTTTTTATGGTCATCGTATGGTCCTATAAAGGAGATAAAAAACGCAACCGCAATTATTTTAAGGGGAGCTATAAAATTTTAGTGGTTTTTGTCGCCCTGCTGCTCCTGTTGTTTTTAATTAAAGTACTCACTCAAGCTACTTAATATGTGGAAACAATGGCTTATTGTATTTCTCGGTGGGGGCCTAGGTAGCGCCTTGCGCTTCGCATTTCAGTTCATTAGCCCAAAATCCAACCTTACTTTTCCTTGGGCAACACTGGGTGCAAATTTGTTGGGCTGTTTCCTTTTTGGTGTACTAGCTGGTTATTTATCACAAAGTGGTCAGCTGAAATCAAACACAGCACTATTTCTTTTGGTAGGATTTTGTGGCGGACTTACTACTTTTTCTTCCCTTATTAATGACGGGCAACAACTGTTACAACAAAATACATTTGTGAATTTTGTGCTCTACAACGGTATTAGCTTTGGCCTAGGCCTGTCCCTGCTTTATTTAGGGTACAGCCTGTGGAAGTAAATCTCAGCAATATTTTCATTTTTTTTACTTATCAAATTCAATACCCTATTTTTTTAGGGGTATAATTATCAATTTATTAAAAATTAATATTTGCACCCCCATTTTTTATGGGGTATTATTCTTTTAATGATATTTTTGGGCAAAATCATTTATTTATGAAAAAAGTAGAAGCTATTATTCGCAAGTCAAAATTCGACGAAGTCAAAGCGGCACTCCACGAAGTTGAGGTGAATTTTTTTAGCTACTGGGATGTTACCGGTGTAGGCAATGAACAACAAGGTCATGTGTACAGAGGAATTTCCTATAGCACATCAGAAATTCAACGCCGTTTCCTTTCTATAGTGGTATCCGATTCTTTTTTGGAACGCACCGTAGACGCCATTTTAAAATCCGCCGCCACCGACCGCGTAGGTGATGGAAAAATCTTCATCTCCGATATCGCGGAAGCCTACCGCATTCGTACAGGAGAAAAGGGTAGCAAATCATTAAACTAATTTATTATGGAAGCAATAACACTCACCGCAAACAACATATGGATGATGGTGTGTACGGCACTCGTATTTTTTATGCACTTGGGCTTTTCACTCCTCGAGATTGGACTTACACGCCAAAAAAACGCCATTAACATCTTATTCAAAAACTATTTTATAATCACCGCAGGCCTTTTACTGTATTGCCTTGTAGGTTTTAATTTAATGTATCCCGGTTTTGAAGACGGCGATCTAGGGTTTTTAAAATTCGCTGGATTTGGAATTTACCCTCCCGATGGGGGCATGGGCTTTGGCTATGCCGATGGAGGCTACACCTGGTGGACAGACTTTTTATTTCAAGGCATGTTTGCCGCAACAGCAGCTACTATAGTTTCAGGTGCTGTAGCAGAACGTATTAAATTGGGCAGCTTTATGCTTTTCGCCATCCTTTATGTAGCACTTGTGTATCCCATCGTAGGCTCTTGGAAATGGGGCGGTGGATTTTTAGATTCCTGGGGCTTTTATGACTTTGCAGGCTCAACACTTGTGCATTCTGTTGGTGGATGGGCTGCGCTAATTGCCATTTGGCTACTAGGGGCCCGAATAGGAAAATTCAATAGCGAAGGAAAACCCATGGTAATCCTTGGGCATAATATCCCACTGGCTTCCGCAGGCGTATTTATACTTTGGCTTGGATGGTTTGGATTTAATGGTGGCTCTGTGCTGTCGGCTGATCCAACACTAACCTCCCTAACCCTGGTAACCACCTCATTGGCTGCTGCTGCAGGAGGAGTTAGCGCTGCGGTCTTCTCCAATGTCCTCTACAAAAATTTTGATCTCACCATGTTTATGAACGGCGTACTGGGTGGACTGGTAGGAATTACCGCAGGAGCTGACCAGATGGCCCCTACAGATGCCATTTTTATAGGAATAATTGCAGGAGTAATTATTGTACTAGGTGTGGCACTAATTGATCGTTTAAAACTCGACGACCCTGTGGGAGCTGTTGCCGTACACCTAATTTGTGGCATTTGGGGAACACTTGCTGTAGGAATTTTTGGCGCAATGGCAGGGCTCGACCAATTCCTTATCCAACTTACAGGTGTAGGTATTATTGGTGCCTTTAGCTCCGTAAGCGCCTTCATACTTTTATTTATCATCAAATCTGTACTCGGTTTACGAGTTTCCAAAGATGAAGAACTCAAAGGACTCGATGCTATGGAACACGGCATGGATGCCTATGCAGACTTCCGACTTAACCAACATTAATCAGCCTATAACCAACTAAAACCAACCATTCATTATGAAATTTTTAAAAAGCAAACTATTGCTCACGGGACTTTTATGCGCCACATTTAGTGGAGTGTCAGCTCAAGATGAAGCTGAGGAAACCCCAAAAACTTTTGAATTATCTGGCACAGTAGACACTTACTTCAGATACAACTTTAACGAAGATCAAGGCCAAGCACCCGCAACCTCATTTGCTAACTTACCCGGATTTTCTTTAGGGATGGCCAATCTTATAGCAGCCTATGAAACCGAAAAATCGGGTTTTGTCGCTGATCTTGTTTTTGGGCCTCGGGGAAATGAAGCAGTATTCAACTCAACCGATGGATCTAATCCCATTGTAAATCAATTGTATGTGTTTTACAAATTTGGTGAAAAGACGGTGTTAACCTTAGGAAACTTCAACACCTTTTTAGGTTATGAGGTAATTTCCCCGGCTGCCAACTTTAATTATTCCACCTCTTATATGTTTTCCTATGGCCCATTTTCACACACAGGAATTAAGTTAGACTACACCATCAACGACAACTGGTCGTATATGGTTGGTTTATTTAATCCAACGGATTTGACAGAGTTTAACCCCAGTGATGAATATATGTTTGGGGCCCAACTTGGGTTTTATGGACAGTATATAAATTTTCTCTCGGGGATGGGGCAAACGCAAATCGATTTTACAGGTGGAATTGATCTATCAGAATCATTTTATCTTGGGGTCAATGCTACCAATTACAGCGGAGAGGATACTGGATTTTCTGGCGTAGCCTTATACCCTCAGTACACGATGAGTTCTACCTTCGCTCTTGGTTTGCGCTTTGAAGCATTTTATGACGATAGCACAGTGTTTGAACAACCCGATGTGGACAACACCTCAATCACACTTACTGGGAGCTATACAAACGGGAACTTTACCTTTAAGCCCGAATTGCGATTAGACCAAGCAAGTGCCTCCATTTTCACTGGCGCTAATTTTTTGCCCGAAAAACAATTGGCCTCATTTATTGTTGCTGCCATTTATAGCTTTTAACTCCAAATCATTCTTGTTTTTTTAGGTTTCAGAGGTAAGTGGATTTGCTTATATTTAGGAAAAACTATAGCAAATGCGAACCACTTACCTCTTTTTTATTGCCCTTTTTTTACTTTACTCCCCACTAACAGTTGCGCAAGACAACCCTGCCGCTGAAGGTCCCTATGCACAACTTATTATTCGCGGTGCCACGCTGATCAATGGTAATGGTGCTCCACCCCAAGGTCCCATTGATGTAGTAATTGAAAATAACACCATTAAAAAAGTTCAAGTGGTGGGTTATCCTGGCGTCCCAATAAATGAGGCGCGCCGACCCAAACTAAAAGCTGGTGGAAAAGAAATAGATGCCACAGGAATGTATCTACTTCCAGGGTTTATTGATATGCACGGCCATATTGGTGGTACTGCACAAGGTGCCGATTGGGACTATGTTTTTAAGTTATGGCTAGCACATGGGGTAACCACGGTACGTGAACCCAGTGGTCGTGGTATAGAATATACCCTCGATCTTAAAAAACGAAGTGAAAAAAATGAAATTGTTGCTCCAAGAATATTCGCATACACAGGTTTTGGGCAAGGTAAATTAGGTGTTAACACTCCAGAAGAAGCACGGGCGTGGGTCCGTAATAACGCCAAAAAAGGTGCCGATGGAATTAAGTTTTTTGGTGCAGATCCAGAAATTATGATAGCGGCATTGGACGAAAATAAAAAACTGGGACTAGGCTCCGCATGTCACCATGCACAACTCAGCGTAGCCCGTTGGAATGTACTCCATTCTGCCCGTGCAGGACTCACTTCCATGGAACACTGGTACGGTTTGCCAGAGGCACTATTTGAGGATCGTACTGTACAAAACTATCCCTTAGATTACAATTATCAGAATGAACAGCATCGCTTTGAAGAAGCAGGGAAACTTTGGGAACAAGCGGCCCCTCCCTATTCTGACCACTGGAATGCAGTAATGAACGAACTCTTGGAACTGGATTTTACGCTAGATCCAACATTTAATATTTACGAAGCGAGTAGAGACCTCCACCGAGCACGCCGTGCCGAATGGCATGAAGACTACACCCTTCCTTCACTTTGGCGCTTTTATCAGCCTAGTAAAATTTCCCATGGGTCGTACTGGCATTTTTGGGGGACCGAACAAGAAGTGGCCTGGAAACGAAACTTTAAATTGTGGATGACCTTCATCAACGAATACAAAAACCGCGGTGGGCGTGTAACCACTGGTTCTGATTCTGGTTTTATTTTCCAACTCTATGGCTTTGCTTATGTTCGTGAATTGGAATTGCTTCGCGAAGCTGGTTTTCACCCCCTAGAAGTCATACGAGCTGCAACACTTAACGGTGCAGAAGCCTTGGGAATGGACGATCAAATTGGAACGGTAAGCGTTGGGAAAAAAGCAGATTTAGTTTTGGTGGAAGAAAACCCATTGGAAAACTTTAAGGTCCTCTACGGCACAGGGGCTATTAAACTCACCGAAGACAACGAAGTGGTTCGCGTTGGAGGGGTGAAATACACCATTAGTAACGGGGTAGTGTATGACGCAAAACAACTCTTACAGCAGGTAAAACAAATGGTTGACGAAGCAAAAGCCAAAGAGGGCTTTAATATTCAGCAGCCTGGAGTAAAGGATTAAATAGCAGGTTGTTGCAAAAACTGCAACATGGTTTTATTGAACACCTCAGGCTGTTCGATATTGACCAAATGTCCGCATTTTGGAATTACAAACAAGCCAGCAGAGGCATGTTGCTTGGCTACTTGCTCCACCGCAGGAAGAAATAAATAGTCTTCGGCACCCATAATATACAATGTGGGTACATTAAGTGGCAATTGTCGAAAAATCTTAAGCTTGGGGATAATCTCAGAGGTTAACTTAAACCAGCGCACAAATTCTTTTTGATAGAGCTTCTTTGCTTCGCGAACAAAAATCAACCGAGATTCTTTGTGATTGCGTTTGGGAAGGATGATTAGTGCAAATACTTTATAAATCCACATATAGGGCATTACTGACTTTAAGGTATTTCCAATACGCATTAACATTCGACTTCTAAAGTTTAAATGCAACACCGCACCCCCCATAATCACTGACCGGACGAGTTCAGGTTTTTTATTGGCAATTTCTCGTATTAGTAGCGTTCCTAAAGAAATGCCTGCAAAATGTGACGCAGTAATTTTTAAATGGTCAATGACTTCAAATATCTCTTCGGCAATTGCTGCAAAGGTGTAGTTATTGGAGGGAATATCAAGGGATCCTTTTGATTTCCCGTGCCCCCGCAAGTCGATGAGGAGCAAATTAAAATGCCTCGAAAAATAACGTATTTGTCGGAACCATATTGCAGAACTCCCTCCTGCACCGTGAACAAATGTAATCCACTGAGCGTTTGGCTTTTTGGAGTTATGTACCTTGTAATGCAGCATTAGAGCAAATTATTTTCTGTTAAATGCACTTCCATTTGCTGCTGTAACTGAACCGCTTGCTGTGCTGCAGCTGAGGCAAATTGTTCATCGGAACCAGCGTATATAATACTTCGCGAAGCATTCACTAAAAGCCCACATTGGGCATTGTGCCCTTGAGCAAAAACATGATTTAAATCGCCACCTTGAGCGCCAACACCTGGTACTAGAAGAAATGCGTTGGGTACAATAGCTCTAATTTGATGCAGGGCTTCGGCTTGTGTAGCGCCAACCACATACATTAAATTGTGGGCATTATCCCAGCTTGAAGCAGTAGCTAACACTTTGGTGAACAAAGGTTTCCCGTCCAGGGTTTTCTTTTGAAAATCTGCTGCACCAGGATTGGAAGTCAGCGCTAAGAGGATCCCGTATTTACCGTCAAAAGCCAAAAAGGGCTCTACTGCATCTCTACCCATATAAGGGGCAATGGTAACGGCATCAAAATTCATTTGTTCAAAAAATGCCTTGGCATAACGTGTTGCTGTATTTCCAATATCTCCACGCTTGGCATCTGCAATAGCAAAATGCTTTGGATAATTGGTTTTAATGTAGCGAATGGTTTTTTCCAAAGCCTGCCAACCCGAAACCCCATAAGTCTCAAAAAAGGCAAGGTTGGGTTTAAAGGCTACAGCATAGGGTGCCGTAGCATCAATGATGGCTTTAGCAAATTCAAAAATGGGATCTTCCGCTTTTAAGAGGTGTTGCGGCACCTTGTCTAAATCAATATCCAGCCCTACACAAAGGTAGGATTTTTGCGCTTGAATATGTTTAAAAAGTGCTGTTGTACTCATTATAATTCCTCTCTTGCTGCTTTTAGTTTTTGCGTATTCTGATAGAGTTGCAGTTCGTCTACAAGCTTTTGAATGTCCCCGTTTATGATGTTTTGTAAGTCGTAAAGTGTTATGCCAATACGATGATCGGTGACCCGTCCTTGCGGATAATTGTAGGTTCTAATTTTTGCGGAACGATCCCCAGAAGACACTAAGGCGTTGCGCTTTTCAGCATCTTCAGCCAATTTTTTATTCAACTCCAACTCATAGAGTCGCGAACGAAGCACTTTGAGTGCCTTGTCTTTATTTTTATGCTGTGATTTTTGATCCTGACACTGAGCGACAATTCCTGTGGGTTCGTGGGTTAAACGCACTGCAGAGTAGGTAGTGTTTACCGATTGCCCCCCTGGTCCTGAAGAACAGAAATAATCAATTCGGACATCATTCATATTAATTTCTACATCAAACTCTTCCGCTTCGGGCAACACCATTACTGTTGCCGCAGAGGTGTGTACCCTACCCTGTGTTTCGGTTTGTGGAACGCGCTGTACGCGGTGCACACCTGATTCGTATTTCAGGGTGCCGTAAACTTCTTCGCCACTAACTTCAAAAATTATTTCCTTAAAACCTCCTGCTGTACCTTCATTGGCATCTACCAAGCTGGTACTCCATCCTTTGTCTTGACAATATTTGGTGTACATTCGGTAGAGGTCTCCAGCAAATATACTCGCTTCATCCCCTCCTGTACCGGCGCGAATTTCAACCACAACATTTTTAGCATCCTCCGGATCTTTTGGAATCAGCATAAATTTAATTTCCTCCTCCAGTTCGGGGAGTGCCGAGCGGGACTCGTCCAGTTGCATTTTCGCCATTTCCAGCATTTCGGCATCTTCATTGGCCTTTATAAGGGCTTCGGCTTCTTCTATATTAGCTACTAGGGTTTCGTAAACTGCTGCCTTATCTACGAGGGCTTTTAAATCCTTGTATTCTCTGTTGAGTTGAACGTAGCGCTTTTGATCGGCGATAATGTCGGGTTGAATAATAAGGTCGTTGACCTCATCGAAACGCTGTTTTACTATTTGTAGTTTGTCTAACATAGATAGCTGTATTCAAAAATACGTGTTTATTCCACAATTTGTGGACTGAAACGGACATCAAATGCAATTTGAATGGCATCATCGATCCTAGCTAACATAAATGAGGGCAACCGAAGTCCAAAATCGGAAGCATTAAAACCAAAACGGCCTTGCAATTGAAACCCATCACTAGACTTCGTGAACGCTGCCGTAATGGCTTTGGAAACTTTTACCCCATGGAACTCGAGGTCACCTTGAAGCACAAGGCTATCCGAGGTAGTCGCTTCAAATTGATTGCAATAAAATTTTACATCGGGAAAATCAAGTGCGTCTAAAACCTCCAAGGCGTGGGCATCACGGTTTTCATTTTGGCTGTCAAAATCGCGCACAGTAGCAATAATAGCTAGCTGACTGGGCAGTGCCTCCCCCTCTTGCAGCTTTGCAATACCCTTGAGTTTTGAGTTTTCTCCAGACCAACGATGGAGCGGATGTTTTGCGTAATAGGTGATAGTGGATTCCGCAGGCATTAGTAACCAAGAGGCTTGCTGTGCAGCACCCACAAAGGGTGCTCCAAAAAATAGAAGTAATAGAATTTTTTTCATAGCTAAAATTTAAATACAACCACGGCCAAGGCAAAGCTCCCAAAAGCAGTATAGGCAGCGGCTCGGTGAAACTTGCGATCTTCTTCCGCAAGTAGGTTGGTGGCAATCATTGCAGAAAGGTGCACTGTTGCCAGTGCTTTATGGGCTTTACTGCTTGACCACCCTTTGATTTTTTTGTTTACCAAAGGGGGTGGAGAAAATAAGGACAGGCCCGCGCCTGTAAAATAAGTAGCCGTAACAATGTTTCCAAGTGTTTTATGGGTTTCATACAACTCATATTTTCTATTGTAGAGTTGTCCTCCAAGGATCCCTTGTGCCACCATCCCTGCCAGTGTAAGATAGCCTATTGCTTGGTGGGTTATCAGCAGTTTTCTGCGCAGGCGTAATTCTTTTTCCCGCTGGGCTTTGGTTAAGGGGGCAATATTGGTAGCGCGAAACAAGCCCTTCTTTCCCCACAATAACCGCTGGGTAAACAACATTCTTTCGGGAAGCAAAGGTGTTTCTGCGGTTTCTTCCTCCTGAAGGGATGCAAACAGAGAAGCTGCATCTTGTGCCAAAACGGTAGAGGCACAAGTGAATGTCATAACACCTGTAAGGGATGCAACAAAATACCAGCGTAAATTAAGCATATTCAAAAGTTCCTAGTGGGGACGTGATTGTGAGTTTTTTAGCGTCGTGAGGTTCCACTCGCCCTACTACCTGGGCGTCGATATTAAAACTTTTTGCCAGTGCAATAATGGTTTCTGCATGGGATTGTGTCACATAAAATTCCAAGCGATGGCCCATATTAAACACCTCGTATAATTCTTTTGGGGGCGTTTGCGCTTCGTTTTGTAGGAGTTGGAAGAGAGGTGGAATTGGCAGTAGATTGTCTTTAATAATATGTAATTGATCAACAAAGTGTAACACCTTGGTTTGCGCTCCACCACTACAATGAATCATTCCGTGTATGTCTGCTCGGGGAATTTCATCAAAAATTTTCTTAACTACAGGAGCGTAGGTTCGTGTGGGCGAAAGCACCATTTTACCAATATCAATAGGTACGTTGGGCAGTTGATCGGTAAGCATTCTAGAGCCTGAATACACTAAATCTTTAGGCAGTTTAGCATCAAAACTTTCGGGGTATTTTTGAGCGTAGGAAGCATGAAATACGTCATGACGTGCTGCGGTTAATCCATTGCTGCCCATTCCGGCATTATACTCCTTCTCATAGGTTGCTTGTCCGTAGGACGCCAATCCTACGATGACATCTTCAGCCTGAATATTAGCATTGTCAATGACATCCTTTTTAGGGAGTCGTGCTGTAACGGTAGAATCTACAATAATCGTTTGCACTAAGTCGCCAACATCTGCAGTTTCGCCCCCTGTACTGTACACTGAAATTCCTGCGGCACGCAATTGCGCTAAAAAGTCTTCGGTACCCGCTATAATTTCGGCGATAATGCTGCCCGGAATGTTGTTTTTATTGCGTCCAATGGTGGACGACAACAAAATGTTTTCGGTTGCGCCCACGCAAAGTAAATCATCGATATTCATTACTATGGCATCTTGGGCTATCCCACGCCAAACAGAAAGGTCTCCCGTTTCTTTCCAATACAAATACGCCAAGGAGGATTTTGTTCCTGCACCATCAGCATGCATAACCAGGGCGTGATTGTCACTATTTCCTATGTAGTCAGGAATAATTTTGCAAAATGCTTTTGGATAGAGTCCTTTATCAATTGACTTAATGGCATTGTGCACATCTTCCTTTTGGGCAGAAACCCCGCGTAGTGTATATTTTTTTGACGGACTCATGATGGTATTTCAAACAAAAATAAACATCTCCTGCGAAGCGCCTCAAAAGAATCTGGTTTTTTACAGATCAAAAAGCAACTCCCGATACTTTGCTAAGGGCCAAAGGGTGTTGTCTACCAAAAGTTCTAGCTTGTCACAATGGTAACGAATGGTATCAAAATATGGGGCTACAGTAGTGCTGTAAGCCGCAGCTTTTTCAGCTTCGCTTGTCATTACATTGGCCTTTTTTCGTGCAGCAATCATCTCTGTAGTAGTGGTGTTGATGTTGCTGATATGCGTTGCAATTTGCTCAATTAGTGTCATTTGTTCGGCAGCATGGGTAAGAAACTTGTCTCCGTAAATTTCTTTAAGGCCCCGTACATTTTCAATAAGAGTATTTTGGTACTTTATCGCAGTAGGAATCACATGATTTCTGGCAATGTCCCCCAGAGTACGGGCTTCAATTTGCAAGCGCAAAGTATATTCCTCCAAATCAACCGTGTAGCGGGCTTGGAGTTCCCGTTCAGTCATAATATGAAGGTTTTCAAAAAGGGTCACAGCAGGTTTGTCAATGTAGGCTGTTAATGCTTCCGGAGTAGTGCGGTTGTTACTCAAGCCCCTTTGCTGAGCTTCTTTTCTCCAGGCATCGGAATAGCCGTCCCCTTCAAAAAGAATTTTTTTAATGTGCTTAATTTCTTCGCGAAGCAAATTAAAAATTGCATCGTCCTTCTTCATGTTTTTGCCTTGAATCAACTCCTCAACACCGTCGTGAAAATACTGTAGTTGCTCAGCCACTATGGCGTTGAGCACCGTCATGGGTTTAGCGCAATTGGCCTTGGCTCCCACGGCACGAAACTCAAATTTATCCCCTGTAAATGCAAATGGCGATGTACGGTTACGATCTGTATTGTCCAACAATATTTCGGGAATTTTGCCAATGACATTGAGCTTTAAATCGGTTTTTTCCTCAGGGGATAGTTTCCCTTTGGACACCTGCTCTAAATTTTCCAGAACTTGTGTGAGTTGTTTTCCAATAAAAACAGAAATAATCGCTGGTGGGGCTTCATTGGTCCCCAAACGCAGGTCGTTACTAGCACTAGCAATGGAAGCGCGCAAAAGTGACTCGTGTTTAAGTACCGCCCGAATGGTATTGATAAAAAAGGTGAGGAATTGTAAATTACTCATGGGAGTTTTCCCCGGGCGTAATAAATTCACCCCCGTATTTGTGGCCAGAGACCAGTTGTTGTGTTTCCCTGAGCCATTAATCCCCGCAAAAGGCTTTTCGTGGAATAGGACTTCAAAGTCGTGTTTGTACGCCACTTTTTGCATTACCTCCATCAGTAAGCTGTTGTGATCCACAGCCAAATTGGCCTCTTCAAACACAGGGGCCAATTCAAATTGATTGGGCGCCACTTCATTGTGACGGGTTTTTACTGGAATTCCCAACTGCATACATTCAACTTCTAAATCTTTCATATAGGCTAAAACGCGCGCTGGGATCGAGCCAAAGTAGTGATCGTTTAATTGCTGCCCCTTTGAGGAAGCATGGCCCAATAGTGTTCGGCCAGTTAATGCAAGATCGGGACGTGTGGCAGCAAGGGCTTTATCTACCAAAAAATACTCTTGTTCCCAACCTAAGGTGGGAAGTACTTTGGACACATTTTTATCGAAAAATTTACATACTGCTGTAGCAGCTTCATCCACGGCTTGGATAGACTTTATCAAAGGAGTTTTATAGTCTAGTGCTTCGCCAGTGTAGGAGACAAAAATTGTAGGAATACAAAGAGTTTCTCCATAAATAAATGCAGGAGAACTGGGGTCCCAAGCAGTGTATCCTCTGGCTTCAAATGTGTTTCTAATACCTCCACTTGGGAAACTTGAGGCATCGGGTTCCTGCTGAATGAGTTGACTGGCATCAAACTTTTCAATTACCGCACCTTCAGGGGTTACCGTTAAAAAGGCATCGTGTTTTTCTGCTGTAGCTCCTGTTAGGGGTTGAAACCAATGGGTATAGTGAGTTACTCCTTTTTCTAGGGCCCAAGATTTCATAGCCACTGCAATTTGGTCGGCCAAACTACGGGGAATTCGCGCTCCCTTATCTATTGTTGCTTGAAACTGCGCATAAGCTTCATCATTTAAAAACTGTTTTAAGAGTTGATTGGAAAAAACATTGGCACCGTACAAAGAAGAATATCTGGTTCCTGAAACTGATGTGGTGGTATGCATATTACTACAGATTAAATTACTACTAAGGGCAGCTAAGAAAGCAAATGACAAAAAGTGAACTTGCCTACTTTTGCAAATGTACTTCCTAAATTTGAGAAAAAATACGATTTATAGAATTTAACCCTTAAAAAATTGGGGGTATAATAAAAGTGTTAATAATATGTAATAAATAGACCCCTATTTTATGTGGGGTATGTATTGAAAAAACTATTTTAGTCGAAAATATTTAAAGTATGGCAAAATTAGAATACATATGGTTGGATGGGTACAAACCCACAGCTAACCTAAGAAGCAAAACAAAAATTGTAAAAGATTTTAGTGGAAAACTAGAAGACTGTCCCCTGTGGTCCTTTGATGGTTCCTCCACCCGACAAGCAGAGGGAGGCTCCTCGGATTGCTTGTTAAAGCCTATTGCTATGTATCAGGACCCTGACCGCCGCGATGGTTACCTCGTAATGACGGAAGTCCTTAATGCCGACGGAACCCCACATGAATCAAATGGACGTGCCACAATTGATGATGACGACAACGATTTTTGGTTTGGTTTCGAACAAGAATATTTTTTATGGGATCCCGAAACAAATCTCCCACTGGGCTTTCCAAAAGATCAAACCCCTCAGGGCCAATTTTACTGTTCTGCAGGAGCAAAAAATGCTTTTGGTCGTGAGATGGTAGAAGAACATTTAGATATGTGTTTGGATGCTGGAATAAATGTAGAAGGAATTAATGCAGAGGTTGCAGCAGGCCAGTGGGAATACCAATGCTTTGCTAAAGGAGCAAAAGCTGCTGGAGATGAAATGTGGATTTCGCGTTATCTGTTAGAACGCCTAGGTGAAAAATACGGACTGGCCATCAACTGGCACCCCAAGCCTTTAGGCGCAACCGACTGGAATGGTTCTGGAATGCACGCCAACTTCTCTAACGAAACATTGCGAACCTGTGGGTCTAAAGAAACTTACGAAGCTATTTGTGAGGCCTTCCGCCCGGTAGTTAAAGAACACATTGATGTGTACGGTGCCGATAACGATCAGCGTTTGACAGGAGACCACGAAACACAGTCCATTAACGAATTTAGTTATGGTGTATCAGACCGTGGTGCTTCTATCCGAATTCCAATTCTAACGGTAGAAAACGGCTGGAAAGGGTGGTTGGAAGATCGACGCCCAGCTTCTAATGGCGACCCGTATAAGATTGCTGCCCGCATCATTAAAACTGTTAAGAGTGCCAAACTGTAAACAGGTCAACCTTTTAATATTTAAAACCGGCGTTATGCCGGTTTTTTTATTTATATAATAGTACTTAAAAACAATAGGTAGAGCACAATTAGGATGATCCCATCATAGCGCTCTAAGCTTTTCCCCGAGGGGAAAAACACTAAGGGAAGAACAAGTAAAGATATTCCCAACATCCAAAACATATCATTGTATAACAAGCCCGAATCTACTACTTGTATAGGGACAATCATGGAAGTAATTCCCATAACAACAAGGATGTTAAAAATATTTGAGCCAATGAGGTTACCCAACGAAATGGCTTTTTCCTTATTGAGAATAGCAATGATGGAGGCCGAAAGTTCTGGAATACTCGTTCCAATGGAAACTACTGATACACTAATAATACGTTCGCTGACACCTAACTGTTGGGCCAAGGCCACAGCACCACCAATCAACACTTCGGAGCCTAACCACAGGCCAACGCCACCAAGCACTAAAAATCCAAGGGTTTTATGAAGTGGGAGCTGTTCGTCATCTTCAGGGGCCTCATCAATTACTGCTTGCTTTTGGAAACGGAACAGATAAATTAAAAATAGAAGAAGGAGAACAAACAGCACTATCCCTTCACCTCTACTCAGTTCCCCATCAAAAAATATAAATGCCATAAACAACAGTGTCGCAAACATCATCATGGGCCAATCGCTGATGTAAAAACTTTTGGTGACGTTAATGGGAGCAATCATAATGGTGATAGCCAACACAAAGGCCAGGTTAGCAATGTTGGAACCAACCACATTTCCCAATGCCAAATCGGGATAGCCCGCTAGGGCCGACTGAACACTCACTATGAGTTCCGGTGCTGAAGTGGCAAATGATACCACCGTCATACCGATAACAATTTTTGGAATAGACAATTGCAAGGAAAGAGAAACTGCTGCCTTCATCAACCAATTCCCCCCTTCTATTAAAAGATAAATTCCTATTGCAACAGCTAAAAAGTCCAAACGCCTTTATTTTCGGGTAAAGATACCACTTCCACAAGAGATTCTACAAAATTTTAGAACTACGGGAAAAACAATTATATTTGCTGCCCATCAGGCCTCGTAGCTTAACTGAATAGAGCACTTGATTACGGCTCAAGAGGTTGCAGGTTTGAATCCTGCCGAGGTCACTTTATAAAAAAGGGATTGCAGTAATGTGGTCCCTTTTTTTGTTTCTCACTTGCACACTATTTGCACACAAGTCCCATCAAAGAATTTTAAAGATTGTAATCAATTACAAAATCTCAATAGTTTTTGCTATGTATTGATTTTAGTAGAAATTTAAAAGAAAGGTTACATATCAAATCTCAACCCCCAACCTCAACAGAAAACTCATTTCCTGAAACACAGGGGGTGTGATTGCTATAAGGAATACTTAAGATGTCTTCAGTTTCCCTAACCACGTTACACAAAACCTCTTAAAACCACCCCCTAAAACCACATCAGGGAATAGCATATATATAATTTTGAATAACAATAGGTTAGAGGAGATTTAGATTGGAGGCATTGGGGAATAAATAAAACTTAAAATATCATACTTTACAAAATATTCTGCTTTCCCAGGGGGCTAATTTACTTTTATTTTGTTTATCATAATTACCTATTTGAAAAGTTAATGTTTTATCTGGATTTTCCCAATCTACGGCATGATCACTAAAATTATGAACAATTAAAAATTCTCCATAAGTATCCCATCTTCGGTAACAAAAAATCTGTTGATGTTCAGGGTTTATGTCCTCAAAATAACCGTAAATCAATGTATGATTAGCCTTCCTATATGCAATTACTCGCCGATAGTAATTTAAAATAGAATTTTGATCTACATCGGCGGCGGCTACGTTAATTGATGTATAATTTTCATTGAGAGGAATCCAAGGTTTTGCTGATGAAAATCCAGCGTACTCGGTGTCATCCCATTGCATCGGAGTTCGAGCGTTATCACGACTTTGCCAATGAACTGCCTTCATAAATTTATTCATATCCTTACCCTTGTCTTCTGCAGCTCTCCATGCATTTTGAGTTTCAACATCATCATAATCGGAAATGCTTTCATGGGAAACATTAGTCATACCTATTTCGTCACCTTGATAAATATAGGGTGTGCCACGCAAAGTCATTAATAATGTTACTAATAATTTTGATGATTCAAGGCGGTAAATACCATCATTCCCAAAACGTGAAACGATACGTGAAAAATCGTGATTACCAAGAAAAATACTGTTCCATCCGTTGTTCGCCAAAGCTTTATCCCATTGGCTGAAAATTGATTTAAAACGAATAAAACACATTGGAACAGGATCATATTTTCCCTCTAGCCCATAATCTATTGTGAGGTGATCGAAATGAAAAACCATGTTCAGTTCCTTTTCAGTGGCAGATACATAGCGAGGTCCATGCTCTAAATTCACACCAGGGCCTTCTCCTACAGTTACAACATCAAATTTTGAAAGTATTTTGTCATTCATTTCTTTTAAAAATTCATGAACCCGTGGACCATTCGCATAAACCTGTTCCATGACGTCAATAAAAGGCATATCGTTTGGTACATCGGAAAACTCAAGACGCTTTGAGATAAGTGAAATAACATCCATCCGAAGACCGTCAATGCCTTTGTCCAACCAAAATTCAATAATATCATAAACTTCTTGCCGTAACTTGGGGTTTTCCCAATTCAGATCCGGTTGTTTATGAGTAAATAGGTGCAAAAAATATTCTTCAGTAGTATCATTCCATTTCCACACACTACCATTAAAAAACGATTGCCAATTGTTGGGTGATTGATTTTGATTATCCCCTCTCCATATGTAATAGTCGTGATAGGGATTGTCTTTACTTTTTTTAGCTTCTTTAAACCAGTGATGTTCATCTGAAGAATGATTGACAACCAAATCCATAATTAGTTTCAACCCTCTTTGATGCATAGCTTCAAGCAATCTATCAAAGCTAGTACTTCCACCAAACTCATCGCTAATCTTTCTATAATCAGAAATATCATAACCATTGTCATGATTTGGTGATTCATAAATAGGGCAAAGCCAAATCATTGTGATCCCGAGTGATTGTAAATAGTCTAATTTCTGGATAATTCCTTCAATGTCACCCACTCCATTTCCTGTTGAATCTTTAAAGGAACGTGGGTAAATCTGATACACAACCCCTTCTTTCCACCATTTTCTTTCAATCATCATTAATTATTTTAAAATAAAAAATAGAATCACAATACACACAAATAATAATAGTGCCCAATACTTATAATTCTGATACCAAACTATACCCTCGTTATCTTGGTTGATTAGTTCTTTTCGAAATGTAAAATTTTCTATGACCTCATTACTTGGTGGAGGCGCTGAATGACTAAAGACTATAAAAAGTAAGGCAGAAATACCCACAACGATCCCAGCAGTTATAGTAAAATGTAAGGACCACCATCCAAGCTGCTGAAATACAAAAAAAGTGATACCCAATATCGTTCCTAAACAGAGAGTCATGTAAGCTCCTTCACCGTTTCCACGTGAATAAAAGACACCAACTAAAAACAACACCACTATAGGGGGGACAAAAATAGTATACATCTGTTGTAGATATATCCAAATACCACCAAAGTTTTCAATCATTGGAGCCCAGGCAGCCGCAATAATCATAAGTACAAAGGTTGTTATCCGTCCATAAAAAAGGATTTGTTTGGATGTAAGTTCTGGTTTTTTTGGTTGAATAAAATCAACCACAACAAGTGTTGATGAAGAGTTTAAAGTAGAATCTACACTGGACATAATTGCAGAAATAAGACCCGCTAGAACCAAGCCTACCAAACCCATTGGCAAGGCATCAGTCACTATGGTTGGATAAACCATATCTGGATTATCAATTCCCTCGTACAGGCTGATAGCCATAGCTCCAGGTATAACCATAATAAACAATGGAATCAACTTAAGGAAACCACCTAACAAAACACCCCATCGAGCATGTTTTACATCCTTAGCACCAAGGACTCTTTGGACAATATATTGGTTGGTAGACCAATACCAAAACCCAAGTAAGGGTACCCCTAGAAAAAGTCCTGGCCATGGAAGAGTGGAATCACCAAGAGGACGGTAAATTGAAAAATGACCCTCAGGAGCGGCAGCCAGTACAGCTTCTATAGAAAAATCCATTTTTCCAAATAGAGTGTAAGTCAATACAATACTCCCCAAAATGAGAACGATGGCCTGTATGGTATCGGTGTATACAACAGCCTTCAACCCACCAAAAGCTGTATAAATTCCTGCAAAGAAGGCCAAAGTAAGTGTAGTTTGCCAAATAATAATGGAAGGGAAAAATGTTTTTAAAACAATGGCTCCAGCGTATAAGCCTCCCGCTGTTTCTACCAAAATACTGGTTATAATAGTTACAATAGAAAAAAATACTTGAGATCGACGATCAAAACGTTGCCCCAAAAACTCGGGGATAGTGGTGATTTTAGCATTAAGATAAAGTGGAACAAATATAAAAGCTGCAATAATCAGTGGTATGCCAGAAATCCACTCGTAAACCGATTGGACAATTCCACTAGAATATGCTGCACCAGTAAGTCCAATGATAGTAGAGCTTGAAATATTTGAAGCGAACAAAGAAAAACCAATTACTCCCCATGTTAAACTACGACCGCCTAAAAATAAATCTTCACCTGATTTGGTTCGACTTGCTACCCAAATCCCTAATGCCATTATCACTATAAAATATAACGCAATGATGGTTAGGTCAAGATAACTTAATAAACTATTCAATATGAAACCTTTTTATTCTAATATACTATAATTTTACTTTGACACAGAAATAATAATTTTTTAGAAATATGGATAAGTATTTAAGCATTAGCCTTTGATATATATAACCGCTTCAACCTACCTTAATTGTTCTTTTGATCCAAAATAAAATTGTAAGATATCATTTTGAAGTTTCTGATAAGCTTTTGAGAAAAGATCATTTTTACTTAACCTTGTGTTGATGAAAACAAACAGTTCACTCAAGATTGATGGAGCAGAAATCTCATGGTTTGCTCCATTGTGTGATGGAGATGACGATTTCCTAGGTCATAGAAATCCTATATATAAAAGTAATTGGGAGAATACTTCGTCAATTGTCAAATTTGCAGACAAATTAGGTTATCGAAATATATTATGTCCATCTTCCTATCAAGTGGGGCAAGACACTTTAGCTTTTGTATCAGGAATGGGGCCCTTAACCAAACAGATTAATTTTTTAGCAGCAATCCGTTGTGGAGAAATTCATCCTCCAATGTTGGCAAGAGCCATTGCAACATTAGACCACATGCTTAAAGGACGATTAACACTTAATATTATCTCCTCTGACCTACCTGGAACAAAATTGAATTCAAGAGAACGATATATGCGTTCAAGAGAGGTTATTGAAATATTAAAACAATCCTGGAACCAAGATGAAATCAATTTTCATGGAAAATTTTATAAATTAAATTTACCAACAGCACCTGTAAAACCATATCAGCAAAACGGTGGTCCATTACTTTATTTTGGGGGTTATTCCCCTGAAGGTATTGACTTGTGTGCAGAGCACTGTGATGTTTACTTAATGTGGCCAGAAACTAAAGAAAAACTGCAAGAATTAATGAATAATATGCGAAAAAAAGCTGCATCCTATAATAGATATATTCAGTTTGGACTTAGGGTACATGTGATTGTTCGTGAGACAGAAAAAGAAGCTCGCGCGTATGCTGAAAGCTTATTGTCAAAACTAAATATCGATGTGGGAACATCTCTTCGTAATAGATCACAAGATATAACTTCATTAGGAGTAGCTCGACAATCACAACTTCGCGAACAGGCTGATGAAAAATATTATGTTGAAACTAATCTTTGGACAGGTATTGGTTTAGCACGATCAGGTTGTGGAGCTGCATTGGTTGGCGACCCTGACCAAATTGTGTCCAAATTAGAGGGTTATATTGAAATGGGAATTCATTCATTTATATTTTCTGGTTACCCGCACCTGAGGGAATGTGAGCTTTTTGCTAAATATATATTGCCACGTATTAAAACAATTTCTTTGCCAGAAGTTTTTGGACGCATTCCAAAGAAAACTCCTTATAGCCCTCTAGGAAAAGGGCCTAGAAACTAATGAGATGATTGATTTTATAATAGTACTTTTCTACTTTACAATCATTTTCGTTATTGCTTTGAGAGGAAAAGTTCGTTCCAATAGTAGTGCAGAGGAATACTTTTTAAGTTCTAGGAATTTGTCCTGGTATTCTATTGCACTTTCAACTATTGCTACCAATATTCAGGGTTATCAATTTCTGGGTATGATGGGTTCAGCTTACTTGTTTGGTTTGGCCCAAGCAAATCTTGAAATTAACTCTGTTCAAGGTATTTTGCTTGGTGCTTTCGTATTTATACCTCTATTTCTCAATGAAAAAATTACAACGATTACTCAATTCATTGCAAAAAAATTAGGTGAACGTATTGCCTTATTCTATTCTATAACCAACATGGCACTCTTTGCTACAATAACTTTAGGTGCTGCCTTGTTTTGGGGGGCTTACGCTGCAGATATGGTTTTTGGTGAACAGCTTGAAATTTTACATAGCAACAGAATATTAAGAATTGGAATATTGATAATTTTCTTAGGTGTTTTCTCTGCTATTTACACCTATTTTGGTGGATTAAATGCGGTAGTAAAGACTGATATTATACAATTTAGTGTTCTTTTAGTAGGTGGTATTATTGTTTGTTTGACAGCAATTAGTCATTTAGGGGGTTGGGATAAACTATATACATTAACTCCTGGTAAAATGCATTTGCACCTTCCCGCCAGTAATCCAACCTTACCTTGGACTCATCTTTTTGGGTTATTCTTTTTAAATATTAATTACTGGTGTGCTAATCAAACTGTAATGCAACGTGCATTGGCAGCAAAAAGTGTTAGTCAGGCTCAAACTGGACTTATGGTAGGAGGCTTGATAAAATACTTCATGGCAGTGATTATAATTCTTCCAGGGATCGCTCTTTATGGTATTTTAGGTGATAGTTTAGCAGAACCTGATCTTGCTTTCCCTTACATTGTAAAAAACTATTTACCCATAGGCATTAAAGGCATTATACTATGTGGCTTATTCGCTTCATTAATGAGCACTGTAGATTCTACATTTAACTCAATTGCTACTTTATGGTCTACGGATATTTATGCATCATATATTAAGCCTAAAGCCAGTGACAGAGAAAAAATATCTGCTGGTCGAAAAGCCATTTTATTTAGTCTTGGCACTGCTTTGTTGATGGGACTTGTGTTACTTTACTTAAAATTTAATAACCCAAATTCCGCCTTTACACACACATTGAACAATTTAAGGTATTACATAAATTGTGGAATTGTTGTGTTGATTTGTAGTGCGGTTTTATTAATTCGTCCAAATTTAAATTTTGTACTAGCTGCATTTATTTTTACTATTCCACTAAACTTAGGCATACAATTTTTGATCCCTGGGTTAAATTATTTCGTTCGGGCGTTTTTAGTTATTTTTATAGGTTTGACAATATCATTTGTCGGTAGCCAAGGTCATTTTAATTCTTTGTATTCGCTATTCAAGCCTGCAAATTCAGTAACTAAAAAATGGGGGTGGGTTTTAGCAGTAAGTTTATTAATTCTTCATATCGTTTTTCATTAAACATGAATTATTATTAAAGGTTACCTTTTTCAAACTTTTTATGATAATTAAAACTATTTTTCCCAACTAAGTCAATTAAAGTTTTATCAACTTTTAAAATGCAGCAGGAGCAACTGCGCACCGAGGACTTAAAACTTTCGATAAGCCCCTTTTAAATAAGTATTGGCCTCTTGGAGCACAAAAGCCGCCGCGTTTTTATCGTACTGAAGTGTGGTATTGGGAAAACGTCCCGCAATTACCCCGAGTAAAATGGTTTCTGTCAACCGCGAGGCATATTCAAAGGGTGCTGAACAGGTCGCTTTACCCAAACAGCTATCAATAAACTGGTGATAGTGTTTTAAGGATTCATTTTTATAGTCGCGCACCGGAGGCCCCAGAGTATTTTGTGGGTCGTAAACCGCAGGATCATAGTCTTTGTATTTTCCATTAGCTATCAACTTTGGTAACTGCATAAAATGCGGTAATAATAGGCGGTCTCCGTTTTCACCAATAAACATAGCGCCTTGTCCCGGTAACTCATCTTCCTTAGGCAGTATTAGTTCTGGACTTATTTTTGGTCCTGCAACACCATCGTACCACTGCCATTCAAAATCTGCTGTAGTGTAGGGAGTTCCTTCAAAAGTATAATGTACTTCATTGCGCTCAGGATAACCAAAGCCGTTGGGTGTTCTGCAGTTATTGGTTATTGTTTTGGGCAAATCCAGTGCTAAGGCATTGTAGGGCGTATCAAAAATATGCACTCCCATATCCCCGAGGGTCGCACAACCGTAATCCATAAGTTTACGCCAGTTCCCAGGGTGGTACACGCCTTCCTTGTAAGGTTTTTCTACTGAGGTACCCAACCAAAGGTTCCAGTCTAAGGTTTCGGGTATGGGATCTTTTCCTTGTGGCAGTGGACCATCATACCCCCAGTTTTTGTTTGACCAAGCAATAACTTTACGCACTTTTCCTATGGCTCCTTTTCGAATCATTAGGGTTGCCAATTGATAATCGTAAAAGGAATGTACCTGTATGCCCATTTGGGTAATTAAGCCTTTTTGCTTCGCCAGTTGTCGTAACTCCCGCGATTCAGACACGTAGTGGGTTAAGGGCTTCTGACAATACACAGCCTTGTTGTTTTCCATGGCAAGCAGTGAAACGGGTGCATGAGTATGGTCGGGGGTAGAGACAATAACAGCGTCAATTTCGTTTGAAATGGCACCAAACATTTGACGATAGTCTTTAAAAATTTTAGCTTTGGGAAAAAGGGCTTTCGCCTTTTTGAGGTAGTTGCTGTCCACATCGCAAAGTGCAGTAACAACAACATTGGGATGCGCAGCTATGGCCTTTAAATCCTCAAAACCCATATTGCCTACCCCGACATGCGCGGTTCGCAGGGTTTCTTTAGTTCCAAACGCACGTAACGGGCCCGGCAATAAACTGGCGCCAACTCCAAGAGCTACCGATTTTAAAAAATCTCTTTTTTCCATAGTTCACAATACCTTATAGTTCCTTGACTGCTATATTACGCCACTTCACTTTTATGCCGCCTCCGGAGTGAATTTGAAGTGCAATACTGCCCTTCCCCGCGCCAATCTTTTCATCAGTAATACGCACCATTTGATGACCATTTAAATAGGTGTCCACTTGGCCCCCTACTACTCTAATTTTCATGGTATTCCAGGCCCCCATTTTAAGGTACTTGTCCTTTTCGGCTTCGGGTTGAATCAACCAACCTCTACCATACGACTCATAAATTCCTCCCGTATGTAGTGTGGGAGGGGCTACCTCCACTTGCCAGCCACTGACTATAGTGCCTTCAAATGTTGAGCGGAAGAAAACACCACTGTTGCCATCGGCCTCTTGTTTAAATTCTAACGTCAATTCAAAATTGTCATAATACTTAACAGTACTCAAATATCCATATTCAGCATCTGGGCCGCTCTCGCAAATCAATAAGCCATCTTCAACATACCATTTTTCCGTGCCGTGAATTTGCCAACCGTCCAAGTTTTTCCCATTAAAAATGAAGGTTTGTGCAAATAGACTAAGAGGTAAGAACAAGGCAATAAGTTTAAATAATCGTAGCATTTGGTTTCGTTTTGTTACCCACAATGTAGAAAATCTAAAAAGATATTACAATGGATTATTATTTTTAAAACAATTTAGAAGACCAATACAGCTTTAATGGCACTAAAGTAAAATTCAATTGCACTTTATTTTTTATCTTAAACAAAAGAAACTAATTAAACACAATGAATATCAAACCCTATTACTTGCTAGTGCTCTTGGCACTCCTCATTACTGCTTGTCAAAAACCCACTTTAACATTGGCAAAGGATGGACAATCGGACTATGAAATTGCGTATCAATCAACCACTACGAGTTCGGCTTTTACTGCTGCGGAATTATTGCAGGAATATTTTAAAGCGATTACAGGAGTTGCCCTGCCTATACGCCCTGCTACCCAAAACGACAACAACAAGAAAATTATTCTTGTAGGAATTGCTCCCGATGCCGTGGCTTCACCTGAAAGCATACGTATAACGACCAAAGGAGAGCACATTTCCTTGTTGGGAGGCTCGGCCGAAGCCACAACAAATGCAGTGTATACTTTTTTACAGGACTTTTTAGGGTGCCGCTGGTATGCCCCTAATGCCACAGAAATACCCACCAACTCAAACCTACAATTGGCCGCTATAGATTATAGCTATACTCCCGAAATTACCACTCGTACAGTGCATTCGCGACTGTATTATGAAAATCCAGATTTTGCTGCTGTACAAAAGGTCACCAACAGCTCATTCCCCTATTATGTCCCAGAAGCGCGTGTACATACTTTTCATCGCTTCCTCCCCGAAGAAACTTATTATGCCTCCCATCCTGAATACTACGCCCTTCGCGATGGAAAACGCTTGCCAACGCAATTGTGTTTAACCAACCCGGAAGTGTTGGACCTCGCCAATCAAAAGGTGGCCGATTTATTTGAAAAATATCCAGATGCAGCTGTACTATCGGTGAGTCAAGATGACAACCAACAGCATTGTCAATGCGATCAATGCAGTGCAATAGACACCGAGGAAGGCAGCCCTGCAGGAACCATGATTCGCTTTGTAAATGCGGTGGCAGAAAATTTTCCCGATAAAACCATTTCTACCCTGGCGTATCAATACACACGAAAACCACCCAAAACACGGCCACGCAAAAATGTACTTATTACGCTCTGTTCCATCGAGTGTGACCGCAGTGCACCCATTGCAGAAAAATGCACCGACTTTGCCGATGACCTCAGAGGGTGGAGTGCCTTAACGGAAAATGTCCGCATTTGGGATTATACCACACAGTTTACCAATTTTCTTGCCCCCTTTCCCAACCTGTATACTCTGCAAGATAATGTGCAACTTTTTAGGGACAACAATGCAAAATGGGTGTTTGAGCAGCATAGCAATAACCCCAGTGAGCTTTTTGAATTAAGAAGCTATATCACTGCACAATTACTATGGAATCCCGATCAGGATTTTGATGAATTACTCACCGATTTTGTCAATGGATATTACGGTGCAGCAGGGCCCTTCATAAAGGAATATATTACTGCTATTCACAAAGAATTAGAAAAAAAGGACTTCTTCTTATTTCTTTACGGAGACCCCTCTCAAGCCTTTGATGCTTTTTTACGTCCCGAGCTATTGGAACGCTACACCTCCCTTTTTGATCAAGCTGAAAAAGCTGTAAAACAAAATTCTAAAGTGCTCAATCGGGTAAAAATGGCACGTTTGGGCGTGGACTACGCCGTGCTTGAAGCCAGTAGAAAAAACCTGAACACAAACTTGCAATTAATTACCACAAACACAGCAGGAACAAAAGCCATCAGCCCACGTGTGGAAAAACTACTCCATACGTTTGAGACTACAACCAAGGCCAACAACATTCGACTGATGAACGAAATGGGATTCACGGTAGAGGAATACACCGCCAATTATCACCTGGCAGTAACCACAGCTAGTAAGCCAAATAAAGCCGTTGGGAAAAAAGTTGTCACCCTAACCAAACCCACTAAATACGCTAATGAAGACCCCCTAGTGCTAACGGATGGAGCACTTGGGGGCAGTAGCTTTTTTGCCAATTGGCTGGGCTATGTAGGCAATGACCTAGAAGTTATTGTGGATTTAGAACAACCCACCCCCATCAGCAGCATTGACCTGTCCTTTTTACAGGTGACCAATCATGTGGTGTTCTTCCCCAACGAGGTGACCTATATGGGATCCACTGATGGGAAAAACTATTTGAAGCTGGCAACACTAAAAAATAACACTCCCTTAACCAAAGAAAGTAAAGTAAATACCATTCAAAATTTTGGGACACAGTTTAAAGAAAAACAACTGCGCTACATAAAAGTAATTGCGAAAAACACCCCTACCCCCTACTGGCATCACGCTGCTGGACTGCCGTCTTGGGTATTTGCCGATGAAATAATAATTAATTAACGAGAAGCATTTCCACCTAAAGGTGTATTTAGTTTAAAAGCACTGGTGGCTTAGACTGAGCACGGGTGGCTTCGACTGAGCACTGGTGGCTTCGACTTCGCTCAGCCACCCTATGGGGTACTGTTGATTCCCAAAAACGGGGATTGAGTGCAGTCGAAAGTACCGGAGATAAAAATTAGTCCCCGGATTGCATCATATCTCGTGCAATTGCAACAAGCATGATTACCATTGTTATAAGTGTAATTACAGCTACAAATTTCATAGTATTATTTTAGTGATTCAACTTTGGTTTATCCTTTGGGTTTATCTTTATTAGTGACAAAATTTGTGTTTTTATTCTTCACGTATTTTTCCAACCATTGATCTTGTTCCCAAATTAAATGTAAAATGGTTTCCTTAGCTCGATATCCGTGACTTTCCTTGGGAAACATCACCAGGCGGGTGGTAGCTCCCAAACCTTTTAGCGCATTGTAATAGCGCTCACTCTGCATGGGATAGGTTCCAGAATTATTGTCGGCTTCTCCATGAATTAGAAGCAAAGGAGTTTTCATTTTTTCAGCATGCATAAAAGGCGACATCGTGTAATATACCTCTGGGGCCTCCCAGTAGGATCGCGATTCGCTCTGAAAGCCAAAAGGAGTAAGCGTGCGATTGTAAGCACCACTTCTTGCAATTCCAGCTGCAAATAAGTTGGAGTGACTCAATAAATTAGCTACCATAAAGGCACCATAACTATGACCACCAACAGCCACGCGTTCCCGGTCCGCATATCCAAGTCCTGCCACAGCGTCAATGGCTGCTTCAGCATTAGCTACCAACTGGCTTCGGAAGGTGTCATTTGGCTCTTCGTTGCCTTCACCAATAATAGGAAATGCCGCACGATCCAACACTACATACCCCTGTGTAACCCAATAAATAGGAGACCCCCAACTGGGAGCTATAAATCGGTTTGGATTATTGGTTTTTTGGGCAGCGCTGGATTTGTCTTTATACTCTCTAGGATAGGCCCACAGTATCATGGGTAACTTGCTCGGATTGGATTTGTCATAACCCGCTGGGGTATAAAGTACGCCACTAAGGTCTAAGCCGTCTTTTCTTTTATAGGTGATTAATTCTTTTTCTACTTCCCCCAAAGACTCAAAGGGATTTTGGAAAAAGGTTAATTGATCTAGCTTATTCTTTTTCGAAAGGGAGCGGTTATAATAATTGGGGTAATCTGTTTTGGACTCTATACGGACAAAAAGTTCATTTTTAGCCGGATTGAAATCCAACAACTGTTCGAACTTATTGGTGTAGGACGATTCATACAACCGTTTGGTTTTTATAGCTTTTAAATCAATTTGATCCAGAAATGGAAACTGTCCCTTTTCTGTAAAACCATCCCCTAAAAGAAATGCTTTATTGCCTTTAAGTGCCAATACTTGTTTCCCCCATACACCGCGTTTGGTAACAAAATCTCCAGGGTCACTGTATACATCCTGATAGTTTCGGTCACTAATAATTGTTGCTGCTTGTTCGGGTTTTGAAGGATTAAACACATAAGATTTTAAATTGCGTGTGTTCCACCAACGATCATAAAGTATGGCTGTTGTCGCGTTACCCCAAACTATTCCCGCTATACGATTGTGTACTTGTGTAAGCTTTTTTGGAGGTGCCGTAAAAGGGGCTTCCCATTGGTAGAGGGCGTCTCTGTATGCTACTGCAACCTCTGGGTCACCACCATCTTGGGCTTTGTAATAATACAAAGTAGCTCCACGATCACTGCGCCAACCAATAGCGCGTTTTCCTGTTTTAACAGCCATAAAACCCTTAGGCAACACTTCCTGAAGTGGAGCATCATCTATGGTTTTAATCAGTTGACCAGTAAGGTCATAAACACGAGTTTCTAAGGGAAATCGATAGTACGGTACTAAGTACGAAAAAGGTGTTTTTACAAAATTTAGCAGCACATATTTCCCATTGGGAGACAGTTGCACACTGCGGTACATTTTTGTGGCTAAAAACTCACGATGCGAACCATCAAGCGACACCAAATGGAGGGTCGATCTACTCAACTGCTTAAAGTTTTGTGCGTCTATAGGATTTTTAATTAAATCCTGATAGGTTCTATTTTGTGCTTTTTCACCATTATTTTCTGTAATCTTGGGCCCCACTGGCACCACTTCATTTTTATTAACAATTGGTTGGTGGTCCTTAGGAACAAGTTTTACCAACAAGTTATTACTGTCTTTAAGCCAACCCACACTGGAGCCCAAAGTAGCATTAATAGGTTCCGAAAAAACTTTTTTAGCCACTTTAGTATTCACATCCAACACCCAGAGTTCAACTCCTGTGCTAGCGGTATGGGTCATAGCAATTTTTTGCTCATCGGGGGACCATCTAAAATTGGACAGTTTGGGATGTTCCGGGAGTCCTGAAACATCTATTGGTGTTTTGCTTGTTGCTGGGGCTACCACCGCCACACGGTGAATATAGGTGGTGCGACTTCCAATATAACGCTCAGGATCCACACGAAGTCCTGCAATCCGTAATTCTTTTTTTGATAAGTCTGCAATGCTTTTGTATGTAGGACGGTATAGTAATACCATTTTGGTCGCTGAACTGTTGCGCAAGACTCGAGGCGCCAAATCCACGTCAACCAGGTCTTTCAGTGCCTTTTTTGGAACTTGATACGCCAGTTGCTCCTGCCCAAAAAAATTAAAACAAATAAAAATAAATAAAAGACTAATTGCTCTTTTCATAATTGATGTAGTTGGTCAATGAAAGGTAAACAATTATTCAATAATTAAAGAGACCAACCAACGCGAAAAATTTTAAATGTATTGCTTCTGGTGTATCACGATCAAATGCTCCACAAATACCTAAAAAATAACAAATAAACACCATGCTTAAAGTGAAGATGTAAAAATTAAATTAATAAACAAAAAAATGCTATTTTTGTATATATACATTAATGTAATCACAAATGAAAAAATTAATTTTTTACCCCATTTTACTTCTTTTAGTTACAGGAAGCGCAATTGCACAAACTTCAGAAAACCCCTGGGCTGTTAGTGCTGGTGCGAACATCGTAAGTATCCAAGACGACGCAGTTGATGCCGGAGCTAGCTTTGGAATTCCTGCGCTAAGCCTATCAAGATATATTGTAGGTGGGTTTTCTCTTGGCGTACAGTACGCTAACAATACCCTTTCAGAAGCTGCATCTAATGGTAACGATTTAGATTATTATTCCCTTGATGGAATCGTAAAATACAACATAGGATCTGGTGAGAGTGTACTCCCGTACCTTTTCGCTGGTTATGGATTCTCTAATTTCTCTGAAGGAGATAGTGATAGTGAAGGAATGTTTCCCTCTCGCGAAGTTTCAAGAACAGTACACGGTGGTGCAGGAATTGGTATTCGCCTAAATGACAATTTAATGGCGAACATTAGCACCTCATACCGATCTGCTTCTGAAAATTATGCCTACAATCACCTTCAACATGTTATTGGTGTAAGTTATAATTTTGGAGCTGGAGATGCTGATAAAGATGGTGTTTCTGACAAAAAAGATGTATGCCCCGATGTTCCTGGCTTAAAAGAATTCCAAGGATGTCCTGACACCGATGGTGATGGGATTCCAGACAACAAAGATGCTTGCCCTGAGGAGGCAGGATCTGCAGAGCTAAACGGTTGTCCTGACAGTGACGGCGATGGCATTGCCGACGGTGATGATGCATGTCCTAATGCTGCAGGATCAGCTGATATGAATGGTTGCCCTGACAGTGATGGAGACGGTGTTGCAGATAAAGATGACCAATGTCCTAACGAAGCTGGTGAGGCTGCAAACAACGGTTGTCCTTGGGCTGACCGCGACAATGACGGTGTTGCTGATAAAGACGATCAATGCCCCGATGAAGCGGGAGATGCTGCAAACAACGGATGTCCTGCTGTACCTCAAGCACTGGTTGATCTTATTGAAAGTGATACTGCTAAAATTTTCTTTAAAGCAAACAGCACTCAAATAAATGATCAAGGAGAATCCTTAGTTAGTCAGTTGGCCGAATTACTTAAAAAATATCCTAATGCTGAGATTATTGTTGAAGGACACGCCTCTAGCGACGGAAGTAGTACTTACAACATGACACTCTCTGAGAAACGTGCTGCTGCTGTTCAAGCTGCCTTGATAGCTGCCGGTGTGGAAGAAAGCAGAATTAGCTCCAAAGGATATGGCGAAGACAAACCCCTTGGAGATAATGCTACCATGAAAGGGAGAGCAGCAAACCGTCGAGTAGAATTCGAACGACGTGTAGATATTAAAATGCAATAAAAAACACTTTTTATATTCCTTAAGCCACTCTTTTGAGTGGCTTTTTTTTTGATATAAATTAGTATCTTGTTTCAACAAGAAAACATATTTATGAAACCAAAACTACTTACGCTTCTCGCCCTTATTATTTCACTATCTGGCGTAGCACAAAAAAGATCACTTCCTGCTGACACTCTAGTGGTCACCAACCACACCACAACAATTAAAGGACAAAAAGTAAATTATACCGCACATGCAGGAACCCAACCCGTTTGGGATGCCGATGGCAACCCTATTGCGAGTTTATTTTACACCTACTACAAACGTACCAATGGGAAAAGCGTTGCTAAACGACCCTTAATATTTTCATTTAATGGTGGGCCTGGCTCGGGATCTGTGTGGATGCACATGGCCTACACAGGACCCCGTATTTTAAATATTGACGAAGAAGGCTACCCGGTACAACCTTATGGTTATAAAAACAATCCCCACTCCATACTGGATGTAGCTGACATTGTATTTATCAACCCAGTGAATACAGGTTACTCGAGAATTTTAGAAGTAGATGGGAAAAAAGCTGATCGTAAGCAGTTTTTTGGCATCAATGAAGATATCCGCTATTTGGCAGAGTGGATTAATACTTTTGTCAATAGAAAACAACGCTGGGAGTCGCCTAAATACCTTATTGGCGAAAGCTATGGTGGCACCCGTGTAATGGGGCTATCCCTAGCCTTACAAGAAAACCAGTGGATGTTCCTCAATGGAGTAATTATGGTTTCGCCAGCAGACTATAAGGTGATTCGAGTGGGAGGCCCGGTATCTTCGGCTCTCAATTTACCCTATTACACCGCAGCTGCATGGTACCACAAACAGCTTCCGCAAAAATTGCAACAGCAAGATTTAACAGCGGTGCTTCCCATGGCAGAAGACTACACCATCAATACATTAATCCCTGCCATAGCAAAGGGCGGTTTTATTGGGGCGGAAGAAAAAAGTGCTGTAGCGGATAAAATGGCCTATTTCTCTGGACTCTCCAAAACAGCTATTTTGCAGCATAATTTAGATGTGCCCACCAGCTTTTTTTGGAAAGATTTACTACGTGACCAAGGTAAAACCATAGGGCGATTAGATTCACGGTACACTGGTATAGACCGCAAAGATGCTGGAGTACGCCCAGACTACAACGCAGAGTTGGACTCCTGGCTGCATTCCTTTACTCCGGCCATCAATCATTATATCCGTAAGGAATTAAAATTTGTTACCGACGTAAAATACAATATGTTTGGTCCTGTACGTCCGTGGAACAACGACAATGACAACACCCGAGATAACTTGCGATTGGCGATGGCACAAAATCCTTATTTAAAAGTGTTGATTCAATCGGGCTATTACGATGGAGCGACCACTTATTTCAATGCTAAGTACACCATGTGGCAAGTGGATCCAAGTGGTAAAATGAAGGACCGCTTTTTCTTTAAAGGTTACCGCAGCGGGCATATGATGTACCTGCGTTATGAGGATTTAATTCAAGCGAATGAGGACATTCGGAATTTTATCAAAATGGCAGACCCTAAGGGCCAACCCGCAAAATACAACTAGTTACACATCACAAATCGCCACCCCTTCGCGCAAAGCAGCTAAGGGGTTGGGGTTTTTTGGAATAAACTCCTGAGCTACCACTCCAGTATAGCCCGTTTCTAGTAGGGCTTTCATAACTGCAGGGTAAAACAATTCTTGCGTGGCATTAATTTCATTTCTCCCGGGCACACCTGCCGTATGATAGTGTCCAAAGTACCTGTGGTGATCCCGTATTGTACGTATAATGTCTCCCTCACTAATTTGCATATGATAAATATCGTAAAGGAGTTTAAGGTTAGGAGACCCTAATCGTTCACACAATTCAATTCCCCAAGGCGTGTTGTCACACATATAATCAGGATGATCTATTTTGGAGTTAAACAGTTCCATGTGCAAGGTAACTCCTTTGCGTTCTGCATGGAGAAGCACTTGTTGCAATCCTTTAACGCAATTTAATAAACCTGTCTCATCGTCCATCCCTCGTCTATTCCCGCTAAAACAAATTAAATTTTTTATTCCTGCAGCTGCACACAACTCAATATGTGTTTTGTAGTTTTTGATTAATGTGCTGTGGTATTGTGTATCATTCCAGCCTTCGGTTAAACTGATTTCAGCTCCTTCAGCCATAGTACATTGAAGGCCATATTTATTTAGTATCGGCCATTTTTCTGGAACCACTAAATCAATGCCTACCAATCCCATTTTTTTAACTTCTTGGGCAAATTGTTCGAAGGGAATAGCATTAAAACACCAATAGCATACAGAATGGTTAATGTTTCCTTTCCACGGCTTGATTTCCGTCTGGGTAGAGGATGAAGTGGCGTAAGAAAAAGGAGCGGTGACTAAACTGCCACTGGTTGCCGCTAGTCCTGCAAGCGCATTACGTCGGGTTATTTTTTTAGCCATAAAATTTTATTTAGCGTACGTTTGAACGTACTACAATATAGTGTAATAATCTGTTAGAGATACGTTTAAGATATACCCCTAATTTTTCTTTTTTTCCAAAATACACCTCCCATTGCTTATCCCCTATTGCACGGATGACTTTTTTACAAAAAGGCTTTAGTGTTAAACCTGAGGCTGTAGTAGGATCGTTGCTTCCCAATGCACTTCCATCCCCAGTGAGGGCATTCAAAGAAATATTAGTTTGTACAAAGCCAGGGCAAATAAGGGTGACCGCCACGCCATCCTCAGCATGCTCCATACGCAACCCATCAAAAAAACCATGAAGGGCGTGTTTGGCCCCTGCATAGCCTGCGCGGTAAGGGGAACTATATTTTCCCATCACACTGGTAACTACAGCAAAATGCCCTTGTTGACGCTGGATAAAATGCGGTAATAGTGCACGGCTAAGGGCTACAGTTCCTAAATAATCTACTTGAATTAGTGTCTCAAATACCGAAAAGTCGGTATCCATAATTTTCGAGCGTTGACTGACCCCACCGTTATTAATCAATAGATCTACGTGTCCAAAAAATCCAATTGCTTTTTCAACATGCTGTGAAGCTGTTACCGTGTTTTTTAAATCGAAAGGCAAAATTTCGGTTGAACACCACTGGCTGCATAGCTTTTGTACTTCTTTAAGAACTGTGGTTCTTCGGGCAGAAAGAATGATCTGGCAATTCCCAGCGGCAGCATATTGGAGGGCTAGTTCCCTACCTATACCTGAAGATGCTCCAGTAATCCAAATTACTTTCTTACTCATTGGGTGCTGCTTTTTCCCATGCCCAGGCATCTTGTAAGGCCTGTTCTATACTGTATTGTGCCTTCCAGTTTAGAGTGGTCTCCGCATATTGTGTATCAGCATAAGCAGCTACCACATCTCCTACGCGTGGGGCCGCTATGGCGTGTGGTACAGCAACACCAGTAGCCTTTTCAAATAGATGGATTAATTCTAACACAGAGTGTCCCTTTCCTGTACCAATATTAAAAGCTTCATAGGGCTCCACTTGGCGCTGTGACAGCTGACGCTCAATGGCTTTAACATGTGCTTGAGCAACATCCATCACATGGATGTAGTCTCGAATACAACTGCCATCTGGGGTGTTATAGGTAGCACCAAACACGTTTAATTTTGGTCGTTTCCCCGCTGCTGTTTGGGTCATATAAGGCACTAAATTTTGGGGCACCCCTTGAGGCAATTCCCCAATGTGAGCAGTAGGGTGCGCCCCAATAGGGTTAAAATAGCGCAGGGCTATAACCTTACGTTGTTGCTTGGGTGCAGTAAACCTTAAAATATCTTCACACATTTGCTTGGTGCTGCCATAGGGAGATTCTGCTTTTTGAAATAGGAAATCTTCTTGAAGCGGCAATACCTCCGACTGTCCATAAACGGTACACGAAGAACTAAACACTATGGGCAACTGCTTTGGGCTTTGCTCCAACAATTGCAACATTCCTCCTACATTATTGTTAAAATACAACTCTGGCTGGGCAAGACTCTCCCCTACTGCTTTTAAGGCCGCAAAATGAATGATCCCATCCAAGTCTGAATGCTGCTCAAAAAAACCTTTTAAGGCATGTGCATCACAAATGTCTACTACTTCAACGGCTAAGGGTTGCTGGGTGATTTTTTCAATTTGAAGGGCTACCTCGGGCTTCGAATTGACAAGGTTGTCAACTACTACTACTTCATAGCCAGCTTGTTGTAATACCACACAGGTATGCGATCCAATATATCCTAAACCACCAGTGACAAGTATTTTAGGCACAATGCATAGGTATTAGGTTTATATTTCCCAACCAGCTCGGTATTGGCGCGTAACAAACTGATTGGCTTCTTCTAGGTTGGTAATCACCATGTTGTCCCCATCCCAGAGGAGCTTCTTTCTACCATAATAATCATAATAGCCGTTGAGTTTCTTTTTACGCAGCATATAACTTCTGATGGCGATATTTCCCATTAAGACTGTTTCTGTCATAGGTCCTGCGTAGTCAAAAGAAGAAGTCAACGATTGGTGCTCGGAACTGTTAAAGCCTGCTTTACAAGCATCAATCCATTTGCGCTGGTGTCCGTATTCAGGCTCATCTACCTTAATTTTTGGACCTTTTTCCATAGCGCCTCCTTTAATAAACAGCTTAGGATTTAGCCCATATACTCCTGAAGAAATCACACCTTTATCACCAATAAGCAATACACCGTTATCCCCTGTTTCGTCTCCAAGCGGCTCGTCAGAAGGCACTGCTTCGGGATGTGGGGGTCGGATACCACCATCGGTCCAGGTCATAGTGATGGGAGATGGATTTTTTTCAGTAGCCTCAAAATTTAGGGTAACATAAGTTGATAGTGGTGCTCCCTGAGGATAGTAATCTTTTTGCCACATTTGAGAATATAGACTTCCTACACTACACTCCACATCAGTAGGATAGTGTAATCCTAGGGCTTTAAAGGGTACGTCAATAATATGGCATCCCATATCTCCAAGGGCTCCGGTACCGTATTCCCACCAGCCACGCCAGTTAAAGGGGTGCATACCGGGAATGAAATCAGTTTTAGAGGCCACTCCTAGCCACAGATCCCAATTCAGGTCTGCAGGTTTCTTAGAGGCATCGGGTTGAGGCATCGGAATTCCCTGTGGCCACACGGGTCTGTTGGTCCATACTTTTACTTCGCGAACAGTTCCAATTAAGCCCGCATTAAACCACTTTTGAACAGTGAGTTGATCGGGGTTAGAAGCCCCTTGATTCCCCATTTGGGTAACCACTTTTTTATCGCGCGCCATTTCGGTGAGCATACGCGCTTCTCTAATATTGTGTGTTAGGGGTTTTTGAACATACACATGCTTTCCGCGTTCCATAGCATATACCGCTGCTGGGGCATGCATATGATCGGGAGTAGAGATGGTAACGGCATCAATGTCGGGTTCATTGTCGAGCATTTGCTTAAAGTTTTCATAAAGCTTTGCTTTAGGAAAGTCTGCCATGGTTTGTTTTACCCCATGATTACCTCCCAGATGCACATCACACAAAGCAGCAACACGTTCTCTGCCCTTAACTGTGGCATTCACTAGGTCCGAACGTCCTTTTCCTCCTGCACCTATAGCAGCAATGTTCATTTGATCACTGGGTGCGGTAAAGCCTGTTCCTCCAAGGACATGACGGGGTAAAATAAAAACAGAAGACGCAACTGCGCTCTTTTTTAAAAAGTCTCTACGACTATTTTTTTCGTTTGATTTTTGGGAACCCATAGGTTTAATTTTTTTGTAAAATACAAAAAAATCTTTTCGTTAGGGGGTAAGAAATTGACCTTTCCAGTCATCATTGCGTTGGAAAACTGCACGCAAGTGGTGGGGCCTTTTGAGGCGCAAGCTTTCAACTTTTTCAGCTTCAAAAAATAAGGCGTAAAAGTGATTTTCATCTTTGTAGTGCACATGGTCGGGATGATCGATGGGAGTCCCGGGTGCTGCTGTTGTGGTATAATCCTTTCTAGAAGGCGGTGGCAGTTGCTTGTAAATAGTGGGGGACGCTCCCATACGCTTTAAACGCGCAGTCACTGTAATTTGCCACAAGCGCTTGTGGTCGTAAAACAAAAGTTGTACCACAGGATGCTTTTGCAGGGCCTTAACTTTCCTGCTTCGCGCGTCGGTGTATATGGTAAACGTCAATTGTGAGGCATCAAAATCCCGAAGCACTACAGTTCTGCTTTCAGGAGTGCAATCACTAGCAACCGTAGTAAGTGTCACATAGCGGAAAGGGTGTTTTTTTTGATGCTTGGCACGTACCCACTGATCTTTAATCTGCGTAAAAATATCATTCAACATAGCGTTTTTTGTTTTTTGTATACCAAGCAGCAATACGCCGCTGGGCATTCGCTGCTATATCGGCCCAAAAAAGGTTGATGTCAGCATAGTGATAACTTTTTATCCAAAAGAGAAAAATGCGTTTGGGCAACTTTGGTAAACTTACCCAAAGAAGACCGTCCTTATTTTCTACCGTTAAACTTTTAGGATAAATTTTTCCATCGTAATACAATACCCCTCTATGAGCTGTTGCCGTTCCTGTTGTTTGTTGATCCCAAGTGATAGGGTTAGTGCTGTAACTTCCCTTTAAATAGGACGCGTAATTTTTGGGCCAATGCTTCTTTTTATAAGAATTCCAACTCACAAATCCTCCGGTAGCATCGGGTGTTTGCATAAACTTTATTGTAGTGAAATCTCTCTCGCGTATGGGCGCTCCCGGCAAGTAGGCAGCCACCAGTTGTTGCTGCAGGGGGGTGCCATCAAAAAATTCTTGTAATAATCGTTTGGCATGCATACTGCCCTGACTGTGTGCAGCAATAATGATAGGCCTTCCTTGGTTGTAATTTTCTAAATAGTATGAAAATGCGTTTTTAATATCTTCATAGGCTAACGCCCAAGCAGGAGCACCAGCAGTAGTATAGGGTTCTGAAAAAATACGATAATGTGCTTGACGGTAAAACGGGACAAATAAATTGGCCGTAGTAGCCCAGGCAGAAGCTTGATACTTAATTGCTACATCAGTTATTGTGGCACGTGCTTTAGGATCCCAAATGTCAAAGTTCCATCGGGCATCCTTTTTATCAGTTAAAAATGTGGGATACAAGTAAAAAACATCTGCTGGTTTTATTGCTGTTGTTGTGGATACAACTTCGGTCAAAGCGTATGGGTATTGTCCGGGTAGGGCCGCCCAACTAGCACTTTTTACATAGTTAGGCGCCTTTGGGGCCTTGGCTATAAGAAACTCAGAGGTCTTGTAGCGTGTAGCGCAATTTACTGAAAGGAGGGCTACTCCTAAGAGCAATAATTTCTTTTTCACCCCACAAATATACACATTAGAAAGAAGCCGTGAGGTGCGTAAAGTTTTGGCTATATTTACGACTCAAATAAAAATATTAGGAATGAGAACGCTATCGTATTTATGGGCATTAGTTTTGACACTTTCTTTTGTACAAGCACAAGACTTTAATCCTTCGTGGTTAAAAAACACGCCTGCTCGCAACATTGGTCCTGCCGGTATGAGTGGACGTATTACAGCAATTGATGTAGTGCACCAACAGCCCGAAATAATGTATGTAGGAACGGCCTCTGGAGGGGTATGGAAATCCACCAGTGGAGGTATCAAGTGGACCCCTTTATTTGAAGATAAAGCTACAGCCTCAGTAGGTGCCATAGCCATACAACAATCAAATCCAGATGTAGTATGGGTGGGTACAGGAGAAGGAAATCCTCGCAATAGCTTGAACGGTGGATACGGAATTTATCGCTCGCTCGATGGGGGAAAAACCTGGCAGTTGATGGGCTTAGAAAAAACACGCCATATTCATCGCATAATCATTCATCCCAAAGATCCCAATACCGTGTATGCTGCAGCCATTGGTTCTCCTTGGGGGACACATCCTGAGCGTGGAGTGTACAAAACAACAGATGGTGGAAAAACCTGGGATAAAATCCTTTATGCCAATCCAAGTACTGGTGCTGCAGACCTTGTAATGGACCCTAGCAACCCCAACAAATTGATTGCAGCACTTTGGGAACACAAACGCGACCCATGGTTTTTTAACTCTGGTGGAGCGGGAAGTGGCCTATATATTACCGTTGATGGCGGTGCTACCTGGACCAAAAAAACGGAGAAAGACGGATTGCCCAAGGGGCCCCTTGGGCGTATTGGGCTGGCCATTTCACGCAGCAATCCCAATAAAATTTATGCGCTTGTAGAAGCCAAGAAAAACGCCCTCTACCGTTCCGATGATGGGGGCATCAAATGGAGAAAAATAAACGATAAGAATGAAATTGGAAACCGTCCGTTTTACTATTCCGATATTTTTGTAGATCCTGAAAATGAAAACCGCGTTTACTCGGTATTTACCTATGTAAATGTTTCCGAAGACGGAGGAAAAAGCTTTAAGGAACTCATGCCCGCCTATGGGGTTTCCAACGGGGTACACCCTGACCACCATGCGTGGTGGATCCACCCTGAAAATGGTAAATTTATGATCGAAGGAAACGACGGGGGACTAAACATCACCCACGATCGCGGTGCGAGCTGGCGGTTTGTGGAAAACATTCCCGTGGGGCAGTTTTATCATGTAAGTGTAGATAATGAGTACCCCTACAATGTATATGGAGGAATGCAGGATAACGGGTCGTGGAGAGGCCCCGCCTATGTGTGGAAAGCCCAAGGAATACGCAATGCCTATTGGCAAGAAATAGCCTTTGGTGATGGCTTTGATGTAGTGCCTGACAAAGACGATTCACGCTATGGATTTGCCATGAGTCAACAAGGCTATGTAGTACGTTATGACTGGAAAACGGGCAACAATTACAGCGTGCGCCCCACCCACCCCAACCAAAAGGGACAACCCCGTTTTAACTGGAATGCAGCCATAGCACAAGAACCTTTTGCCAATAGCACCTTGTACTTTGGTAGTCAGTTTGTACAAAAAAGCACCAATAAAGGGCTTACATGGACTGTAATTTCTTTTGACCTAACTACCAATGATCCCG